>JAKLFE010000038.1 GCA_022711355.1 Spirochaetota bacterium | reverse complement strand
GATGTTGTCGTTGCCGTGGAGGTAGACGAGGGGCTCGGCGCCCTCGGAGGAGTCGAGGACCTCGCCTTCGGTATCCTGGAGCTTGTAATCGATGGTTACGACGCGGTTCTTCTCGATGACCATGGGGGTTCCTTTCGGGGGAAGGTGAAGTGCCATGATACGGCTTTTCCCCCGCGGGGGGCAAGTTGGGGACTAGTAATATATAAGTAAATTCCTATGTCTTCGGCAAGGCCGTCGCGGGGGAGGGCCCGGGCCTCCCCGCCGAGGCGAGACTCGCGCGCCGCGGGCGTGCTAGCCTCCCTGTCCTGGGGGTAGCGATGAAAGCGCAGCGGAGCCTGGTCGAGGGCATCGTCTCGATCCTCGTGCTCGTCCTCGTCTTCGGCTTCATGGGCTCGGTCATGGGGGCCGAGAACCTGATCAATACCATCATGAGGACGGCCTACGACCTCCTGATCAACACCGTCCTCTACCTCGTGGCCGTCACCGTCATCGTCGGCGCCTTCTCCTCCTTCCTCGTCGAGTTCGGCGCGGTCCGCATCGTGGAGCGCCTCCTCTCGCCCCTGATGAAGCCCCTCTTCCGCCTGCCCGGGGTCGCCTCCCTCGGGGCCCTCCTGTGCTTCCTCTCGGACAATCCCGCCATCCTGAGCCTCGCCAAGGACAAGGGCTACCGCTCCTACTTCAAGAAGTACCAGCTCTACTCCCTGACCAACTTCGGGACCGCCTTCGGCATGGGCCTCATCGTCATCACCTACATGATAGGCCAGGGCCACCTCAACCCCTCGGGGGGGAACTTCTACGCCCCCGCCCTGATCGGCCTCGGCGGGGCCGTCTTCGGCTCGATCGTCTCGACGAGGCTCATGCAGCTCTCCCTGAGGAAGACCTTCGGGGAAGAAGAGGCCGTGCCCGCCGCCGAGCAGGAGGGCTTCGACGAGGCCCGGGTCATGGCGCGCAAGGAGGAGGGCCTCTTCATCCGCTTCCTCAACGCCGTCCTCGACGGGGGCAAATCGGGCCTCGAAGCGGGCGTCGCGATCGTGCCCGGGGTCCTCGTGATCTCGACCGCCGTCATGATGCTCACCTGGGGGCCCAAGGACGCGGCCCTCGGCTACCAGGGCCTCGCCTACGAGGGCGTCCCGGTCTTCCCGGCCATCGGGCGGGCCCTCGGCTTCCTGTTCAACCTCCTGTTCGGCTTCACGAGCCCCGAGGCCATAGCCTTCCCCATCACCTCCCTGGGCGCCGTGGGCGCCGCCCTCGGCCTCGTGCCGCGGCTCCTCAAGGAGGGCCTGGTCGGGCCGAACGACATCGCCGTCTTCACGGCCATCGGCATGTGCTGGTCGGGCTTCCTCTCGACCCACACCGGCATGATGGACGCCCTCGGCCGCCGCGACCTCATCGGCAAGGCCATCGGCGCCCATGCCGTCGGCGGCCTGGCCGCCGGGGTCTTCGCCCATTACCTCTTCCTGGCCTTCCGCGCCCTCGGGGCCTAGGGCCGGCCGGGGCGCCGCCCGCGGGGCGGGGGCGGGGCTCTAGCTCCCTCCCCGCCGGCCCTACACCGCCCCGGCCCTCCTGCCGATACTGAAGGGATACGCCCGACTAGGAGCTCGCACGAACGATGCTGGAAGCAGAGCAGACCTCGAAAGCCAATAGAGTCCTCGCCGCGGCCCTCGCCTCGGCGGCGCTCCTCTGCCTCGCCTCCCTCGCCGCGGCGGGATCGGGGGCGGACCTGCCCCCGGCGATCACCGCCCTGGGCTCCTTCCTCCTGGGCTCCTTCTCCTGGGCCTGCCTCTTCGTCCCGGCCTGGCTCGCCGCGGCCGCCCTCCTCGCCTTCATGCCCGGCTACAGGCCCGCCGCCCAGGTCGCCCTGGCCGGCTCCCTCCTCCCCTTCCTCCCCGTAGCGGCCTTCGCCAGGCTCTCGAGCGACCCCGCGGCCCTGGAGGCCCTACCCTTCCTCGAGGCCGCCGGCCTGCCCGCCTTCGGGGTCGGGGCCTTCGCCCTGGCTCTGTCCCTCGCCGCCGGGGTGGCCCGCCTGGCCCTGGCGGCTTCGCGCCGGCGCCTCCCGCCCGAGGAGGAGGGGCCGGTCGAGCGCGAGCGGGGCAAGCGCCCCGGCCTCCTTCTTCCGCCCCCCGCCGATCGCGCGGAGGAGGCCGAGGAGGCCTCGGCCGCCGGCCGCCGGCCCCCGGAAGCCGAGGAGCTCGATCCCGACCCTGTCCTGGGGCCCACCCCGGCCCTGGGGACCGGGGCGCCCTTCGTCTTCCGCGTGCCCGAGCTCGCCCCCCTGCCCCCCCTCCGCGTCCTCGGCTCCGAGGCCGCGACCGATCCCGACTCGCTCGACGCCGCCGAGCCTGACGAGGGGGTCGAGGAGCTGCCCGGGGCCGATCCCGGCTCTCCCTCCGAGCCCGAGCCCGGCGCGGAGCCCCTCGCCGCGTCCCTCGCGGCCTCGGTCCCGCGCGAGCCGCCCGCCCGCGCCGCGGTCCTGCGCGACCCCGCGGCCTCGCGCGAGCCATCCGCCGCGCGCGAGCATGCGGGAGCCGGCGAGGTCGCGGCCAAGGCCGAGGAGGCCTCGATCCTCGAGCTCGAGGGCGCCCCCCCGATCGAGTTCACCTCGGTGCCCCCGGCCCCCCCCTCGGCCTCCGAGGAGGCCGAGAAGGAGGCGGCGATCAAGCGGATCCTGGCCCGCCGCAAGGACAAGCCCTACGCCGTGAGCGCCGAGGGCATCTTGAACGCCTACCCCGACGGCCAGTACTGGATCATCGACGACAAGACGCGCAAGTCCGCCGAGGTCCTCCGCGACACCCTGGCCGAGTTCAACATCGAGGCCGAGGTCACCGGCATCCGCAAAGGCCCGGTCATCACCATGTTCGAGATCCTCCCGGCCCCCGGGGTGAAGCTCTCCAAGATCACGAACCTCGCGGACAACATCGCGCTGCGCCTCGCCGCCTCGAGCGTGCGCATCGTGGCCCCCATACCCGGCAAGCACGCGGTGGGCATCGAGGTGCCGAACGAGCGGCGCTCCATCGTCTCCCTGCGCGAGATCGTCGAGAACGAGTCCTTCAAGACGGCCAAGATGGAGGTGCCGGTGATCCTCGGCAAGGACATCGCCGGCGAGGTCCAGTTCATCGACCTCGTGCAGACTCCCCACCTCCTCATCGCGGGGGCCACGGGCTCGGGCAAGTCCGTCTGCGTCAACTCGATCATCCTCTCCGTCCTCTTCCGCCGCTCTCCCGAGGAGGTCAAGCTCCTCCTCATCGACCCCAAGATCGTCGAGCTGAAGCTCTACAACGACATCCCCCACCTCCTCACGCCGGTGATCACCGAGCCCAAGCGCGCCTTCCAGGCCCTCCAGTACTGCATCTGCGAGATGGAGCGGCGCTACTCGATGCTCGACCGCGTGGGCGTGCGCGACGTGAAGAGCTACAACCGCAAGGTCAAGGAGAAGGGCCTCGCGCAGGAGCGGCTGCCCTACATCGTGGTGATCATCGACGAGTTCGCCGACCTCATGGCCACCACGGGCAAGGAGCTCGAGTCGACGCTCGCGCGGCTCGCCGCCATGTCCCGCGCCGTCGGCATCCACCTCGTCCTCGCCACCCAGCGCCCCTCCATCGACGTCATCACCGGCCTCATCAAGGCCAACATCCCCAGCCGCATCGCCTTCATGGTCGCCGGCAAGTTCGACAGCCGCATCATCATCGACATGGTCGGGGCCGAGAAGCTCCTGGGGCGCGGCGACATGCTCTTCGCGAGCGCCTGGGACCCCTTCCCCATCCGTATGCAGGGGGCCTACGTCTCCGACGAGGAGGTCGAGCGCGCCGTCGAGTTCGTGAAGACCCTGGGCGAGCCCGACTACATCGACGAGGAGATCTTCATCGACGACGAGGACGAGGAGGGCGAGCCCTCGCTCTTCGGCGACGAGGACGACGACCCCTTGTTCGAGAAGGCCCTCGAGATCGTCCTCCAGCAGGGCAAGGCGAGCGCCTCCTACATCCAGCGCCGCCTCAAGATCGGCTACAACCGCGCCTCGCGCCTGGTGGAGCTCATGGAGGAGAAGGGCATCGTCGGCCCGGCCAAGGGCTCCAAGCCCCGCGACCTCGTGCACAATCCCGAGGTCCTCGGCGCGGCGCGGGGAGCGGCGTCGCCCAACGCTCGCCCGGCCGAGGCCGGCCGCCAGCCGAGCCTCCTGCCCGGCCTCGAGACGGTGCCGGGGCAGCGCGTCACGGGCAAGGACGAGGACGAGTAGGCGGCGCTTGCCCAGGAACCCGGGCCCTGCTACGATCCCTCCCACTACATCCTAGGCCAAGCGAGGTATCCATGCGGAGAAACACGTCTCGGACGCTGCCCCTGCTTCTGGTTCTGTCGGTCGCGGCCCTCCTTCTGGCGGGCTGCCCCTCGGGCGGGGGAGGCGGGGGCGACGATACCTACGAGATCATCGACCAGCCCCTCCAGGGCAACTTCAACGGCAAGGTATTCGACTACAATTCCGGCTACGCCGAGGCCGACGATGAGACCGGGGAATACCACTTCTACCTCTACAACGTCGAACCCGCGGATGGTTTCCAGCCTTGGGAGGCTGGCGCTTATTTAGGATCGGAATACCTCGAGGTGCTCTTCTCCGTGCCCCAGGCGGTCGGGACCTACGACCTATACTTCGATTTATACGATTGGTCATCGGAGGAAAATCAGACGGTGACCCTCTACGACCCTATAGACGACTCGCTCAATATACTCTGCGACCTGGGCTCGATCCGCATCGACAGCATCGACACGGTCAGCGGCATCATCCAGGGCGCCATCGCGGCCCGCCCGAGCGACGATGGCAGCGATTGGGTGAACGGCACCTTCGCCATCGAGATAGAACCCATCGATTGATCGAGCGGGCTTGCGCCCCGCCCGCGAGGGGCGGCCATAAGGGAGGCTTATGCGCAGGATCGGCATCATCGGCGGGGGCCAGCTCGGCCGCATGGCCATCGAGGAGGCGAGGAAGTACCTCGCCCATATCGAGGTCCTGAGCCCCGACTACCCCTCGCCCGGCTCCGAGCTCGCGGACGTCGCCCACGTCGGCCCCCTGGAGGACTACGAGTCCGTCCTCGAGTTCGCCCGCGAGGTCGACGTCGTCTCCTACGAGATCGAGCACGTCAGCCTTCCGGCCCTCCGCGAGCTCGAGCGCCTCGGCAAGCCGGTCCTCCCCTCGGCCGGGGTCCTCGCGGCCATCAAGGATAAGTCTACGCAGAAGCGCCTCCTCGAGACGGCTCGGATCCCGACGGCGCGTTGGGCGATGCTGGAAGGCGGCCCCGGCGCGCCGCCTTCTCCCGCCGCGCTCGCGGCGGCGGCCGAGGCCCTCGGGGGCTTCCCCCTCGTGCAGAAGTCCTGCCTGGGCGGCTACGACGGCCTCGGCGTCGCTATCCTCGCGGGCCCCGAGGGCCCGGGGGCCCTGGCCGGCCCCTCCTTCGCCGAGGCCAAGGTCCCGATCGAGAAGGAGCTCGCCGTCGTCCTCGCCCGCTCCCCCGACGGCTCCACGGCGGTCTACCCCTGCGTCGAGATGGCCTTCGACGAGCGCGCCAACCTCTGCGACTCCGTGGTCGCGCCGGCGCGGATCGGGGCGGCCCAGCGCCAGCGGGCCGAGGAGCTGGCCCTGGCCTGCCTCCGCGAGCTCGAGGCCGAGTCGGCCCGCTCGGGCTCCCCCGCGGGCGCGGCCGCGGGGGTCTTCGCGGTCGAGCTCTTCCTGGCCCGCTCGGGCGAGATCCTCGTCAACGAGATCGCGCCCCGGCCCCACAACTCGGGCCACCTCACGATCGAGTCCTGCGCCTCGAGCCAGTTCGACCAGTACCTCCGCGTCCTCCTCGGCCTGCCCTTGGGCTCCTCCGAGCTCCTCCGCCCCGCGGCCATGGTCAACCTCCTCGGGGCGCCCGGGGCCTCGGGGGAGCCGGAGTACGTGGGCCTCGAGCGGGCCCTCGCCCTGCCGGGGGTCGCGGTCCACCTCTACGGCAAGCGCGAGGTCCGCCCCTTCCGCAAGATGGGCCACGTGACCGCCCTCGGCCGCGACGCCGGCGAGGCCCTCGAGCGCGCCGAGGCCGCCCGGGACTGCGTCCGCGTCATGGCGCGTTAGGCGGCTTTAGCCGCCCGCCTCCGGCCCCCCGCCCCCCCGCCCCGCTCGGCCCTCCCTATCGCGTAGACGCCGGCCAGGGTGAGGGCGGCCCCGGCGAGGCTCCGCGGCCCCGTCGCCTCGCCGAGGGCGATCGCCCCGACTCCCGTCGCTATGATCGGGGAGACGTAGGACCACGAGGAGGCGAAGAGGGGCCCCGCCTCGCGGACGAGCCAGAGGTTCGCGCTGTGCCCGACGAGGGAGCCCATGACGACGAGGTAGGCCAGGGGGAGGAGGGTCCCGGCCTCGAGGGGGAAGGCGCGCTGGCCCGCCGCGGCCGCCAGGGCGAGGAGGCCCGCTCCCCCGAAGAGCATGTTCAGGGCATTGACGGCGAAGGGGTCGGCCGAGTCGTCGAAGAGGCGCTTGTAGAGGATCGAGGAGCCGGCGAAGCCGACGGCCCCGACCAGCATCGCGATCGAGGCGGCGAGGCGGAGCTCCGGGCTAGCCGCCCCCGCCTCGGGCGCGGCCGAGCCCCCGACGATGAGCCAGACCCCGACGAAGCCCGCGGCCACGCCCAGGCCGTGGCCCGGCCCGAGCCGCTTGCCCAGGAAGAGTGCCGACAGGAGGGCCGAGGCTATGGGCCCGACCGCGTCGATCTGGGCGGCCGTGGCCGAGCCGATGTGCTGCTCGGCCCAGAAGGTCGCGCCGAAGTTGAGGACGACGTAGGGCAGGCTGAGCAGGGCCGCCCGGGGCGCGAGGGCGGCGAGGCCGGCAAGGCTCGCCCGGCCAGCGGCCAGGAGGGCGGCCGCGAGGATGGCTCCCGCCGCGGAGAAGCGTAGGCCGGCGAAGAGGAAGGGCGGGGCCCCCGAGGAGAGGCCTATCCTGATCGCCAGGAAGGTCGTCCCGAAGACCGCGCAGACGAGGCCGAACACCGCGTAGACCCGCTTCTCCCGCATGGGGCTCCCCCTCGGGCCGCCGCCTCCCCGGGCCCCTCCCGGGCGCGGCGCCCGCGGCTACTGTAGCCCGGCGAGGTGGATGGATACAGCGACAGCTTGCGCGAAAAAAATGGGCACAGTACCATGGCCCATGCCCAAGTACCGCGCCCTCTACGAGCGCTACCGGGGCCTCCTGGAGTCGGGGGCCTTCGCCGCGGGCGAGCGCCTGCCCTCGCTCCGGGCCGTCGCCGGGGAGGAGGGGCTGGGGCTCAACACGGTCCGCGCGGCCTTCGGCCTCCTCGAGGACGAGGGCCTCGTCCGCGCCCACGAGCGCGGGGGCTACTACGCCCGCCCGCGGCCCGGCGCCTCCCTCGGCGCCTATCGGCCGCCGCCCTCCCTGCGGGAGGCCGAGGGGCTGTCGGCTGCCGGCAAGATCGAGTACCTCCTCGCCGCCGGGGGCCGGCGCGCGGGCTTCGCCCTCGCCGAGCCCGATCCCGCCCTCCTCCCCTCGGCCAGGCTCGAGCGGCTCTACGCCGCGCTCGCGGGCTCCTGGATCGCCTACGGCGACCCCGCGGGCGAGGAGGAGCTCCGGCGTCGCATAACCTCCACCTACCGGCGCCTCCACGGCTCCCTCGAGCCGGGCGACGTCATCGTGACCGGAGGGGCCACCGAGGCGATCGCCCTGGCGGTCCGGGCCTTCGTGCGCCCGGGCGACGCGGTCGCCCTCGAGTCGCCGACCTACTACGACTACTACCGCCACCTGGCCGCCGCCGGGGCCCGGGTCGTGGAGGTCCCGGTCCAGCCGGGCCGGGGCATGGACCTCGGCCTCCTCGAGCGGCGCCTGCGGCTGGGCCGGCTCGCGATGATCATCGCCCAGCCCAACGTGCAGAATCCCACGGGCGCGACCATGCCCGACGCGGACAAGCGGGACCTCGTCGAGCTGGCCGCGCGGAGCGGGGCCGTCCTCGTCCAGGACGACGCCTACGGCGACCTCGCGTTCCCGCGCGAGCGCCCCGCCAACCTGAGCGCCTTCGGGGGCTACGAGCGCCTGGTCTACCTCTCCTCCTTCTCGAAGAGCCTCGCGCCGGGGCTCAGGATCGGCTGGATGAGCTCCCCCGGGCTCCGGGACGAGCTCATCAAGGCCAAGGGCCTGTCCAGCCTCGCGACCAACCGCCCGGCCCAGCTGGTCCTGGCCGCCTACCTCGAGGGCCCGGCCTTCCGCCGCCATCTCGGCGCCATGCGCGCGGCCCTCGCCGCCCAGCTGGAGGACTACCTCGGCTTCCTCGAGGAGGCCCTCCCGGAAGGCTCGACCCTCCTTAGGCCCTCCGGGGGCTGCCTGCTCTGGATCGGCCTGCCCGAGGGGAGCGACGCCTCGGCCCTCTTCGAGTCCGCGGCGCGCGAGGGCATCCTCGTGGCCCCCGGCGAGCTCTTCTCGGCGAACCCCTACTTCCGCGGCCACCTGCGGATCAACTTCGGCCGGAGGCTCAGCCCCTCGCGCCGCGCCCAGCTCGCGCGGCTCTGCGCCCTAGCCGGGGCCGCGCGGCCTCGACGCGGGCGGCGGCCCTCGCTATCATCCTCGCCATGAGCGCAGTCCCTTCACTCGAGATCGATCCCGCCCTCGGCGGCGCCCTCCGCGCGGCCCTGGTCTGGGCCTCCGGCCTCCCCGCCTGCCCCCGGACCGAGTCGGCCCCGCCCTACCTCGCCGAGCTCCTCGCCCGGGTCCGCGCCGCGGGCGAGCCCTTCCTCGCTCCCGAGCGCAAGGCCGCGGTGCGCGGCATGCTCCGCCACGGGAAGTACAAGCCGGCGGGCCGCTCCAAGCCCTCGAGCGAGTACCTCCTCGCCGCGGCACTCGAGGGCGAGGGCCCCCTGGGCGGCTTCCCCCTCGTGAACGGGCCCGTGGACGCGAACAACGCCGTCAGCCTCGAGTGGGGCTACCCGGCCAGCGTCTTCGACCTCGCCGCGGCGGGGCCGGAGCTCCTCCTCCGCCGGGGCCTGCCGGGCGAGTCCTACGTCTTCAACCCCTCGGGCCAGGAGATCGAGCTCGAGGACCTCCTGGTCGCCTGCCGACGCGACCCCGGCTCGGGGGCCTGGCTCCCCTGCGGGAACCCGGTCAAGGACGCGATGGCCACCAAGGTCTTCGAGGGGGCCCGCGACGTGGCGGCCATCGTCTACGCCCCGGCCTCCGAGCCCCGCTCGGCCCTCGAGGCCTGCGCCGAGCGCTTCGCGGCCCTCCTCCGCGAGGGCTGCGGGGCCGCCGAGGCCGCCTACCGCATCCTCGGCTGATTTTTGCATTTCCCCGGCCCGGCGCCTATACTTTCCTAGCGACCAGGAGGGAACCGTGAAGATCAAGCTGAGGATCGGGGCGCGGATCGTTCTCCCCGCCGTCTCGCTGTTCATCGCCTGCATCGGCCTCATCGTGGCCATATCCTATTCTTCCGCCTCGCGCCTGCTCACGGCGGCGGCCTACCGCGAGGGCGACGGCCTCGCGGCCACGAACGCGGCCATCGTCACCGAGCAGCTCGGCAGGGCCGCGGTCGACGCCCGGGCCCTCCGCGACGCCCTCGTCGGGCTCCGCTCGGCGGGAGGCGTCGATCGCGCCGGCGTCGACGCCATCCTCAGGGCCAACCTCGAGGCCAATCCCGCCTACCTCTCCACCTGGAGCGTCTGGGAGCCCGAGGCCCTCGACGGGAAGGACGCCAAGTTCCGCGGCTCCGCGGGCTCCGACGCCACGGGCCGCTATATCACGGTCTTCGACCGGGGGAGCGGCTCCATCCAGCGCTCGGCCGCGATCGACTACGAGAAGCCCGGCGCCGGGGACTGGTACCTCGTCCCCCGGAACACCAAGAAGGAATTCGTGCCCGAGCCCTACCTGTACAGCTACACCGGGAAGAAGGAGGACGAGATCCTCCTGACGAGCGTCTGCGTGCCCATCCTCGTCGGCGGAAGGGTCCTCGGCGTGGTCGGCCACGACCTTTCGGTCTCCGGCCTCGGGGCCTTCCTGGCCGGCATCAAGCCCTACGAGGGCTCCTACCCGATCCTGGTCTCCAACGCCGGCCCCCGCGTCTACCACCCGAAGAAGGAGCAGATCGGCAAGATCATCGGCGACGACGTGCCGGCCGAGCAGCCCGCCCTCCTCGCGGCCATCAAGGCCGGCAAGCCCTACGTCCTGACGAAGAAGAATCTCGCGACCGGGGCGATATCCTACCTGAGCTTCGCGCCGGTCCGGATCGGGGCCGACGAGCATCCCTGGTCCCTCGCGATCGTCCTCCCCCTGGAGGCCCTCCTCTCGCCCCTGCGCCAGCTCCTCGCGGCCATGGCCCTCGTCGGGTCGGCCGGCGTCCTCGTCGGCTTCGTCGTCCTCTTCCTCATCGGCCGGAGCATCTCGCGGCCGGTCAACCTCGTCAACGCGGCGGTGCTCCGCTTCGCCGAGGGCGACTTCACGATGGGGGGCCTCGACACCGCCGGCCTCGAGCGGATGCGCGCGCGCGGCGACGAGCTCGGCGAGACGGGCCGGGCCTTCGACGTCCTGGCCGGGGCCATCAAGGCGCGGATCGGCGCCGTCCAGGTCTCGGCGGGCGAGGTCGCCGACGGCTCGGGCCAGGTGAGCGCCACGGCCCAGCAGCTCTCGCAGGGCACGACCGAGCAGGCCTCCGCCGGGGAGGAGGTCTCCTCGGCCATGGAGCAGATGAGCGCGAACATCAAGCAGAGCGCGGACAACGCCCAGACCACGGAGAAGCTGGCCGAGCGGACGGCCAAGGACGCGGCCGAGGGCGGGAAGGCGGTCTTCGAGTCGGTCGAGGCGATGAAGCAGATCGCCGCCAAGATCGGCATCATCGAGGAGATCGCCCGCCAGACCAACCTCCTCGCCCTCAACGCCGCCATCGAGGCGGCCCGGGCGGGCGAGGCGGGCAAGGGCTTCGCCGTCGTCGCCTCCGAGGTGCGCAAGCTCGCCGAGCGCTCGCAGGTGGCCGCGGGCGAGATCACGACCCTCTCGGGCACCAGCGTCGCCGTGGCCGAGAAGGCCGGCAAGGTCATCCAGGCCATCGTGCCGGACATCCAGAAGACCGCCGAGCTCGTCCAGGAGATAGCGGTGGGCTCGCGGGAGCAGACCGCCGGGGTCGAGCAGATCAACAAGGCCCTCTCCCAGCTCGACCAGGTCATCCAGCAGAACGCCGCCGCGGCCGAGGAGCTCGCCTCGATGTCGGAGGAGCTCTCGGCCCAGGCCGACGCCATGCGGGGCGCCCTCGGCTTCTTCAAGCTCGAGGCGAAGGCGGGCGGCGAGCCTGCCCCTCGGCCGGGCCTCCCGCCCCAGGCCGGCGTCGCCCGGCGGGCCGGCGCCCTGCCGGCTGCCGAGGAGCCGCCCCTCCTCGAGGAGCCGGGCCAGGAGGCCTGAGGCTCCCGCGCCGCCCGGAGCCCGCGAGGGCCCTCAGCTCGCCGCGAAGCGGATGCGGTAGGCCGTGCCCCCGGAGCGGTCCAGCTCGAGCTCGGCCCCGAGCTGGGCCGCGAGGAGGGGGATGAGGGCCAGGCCGAGGTGGGCCGTGTCCCCGAGGCCGAGCCCCGCGGGGATGCCCACCCCGTCGTCCGAGAGCTCGAGGAGGACCGAGCCCCCCGCGCCGAGCGAGAGCCTGAGCGAGATCCGGCCCCCCTCGGGCCGCCGCGCCGGCGGGAAGGCGTGGCGGAGGGAGTTGGTGAGGATCTCGTTGACGAGGAGGCCGCAGGTCACGGCCCGGTTCATCTCTAGCTCGACGTCCTCGGCCTCGACCTCGAGGAGGGCCTCGGCGGAGCAGGCGGCGTAGTTCTGGCGGAGGCTCGCGGCGAGGTCCCGCGCGTAGGCGCCGAAGTCGACGCGGGCGAAGCCCTCCGACTCGTAGAGCTGCTCGTGGATCTGGGCCATGGCGAGGACGCGGTTGGAGAAGTCCTCGTAGAGGGCGAGGGAGGCCGGGTCCGAGACGGCCCTCGACTGCATCGCGAGGAGGCTCGCGATGAGCTGGAGGTTGTTCTTCACCCGGTGGTGGATCTCGTGGAGGAGGGCGTCCTTCTCGATCAGGGACTCCCTGCGGGCCTCGTCCGCCCGCCTGCGCTCGTCGATGTCCGAGACGAGGGCGAGGATCCTCCGGGGCTCGCCTGGCTCGAAGCGCGCGCTGATGGAGACCCAGATGGCCGAGCCGTCGGCCCGCCGGGCGCGCAGCTCCTCGTTCGAGACCCGCCCCTCGGCGAGGAGCTTGTCCAGGAGGAGGGCGCGCTCGGCCTCGTCGGCGTAGAACGAGGAGCCCAGGTTCGTATGGGCCGCGACCAGCTCCTCGGCGGAGCGGAAGCCGAGCATCCTGGTCATGGCGGGGTTCGCGTCGAGGCAGGCCCCGGCGGGGTCCGTCAGCATGATGCCCTCGGTCGCGTTCTCGAAGATGCCGCGGTACTTGGCCTCGCTCGCGCGGAGCACGGCCAGGGCCCCCTCGATCCGCCGCGACATGGCGTTGAAGGCGCTGGCCAGGGCGCCCAGCTCGTCGGAGCCGCGGCTCTCGACCTCTTGGGCCCTCCCCCCCCGGGCCAGGAGCTCGGCCGAGGCGGCCATGCGCTTCAGGGGGCCGGTGATGCCCAGGGATACGAGCCAAGCCGCCGCCCCGACGAGGATGGCGACGCCGCCGCCGGCCGCCGCCATGGCCCCGACCATCCTCCGGCGGCCCGCGCTCATGATGCCCCGGTAGGAGAGGATCTCGTCCTCGTAGACGCTCAGGCCGATGACCCAGTCCCAGGGGGCGTAGTAGGCGATCCGGGCGCTCCGCCAGCGCGGCTCGCTTTCCCCCGGGTTCTGCCAGCGGTAGCGCAGGGTGTTCATCTCCCCGGGGCCGAGCTTGACCGCTTCCTCGATGATGCCCCTGACGATGTACTCGCCGTCGGGATCGCGGACGTCCCAAAGACTCTCGCCATCCCGCTCGCCGCCCTTCGAAACGATGTAGGTGCCCCGGTTCTCGCCCAGGCCCGATACGACGTAGAGGTAGCCCGTCTTGCCCACCTTCGTGCTCACGATGGCCTCGCGGATCCGCGCCTCGGCCTTGGCCTGGGGCACGCCGACGAAGAGCATGCCGACGACCCGGCCCGAGGCCGAGCGTAGGGGCTCGTAGGCCGCGATGTACCAGCGGTCGACGACGAAGGCCCGGCCCCGGTAGCCCCCGCCCCCGAGGACGGCGGCGATCACCGGGTCCGGCCCGCCCCCGGGCCCCCGGGCCGTGATCCGCGTCCCGACCGCGGGCCGGCCCGAGGCGTCGCGGACGGTCGTCGCGACGCGGATCATGTCCCCCGCCTCGCTCTCCCTCCTGAAGACGGTGGCCGCGGACCAGCCGAGCTCGGATATCTCCTCGACGACCCGGGCCAGGCGCTCGGGCCGGAAGCGGCCGGCGGCGATCTCGGCCGTCTCGCCGGATACCTCGAGGCTCCTGCGCGCGAGCCTGAGGGCGCTCTCGAGCTCCTGCTTGACGGCCTCGTCCTCGGCCCGGACGAGGCGGTAGGCCGCCGAGGTGACCTGGTCGAGCTCCTCGGCGATCAGGGCGTCGATCTCGCGTATGGCCAGGCTCTCGTAAGCCCGGCTCTGCCTGAGGGCTATGGCTACCATGGCCAGGACCGCCACCATGGCCGCCCCGGCGCCGAGGGCGGCCACCTTCCCGCCGAGGGGCGTCCGGCGGGGGGCCGGCGGCCTCATCGGATCCTCCCCATACTGGAAGTATAGGCGGCCCGGCGGGCATTGCCAGGAGATGGGAGAGGGGGCGAGCGGAGGATGCCCTCAGCTCGCGGCGACGATCACCTCGAGCCCCGCCGCCTCGAGCCGGGCTTGGATGCCCGCGTCGAGGCCGGGATCGGTCACGAGCCTATGGACCTTGGCGAGGGGGGCAATCAGGGCGGGGGCCACCTTGCCGGCCTTGCTGTGGTCCGCCACGACCCACACGCGCTCGGCCTGGCTGATATACAGGGCCGCGGCGTGGGCCTCGGCGATCGTGTAGGTGGAGATGCCCCGCTCGATGTCGATCCCGTCGACGCCGATGAGGGCGAGGTCGAGGTGGAACTCCCCGAGCGTGCGGTCGGCGATGTGGCCGACGAGCTCGTAGGAGCGGGTGCGGAGGCTGCCTCCCGTGACGATGACCTGGGCCTGCTCCGAGGGCGCGAGCTCCATGGCGACGTTGATCGCGTTCGTCACGACGGTGACGCTCTTGCCTTTGAGGCACTTGATCGCCGCCATCACGGTCGTGCCGCCGGTGCAGCCGATCACGGCGCCCTCGGGGACGAGGGCCGCCACGGCCAGGCCGATGGCCCGCTTCTCGCGCATGTAGGCGGAGACTTTCGAGTGGAAGGGCAGCTCGTCCTCGGGGTCGGTCGCCTGGGCGCCTCCGTGGGTACGCTTGAGGAAGCCCCGCTCCTCGAGGGCGTCGAGATCGCGCCTGATCGTCGCGCGGGACACTCCGAGGAGGCCGGCCAGCTCGTCCCCGTCGACGATGCCCTTTTTCGCGAGCTCTTCCCGAATGCGCTCGAAGCGCTCTTCCTTGATCATGGCGATCCTCGATGTTTCGTGTACGTGCCGAATCCCCTGCTCTCGCTTCAGTATACCAGCATACGGAGAAAGGAGCTCTGTCGCAATACCCGTCCGTTTTACGGTAAAACGAGCAAAAACGATCAAAAAATGCAAGAAAAATGTTGACATGTGATCGAATGCTGAGTACAACGGAGCCATGCTGCTTCCTCACTCCGCCCTTTCCTCCCTCCTCGAAAAGCCGCTGCCCGAGCGCGAGGCGGCAGGCTACCTCCATACGGCCGCCGAAATCGCCGCCCAGCCCGAGCTGTGGCGAGCCACGGCCCGGCTCATGGCTTCCCGGGCCGAGGAGCTCGGGGCCTTCCTCGGCCCCGCGCCCCGTCTCCTCCTCGCCGGCGCCGGGAGCTCCCACTACGTCGGCCTCTCGATAGCCCCGGCCCTCCGACGCGTCTTCCCCTGCGTCGAGGCCATTCCCTCGACGGAGATCCTCATGGATCCGGAGTCGGCCTTTCCCCGCGATGAGTTCATCCTCGTCTCCTTCGCCCGGTCGGGGGACAGCCCCGAGGGGAACGAGGTCGCCCGCCTCGCCGCGGCGCTCAGGCCCGGGCTGGCGCGCCAGCTCGCGATCACCTGCAACGCGAAGGGCGCCCTCGCCCGCATAGTCGGCGCCCTCGGCGAGGGCGGGCGGGTCGTCGTGCTGCCCGAGCTCTGCAACGACCGCAGCCTCGCCATGACCTCCTCCTTCAGCTGCATGGCCCTCGCGGGCCTGTCCCTCGGCTGGGCGGCGGCCCCGGGCGGCGCGGCCGCCTTCGCGGAGCGAGCCGAGGGCCTCGCCTCCCTCGGCGAGGCCGTCATCCCCCGCTTCTCCGACCTGGCCGCCTCCCTGGCCTCGAAGGGCTTCAAGCGCGCCTTCTTCCTCGCGCCCCGGCCCTTCCTCGGCGGGGCCTACGAGGCCCATCTCAAGGTGCAGGAGCTCTCCGGGGGGGCTATCCTGTCGAAGGCTGAGGACATGCTCGGCCTTCGGCACGGCTTCATGGCGGCGATCGACCCCGAGAGCCTCGTCGTCCTCCTCTGCTCCTCCGACCCCTACCGCCGGGCCTACGAGCTCGATCTCGCGCGGGAGCTCAGGGCGAAGCGCCTCGGCAAGACCACGCTCGTCGTCGCCGAGACGGCGCGCGACTTCGAGGGCCTCGCGGACATCCTCTTCGAGACGGGCTCGGCGCCCGGCGTGGACGACGACGCGCGCGCCCTCCTCGCCGTGCTCCCCGGCCAGCTCCTCGGCCTCTTCGCCTCCCTCGAGCTCGGGCTCAAGCCCGACGCCCCCTCTCCCTCCGGCGTCATCAACCGCGTGGTCCAGGGCGTCGCCATCCATCCCTACGGCCGCCCCGCGGGGGCCCCGTGAGCCGCGACCCCTTCGAGGAGCTCGCGGAGGCCCGTTCCCGGGGCTTGCCGCGCGGGCTCTATTCGGTCTGCTCCTCCCACCCCCTCGTCCTCGAGGCGGCGGTCCGCCGCGCCGCGAGGCGGGGCTTGCCCCTCCTCGTCGAGGCCACGGCCAACCAGGTGAACCAGGAGGGGGGCTACACGGGCATGGCGCCCGCGGACTTCTCCGCCCGGCTCGCCGCGCTGCGCGACGCATATCGAGTCCCGGAGGAGCTCGTCGTCTTCGGCGGCGACCACCTCGGCCCCTTCCCCTGGCGCGGCCTCCCCGCCGCCGAGGCCATGGCCCGCGCCGAGGCCCTGGTCCGCGCCTTCGTCGCCGCCGGCGCCCGGAAGATCCACCTCGACGCGAGCATGGCCCTGGGCGGAGATACGGGGCCCGTCCCGGCGCCGGAGCTGGCCGCCGCCCGCGCGGCCAGGCTCTGCGCCGCCGCCGAGGCCGAGGCGCGGGCCTCGGGCCGGAGCCGCGCCCCCGTCTACGTGATCGGCACCGAGGTCCCCGTCCCCGGCGGGGCGAGGGGCGGCGAGGGGGGGCCGGTCCCGACCGAGGGGAGGGCCTTCGCCGAGACGGCCGCCCTGCACGAGGCGACCTTCCGCGAGGCGGGCCTGGGCGAGGCCTGGGAGCGGGTGATCGCCGCGGTGGTCCAGCCGGGCGTCGAGTTCGATTCGGAGGGGCTCCACCCCTACCGGCGGGATCGGGCCGCGGGCCTCGCCGCGGCCCTCCGCGGCCGGCCGGGCCTCTTCTTCGAGGGGCACTCGACCGACTACCAATCGGACGAGGCCCTGCGCGAGCTCGTCGAGGACGGCTTCGCCTTCCTCAAGGTGGGGCCGGCCCTCACCTTCGCCCTCCGCGAGGCCCTCTTCGGCCTCGCGGCGATCGAGGCCGAGCTCGGCCGGGGCCCCCGCCGCCCGCGGCTGCCCGAGCTCCTCGGCGACGCGATGCGCGAGGACGACAGCCACTGGCGGGGCTACTGCCGGAGCGGGGACCCGATGGAGCTCTCGTACTCCCTCTCGGACCGGTCCCGCTACTACTGGGAACGGCCCGCGGTGGCGGCGGAGGTCGAGCGCCTCCTCGCCGCGCTCGAGGGCGAGGACTTGCCGCCCGGCCTCGTCTCGCAGCACCTGCCCAGGCTCGGCGGCGCCCAGGGCGCTCTGGCCCTCGGGCGGCGAGCCTCCCCGCGCGAGCTGGTCATGGCCTCGGTCGACGCCGAGCTCGCCCGCTACGAGGCCGCCTGCTTCCCCGCCCAGGCCCGCGGCGGGGAGGGCGAGGATCGGACCGCATGAAACGAGACGCCTCGGGGGCAGTCTCGCTTGAGACCGAGGGCCTCCTCGCCTTCGTCCTCCTCGCGCCCGCCCTCGCCGTCATCGCGGGCGTCCTCGTGTACCCGATGCTCTCGTCCCTCGGGCTCAGCTTCACCGACTTGAAGCTGACCGACCCGAGGAGCGGGCGCTTCATCGGCCTGGGCAACTACGGCTCCGCCTTCCGGGACCCGCTCTTCTGGGAATCGCTCCGGAGGACGGTGATCTTCGCCCTGTCCACGGTCCTCGCCGAGACCTCGCTCGGCGTCGCCCTCGCCCTCCTCCTCAATCAGAGGTTCTTCGGCCGCGGCTTCGTGCGCGGCCTCGTCATCCTGCCCTGGGCCCTGCCCTACGTCGTGAACGGGATCATGTGGAAGTGGATCTTCGACGCGAACTACGGCGCCTTCAACGCGGCCCTGACGCAGCTCGGGATCATCGGCGGGTACCGGATATGGCTCGGCGACCCGGCGGCGGCCATGGCCCTCGTGATCTTCGCGAACGTCTGGAAGGAGACGCCCGTCGCCATCCTCCTCGCGCTGGCGGCCCTCCAGTCCATACCCCGCGACATCTACGAGGCCGCCGAGATCGACGGCTCCGGGAAGCTGCGGAGCTTCGCCAGGATAACCCTGCCCCTCCTGCGCCCGATCGTCATGTCCCTCGTCGTGATCAAGACGATATGGGCCCTCAAGGAATTCGACCTGATCTACGTCATGACCAAGGGCGGCCCCGCGAACGGGACGAACATGTTCTCCTACTACATCTACCAGCACAGCTTCCAGTTCCTGAACTTCGGCTACGGCTCGGCGCTCGCCTACCTGCTGACCCTGCTGGCCATCGCCATGTCGGTCGCCTACATGAAGGGCCTCAAGGGAGGGTCGGATGTCGAGGCCTAAGGCGCGTCCCCTGCTCTACGTCGCGGTCCTGGCCCTCTGCGCGGCCATCCTCGCGCCCTATTCCTGGCTCGTCATCAGCAGCCTCTCTCGCCGCGTCGAGCTCACCGCCATCCCTCTCAAGTGGCTTCCGAAGTCGCCCAACCTGGAGAACTACCGCGAGATCGCGGCGGGCTCGAGCGGCGTCAACGCCTCGCTCAAGGTGGGCCTGCGGAACAGCCTCGCCATCGCCGGGTCCTCCACCGCCTTCTGCCTCATCGCCGGCTCGCTCGCCGCCTACGTCTTCTCGCGCCTGCGCTTCCGCGGGAAGGGCCTCGTCTTCTCCCTCATCCTCCTCACGCAGTTCATGCCGATGATCGTGCTGATCATCCCGATCTACGTCGTCATGGGCAAGCTCGGGCTCCTCAACACGATACCCGCCCTCGCGTTGGCCGACTGCGCCTTCATCCTCCCGCTCGTCATCTGGCTCATGTCGAGCTACTTCGAGTCGGTGCCGCGCGACCTGGAGGAGATGGCCCGCATCGACGGCTGCTCGCGCTTCGGCACCATCTTCCGGATCATCCTGCCCCTCTCCACGCCGGGGCTCGCCGCGAGCGGCATCTTCGCCTTCATCATCGCGTGGAACGAGTTCTTCTCGGCCCTGGTGCTGAGCTCGACGCTCAGGTCCAAGACGATCAGCGTGATCATTTCGGAGTACTCGAGCAAGGTCGGCGTGGATTACGTGGCGATGGCCGCGGCCGGGGTCGTCGCGAGCCTGCCGCCCGTCATCCTGGCCCTGGCCTTCCAGAAGTACATCGTGCAGGGCCTGACCGCCGGCGCGGTGAAAGGCTGACGCGGTTCCCCTTCGCGGGAATCCGTCGACAGCATTCGGCATCGATCATGGCGCGCTGCGCGCCAGGGGAAAGGAGAGTGGAATGAGAGGCTTGAAGCGTTCGATCGTCCTGGCCATCGCCCTCGCGCTTTCGATGGCGGGGCTCTGCGCGGAGCGGATCACCGTGATCATGCCCCGGCACGAGATGGACCTGAAGGGCATCTGGGAGAAGCAGACGAGGGACTTCGAGAGGGCCACGGGCATCGAGGTGGAGTTCATCCAGATGTCCTGGGACGAGGTCCAGACCAAGGTGATGACCGACCTCGCGGCCGGCGGCGGCTCGTACGACGTCATCGAGTTCGACAACGGCTGGGTCGCCAAGTTCGCCGCGGCGGATTGGGTCGAGCCCCTCGACGCCTACGCGGGCAAGGCCTATCTCGAGGGCATCCTCCCCGGCCTGCGCCAGACCTTCACCGTGAAGGGTAAGACCCTCGGCGTCGCCTGGAACAACGACACGCGCTTCTTCTTCTACAACAAGGCCCTCCTGGCCAAGGCCGGCATCAAGGCGCCGCCCAGGACCTGGGCCGAGGCCCTCGACCAGGCCAAGCAGCTCAAGAAGGCCGGCGTCTGCGAGTACCCGGTGGCCGAGTACTGGAACCAGGAGTGGGCCCTCGCGAACTCCATCGCCTTCTACCTGTACAGCTTCGGCGGGAACTACTTCGACGAGAAGGGCGCGATCGCGATCGACAAGCCCGAGTCCGTCGCCGCGCTCCAGTTCATGGCGGACGCGATCCGAAAGGACAAGATCGTCAATCCCTCGAGCGTGACGCTCTCGCAGGAAGCGGCGGCCGACCTCTTCTACCGCGGCTCCTCGGCCTTCTTCTTCCAGGGCCCGCCGAGCACGTACAGCTATGCCAACGATCCCTCGAAGTCGAGCGTCGTTGGCCAGGTCGAGGTCGCCTCCTGGCTTCCCGCCAAGTCCGGCGCGCTCCAGGCGACGCTGACCCTCCCCGAGGCCTTCGCCATCCCCCGGGCGAGCAGGAACAAGCAGGCGGCCTGGAAGTACATCCAGTACATGATCTCGAAGGAGAAGGACAAGGAGCGCGCCGTCCAGATCGGCAGTCTGCCCTTGTTCAAGGATTCGTACGACGATCCCGCGCTCCTCAAGCTCTATCCTTACTGGACGCAGTTCGGCGAGCAGTCCGCCACGGCGCGCGCGCTTCCCCTGGTGGAGTGGTACGACGAGCTCGTCCAGAAGACGATCGTCGCCGTCCAGCAGATGCTCCTCGGCCAGAAGACGCCCCGGGCCGCGGCCGACGAGCTCGCCGGCTACCTCAAGGGCAAGAGCTATAACGGCGTCTCCCTGCATTGATGATTCGGCTCTGATTCGGCGCCCCGGAAGGGGCGCGGGCATCCGATATACAGTAGGAGGAATCGGCAATGCGACGACGAATGGGATACGCGGTTCTGGCCGCCTCGGCCCTGTGCCTCGCGACCCTCGCTTCCTGCGGAGGCAAGAAGCCCGCCGGGAGCATCAAGGCCCTCAACTGGGGCACCGAGCAGGAGGCGGCCGTGTGGAACGAGCTCGCCGCGGCCTTCACCAAGAAGACCGGCATCAAGGTGGAGATCGAGACCGCCGAGTGGTCGGTGTACTGGGACAAGATCAATACCCTCTATGCCGCGGGCACCCCGCCCGAGGTCTTCGCCATGGACGCTCCTCTGTTCATGGACTGGTACTCTCGGGGCGCCCTCGCCTCGCTCCAGGGCTATATCGACCGCGAGAAGGGCTTCCTCGAGGGGGTCTACCCCCAGACCCTCGCGGCCTACAGGACTCCCGAGGGCTTCTACGGCCTGCCGCGCGACTTCCAGACGGTCGCCCTCTTCTATAACAAGGACATGTTCGACGCCGCGGGCCTGGGCTATCCCGACGAGTCCTGGACCCTCGAGGAGCTCCGCGCCGCCGCGAGGAAGCTGACCTCGAAGGGGCCCGACGGGAAGATCAAGCAGTGGGGGCTCCAGGCCGACCTCTGGGACATCGAGACCTTCATGAGCGAGGTGGTCTGGGCCTACGGCGGGGAGATCATGAGCGCCGACATGAGCAAGACGGCCATCGCGGACAAGATGGAGCCCTGGAAGCTGATCGCCGCCATGGTCCAGGAGGACAAGTCCATTCCCGATCAGGATTCCCTCAGCCAGTACGGCTCCGACGCCTTCCTGGCCGGCAAGGCGGCGATGATCACGACGGGCCACTGGATGGTCCCCTCCTACGCCCCGGTATCGTTCAAGTGGGCGGTCGCCCCCTTCCCCAAGGGGCCGGCCGGCCGGGTCACGAGCATCAACTCCGCCGGCTTCGTGATGGCCAAGGGCTGCAAGAATCCCGACGCGGGCTGGGAGTGGATCAAGTACGTCATGTCCAAGGAGGGCCAGACCAAGCTCGCCGAGCTCGGCTTCGCCATCCCCACGCGCAGGGACGTCGCCGAGGGCCCCGCCTTCCTCGAGCAGGCGATCAAGATCGACCATAAGCTCTTCCTCGACGCCGTCGAGTATGCCCGCGTGAAGCCCGTCTTCAAAGGCTACGACCGCTGGTCCTCGGCCTTCGGCGAGTCCATGGCCGGCATCTACAAGCCCGGCGCCAAGGTCGAGGCGGTGGTCTCCGCGGCCGCCCAGGCGGCCGACGCGGCCCTGGCCGGCGCGGGCAAGTAGGGAAGCGGGCGGAGGCGGAGATGCAGGGAAGATTGCGGCCGCTCGGCTCGGAACGGGCGTGGCTCTGGATCATGCTCGCCCCGACCCTGGCCGGGATAGCCTTCGGGACCGCGGGCTCCCTCCTGGCCTCGGGCGTCTTGAGCCTCACGGCCTGGGACCTCATCAACCCGCCCTCCTGGGCGGGCCTGGGGAATTACGCCCGGTGCCTGGGCGATCCCAAGTTCCTCGCGGCCGTCCGCGTGACGCTCCGCTTCGCGGCCCTCTACGTCCCCCTCTGCGTCGCCCTTTCCCTGGCCCTGGCGCTCCTCCTCAATAGGGGACTGCGGGGCCAGGGCTTCTTCCGCGCCATGTTCTTCGCGCCCTCGATCACCTCGGCCGTGGCCATCGGCCTGGTCTTCACCTGGATCTACGCGAAGGACGAGGGCCTGCTCAACCGCCTCCTCCAGGTCCTCGGCCTCCGGCCGGTGAACTGGCTCGGCGAGGGGGCCATTTTCTACGCGGTGACCATCGCCAACGTGTGGGGCGCGCTTGGGGAGGGCATGATAGTTCTCCTCGCCGGACTCAAGGCGGTGCCCGCGACCTACTACGAGGCGGCGACCATAGACGGGGCGGGGGGCGCCAGGAAGTTCTTCAGGATCACCCTGCCCCTCATCTCGCCGACCATCTTCTTCCAGGTGATCATCGCGACGGTCAACGGGCTCCAGGCTTTCGAGTATATCTACATGCTCACGCGCCGCAGCCAGGGCGAATCGACCATGGCCACGGTGGTCTACCTGATCTACCGCAACGGCTTCCGCTGGTTCAGCATGGGGCTCGCGAGCGCCCAGGCGATGATACTCGCCGCGGTGATCGTCCTTCTCATGCTCGCTTATTTCCGGCTCGAGAAGAGGCTCGTCGTCTATGATTGACCAGGCCTCGAGGGCTCGCCGCGCCGCGGGGGCCGCCGCGGGCTACATCGCCCTCATCTTCGTCCTCGCCCTGACGGCCGGGCCCTTCATATGGATGCTCTCCACCTCCCTGAAGCCCCTCGCCGACCAGTACGACGGCCGCCTCCTGCCGGTCCGCCCGACTCTCGCCAACTACGCGCGGCTCGTGAAGGCGGCTCCCTTCCTCCTCAGGCAGGTGTGGAATTCCTTCGAGCTCTCATTCCTCAACACCCTCGGCCAGGTCCTCACCTGCGCCGCGGCCGGCTTCGTCTTCGCCGTCTTCAGGTTCCGGGGCAGGGACCTCGTCTTCTCCCTCCTCCTCGCCTCCTTCGTCATCCCGCCCCAGGTGGCCCTCATCCCCAATTTCATCGTCTTCTCGAAGCTCGGGCTCGTGGGCACGAAGCTCCCGCTCTGGGCCACCGCCTTTCTGGGCGGGGCGTACGGGACCTTCCTCCTGCGGCAGTTCTACTCCTCGGTGCCGGTCGAGCTCGCCGAGGCCGCTCGGGTGGACGGCGTATCCCTGCCGCTGATGTTCTGGCGGATCTACCTCCCGCTCGCGAAGCCCGCCGCGAGCGCCCTCGCCATCATGACCTTCACGGGGACCTGGAACGACCTGCTTCGGCCCCTCATCTACCTGCCGAGCCAGCAGAAGCTCACCACACTGACCGTGGGCCTCTCGCTGTACCAGTATACCTACTCCGGCCAATGGACCTTCCTCATGGCCTGCGCCGTGCTGGCGGTCCTCCCCATTCTCGCCGTATTCTTCCTCGCGCAGCGCCAGATCATCGAGGGCGCCGCGCTCACGGGCATCAAGTAAGAGCCGAAAGGACGCGCGCGCAATGACCAAGATAGCCTTCATCGGCGCGGGAAGCCTCGGCTTCACGCGCGAGCTCGTTCGGGACATCCTCAGCTTCCCCCGCCTCGAGGACGCCGAGATCCGGCTCATGGACATCGACGCCGAGCGGCTCGACTTCTCCCGCCGCGCGGTGTCGCGCATCGTGGAGATGGGCAAGCGCCCGGCCAAGGTGCTCGCGACCATGGACCGGGAGGAGGCCCTCCGCGGCGCCGACGTGGTCCTGTGCACCATACTCGCGGGCGGCACCGAGGTCTGGCGCTACGACATCGAGATCCCCGCGCGCCACGGCGTGGACATCTGCGTGGGCGACACGCGCGGCCCCTCGGGCATCTTCCGCTTCCTGCGCACCGCGCCGGCGCTGGAGTCCATCGCCCGCGACATGGAGCGGCTCTGCCCCGGGGCCGTCCTCCTGAACTACACGAACCCCATGGCCATGCTCTGCAACGACCTGCAGAAGACCTCGTCGATCACGGTCACGGGCCTGTGCCACTCGGTGCAGGGCACGGCGCGGATGCTCGCCGGCTGGATCGGCGCGCCCTACGAGGAGATCGACTACGTCTGCGCGGGCATCAACCACCAAGCCTGGTACACGGAGTTCAAGTGGAAGGGGAAGGACGCCTACCCCTTGATCCGCGAGGCGGTGAGACGGCTCGAGGTCTACGGCGAGGAGCCCGTGCGCAACGAGATGTTCCTCGCCCTCGACTACTACGTCACCGAGTCGAGCGGCCACAACTCCGAGTACAACCCCTGGTTCCGCAAGCGCAAGGACCTCATCGAGAAGTACTGCTCGCGCGGCACGGGATGGAATCCCGGGGAGCACGCCTACATCCTCAAGGAGTATCAGAACAACGAGGCGACCTGGAGGGACGAGGCCCGCTCCTGGTTCGACGCGAGGAAGCCCATCGAGCTCGAGCGCGGCGAGGAGTACGCGGCCTGGATCGTGAACGCCCTCGCCGGGGGCGAGACCTTCCGCTTCAACGGCAACGTGCAGAACCGCGGCTACGTGACGAACCTCCCCGACGGGGCCTGCGTCGAGGTGCCGGTCTACGTCGACCGCTCGGGCTTCCATCCCGTGATGGTCGGCGACCTGCCGCCCCAGTGCGCCATCCTCACCTCGCTCTCCTCCCGGATCGAGGAGACGGCCGTGCTCGCGCACCGGACGGGCGACGCCCGGCTCGTGTACCAGGCCGTCGCCCACGACCCCCTCACCTCGGCGGTCCTCTCCCTCGCCGAGATCCGCGACCTGGTCCGCGAGATGTTCGCGGCCAACCGGGCCTGGCTGCCCCAGTTCGAGAGCGTGGAGCTCTGATGGCCGGCCGCCGCAGGCTGCTCTTCGCCGGGGACGTCAACGCCGACCTCGTCCTCTCGGGGCTCGAGGCGCCGCCCGCCCTCGACCGGGAGGTCTTCTGCTCGGGCTGCCGCGCCGCCTTGGGCGGGTCGACCGCCCTCGCGGCCGCGGCCTACGCCCGCCTGGGGGGCGAGGCCGATATCTGCGGCCTCCTGGGCGAGGACGACTACGGGCGCCTGGCCCGCGACGAGCTCTCCCGGGCCGGGGTCGGGATCGGCCTCCTGGGCATGGAGGGCGGCGAGCGCAGCGGCCTGACCGTCAACCTGGTCCGAGGCGCGACGCGGACCCAGGTCACCTTCCGGGGCTCGCTCGCCGCCTTCGACGGGGGCGGGGCCTTCCCGCGGCTGGGGGACTACGCGCACCTGCACGTCTCCGGCGCCTACGGCATGCCGCGCTTCCTCCCCCGCGTGGCCGAGCTGTTCCGCGCGGCGCGGGAGGCGGGGGCGAGCGTCTCCCTCGATACGCAGTGGGACCCGAGCGAGGAGTGGGAGGGCGCGGAGGAATGGCTGCCCCTCCTCGACTACCTCTTCGTCAACGAGGACGAGGCCCTGTCGATAGCCAGGCGCCTGGGCGGCGCCGCGCGAGGCGCGGCCGAGGCCGCGTGCTTCCTCTCGAGCCTCACCGCCTGCCCGATCGTCAAGCTCGGGCCCGAGGGGGCCTTGGCCGGGGGCCGCGCGATCGCGCCCTTCCCCGTCGAGGTCCTGGATCCCACGGGGGCGGGCGACACCTTCGCCGCGGCCTTCCTCCTCGCGAGCGTGGCCGAGGGGCGCCCGCTCGCAGAGGCGGCGAGCTTCGCCTGCGCGGCGGGCGCCCTCGCCTGCACCTACCTGGGCGGCGCCTCGGACGAGCTCGACGCCGGGCGGGTGCGGGCCCTCGCGCGCTAGACCCGGGCCGCCCGGGCGGCGTATCATCGGCCCATGGAACAGGCGGAATCCCCCCTCGTCGGCGTCATCATGGGCTCGGACTCGGACCTGCCGGTCATGGCCGAGGCGGCCCGGGTCCTCGGAGAGCTCGGCGTGGGCTGCGAGACCACCGTCGTCTCGGCCCACCGCACGCCCGAGCGGCTGGCGAGTTATGCGAAATCAGCCGCCGGCCGCGGCCTTAAGGTCATCGTCGCGGGGGCGGGGGGCGCGGCCCACCTGCCCGGCATGACGGCCGCCATGACGACCCTGCCGGTGATCGGCGTGCCCGTGCGCTCCAAGACCCTCGACGGCCTGGACAGCCTCCTGTCCATCGTCCAGATGCCCCCCGGCGTGCCCGTCGCGACGGTCGGCGTGGACGGGGCCCGCAACGCCGGCCTCCTGGCCGCGCGCATCCTCGCCACCTCCCGGCCCGAGCTCGCCGCCCGCCTCGCCGCCTACGCGGCGCGCATGGAGGCCGAGGTCCTCGCCAAGGCCGCCCGCCTCGAGGAGCTCGGGCCCGAGGGCTACGGGGAGCGGGCCTAGCATGGAGATCCTCGAGCCGACCGCGGCCAACCTCGCGCTGGCCGGCGCGCGCATCGCGGCCGGCGGCCTCGTGGCCCTGCCCACGGAGACCGTCTACGGCCTCGGGGCCGACGCCTTCAACGCCGCCGCCGTGGCCCGGGTCTTCGAGGCCAAGGCCAGGCCGAGCTTCGATCCCCTCATCGTCCACGTCGCCTCGGCGGCGGGAGCCTCCCGGGTCGCCGCCTCGATCCCGCCCAAGGCCCGGGCCCTCATGGAGGCGCTCTGGCCCGGGCCCCTCACACTCATCCTGCCCAAGGTGGAGGAGCTGCCCGAGCTCGTGACCAGCGGCCTGCCGAGCGTCGCCATCCGCTGCCCGGCCCACCCGGTAGCCCGGGCCATCATCGAGGCCTCGGGCACGGCGGTGGCCGCGCCGAGCGCCAATCCCTTCGGCTACCTTTCGCCCACCCGCGCCGAGCACGTGGCGCGGATGCTCGGCGACCGGGTCGACCTCATCGTGGACGGGGGGAGCTGCGAGATCGGGGTCGAGTCCACGGTCCTCGACCTGACGCGCGAGCCGCCCCGGGTCCTCAGGCCCGGCGGCATGGCCCGCGAGGCCATCGAGGCGGCGATCGGGCCGATCGACTTCCCCCCGCCCGGCGGCGGACCGGCCGGCGGCCCGAGCCCCAGCCCGGGGCAGCTGGACAGCCACTACGCCCCCCGCACGCCCCTGCGCCTGGCCCCGGAGGGCGGCCTCGGCCCGGCCTTCGCCGAGGCCCTGCGGGAGGGCCGCGTCGGCCGCCGCGCCGCCGTCCTCCTCCTGGGCGAGGCCGAGCTCGCGCGCCTGGGGAGCCTCGCCGGGGCCTTCGCCGAACTCCGCCTCCTCGCCCCCGGGGGCGGCCTCGCCGAGGCGGCTGCCTCCCTCTTCTCGACCCTCCACGAGCTGGACGGCCTCGGGCTGGACGAGATCTGGGCCGAGCGGGTCCCCGAGCGGGGCCTCGGGCCCGCCATCAACGACCGGCTCTACAAGGCCTCGACGAAGTAGCGCGCAACTTCCGGTAAACCCGCGCCTCCCCCGCTCCGATAGTGGAAGCGGAGGGAAGAGCCATGGCTCCGCAAGCGATCGCGAGCAATTACCTGCCGATCTCCTACGCCTACGCCCCGCGCTACGGCGAGGGACGGGTATCCCTGCCCGTGCTCGCGAGCCAAGCCCTCTACGCCAGCTTCCAGCACGTCTCGGGCGTGCCCGCCCAGGCCGGCATGGCCGCCTACAGCGTCGACAAGCTCCACATCCTCGAGGTCCTCATCGGCCGGCTCGAGGGCGTCAAGTCCGAGCCCCTCGCGGCGCGCGAGGCGCCCGCGGGCCTCAGCCCGGCCCGGGTCGACGCCCTCATCCAGCAATACAGCTCCGAGATGCACGCCGCCGCGGCCTCGCCCGCCATCCCCTACACCCAGGGCCCCCTGGTCGAGCCGGGGATGCTCTTCTCCCTCGCCGCCTAGAGCTTCCCGCCCTCGACCGCGTAGCGCGTCGTCCGGGCCGCGCCGATCCCGTAGTACAGCTCCCCGTACATGACCGAGGCCGAGTGGATCTTCCGGCCGTACTCCCTCGTCTCCGCGATGCCGATGGCCTCGAGGAGGAGGTCGTCGGGCAGGTTGCCGGCCTCGGCGGCCCAGGCCCGGAGCCGGCCGGGGCCCGCGTTGTAGGCCATCATCGCGCGGAGGGGCCGGCCCGTGGAGGCGAGGAGGCCCGAGAAGTAGGCCGCGCCGAGGCGGAGGTTGTCGGGGGCGGAGCGGAGGTCGTAGGCCTCGAGGCCCAGGCGGCGCGCCACCTCGGCGGCCGTCGGGGGCATGAGCTGTGCCAGGCCGATCGCCCCCGCATGGGAGACCACGTCCTCGCGGAAGAGGCTCTCCGAGCGCAGGAGGCCGAAGAGGAGCTGCTCGGGGCAGGCCGGCGCGGGGCTGATGGCGCGGTACTCGCCGAGGAAGGGCCGGGGATAGAGGAGCTCGTAGTCGGAGCGCCGGGGATCCCAGTCGGGGCGCTCCATGAGGGCGGCGGCGAGCCGGATCGAGCCGTCGGCCCGGCCCGCGGCCGCGAGGGCCGCCGCGATCCTCCGCAGGGACTCGGGCCCGAGGCCGGCCGATGCGGCGCGGGCGCGGGCCTCGGCGGCGGCCGCGTCCGGCAGGCCGTAGTCGAGGAAGCCCAGGACGAAGGCTTCCTCCGCCGGGAGCCGCTCGGGGGGGGCGGGGGAGGGGAGCTCGGGGGGGAGGAGGGGAAGCTCGGCCCCGGAGCGCCAGGCCGCGAGGGCGCGGTAGTGCAGGGGAGCCCGGGGATCGGCGGCGAGGCCGAGGAAGCGGGAGCGAGCTTCCCAGGCGGGCTCCCGGGCCTCGGCCCCCGCGGCTCGCCCCCGGCCGAGTTCGAGGGCCCGGGCCGCTGCGTAGCCGAGGCGCGCCGCCGTCTCCGCAGGCAGGCTCGGGGCGATCTCCCGGGCCAGGTCGAGGACGAGCTCCCAGTCCCCGGCCCGGAGGGCCTCGCGGAGGAGCTCGTTCGCGGGCTCCTCGAAGCGGGCCGGGGCCCTCCAGGCGGCGGCCGCCTGGGCGAGGGCCGCGAGGCGGCGCCGCCGCGCCCGGGCATCCGCGGCGGCGGCCGCCGCCGCGCGGCTCTTCTCCCGCTTGCTGGCCGCCCTGGCCTTGGCCTTGGCGGCCTCCGCCTCGGCCCGGGCCGCGCCGGAGGCGGCCTCGAGGCCGTACCAGAGGGCCGCGTCGGCGTCCTCGGGCAGGCTCGCCTCGGCCGCGGCGAGCCCGAGCAGCTCGGCTGCCTCGGCCCAGCGCTCGAGGGCGAGGGCGAAGCGGGCCCGGTAGAAGAGGGCGTTCCAGGCGAGCTTCCTGGCCCGGGCGGCGAGCGCGGGATTGCCGGCGGCCGCGGCCGCCTCCCGGGCCCGCGCCTCGAGCTCCGCGAAGCGGGGGGCGGCCGCGCGCGCCTCGCCTCCGTAGAGGAAGGCCTTGCCCGCGTCGGCGGCCGTCGCCGGCGAGGAGGCGGCCGAGAGGATGTCCCCGAGGGCCGGGGCGGCGAGGCGGCAGGCCAGGCCGTAGTCCCGCTCGAGGACGGCGGCCCGCATGCGCGCCGCGCGGAGCTCGGCCGCGGAGAAGGGAAGGTCCGCGGGCTCGGCCCCCTCGAGGAGGGCGAGGGCCCGCGGGAGGGCGGAGCTCGCGGGGAGCTCGAGGAGGAGGGCCCGGACGGGGAGCGACCAGCCGGGGCTGCCGAGCTCGCGCCGCGCCCAGGCCTCGAGGAGGAGGAGGCCTCCCGTGTCGGCGGAGGATTCGGCGGGGAAGCCCGAGCGGAGGGCCTCGAGGGCGGCGAGGAGGGCGTCCGGCATATCGAGTTCGCGCAACGCGTCGAGAGCGGCGCGGTCCACGGCCCAGTCGGGGCCCTCCGAGGCGCGGTGCTCGAGGGCGAAGGCGAGGAGCTCGGCCCAGTCCCCGGCGGCGGCCAGGAGCCGGGCGTGGGCGCGGCCCGCCTCGCTCCGCGCGAGGCCCGCGGCCCGGTCGAAGGCGAGGCGGTAGAGCTTCCCCGCCCGCCGCGCGGCGGGCGAGCCGGGATCGCCGGGCTTGCCAGGCGTGCCGGAGGCCCTGTCCTCGAGCCAGCGGGCCAGGTAGTAGAAGGACTCGGGCCCGAGCTCGCCCCGGGCCTCGATCTCCTTCTCGGAAAGGGCGAGGATGGGCCCGGGATCGGAGGCGGCGAGGATGGCGGCGAGCTCGTCCAGGCTCATGCCGAAGGCCCTCCCTTGGCAGGAGGCGAGGCTCAGGGGGAGGGAGGCGAGGAGGGCGCAGAGGAGGGCCCGGAGCGCCCTCCGGGAGGGGAGGCGCCGCGCAGGCGCCGGGCTCGCCCGGGCGGGCGCGGGAGGCTCGGGAAGCATGATCGCCCCGAGCCTAGCACGTTCAGAGCTTGGGTATCCAGATCTTCTCGCCGGAGATGATCAGGTCGGGGTTCTTGATCTTGTTGGCCGTCGAGATCCGGCGATAGTACCAGGGATTCCGGTAATACGCGTAGGAGATGTCCCAGAGGGTGTCTCCCCACTTGATCTTGTGCCAGACGCCGGCCGCCTTGGGCTCCGGGGCCGCCGCCGCGGGGGGAGCCGCGGGCGGGGAAGCGACGGGGGCCGGCTGGGCGGCCGCGGCGGGCGCCGGAGCGGGTTCGGGCGCGGGCGGGACGGGCGGGGCGGCGACGGGGGCCGGGACGGCGGGCGGGGGCGGGGCCGCGATGGGAGCCGTGCCGGGTGCGAAGGCGAGGAGGTAGACGAGGTAGGCGCAGCCGAGGACGAGGGCGAGGCCGATGCAGGCGGCGAGGGCTATGACCAGGGGGCGGCGCTTCCGCTTCTCCTCGGCTATGGCCTGGTCCACCTCCTCGTCCCGGGCGAGGAGGCGCTCCTGGTCGGCGGGGAGCTCGTCGGTGTTGGCGAAGTCCTCGTCGCTGAAGGAGGGCGGGGCCGAGCCGCCGGCGAACTTGAAGTCGGGGATGTCGTACTTCTCCTCGTCGGAGAGGTTCCTGAGCGAGACCTCGAGGCTCTGGCTCGCGCCGGTGGAGGCCTCCTCGGCGAAGGCGGTGAGGGTCTCGTCGGCCCCGAGGCCGATCTCCATGCGGATGTCGGGCTCGCCCTTAGCCATGGCCGGGATGCCCTCGATGACGAGGCTGCCTATGTAGCCCGAGCTCTCCGCGAGGGGGCTCGAGCCGCGGTAGAGGTCGATCTGGACGCTCTTCTGGCCGTCCTGGACGGTCGTGAGGACGAGACGCTTGCGCGCGGCGGCGCCGTCGGCGAGGACGGGGTAGAACTTCCCGTCGGCCAGCTTGAGTCCGATTCTTTCCGTGCCCATCTCGCTCCCCTCGGCCTAAGTCCTTGCTTCTCCGTAGTATTGTACTACGTCCGGCCGGGAAAGCAAGGTGCGGAGCCCGACGCGTTGGCCGGCCTCGGCTCCCGCGGGCCCTCAGGCGCGGGCCAGGGCCACGAGGCTCTCCGCCTTCTGGTCGTAGGGCTCGCCCCGCAGGCCGCCGTAGAGCTCGGCCCGGGAGAAGCCGGCCTCGAGGAGGAGCGCCCGGAGCTCGGCGCCCGAGTAGAGGCGGATGACGAAGCTCCGGTCGAGCTTCTCGAGCCTTCCCCCCTCGCCGCGGAGGACGATCCAGCGGTTGCGCAGGCCCTCCCAGGCCCCCACGACCTCGTACTCGGTCATGATGGTCATGCCGCCCCGCTCGAACCACTCCCCCTCGACGAAGTCGCGGGCCGCGGTCTCCTTGCCCTGGGTCTCGAGGACGAGGGCCCCGCCGGGCTTGAGGGAGGCGCGGATGCCGCGGAGCAGGGCGAGGTCGTCGGCCGCCTCCTCGAAGTAGCCGAAGCTCGTGTAGAGGTTGATGGCGAGGTCGAAGGCCGCCGGGCGCGAGAAGCCGCGCAGGTCGGCGCGCACCAGCTCGATCTCCAGCCCGAAGGCCGCCGCGCTCTCCCTCGCCGCCTCGAGGTAGGCCGCCGTCAGGTCGACCCCGGTCACGCGGTAGCCGCGGGCGGCCAGCTCGAGGCTGTGGCGGCCCGGGCCGCAGGCGGCGTCGAGGACCCGGCCGCCCTTCGGGGGCGAGGCGAGGGCTTCGATGGCGTCGACGACGGCGGGCACCTCGGCCCAGCGCTTCTCGTCGAACATGAGGGGGGCGTAGGCGGTCCAGAAGGCCTCGTCCTCGTACCAGGGGCCGGGGCGGGGGCCGGGCTGGATCCCCTCGCCCTCGCCGCCGCTCATAGGGCCCCGTGCTCGAGGACGAGGGACATGACGTAGGTCAGGAGCTCGATGTCGACCTCCTCGGCGCCGGCCGAGAAGGCCTCGCGGAGGGAGACCCAATCCTCGGGGGCGAGGGGGGAGCCGTCGTAGTCCTGGAAGAGTATGGTGCCGACCGTCTCGAGCCAGGCGGCGGCGGCCTCGGGCTCCGAGCGGCGCTTCTCCAGGTAGTCCGCGACGAGGGCGGCGGCGGTCTCGCCGCGGATCCCGGGGAAGCGCCCCTCGAGGAAGCGCCTGAGGGCCTCGGGGGCCGCCTTGCCGGCCGCGGCCGAGCGCCGCAGGGCCTCGGCGAGCTCGCTCCGGAATTTGTCGACGGGCTGCATGGGACCAGTATAGCGCCCGGGGCCCCGCGGGGTAAGCCGCCCGCCTAGGCCGCCCGGGCGCTAAGGGCCAGGGCCATGACCGCGGCGTCGTACATCGCGTGCCCGAGGGCCAGCTCGTGGAAGTGCCGGCCGCGGAGCCAGCGCCAGGAGAACCAGAGCCCGAGGCAGGCGGCCACGGCGATTCCCGGGAGGCCCTGGAGGCCGTGGGCGCTGCCGAAGAGGAGGGAGGAGGCGAGGGCGGCCCAGGCCGGCCCGAGGCCCGCCTGCCCGAGGCGGCGCAGGAGGTAGACCCGGAAGAAGAGCTCCTCGCCGTAGCCCACCGCGAGGGAGGAGGCGGCCAGGAGGGGGACGAGGAGGGCGGGGGAGGAGGCCGGGGAGCCGGTCGAGCCCAGGAGGGGGTTGGACCAGCCGAAGGCGCGGAGGAGGAGGCCCGCGGGGAGGACGATCGCCATGGCCCCGAGGGCGGCGCCGAGGCCGCGGAGGGCGTCGGCAGGGCGGGGCGGGGCGAGGCCGAAGGCGGCGAGGCCCTCGTCTCGGCTCATGAGGTAGAGAAGGAGGAGGGCCTTCGGCGCGAGCTCGACGACGAGGCGGCCGTGGTAGGAGGCGGTGCCGAGGGCCCTGCCGAGGGCGGAGGCGTCGACCTGGGCGTAGGAGCCGAGGTAGTAGGCGCCGAAGACCAGGGCCGCCTCGAGGAGGGGCCGGTCGGGCCCTCCTCGTGGGCCCGCCGGGAGCGGCTGCGGCCCAATCCCCCTCGGGCCCCCCTCGAAGCCCTCCCCGGGCTCGACCTCCGCGTCCGACATCGCGTATCGCCTCCGATCGGCGCATTCCGCGCCGGTCAAAGGTATAGTATACTTCCCGCAGATAAAGGAATGGGCAGCCGATGATCCTCTACGTCCTCCTCGTCGTACTCGTCCTCCTCCTCGCCCTCGGGGCCTCCACCATCGCGGCCCGGGGCGGGAAGCGCTATTCCCTCTTCGAGTACTTCCTCCGGGCGGGCGAGTCGGGCCTCTCCATCCACGAGGCGAGGGAGCTCGGCGACGCGGCCGCCCTGGCCGGGCTCTCCGACACGACGAACGTGCTCTGGTCCCCCCGCGACCTCGACCGGGCCATCGTGATCCTCCTGGCCAAGCTCAAGGAGGAGGGCCGGGACCGCACGAGGGAGGGGATCTCCCTCGTCGACAAGGTCTACACGCTCCGGAAGAAGCTCGAGTTCGAGCAGCCCCGCTTCAAGTACGGGATCAAGTCGAGCCGCCACATGGCCCAGGGCCAGCGGGTGCGGGTCCTGGTCTACGGCATCGGCGTCTACAACGCGACGGTCATCGACAACAACGCCCGCTACCTGGTCATCTCCTACCCCACGGGGGGGCGCCTGCCCAAGGGCTGGGTCTGGAAGGGCAAGAAGGTCTCGATCTACTTCTGGCGCCACGAGGACGCGGGCTACGTCTTCGACAGCTTCGTCATCGAGGATCTCCGCATCCGGAACGTGCCCGTTCTCCACGTCTCCCACTCCGAGGCCCTCCTGCGCACGCAGAAGCGCCGCTCCGTCCGGGCCCGCTCGCGGATCCCGGCCTATCTCTATATAGTCAAGCGCATCGAGGGGGCCTACGAGAAGCCGGAGCGGGCGCCGGGCCTCCGCGCCCAGATCCAGGACCTCTCCGAGGACGGGGTCGCCGTCGCCATCGGCGGCAAGGCCCCGCCCGGCATCAAGGTGAAGCTCCAGTTCGCCCTCGGAGAGAAGAGCATCGTGATGAGCGGGACGGCCAAGAGCGTCGACTACGACTCGGACAAGAACCGCTCCGTGATCCACGTCGAGGCCGTGACGCCTAGCCCGCGCACGCGGAACGCGATACGCTCCTACGTGTACGGCCTCGGCGCCGAGGCCGGCCCCGAGGGCGCCGGCCAGGGCTCGCCCTGAGGACGCCTGCGCCGGAGGGCGCTTCTCGTGTATACTGCGCTTCCCGCGCCCCGGGCGCGCCGCCCTCAATCGGGCGGCCCTCCCGCGAGCGTATCCCTAAAGGGGGTCGGATGAAACGCCACGCTGCGGTCGCCCTCGCGATCGCGCTCTCCGCGGTCCTCGCCCAGGGCCTCGCCGCCCAGGACGCCGAGGCCGTCGTCCTCGCCTACCGGCGCAACTTCGCCCGCGCCAGCCTCGCGACCAAGCTCGAGCTCGTCCGGGAGGCCGCGGCGACCAAGGGCGCCGCCATGGGGCCGCTCTACGACATGGCCCTCCGCTTCGCCTACGAGAACGGGACCCTCCTCGCGGGCGACCAGCAGCTCAAGGAGCTCGCCCTCCTGGCGGCGGCCGAGGCCGGCGAGGCGGGCTACGCCAAGTCGGTGGACAACCTCTGGTCCCTCTTCCAGGCCTACAAGGAGCCCGAGGTCCGAGCCGCCGCCCTGCGGGCCCTCGGGCTCGCCGGCTCGGGCGAGAGCCGCGTCGCCGAGAACCTCGGGGCCTTCCTCGCCTCGCAGAACAGCCTCTTCCGCTCGGGGGCCCAGCCCGAGTACCCCGCCCTCGAGGCCTGCGTCGAGGCCCTCGGCCAGCTCGGGGACGGCTCCTCCTTCCCCGTCCTCTTCTCGGCCTACGTCGCGGGCTACGCCCCCGAGCTGGCCGCCAAGGCCGCCCTCGCCCTGGGCAAGATCAAGGGCGACTACGAGGGCTACCTCCTCCAGGTCATCGCCCGCAATCCGCCGATAGAGAAGGCGGCCGCCTTCTCGGCGGGCATGGCGAACCCCGCCTTCGGCGAGGGCGAGCGGGGCCGGCTCGCGGAGGCGGCCATGGCCGCCGCCCTCGAGGCCTACGACGAGCCCGAGGCCCGCTCCCCCGTCGAGCTCCAGGCCCTCCGCGAGCTCAGGCTCCGCTCCGCCCGCCAGTTCAAGGCCCTCGCCTGGCAGCGGGCCTCGCCCCTGGCCATACGGCACTTCCGCCTCGTGCAGGCCGACTACGCCAAGGGGGCGGCCGCCAAGTCCGAGCTCCTCGAGGCCGTGGCCTGCCTCGGCGCGATGGGCTCCACCGAGGCGGCCCAGACCCTCGCCCTCCACCTCCAGCTCATCAACGCCCAGACCGAGCAGGGCTCCCCCTACGACGAGTCCCTCGTCCTCGCGGTGATCGAGGCCCTGGGCGAGCTCGGCGACAAGGCCGCTTTCGACTACCTCCTGCAGATGGGCTACCTGCAGTACAACGACACGATCAAGCGCGCCGCGAGGGATGCCCTGGTCAAGCTCAGGTGGTAATGGCGGCGGCGCCCGCCGCCTAGGCGGGCGCCGCCTGGACGCCTCTCCGACCCCCGAGGGAGGCTTACGCGTGGAGATCCTCGATAGGCTCGGCGCCGCCCCGCGGCGCCTTTCCGCGCCCCAGGCCGCGGCCCTCGGCCTCGCCCTCGGCTTCTATCCCCGGCCCGGCGCCTGCTCCGCCCTCCTCGCCGCTGCCATCGCCCTGGCCGGCCTCGGCCTGGCCCTCCGCGGCCTGGCCCGGCTCGCGGGTGAGGGGGAGGGTTCCCCGTCGCCCTCCTGCCCGGGGCGCGAGGCGGAAGGACGCGGCGGCTCCTGGGCAGCCGGCGGCGCCGGAGCCCGCGCCTGGGCCCGCCTGGCCCTCGCCTGCGCCGCCGGCCTCGCGGCGGGGGCGGGCCTCGCCCGGGACGATGCGGCCCGCTCCGCCTTCGCCGCCTCGAGCCTCTTCGCCCCCCGCCCCGCCCTCCCGCGCGGGGGCCCCGGGCCTTCGCCCGCCGCGGCCCGGCGCGGCCTTTCCCTCGCCGCCCTCGAGGGCTCCCTCTCGGCGGACTCGAGCCCGGCCTCGGGGGGCTTCCGCTCCTACCTCGTCGCGGTGTCGCGCATCGCGCTCTCCGGCGAGGCCCTCCGCGGCGAGCTCTCCTTCCCCCGCGGCTCCCCGGGGGAGCTCCGGGTCCTGGCTCGGGGAGGCCCGGCCCTGGACGCGGGGGCCCGGGCCCGCTTCGCCCTCCGTCCCGCCGCGGGGGGCGGGAGCCGGGGAGCCTCCGGGGCCCCCGTCCTTTTCGCGGCCGGCCCGGGCGTCGCCGCCCTGGAGCCAGGGGGCCCGGTCGATCGGGCGAGGTCGACGCTCCGTGGCGCCTTCCGCTCGGCCCTCGCCCGGGCCGGGGGCGCTCAGGCCGGCCTCCTCGAGGCCCTCCTCCTCGGCTCCCGGGAGGGCCTCGAGGCCGAGGTGGCCGGGGCCTTCAAGGCCGCCGGCTGCTCCCACGTCCTGGCCCTCTCGGGGCAGCACCTCTCGGTCCTCGCCCTCCTCGTCGTCTCCCTCCTCAGGCCCCTCTGCGGTCCCCGCCGGGCCCGGGCCTGCGCCGCCGCGGCCGCCGGGGCCTTCATGTGGCTCGCCGGGCCCGGCCCCTCCCTCCTGCGCGCCGTCCTCATGACCTGCCTCGGCGCCCTGGCCCTCGCCCTCGACCGGCCCCAGCGCTGGCTCGGCCTCCTCGCCCTCGCCTTCCTCGTCGCCCTGCCCCTCGACCCCGGCTCGGCCCGGAGCCTGGGCTTCCTCCTGTCCTACCTGGCGGTCTGGGGCCTGGCCGTCCTCGGGCCGCGCTTCCAGCACCTCCTCTCCCCGGCCCTCCCTCCCCTCCTCTGCTCCGCGGCCGCCGCCTCCCTCGCGGCCCAGGCCGCGACGAGCCCCCTCCTGGCCTTCGCCTTCGGCAGCCTCCAGCCCGCGGGCATCCTGGCCTCGATGGCCTCGGCCCCCCTCGTGACGGCGGCGATGTGGTGGGGCATGGGAGCCGGCGCGTTGTGCGCCATAGCGCCGGGCGCCGCGCCCCTCGCCTCCCGGGTCTCGGAGCTCCTCGGCGGCGCCCTGGTCGGGGTCATGCGGGCGGCGGCCCTCTCGCCGCCCATCCTCCTCCCGGGCCCCGCCGCCCGGGCGGGGGCCGCCGCCGCGGTCGCCCTCGCGGCCGCCTGGGTCTACGCTTACCCTTGGCTCGCCTACCGGCGGGCTATCCATCCTCGCCGATTGAGCCGCCCTCCCGCAGCACGAGCCTGGTTGGGTGAACGAGCGCCCGAACGCAGCCCATCCGGTCACCGTGATGGGGCGCCGCGCGGCGGCGCGTCGCGCGCCTAGCGCGATGCGCCACAGCGCGAGCGGGGCCCCATCCCCGGAGCCGTCATGGACCAAGTTCCTTCCGTCGAACTTCGATACGGACAAGCGGCGCCGCTTTCGTGTATGCTCGCTCCATGCCGAACGACGGGCAGCAGCCCTTCCTAGACTACGACTCGCCGAGCGCGCTCAAGGCCTTCCTCGAGGCCGAGGGCCTGGCCATGTCCAAGCGCTTCGGGCAGAACTTCCTTATAAGCAGGGGGGCTCGCGAGCGGGTGTTGGCCGAGCTCAAGCTCGAGGCGGGGAGCGGGGCCCCGGTCTGGGAGATCGGGCCCGGCATCGGCTCCATGACCGCCCTCGCCCTCGACGCGGGGCTCGCGGTCACCGCCTTCGAGATCGATCACGGCTTCGCGCGGGTCCTCCGGAGCGCCTTCGGGGCGAGGCCCGGCTTCCGCCTCGTCGAGGGCGATTTCCTCGACACCTGGCGGGGCGAGCTCGAGGCCGCCGGGCGGGCCCCCGATCGCGTCTTCGGCAACCTGCCCTACAGCGCGGCCAACGCCATCGTGGCCGCCCTCCTCGAGGGAGGGCTCATCCCGCCCCGCATGGTCTTCACCGTCCAGAAGGAGGCGGCCCTCCGCATGGCGGCCAAGCCGGGGGTCAAGGATTATTCGGCCTTCTCGGTGCTCTGCACCTCGGCCTGCAAGGTCCGCCTCGCCTTCGACCTCGGGGCGGCCTCCTTCTGGCCCGTCCCCAAGGTCACGAGCACGGTGGCCACCCTGGAGCCGCGCCGCGACCCGGTGGCCGCCGGGGAGCGGAAGGCCTTCTCGGCATTCGTCCGCGCGGGCTTCTCCTCGCGGCGCAAGACCCTGCGGAACAACCTCCGCGCGGCCGGCTACGACGAGGCCGCCCTCGCCGCCGCCCTCGAGTCCCTCGGCATCCGCGCCGACGTCCGCGCCGAGGCCCTCAAGCCCGAGGAGCTGGCCGCGGTCTTCCGCGCCCTCCCGGCACGGTAGCGGCCTTGCCGCGGCGGGAGAGCGGCAGATTGCCTTGCGGCTGACGCCGGGCCGGGAGCCCCCGGCCGCGTCGCGTTCCCCTGGCTAGTCCGCGATCAGGGTGATGGTGTCGGACACCGAGCGGTGATCGTAGCCCGAGTAATCGCCCGGCGTCGCGTACTGGGCGCCGTCGAGGAGGACGACCTCGCAGCGGCTGATCTGGCCGAAGACCGTCGAACTCATCGACGCGCCGCTGCCAGTGTAGAAGTCGCTGGCCTTCAAGACCGCGCTATTGGTAGAACCATCCTTTTTCAATCCGCCGCCGCTGTTGAGGTAGGGATCGGCGGCGTAGGTGCCGGTGTTGTAGAAGCGGTGGGAGACTCCGAGGAAGTTGTCCGAACCATCGTAGGCCCAGACGTAGCCGTTGTAGGCGTAGCCGTCGTTGATGGCGAAATTCAAATAGATTGAGGTGGGGTCATAGGTTCCCGAGCTGATCGTGGCTCGGCCCAGGGCCGCCCTGCGCGATCCCGCCGGGATGGGGTAGGCGTCGGGATCGTAATCCGCGGTATAGACGTACTGATACCCATTCGCCCCGATCATGCCGGGTATCCCGGTCGTAAAGGAATACTCGGATCGCGAGCCGTTCTTGAGCACGAGGACGGCCTTCGTCGCGCCGATGGGGAGGACATCGTTACAGGCGCTGAAGACGAAACCCGATTCGCTGATCCGCGAGCGGGCGGCATCGAGGAGCCCAGGCTCATCGGCTAGGTCGAAGCCCCAGACGTGTTCGCTGTCGTTGGGTACCCCGATCTCGGCGTACTCAACGTCCTCCGCGCCGATATCCCCCTCGTAGTAGATCGTGAAGTTGTAGCCGCAGGTGGCGCCGGAGATGTACTTCATGTTCTGGATGGACCAGCCCACGCCGGTTATAGTCGCCTTCTTGTCCCCCGAGCCGCCGCCAGCTTGGGCGCAGGAGGAGGCGAACAGAAGGGTTGCGGCGATGAGGGCGAGAAAGGCTTTTCGCATACGAGCTCCTTGATATTTTGTAAAAGCTAAAAAAGTATAGAATATTTATTTATCGCCGTAAAGTATGAATCGAAGCGGAAGCGGATCGACGGCTACCCCCCGCTCCCTTGCCAATCCCCGTCCCCATCCCCTATCATCGAGCAACCATGACGGAAGTGCAGATCACCGCGGTCGACGAGGAGCAGCTCGACACCGTCCTCGCCCCCGACGTCGAGTTCGCCGGCGAGATGAGCTTCAAGAAGCCCCTCATGATCAAGGGCAAGGTGAGCGGGATCATCCGCTCCGAGAGCGAGCTCTATATCGACGAGAAGGCCCGCATCGAGGCCGATATCGTCGCCACCGTCGTCTCGGTCAAGGGCAGCGTGAAGGGCAACATCTCCGCCCGGGAGCGGGTCGAGCTCTTCGCCTGCGCGGCGGTCGACGGCGACGTGACCGCCCCCCAGATCACGATGGAGACGGGCTGCCGCTTCAACGGCGCCTGCCGCATGACGGCGCCCAAGGTCGATGCCAAGGCCTAGGGGCGCCCTGGCCCTGGCCCTCGCCCTCCTCGCCCTCCCCCTCGGGGCCCAGGGCCTCGGGGCCCTGGCCGAGGCCCAGAAGCGCTACGCCGAGGGCCGCTACGAGGAGGCCCGCCAGGCCTGCCTCGAGGAGCTGCGCAGGGACCCGGCCCAGGTCGAGGCCTATGTCCTCCTCGCCTGGAGCCTCATCGGCCTCGAGCGCTACGCCGACGCCGAGAACTACGCCCTCAAGGGCTACGAGCTCAGGCGGGATCCCCGCCTGACCGAGTCCCTCGGCGAGGCCGCCTTCCACCTCGGGCGCAACGAGGCCGCCCTCCGCAATTTCCAGAACTACGTCATGGCCGTCCCCGAGGGCGGCCGCGTCGGCTTGGCGTACTATTACATGGGCGAGACCTACCTCAGGCTCGCCCGTTTCGCCCACGCCGACATAGCCCTCACCGCCGCCCTCCAGTACTCGCCGGGCAACGCCCGCTGGTGGACCAGGCTCGGCTGGGCCCGCGAGAAGGCGGGCGATTCCGCTCAGGCGGCCCAGGCCTACGCCCGGGCCCTCGCCATCGATCCCCGGCTCGAGGACGCCCTGGCGGGCCAGGCCCGGGTCCAGGCCCGGTCCCGCTAGCGGCCGCCTGCCGCCTTTGTCCCAAGAGGAGCCTTCCCGCGTGCGCTACACGGTGGCCTTCCGCAGCCTCGGCTGCAAGCTCAACCAGCTCGAGTCCGAGTCGGCGGCCGACGCCTTCCGCCGCGCCGGCTGGACCGTCCTCTCCGGCGCCGCGGCCGGCCCGGCCCCCGACCTCGTCGTCGTGAACACCTGCACGGTCACGAGCAAGGCCGAGCAGAAGGCCCGGCGCATCGCGCGCTCGGCCTTGGCCGAGTCCCCCTCCTCCCTCGTCCTCCTGACCGGCTGCTACGCCCAGGTGGAGGCCGAGGCCCTGTCCGCCCTCGACAGCCGGGCCCTCGTCCTGCCCGGCGAGGACAAGGCCTCCCTCCTCGGCCTGCCCGACTGGCTCGGGGAGAACTGGCAGGGCCACGGCGAGCTGGGCCCCGCCCTCCGCGAGTGGCTCGCCGGCCCCGGGGCCCGGGAGGCGGACCGCTTCGCCTATAGGCCGGAGCGCTTCGCCTTCCACTCCCGGCCCTCCCTCAAGATCCAGGACGGCTGCGACAACCGCTGCGCCTACTGCCGGGTCTGCATCGCCCGGGGGCCCTCCTCGAGCCTCGCGGCCGGGGAGGTCCTCGAGCGGGCCCGGGAGCTCGAGGAGGGAGGCGCCGCCGAGATCGTCCTGACCGGGGTGAACCTCTCCCAATACCGCTCCGAGGGACGGAGCTTCCCCGGCCTCCTCCGCCTCCTTATCGAGGGGACGAGCTCCGTCCCCATCCGGCTTTCCTCCTACGAGCCCGAGGCGGTCGACGCCGAGTTCATCGAGGCCTTCGCCCACCCGCGGATCAGGCCCCACGCCCACCTTCCCGTCCAATCGGGCTCCGATCCCCTCCTCGCCGCCATGGGCCGGCGCTACCGCCGGGACCGAGTCGTCCGGGCGGTCGAGGCCCTCAGGCGGGCGAGGGGCGACCCCTTTATAGCCTGCGACCTCATCGCCGGCTTCCCCGGCGAGTCCGAGGCCGACTTCGCCGCCACGGTCGAGCTCGCCCGGGCCTGCGGCTTCGCCTGGATCCACGCTTTCCCCTTCTCGCCGCGGCCGGGCACGAGGGCCTGGGAGCTGCGGCCCCGGGTGCCCGAACGGGTCGCCGGGGAGCGGGTCGAGCTCCTGACGGCCCTCGCCCGGGAGGGCCGTGCGGCCTATGCGGCCCGCTGGGCGGGCCGGGAGCTCTCGGCCGTGCTCGAGGAAGGGGCCGGCCGGGGGACAGAGCTCGAGGCGCCGGGGACAGAGCTCGCGAGGATGGATGGCGAGCCGGGGACAGAGCTGCAGGCCACCTCCGAGAACTACCTCAAGCTCCGCCTCCGGGGCGCGCCGGCGGGGCTCCGCCGGGGTTCGGCCCTGCGCTGCCGGACCGCCCCCCTCGGCCGCGGCCCTACGGGGACGGAGCCGGGCTTCCGGGGACAGAGCTCGGGCCTAGGGGGGGCGGGAGCTGCCGCCGGGGGGCAGAGCTCCGATTCCGGCTTCGATTTGGACGCGTACATCGTCGATTAATAACGCGTACATCGTCGGTAAATTTCGCGAAGCTGTCGATAATTAGAAGCGGCGAGGGACGGCCCTTCCCGCTTGATTTCGGCCGGCCATGCGCTATTTTGTAGGGACCAGCAAAAAGTGAAATGCTCCGGACTTGGAGGTTGCCTTATGAAGCGGTGGACCTTGCGGCTCGCCCTCCTCTCCGCGTCGCTCTTGGCTTCCTGCGACGCCTTCTTCGAGACGAACCTCTTCAAGGACGCCGGCCTCGGCCAGCTCATGGTCCCCAGCGCCGCCTCCCTCTCCTCGGCGAGCCTCTCCGAGCTGGAGTCCTACGCCGAGTCCTCGGCCTTCTTCGAGGAGCTCAAGGATAACGCCGACAAGCAGGACGCCGTCGTCGCCAATCTCGAGGACCAATACGCGACTTCTTCCGATCCCGCGACCGTCCAAGGCGCGGCCGCCCTCTGCGCCGAGGTCCTCTTGAAGACGAGCGGGGCCTTCGACCTGGTGAACGGAGTCTTCGCCGCAGCCGACGAGATCGCGGGCATCGACTTCGACGCCATGAGCTCCACCGACATCACGACCTTCGTCGAGGCCGCCCTGCCCGCGGAGATCCTCGAGGACGAGGCGAGCTTCAAAGAGGCCATCCTGGCCCTCCTCCGGGCCGACGAGGCCTACGACGCCCTCGGGACCAGCATCGGCGCCGACGGCCTGTCCGGGGTCGATCCGACCCTCTCGGTCCAGGGAGCCATCGTCGCTGCCTTGGTCGACGGGGTGCCGGGAGCCAGCGACACGGCGAAAGCCGACGCCCTCTGGGCCGCCCTGCAGGGGACGGCCCTGCCATCCTATACCGCCCCCGACTTCGGCTCGAGCACGCCCCTCGGCGCCATCGTCGACGCCGCGGGCATCGATCTCGGCGAGTATGGAGTCTAGGGTGAAGACCATGAAGCGCAGCATCCTGGCCCTCCTCCTCGCCCTCGCCCTATCCGGAGCCTTCGCCGCCGGCCCCGACGCCCTGGTCCCCAAGACCGCCCGGGACCTGGGCCTGGGCGGCTCCTTCCTCTCCGTTTCCTCGGGCTTCGACTCCCTCTACGGCAACCCGGCAGGCTTCGCCGCGGAGAAGGGCGAGTTCACGATCCTCGACCTCTCGACCTGGCTCTACGTGAAGCCCTCCTACGATAATTTCGAGAAGGCCAAGGCGGTCGCCAGCGGCGAGGATACGGCGGCCATAGCCGCCGCGAACGAGCTCCTCGTCGACAATGGCCTGGGCGGGGGCTTCTCCTTCGGCTTAGGCTACGTGGGCAAGAAGCTCGGCCTCGGCTTTTACGCGGTGAGCGACGAGTTCGCCTCCGGGGACACGGCCCTGGGCTCGAAGCTGCGAAGCTCCTCCTCCATCAACCTCGTCGTCGGCCTCGGCC
>JAKLFE010000037.1 GCA_022711355.1 Spirochaetota bacterium | reverse complement strand
AAGTGCAGCGGAAGCGGGGCACGAGGCCGAAGGCCTTGGTGGGATAGGAGCCCCAGGGGACGCAGGCCTGGTAGGGCCTGGCGGAGCTTGGCAGCCGGTGCTCGCCGCAGCCTTTCCAGGGGCAGAAGGGAGGGATGAAGGCGCTCATGCCCTCCCAACGCGCCTCGATTGGCTCCTTGATTGAGGGCGCAACAGGGTTCGAGGCAGTTTATTTGGGATAGAGGAAACGTTTGATCTTCTGGGTAGGAGTCTTCTCGAAGGGCTCCTCCTGGACTTCTACTGCTGAAAGCCTCGAAAAAGCCGCGAGCCGCTGGTTGGTCTCCTTCTTGATGCGCTCCAGGAGGGCGGCGGCCGCGTGCTCGGCGTTCTGGATAGCCCCGCCCGCAGCCTGGCCGAGCCGGGTGGCCGCGCCGGCGGCTTCTCCGATGCCGTCCTTCACGGCCGCGTTCACGCGGGCTCCGAGCTCGGAGGCGAAGGCGGCGATGGCTTCGGGCTTGAGCTGGACCAGGGCGGTCAGGCCTCGCTCGTCGCCGTAGACCAAGGACTCGAGGACGTAGGGAGAGGAATTGAGGAGGGCTTCGACCTCCTCGGGATAGATGTTCTCGCCGGCCGGGCCGAGGATCATGGTCTTCAGCCGGCCGCGGACGTGGAAGCGGCCCGCCTCGTCGAGGAAGCCCAAGTCCCCGGTGCGGAAGAAGCCGTCGGGGGTGAAGGCCTCGGCCGTCCGCGCCTCGTCCTTGTAGTAGCCGGGGCCGACCATGGGGCCCCGCACCTGGAGCTCGCCGACGGAGAGGCCGGGGTCGTCGTCGGCCGGCCGCGGGTCGGCGACGCGTATCTCGGCGCCGGGGAGGGCGGGGCCGGCGGCCTTGGGCCAGGTCCGGCCGACCGCGGAGGCGGCGATGATCGGCGCGGTCTCGGTCAAGCCGTAGCCGATGGCGTAGGGGAAGCGCGCCGCGCGGAGGAAGCGCTCGGTCTCGGGGTCGAGGGGGGCGCCGCCGATGCCGAAGAATCGGAGGCGGCCGCCGAAGCTCTTCATGAGCTTGCGCCCCGCGATGCGCTCGAGGAGGGGCCGGGCCGCCGCGAGCCTGTAGAGCCCGATTTTCTCGAGGTTCGGCTTGACGCCCGTGCGGTAGACCTTCTCGATGACGAGGGGCACGGAGAGGACGATGCTGGGGCGGATCTTGGCCAGGGCCGGGAGGAGGACCGAGGCCGAGGGCGGCCGGTCGAGGTAGCGCACCGAGGCCCCGCTCATCATTGGGATGAGGAAGCCGATGGTGTACTCGTAGGCGTGGGCCAGGGGGAGGATCGAGAGGAGCACGTCGGAGGGATCGAGGACGATGATGACCGAGCAGGCGAGGGCGTCCGCGATGTAGTTGCGGTGGGTGAGCATGACGCCCTTGGATTGGCCCGTGGTGCCCGAGGTGTAGACGATGGCGGCGAGGTCGCCCGGCTCGACCTCCGGACCCTTGAAGGAGTCCGCCGCCCACTCGAGCTCGCGGTCGGCCCGCGGCTCGGAGAGGGCCTCGATGGCCAGCGGCTGAGGGCCCGGCTCGGGGAGCTTGCGGCGGAGCTTCTCCGAGACGAAGGCGGCCCGGGCGCCCGAGTGGGCGAGGATGTTGGCCACCTGCTCGGCGGGGAAGTCGGCGAGGATGGGCACCGCCACGGCGCCGGCGCGGGCAATGGCGAGGGAGGCGAGGCCCCACTCGGGCCGATTCTCCGAGAGTATGGCGACCCGGTCGCCCTTGCGGACGCCCAGGCGGGCGAGGAGGGCGGCGGCGCGCCGGGAGAGGCGCTCGAGCTCGCGGTAGCCTATCCCGTCGCCCTCGGCCATGGCCAGGGCGAGGCGGTCGCCGAAGCGCTCGGCGCCGAGGACGGCGATATCGCCTATCGTGTTGCGGTCGTAGTGGTACGAGGCCATGTCAGTCCCTTCGAGGGTAGAGGTATCGCTTTATCTTCTGGGTAGGGGTCTTCTCGAAGGGCTCGGACTGGATCCGCACCGACTGGATCCTCGAGAAGGCCGCGAGCCGGGCGTTGGCCTCGCGGCGGATCGCCTCGAGCAGGCGGGCGGCGGCCTCCTCGGCCGATCCGATGCTCTCCCCGGCCCGCGCCTCGGCCCGCTGGATGGCGGCCCCGACGGCCTCGCCGAGCCGCGCCGCCGCGACCTCCGCCTCCTCGATGCGGTCCTTCACCCGGGCGGAGAGCTCCGCCGCCGCGTGCTCGGCGGCGGCCCCGGGCTTGAGCTGGACGAGGGCCGTGAGCCCCGAGTCCCCGCCGTAGACCAGGGACTCCTGGACGAAGGGCGAGGCGTTGAGGACGGCCTCGATTTCCTCGGGGTAGATGTTCTCGCCGGAGGCGCCGAGGATCATGGTCTTGAGGCGGCCGCGGACCGTGATCCTGCCCTCGGCGTCCATGACCCCGAGGTCGCCGGTGCGGAACCAGCCGTCCTCGGTGAAGATCTCCTTGGTCCGCTCGGGGTCCTTGTAGTAGCCCGAGGTCACGTTGGGGCCGCGGGCCTGGATCTCGCCCTCGCCCGTGTCGGGCCGGGGATCGGCGATGCGGAGCTCGACCCCCGTCGTGGCCAGGCCGGTGGTGTGGACCTTCACCTTGCCGGGCTTGTTGCCGGTGAGGAGGGGGGCCGTCTCGGTCAGGCCGTAGCCGATGGAGTAGGGGAAGCGGGCGCGGTTGAGGAAGGACTCGACGTCGGGGGCGACGGGAGCCCCGCCGAGGCCGAAGAAGCGGATCTTGCCGCCGAAGCTCTTCTCGAGCTTGTACCCGGCGAGGCGCTCGAGGAGGCCCCGGAAGGCCCGGTACTTGTACAGGCCGATCTTCTCGAGGGCGGGCTTCACGCTCGAGCGGTAGACCTTCTCGAGGACGAGTGGCACGGAGAGGACGATGGTGGGCCTGACCGCCTTGAGGGCGGGGAGGAGGACGGTGGCCGAGGGCGGCCGGTCGAGGTAGTAGACCGCCGAGCCGGCCAGCATGGGGATGATGAAGCCGATGGTGAACTCGTAGGTGTGGGCGAGGGGGAGGATGGAGAGGAAGCGGTCCGTGCGCCTGAGGACGATGAACCTCCGGGAGCCCTCGGCGTTGGCGATGATGTTCCGATGGCTGAGCATGACGCCCTTGGACAGGCCCGTCGTGCCCGAGGTGTAGACGATGACGGCGACGTCGTCGGCCGAGGCTTCGGGGACCGAGAGCGAGGCCGCGGCGGCCTCGAGGGCCGAGGCCGAGGGAGCCGAGGCTCCTTCGGGGGCCTGGATCAAGGAGAGGTCCTCCACCGCGACGACGATCCGGCCGGCCAGGACGCCGGCCGCGCCGAGCTTCTCGGCGAAGCGCTTCGAGGCCAGGACGAGGCGGCTGCCCGAGTGCTCGAGGATGTTGCCCATCTGCTCCGCGGTGAAGTCCGTGAGGATGGGCACCGCGATGCAGCCGGCCCGGGAGATGCCGAAGAGGGCTACTCCCCATTCGGGCCGGTTCTCGGAGACGAGGGCCGCCCGGTCCCCGGGCCGGGCGCCGAGGAGGCCGAGGAGGGCGGCGACCCGCCTCGTCCTCGGCTCGAGCTCGGCGTAGGAGATGGCTGCTCCCCCCACCATGGCCAGGGCTGGCCGCTCGGCGTAGCGCTTCGAGCTTTTTTCGACTATCTCGGGGAAGGTATATCGCTCCAGCTTGTACATGCTTTCTCCTGTATATCCGACCCCGTTCAACCCCGAGCGGTTGCGATGGCGACAGCCCTCGAGCTAAAAAAACGGTGTACGGTAACTGCCAATCCGCTAAAGACTTAATGTAAGGTAGCTTCGTTTTCGCAACAGGGCAAGGGGCTTCGCGCCTTTATGAAGCGGGGATGCCGGCGCCCAGGGCCCTCCCGGAGCGCGTAGCGCGGGGCAAGGGCAGCTCCAGGGCTGCCGCGCCGGGGATGGCGGGCCGAGGCCGGGGCCTGGGGCAGGGGAGGGCGGCGCCGCGGGGGGGATGGCCGCCGGGAGGAGCGCGCCGCGAGGGGAAGAGTTCCATGCTGGGACCTCCGCCTGAGCAACGCGCGCGGCTTGAAGCCCTGCTTCAAGGGGGAGCGAAGGCCGCTAAAGGAGGATGGCCCGCCGAGAGCTGGCGCCGCCGGCCTCGAGCGATATAATAGTGGGGAATATGCCCGCCCCGGCCTTCCGGGACTGCGCAAAGGCGGGCATCCTGCCGATACTCGTCCTGGGGGAGTGCGCCCCGCCGAAAGCGGCGCGCCTCCTCGCTCGCATCGAGGAGGACCTTCCCGTGATGACTCGGGCACTGCGAAGACTCAGCATCGTCGCCACGGCGCTCCTTCTCGGGGCGGGTATGGCCTGGGCGCAGAGCGTCACGCGCTACCCCAAGCAGCCCAGCGGCTTCGTCGAGGCTACCTACACGACGCAGAGCTGGCTCGCGAACTCGCGGCAGACCGGGGGAGGGGATCTAGACCGGGTCAACGTCGTCTTCTTCGAGGTCCCGGACAGCCTCAGCTCGACCATCTACTTCGCGGTCAAGGACCCGGGCAGCAACGGCACCATCGGCACCTTCCCGGACTACAACGCCGCGAGCGGCAACGAGACGACCTTCACCCTCCTCGGCGGCGAGGCGGCCTTCACGGGCTCGAACTCCCGGCTCACCTACTACGCCACGACCTCGAACGCCTACCAGGGCGAGGTCCTCGATTCCTTCAGCCGGAGCAACGAGACCGACGCGGACCTCGCGGCCGACTCGGGCTGGAAGTACTTCGCCGGGGTCTCGCCCTCCCAGGGCGAGCATATCGGCAACAAGTACTACTTCAAGGTCGTCGTCGAGGTGAGCACCGACGACAACCTCTCCTACAAGAACGGCTACCAGCTCGACGCCTCCTTCTCCCCCGCGGGGGTCCCGGGGGGCATCGACGAGGGCTTCTCCTTCGCCTACGACGCCTGCATAGTCCTCCAGGACCGGGCGGCCCTGGACGCGAATCCGAACTGGCGCTTCTATCCCTTCGTGCCCGACGACGTGGCCGCGGCCAACTACGTCGGCAGCCATAACTTCGACTTCGACGACGGCGCCTCTACTCCCCATACCTCGATCCGCGTCTTCCGCAAGACCAACGCCGAGTCCGGCACCGTCGCGGACGACACCTGCGCCCTCTCCGGCGAGGACGAGTGGGTGGACGACTACCTCCAGGTCAGCTCCGCGACCCAGGTCAACGGGACCTGGCGCTGCGACATCTATGAAGGCAACGTGGCCATCACCGGCTGGAACCTGGCAGAGGTCCGCTTCAGCCGCTCGACCGACCAGACCGCCGACAACGGGAACGACGCCTACCTGCGCATGTACTCGGCCTACTACGCGCCCCCCGCGCCCTACCGCGCCACGGTCGAGGCCGCCGACGGCCAGGCCATCTCGAACGGAACCGACCTCGAGCTCGTGACCTTCCAGATCGTCGCCGCCGACGGCTCTCCCGTGCCCTACGTCCGCAACCTCTACGTCACCGCGAACCTCGGGGCCACGATCGACTCGGCGAGCACGAGCGCGGCGGCGGGCTCCGTCAACGCGGCGGCCTACCTCCTCGCGACCGACGGGAACGGCATGGGCTGGGTCAAGGTCAAGCGCGCGACGGTCGGATCGAGCGCGATCTCGGCCTACTGGGACGGTACCGGGAGCTCCTCGAGCTTCGGCAGCGCGAGCTACGCCTCGGCCTCGGTCTCCTTCGTCGCCAATCCCGACCCGACTATCTCCTCGGCCGCCAACTTCGGCGCCGCCGTGGGCGCCGCCTCGACCGCGATCCCGAACATCGACCTCGGCAACTCGCCGGCGACCAGCAACTTCACCATGGCCAACGGCCTGCGGATCCGCATCCCCTCCTCCCTCGACTGCTCCTTCGACACAGGCGCCACGCCGACCCTCACGCCCGGCGCGGGCTCGGGTACGGCCACCGTGGCCTCGGTGGCGGCCAAGCTCCTGACCATCAATGTGACGGCCGATTTCACGGCGGGCCAAACCCTCGCTATATCCGGGCTCCAGCTCCAGAGCTTCCTCTCCGCCTCCTCGGGCAGCCTCGAGCTCTCCTGGGACGGGGGACTCAGCTACTCGGCCTTCGACGACAAGACCTACACGGTCACGGGCTCGGCTCCCTCCATAGTCTCGCGGCAGACGGCCGACCTCGACGCCGACGGCTATATCGACGCGGTCAAGATCACCTTCAGCGAGAGCGTCGACGACGGTACCATCACCGCCGGCGCCGCAGGCTTCGCTATCGCCGGGGCCTCGGGCCTCGCCTTCGCCTCGACGACGAACGGCGACGTCGCGAACAACAGCTACATCTACATAACCTTCACCGACGGGGTCCTCGCGAGCGACGCGACCCCGGCCGTCTCCTACGACGCCTCGGTCGGGAACATCACCGACAACGACACGGTCGCGAAGGAGCTGCCCACGACCGCCGCGGCGGCCGCTGCCGACAAGGCCGGCCCCGCCATCCTGAGCGCCCGCACCATCACCACGACGAGCGTCGAGCTCAGCTTCTCCGAGGCGGTCGCCGACGCCTCCCTCGCGGCGGCCGACTTCATCCTCGCCGGCTTCACCTCGACGACCGTCTCCTCGGTCTCCACGGGCAGCGCCGCGAACGACGCCGTGGTCCTGCTCAACCTCGCCGCGGCCAACGGGGTGGACGAGACGGGAACCGTCGCCTTCTCGGCGGTCGGCGTCGCCTACGACGCCGCGGGGGCGGCCTCGACCCAGCCCTCCGCCCAGACCGTAGCCGTGGCCGACGGCGTGCCGGCATCGCCGTCCATCGTGAGCCGCGAGACCTACGACGCCGACGCCGACGGCTCCCTCGACCGGATCAGGCTCCTCTTCTCCGCCGCGATGAGCGACGCCACGGCCCTGGCCGCCGAGTTCTCCGTGACGGGCTACACGGTCGCCTCGATCGCCACCGGGGCCACGCCGAACGACGCCGAACTCTACCTCGTCCTGACCGAGCTCGCCCCCGGCGACACCGGCGCTACGCCCGGGATCCGCTACACCGGCTCCGCGCTCCGCTCGGCGCTCGGGATCTACGCCGTGGCCGAGGGCGCGGCCGTCGCCCCCGTCGACAAGGCCGGCCCGGCCATCATAGCGGCCTCGACCTACACGACGGGCTCGGTCCAGCTCACCTTCTCCGAGGCGGTCTCGGACGCCAGCCTCGCGGGTCCGGACTTCACCTTCTCGGGCTTCACGACGGGAGCGGCCAACGCCTCCGGGGTCTCCGTGTCCACGGGCGGGACGGCCGACGACGCGACGGCCATCGTGAGCCTCGCGGCGACGATCGGCTCCAACGAGACCGGCTTCGTCAGGCTGGCGGCCGCCGGCCGCGTCTCCGACCTCGCGGGAGCCGCCAGCGCGCAGACCGCGAACGTGAGCGTGACGGACGGGATTCCCGTCGACGCCGAGGCGACAAGCTTCGAGACAGCCGACGCCGACGCGGACGGCCACATCGACCGCCTCGTCGTCAACTTCAACAAGGCCGTGAACGTCGTCGACACGAACGGGGCGGCCGACGGCTTCCCCGCGATAGCCGTGGCGGGCTACGCGATCGCGGACGCAGACTACGCGGCCTCGGGCGTCATGAGCCTCAGCCTCGTCCTGACCGAGCTCGGGACCGGGGACACGGGCGCGACGCCGAGCGTCACCCTGACCGCGAGCGCGGCCATCGTCGACGCCTCCACCGCGGCGCAGGTCGCGACCTTGACGGCCAACGCCGCGGACAAGGCGGGGCCCGCCGTCCTCTCCGCCTCGACCCTGACCACGACGAGCGTCCAGCTCGTATTCTCGGAAGCCCTCTCCGACTCAAGCCTTTCCGGGGCCGACTTCGTCTTCTCGGGCTTCGCCACGACCGCGGCCAACGCGCCGGGCCTCTCGGTATCCACCGGGGCCACGGCGAACGACGCGACCGTCGTGGTGGGCCTGGCCTCGGCGATCGGCGTGACCGAGACCGGTTCCGTCCGTCTCGCGGCCGCGAGCCGCGTCGCCGACGCGGCGGGCCTGTACAACACCCAGGTGGCGACGGTGGCCGTGACCGACGGCCTGCCCGACGTCGCGGTCATCTCGGCCCGCGGGACGGCCGACGCCGACGCGGACGGCCAGATCGACCGGATCCGCCTGGTCTTCTCCAACTCCGTCCAGGACGCCACCGTCGTCGCCGCCCAGTTCACGGTGACGGGCTACACGGTGTCGGGCTACAGCACCGGCGCGACCGCGAACGACGCGGAGATCTACCTCGTTCTGACCGAGAGCGGCTCCTCCGACACGGACGCGACTCCCGCCGTCCAGTACACGGGCGCGAGCCTCCTCGATGCCCTGGGCGGCGCCGTGGCCGCCGAGGGCTCGGCCACGGCCGCCGCGGACGAGGCGGGGCCGGCCATCGTCTCGGCCTCCACCTTGACGAGGACGACCGTACAGGTGAGCTTCTCGGAGCCCCTCTCCGACGCCAGCCTCGCGGCCTCCGACTTCTCCTTCGCCGGCTTCGCGACCGTGGCGGCCAACGCCACGGCCCTCGCGGCTTCCACGGGGGCCACGGCGAACGACGACGCGATCGTCCTGACCTTCGCCGCCGCGATCGGCGGGGACGAGACGGGCACGGTCCGCTTCGCGGGCGCGGGCAAGGTCGCGGACGCGGCCGGGGCCGCCAACACCCAGGTCTCGGCCGTCGCGGTCGCCGACGGCATACCCGCAGGGGCGGCCATCACCTCCTGCACGACCGGGGACGCCGACGGCGACGGCCACATCGACCGCCTGACGATCGCCTTCGACCGGGCCGTGACCGTCACCGACGGGAGCGCCGCCGACGGCCTGCCCGGCTTCACGGTGACGGGCTACGCGATAGCTAACGCCAATTACGCGGCGCTCAACGTCACCAGCCTCGTCCTCACCCTGACGGAGCTCGCGGCCTTCGACACGAACGCCACTCCCGCTGTCGCCTTCACAAATACGGGCAACGTCATCGACACGGCCACGGCCGTCCCGGCCCAGGACCGCGCGGCCGCAGCCGCGACGGACGGGGCCGGCCCGGCCATAGCCTCGGCCCGTCTGGCCTCGGCGACGACGGTGCAGGTGACCTTCTCCGAGGACGTCGACGACGGCAGCCTGGCCGGAGCCGATTTCGTCTTCTCCGGATTCTCGGTCGGCGGGGCCAACGCCGCCGGCACCGCGGTCGGCACCGGCGGGAGCGCGGATGACGAGATCGTGGTCGTCACCCTGGCGGCCGCGGTCCTGGGCAGCGACGCGGGCGGCCTCGTGGCCCTGAGCGCCGCGGGCGTCGTCCTGGACTCAGGCGGGAACGCGAGCGCGGGCACGGGGACCACCTCGATAGCCAGCCTCGTATTCCACTGGAAGACGGCCCCCGGCTCGGCGGATTGGAGCGACCCCGCGAACTGGGTCGAGGGCTACGTCCCCGACGCAAATACCCTCGTCGTCATCCCGACGGGAGCCTCGCCCTGCCCCGTCCTCGACGTCGCGGCCGCGGCTTACAGCTTGAGCCTCGCGGCCTCGGACGCGACCTTGGAGCTCGGCAATTTCTCGATAGCCGTGGGCGCCGGCGGGCTCGATAACGCGGGCGTCATCATCGTGAGCGGGACGGGGGGCATCGACAAGACCGATACCGATTCGGGCGCCTTCCGCTACACGGCGGTCCGCGACCTCATCGCCTTCACGGGCAGCGACTACCACGACCTCGAGATCCAAGCCGCGGTTACCCAGGCGGAAGAGACCGTCGTCGCCGGAGCGACCACGATAACGATCGGCGCCGCGGCCGACCTGTCGCTGATCGACCCGGACAACGACTTCGCCACGGTGGCCATAGCGAGCGCCCGCGATGTCGCGTTGCGCGACGTCAACGCCATCTCCCTAGGCGCCTGCGTGGTGGGCAACGACCTGTCGGTGATCGCTGGGGGCGCTATCATCGACACGGATACCCTCTCGGTCACCGGGGACGCGAGCTTCGTCACCCGGCTCGACGGGGGAGCCTCGATAACCTTGAACGACGACGGCCTAGGCGGCTACTCGAACAACTTCGGCAGCCTCGTCCTCAGGACCATGAACACGGCGGGCCTGGCCGCGGCGGCCGGCGCGATCGAGGCCTACGAGAACTCCGCGACCGTGCTGAACGGGATACAGACCCTGGGCGCGGCCACGATCCAGTCGGCCGGGGACCTGAGCGACGGCGGGGCCCTCTCGGCGGCCAGCCTCAGCGCCACGGCCGTGGGCGGCATCGTCCTGGACGACGCAAACGCCATCGGCTCGATCAGCCTCTCGAACTCGGGCTCCGGCCTTGTCACCTTCACCGGCAATACGGCGGCGACCCTGACGGTGAGCTCGGTGGCCCAGAGCGCCGCGGCGGCCGTGACCATAGGCTCCACGGGGGCCATCGACATTCCCGCCGCGGGCACGGGCATCGTCTGCTCGGCCGTCGGCGCGGCCAACGTCTCGGTGACGGCCTCGGGGGCCCTGACGGTCTCCGACGTGGTGACCGCGAGCGGGGCCGGAACGGTGACCCTGAGCTCGGCCACGATAGCGATCGGGGCGGCGGTCACGGGCAACGGGGGGATCAATCTCTACCCGAACGCGGACGGAGTGGGCATAGAGCTCAACAACGGGGACACGGCTTTCTCCCTCGACGAGACCGAGCTGCAGTACCTCGCCTCGACGGGGACGGTGACCATCGGAGCCGCGAGCGGGACGGGATCAGCCAACGCGATCAACATAGCCTCGGCCGGCGCCATCAACCTGACGGGCGAGAGCTTCAACCTGAGCCTCGAGGGGGCGGGGAGCGCGATAGCCTTCAATACGACGGCCGCCGGGGGCTTGAGCCTCGCGAGCGGGCGAACCCTGACCCTGGCCGCGGGCGGGGCGATCACCTCGCCGGGGGCAGGGACGAGCGACATCTCGATAGCCGGGACCTCGATCCTCGACCTCTCCTCCGCGACCTCCGCGGGCAGCTTGGCTGATCCCCTGCGCATCGCGGCCGCTACCCTCCGCGCCCCGGTGAGCGCGGGCGACCTCTATATCTCCGCCACGGGCGCCCTCGTCCTCGGCGACGGGACGAGGGCGGTCTCCGCTGCCGACGGCTCGATCGGCATAACGGCGACCGGGGCCTTGACCCTGGGCGCCGACCTGGCGACGACGGCCGGCGACCTGACCGCCCGGCCCGTCGACCTGAGCGGAGCCTCGGTGGCCCTCGGCAACTACGACATAGCGGCAGCCAACGACGCGCAGATCGATATCGAGTCGACGGCGGCGGGCATCACTACGACCGGCGGCGTGGCCGGCTCGGCGGGCTCGGCGAGCCTCGTCGTCCTCACCGCGGCCACCTCGGTCGGGACGGCCGGCACTCCCATCCAGACCGACGCGGCCGTGATCAGCGCCACCGCCTCGGCGGGAGGCGTCTTCGTCAACGACGCGAGCGCCCTCAGCCTCGGGAGCATCTCCGCGACCGGCGGGGCCATCGCCATAACGACCACGAGCGGGGCCATCGACGTGACGAACGCCGTCGCCACGACGGGGGCCTACAACCTCAGCGTCACGGCGGGCGGCGGAGCCGCGGTGACGATCAGCTACGGCACCGCGCCCCAGCTCAAATCGGCTGGAGCCACCCTCAGCCTGGGCTCGCCCGTAACGGTGGCCAACGCCGTCACGGCCGTCCTCGTCGGCGACGAGATCGAGCTTTCGGGCAACCTCAGCGCCGGCGGCGCGACGAGCAGGATAGCCTTCGAGCCCGCCACGGCGAACTTGCCCATCATGGTCGCCGGGACGACGGCCGCCGGACGGCTCGACCTGACCGCGGCTGAGATGGGGCTGATTCAGAACGGCTTCGACCAGGTCAGGATCGGGCGGAGCGACGGCACGGGGCTGGTCACGATCAACGCCATCACCGTGAGCGATCCCCTCGTCGTACAGAGCGCCGGCGCCCTCGGCGCCATTGCGGTAGCGGGCCTCATCACGGGTTCGGGCAACGCGAGCGTCGATCTGAACGCGGGCACGGGCGGGATCTCCCTGGGCGCCAACATCGTGACCGCGGGCAACGCCATCACCCTCGAAGACGTGTCGCATAACGCGCTAACGCTGGCGGCCGACGTCATCCTCGACGCGACCAACGCCGGCGCGGTCGCGACCGGTGCCGCGATCACCCTCAACGGTCCGGTCAACGGGAGCGCGGCCGACGCGCGGAGCCTCACGGTCCGCACCGGCCAGGCGACCTGGACCATGGATCAGGCGATAGGCGCTACCAACAGGCTCGTCTCCTTCACCCTCAGGGCCGACGGAGTGGCGCTCAACGCGGGAGCCGGTATCAGGGCCCAGACCATCAATCTCTATACGGCGACCCCCGCCACGACGACCATAGGCCTGGGCGGGGCGGCGGGTATCTTCAACCTCGACGACACGGAGCTCGGCTACCTCTCGGGCTTCACGAGCCTCTACGTCGGGCAGACGACCTTCCAGGCGGGCGCCATCGCGGTCCAGACCATCTCGAATCCCTCCGCCGGATCGGCCTTGTACCTCTATTCCGACTCGGGAACGGGCGGCATCAGCCTAGCCGACGACGGAGCCAATCCTGCCATAGCCTGGGGCGCGGGAGCGCTGACCCTGGGCGCCGGCTCAGGCGGCATCTCGGTCTCGAGCGCCGCGAACAATGGCTTCGCCGAGCTGGCTACCACGGGCCTCGTGACCCTGGCCTCGGCCGGCGCGATAGGCGACGCCGCCGGCGACCGCCTCGAGCTAGCCGGCATGCCCTCCTCGGTCGTCGTGACGAACGCGCCAGGCGGGGCCTACCTGCGCGGCCTCGCGGCGATGAGCCTCGGGGCCGTGGCGACCGGGGGAGGGGACCTGTACGCGGACACGAGCGCGGGCTACCTCCGCCTGGGCGGGGCCGTCGCCTGCGGGGCCGGCTCGGCCGACCTCGGGGCCGCCGCCGAGATCCGGCTCGCGGTGGCCTCGCCGACGGTGGTCCTGAGCGCCGCGGGCGCCCGCTTCCGCTCCCCCGTCGTCCTCTACGCCACCAGCATCGTGACGACCGGCACGACGGTCCAGCAGTACGACCTCGCGATCGATTCGGACGCCCTCGCCACGGCCCGGGGCCTGACCCTGAACGCCGGGACCGGGGGCATCGACGCCAACGTGGTGATCGGGACCGGGACCGGGGCCGCCGATCCCCGCCTCGCCTCCTTCAGCGCGACCGCGACGGGGGGGACGGTCAGCCTCGGCTCGGTCTACACGACGGGCCTCCAGTCCGTGGCCGGGGCGGGCATCGGCCTGAACGCCGGCACCCATCGCGCCACGACGGCCGCGGCGACGATCACCTACACGGGGCCGGTGACGCTCGCGGGCGGCACGGTCAACGTGACGACGAACAACGGCAACATCGACTTCGACACGGCGGCGACGACCGTCGACGGAGCCCAGGACCTGATCCTGACCGCCGGCACGGGAGCGGTGACCCTGGACGGGGTGGTCGGGACCTCGGCGGGCGACGCGAACAACCTCACCTCCTTCTCCATAGTCACGAGCGCCTCGGCGACTCTGGGCTCGGTCTTCACCAGCGGGCCCCAGTCGGTGACGGGCACGGCCATCACCCTGAACGCGGGCAGCCACGTCTCGACCGATGGGCTCAACGCGGGCAACATCACCTTCGCCGGGCCGGTGACCCTAAACGGGATCGTGAGCGTGACGACGACCGACTCGGCCATCGAGTTCACCGGGATAGTCAACGGCTCCTTCGACCTGAGCCTGAACGCCCAGGCAGTGACGGCGACAAATGGAAACGTCACGATGGGCGGCATCGTGGGGACCTCGGCGGGACACGCGAACAACCTCGATTCCTTCGTCGTGGCAAACGGCAACACCATCTACCTCCATCAGGTCTTCACGAGCGGGGCCCAGTCGGTGACCGGGGCGGCCATCACCCTCTACGCGGGAAGCTACGTCTCGACCCTGGCCACGGGCAACGCGGGGAACATCACCTTCACGGGGCCGGTGACCCTGGCCGGCATCGTGGGCGTGACGACGACGAACTCGGCCATCGAGTTCGCCGACGAGGTCAACGGCTCCTTCGACCTGACCCTGAACGCCCAGGCCGTCACCCTGGCGAACGGGAACGTGACGATGGGCGACATCGTCGGCACCTCGGCGGGCCACGCTAACAACCTCGACTCCTTCGTCGTCACCAATGGCAACGCGGTCTCCCTGCACCAGGTCTTCACCGGGGGCAACCAGACGGTGACCGGGGCGGCGATCACCCTCAACGCGGGCGCCTATCAGTCAGCGACGCTCGGCGGGGGGATACGCTACACGGGCCCGGTGACGCTCGCGGGCGGCGCGGTCAACGTGACGACGAACGGCGGCAACATCGACTTCGACACGGCCGCGACGACGGTTAACGGAGCCCAGGACCTGATCCTGACGGCCGGCGCCGGCGCGGTGGGCATGGACGGGGTGGTGGGAACCTCGGCGGCGAGCGCCGCCCGCCTCGCCTCCTTCTCCATAGTCTCGAGCGCCTCGGCGAGCCTGGGCTCGGTCTTCAGCTCCGGGGCCCAGTCGGTGGCGAGCGCGGCCATCACCCTCAACGCGGGGAGCCACGTCTCGACCCTGGCGACGGGCAACGCGGGCAACATCACCTTTACCGGGCCGGTGACCCTCGCCGGCATCGTGGGCGTGACGACGGCGAACTCGGCCATCGAGTTCACGCAGACGGTGAACGGCTCCTTCGACCTGAGCTTGAACGCCCAGGCGGTCACCCTGGCGAACGGGAACGTGACGATGGGCGGCATCGTGGGGACCTCGGCGCTGAGCGCCAACCGCCTCGCCTCCTTCGTCGTGACCAACGGCAACACGGTGAGCCTGCGCCAGGTCTTCACGATCGGGAGCCAGACGGTGACCGGAGCCGCGATCACGCTCAACGCGGGCGATTATACGGCCACGGGCGCCGGCGCCGCGATCGGCTTCACCGGCCCGGCGAGCCTCGTAGGCGGGGCCGTGGCCATCACGGCGAGCGCCGGGGCCGGCTCCGTGAGCTTCGCGACGGCGGCCTCCACGATCGACGGCGCGCAGGGCTTGACCCTGACCGCGGGCACGGGAGGCATCGCCCTCGCCGGCGCCATCGGCGCGGGCACCGCCCTCGGCTCGTTGAGCCTGAGCTCGGCCGGCAACATCGCGGTAGCCGACATAGGCGCCTCAGGATCCGACGGGGTCAGCGCGACCATCGGCGCCACCGCCTCGGGCGCCGGGTACATCGCCCTGAACGGCCGGTACTACCGCACGGGCGGGGCCCAGACCTGGACGGCCTCGAGCGCCGCCACGGGGGGCCTGCGCTTCGTCGGCGCCGCTGGCGCGGGCCAGTGGTCCGCCGGCGGAGCCGGCATAAGCCTGCCGGCCACCGACCTGTACGTCGACGCGAACGGCCTCGCGCTCGACCTCCTCTGCGACCTCTCCTGCCGCCGCTTCGTCTTCTACCGCGGGACCCTCGACCTGAACGCCAACACGATCGCGGCCTCGGGGGACTTCGCCGTCTTCGGCGCCTCCTACGACCCGATCGACTACGATTTCGAGACGAACTACAACACCCGCTTCGCCTACTATGAGGCGGCCTCCCTCGCCTACTTCCCCGGGGGCGGGGTCTACAGCAGCCTGCCCGCGGGGACCCAGTACGCCGGCCACTTCCGCAACCTCGCCGAGACCCTCGACATAGCGCCGAACGCCGCCTTCGCGACCTTGGCGGGCGCGACCATCGACGTGGGCGGGGATTTCTACGCCAACGGCGCGGTCCTCAATCCCGCGGCGAACTGGAGCCTCGCGAACGCCGACAACGGCGCGGCCAACCCCGTCTACAACGGGACGGCGGCCGTCAGCGCGGCCCAGTGGGGCACGCCCTACTCGGTAGTCTTCAACACGACCATCGGCTACTGCCAGGCCGACTATCCCGTGAACGCGGCCGTGGAGTCGGTCGAGTTCAACAACGGCGTGACCGCCGGCACGGCCAACGCCAACGTCTTCTTCGAGCGGCCCGAGCTCCACGCGGCCTGGACCGTCTTCGACGACGTGCTCTACGTCGAGTTCACCGACGGGAGCGGGACGGCCATGCCCATCTGGAACGCCAACACCGAGATCTGGGACGCGGTCAACGGCGGGGGAATCGGCTTCAACGGCGGCGCCGCCCAGTTCCTCGGGGCCTACCAGGACCCGGGCTGCACGATCCCCTTGAGCGGCGTCACCGCCTCCCTCGACCATTTCTACCTCAAGACGAATCCGGCCAACGCGGCCGAGCGCTGGAACACCGACGCGACGGGGCTCTCCGCCGGCGCGGCCGCCAGCACCGACCGCGGCCGGCCGGGACTGGCCCCGGCCCACCGGACGACCGTACCCGACATCACCTTCCTGAAGGGCGCGCTCTACTCCGCCGACGGCAAGACTATGATCAGGCCCTCGGACGACTACACGAGCCCCGGCGCCGTCGTCTTCACCCGCTACACCGCCACGGCCGACCGCTGCCGACCCGTGATCTCGGCCCTCAGGACGGGCCAGGAAGAGCACGTGGCGCCCTCGGGCGCCCAGCAGGCCTACGACTCGCACAACTACTTCGAGATCGACTGGTCCGAGCCCGTCGACCTCGGCACCCTCGCGGGCGGGACCGACTACGCGAACCTCCGGAGCGAGACCGCCTTCGCGAGCTACGGGGGCGACTACACCGGCTCGGGCACCGCGACCCTCGAGGGCTACTTCACGGTCTCGGGCAGCATCACGAGGGGGGCGCGGCCCAACGTGGACACGACGACGCCGAGCCAGTCCGCCAACTCCCTGTACCGGGCCGCGGCGACGCCCCAGCGGCTCCGCCTCTACATAGCCGGCTGGTCGGAGGACGGGACCTCCCTGGACCCGGACTGGACCTGGTACTGGCCGGGCTGGGTCGACGACCTCGCGACGCCTTCCGGCGCGATCACCGTCCTCGAGAACCTCGCCATCCACGACCGGGCCGCGACGCCCAACCCCGTCGAGCCGACGGGGAGCGCCGCGGACGCGCCGACCGTGGCCTTCTACTCCAATAATTACCGCACGGTCAAGGCGACGATCAGCGTCGACTCGGCCGAGTCGGCGGGACTGACCTACGGCGCCTGGGACGTCGACCCGCCGAGCCTGGCCTTGGTGCGGAGCAACGCCGACTGGGGCACGATCACGGCCGCGGAGGCCATGCCCCTGGACTCGGACTCGAACACCTACATCGACCGCGTCGAGCTCCACTTCATCGACAACGACGCCCAGGAGGCCCACTGGGCCTCCATGCGCGGCTGGATCCCCGTGGCCGACGCCGTCGTCATCTCCGGCGCCCTGGGGAGCTACACCTACGTCGACGTGCCGCCCGACGCCAGGGGAGGCGCCCGCTCCAGCAGGCCGCTCGGCATAGGACCCGAGAGCCTGGGCGGCGTCCGGGATGCCACGTTAGGCGCGACCGCCTTGGCGGCCTTCAGCTTCTGCGACGCCGACGTGGGGAGCTACACGAACTCGTACAACCTCCAGTTCCTCAGCTACGTCATCTCGAAGCTCTACGACGCGAGCTCCATCAACGCCGGCGACGATCCCTACCTCGCCATCACCCTGGACGACACGGCGGGCGGCTACTCCTGGAACACCCAGACCGACCTCCTCCTGTCCTACAACGAGGCCGGCTGCGTGACCGACCTGGCGGGCAACCGGCTCCGCTCCTTCTCGGGGCTAGCGGCCGTCTCCATCTCACCGCCCCGCTTCCGCCTCGCCTTGGCGGTGGCCGACAGCGACCAGCGGCGGGTCTACATCCAGTTCAGCAAGGACATGGAGCTCGACACCATCGTCGCCCAGAGCGCGGCGAGCCTCGCGAGCGACTACTTCCAGTTCTCGGACGGGACGATCGAGCCCGTTTCCGCGCAGCGGGTGAGCGCCTCGAGCGCCACCGAGCTCTGGCTGACGGTGAGCAGGAACCTGACCGCCTTCGACCTGTACAACGTGACGATGAACGCCATCACCCAGTCGGTGGTCGACCCGATCTCGGGAGCGACCATCGCGGGATCCTACGTCACGGACGCCGTGGGCAACGCCCTCCTCCCGACCGAGACCCACAGCGTCAGCGACTTCGGCCTCAACGTCCTCAACATGAGCGCGGCCACCGACGGCCTCCACGAGACCGACGAGCCCGAGCTCGCCGCGGGCGAGACGGCCCTCCCGGCCTCGGCCCTGGGCGCCCTCAGGACCTTCGACGGCTCGGGCAGCCTCCTCGACCGGGACATCGTCCTGTACTCGCTCCTCAATCCCTCGGGCGGCCTGGGCACCGGCCTCTCGCTCCAGCTCCACTACGACGTGAATCCCGCCGCGAGCTACGCGCCCTTCGTCTCGGTGACGGGACGGCGCGCCTCCCTGGGCACGCCCTGGCTCCCGGGCATCCTCTCGGGCTACAACCTCGTGGCCAACAGCGCGGCCCGGAGCCTCTCGCCCTTCTTCGTGGGCACGGCGCCGAGCATGCTCCGCGACTTCCGCCTCCCGGGCAGCGACTCGGAGATCGCGGCGGGGGCCGGGGTCGGCTTCCTCTTCTCCTACGGGGGCAAGTACTGCCTCAGGGCCGCCGATCCCGACGATCCGCGGCAGTACGACCTCTACCGCTTCAACATCAAGGCGGTGCGCCAGCAGCGGGGCGGGGTGACCATCCTCAACAACGTCATCAACCCGACCACGGGCGAGCGCACGGCCCTCCAGGTCGTCCTCGACGAGGCGGGCCCGATGACCGCCACGGTCTTCACCCTCGACGGGGACGTGGTCAAGCGCCTGTACAACGACCGCCAGGCCGCGGGCACCTACACCTACTACTGGGACGGGAAGAACAACGCCGGGAAGCCCGTGGCCCGGGGCATCTACTTCATCCGCGTCGTGGCCAAGGGCATCGACGAGATCCGCAAGGTCCTCGTGGTGCGGTAGGGAGTGGGAAGAGAAAAGCAGAGGACGCAGAGGACGCAGAGGACGCAGAGGACGCAGAGGACGCAGAGGACGCGATAGAGAGCTCATCCGACTCTCTCCCCTCTGCGCTCCTCCGCGCCCTCTGCGTTGATTCTTCTTTCTTGGGAAATGTCGCTCTTAGGTTTTTACAATACAGCCCATCTTCAATAACCGTCGAGGTAGAAGTGGAGCTCGGGCTGGGCTATCTCGACGGCCCCCGGCTCAGGGCCGGGATCGGAGCTCTGCGCGTCGAAGGGGAAGATGGCGAGCTCGATCGCCGTCTCCGTCCCCTCGGCGATGCCCTCGAAGTTGAGGTCCTGGCGGAGGACTATCTGGTGCCACTGGCCGTCCCCGTTAACCGAGAAGCGACCGCCGGCGACTCCCTGGCCTTCCCGCAGGTTGCTCATCCGCAGCGTGACGTAGCGGGAGGCGAGGTTGGCGAGGGCCCCGGTCTCGGAAGAAAACCGTGCATCCGCGGGTTTCCTGACCCAGAGGGTGAACTCGTAGAAGCCGTCGGCTAGGATGGGGCTCGTGTCCGAGGGACGGAGGCGGAGGCGGAGGTTGGAGACGTCTACCAAGTCGTAACGATACGCGCGGAGGTCGTCGAGGACGGCGGTGCCGACGTTGTTCGAATAGAAGTAGATCTTCTCCGTATCCCCCGACTGAAGCTGCGCCGTGATCCTGTCCAGCGTATTGGGCGTGCCGCCGGGGAAGGCCGCGGCTACCTGATAGCCGACGCTCAGGACGCTTGCGCTGTTCATGATGAGCGTGAAGGGGTAGTCGTTTCCTGCAACGAGACCGTTGAGGCTGGAGAGATCGAAGGCGACCCATTGAGCCGATGATCCAAAGCTCAGGTTGATCGAATTATCATGTATGCTCGTGGGACCTATCTCCATGCGAGCAGCGTCGCTCTCCGTCCAGTCGCCCGAGGCGAGGAGCGCCGCCTCGTCGGCGAAGGCTTCGAAGTTCCCGTTCGTCACGAGGTCGTCGAGCTCGAGGCGGTAGTACTCCGCGGTCGAGGCGAGGCCCGAGACGGCCGAGGCTCCTACCGTGCCCTGGTCCGTGAAGGTCATGTAGTCGTAGGTCGAGTCGACGGAGCCGCGCCAGGCCCAGGTCCAGAGGGCGGGGGTCTCGAAGCCAATATCCGTCAGGTCGATGTTGGCCGGCGAGAAATCCCGGGCCGCGATGAAGTTGATCCCCTCGTCCCGGTAGTCGGCGAACTGGTCGGAGTAGCTGCAGGAGGAGGCGAGGGCGGAGGCGAGGAGGGCTGCCGCGAGGAGGCTGGCGCTCGCCATCGCCGGAGTACGCGTCCCTCGGTCCTTGCTCCTTCCCATACCTCTATAATATCGCATCGGGGGGCTCGGGACGATAGGGAAAAAGGCGGGGCGTGAGCGTGCGGCCTGCCCGCTATCCCGCTGCGTCATAAGGAATTGGCCCTACCTCGAGAGATCCCTCGCGCCGGGGACGCGCCTGCCTGAGCCTCGCTCGCCCCTCAGATCCTCACGAGCTCGTAGTCCCGGCTGCCCAGGCCGATGCGCTCGCCGTGCTCGAGCTGGGCCAGGGGGCGGGTCTCGGGGTGGAGGAGGGCGAACTTGTCGTCGCCGGGGCCCGCCCTGCCCTCGAGCTCGGAGCCCGGGGCCACGGGGGCGGCTTTGACGAGGTCGTAGGCCGCCTGGTCGAGGGCGACCGGGTCGGCGGAGGCGAGGATGCCCTGGTCGGCGACCACGGGGGCGTCCGACCAGGGGGCGCAGTCGCAGTCGGGCACGACGTCCTTGACGAAATTGAGGTAGATGACGCGGCCCGCCTTGCCCTTGACCGCGCCGTAGGCGTACTCGGCCATGCGCTCGGAGAAGGGGAGGATCTCGGTCTCCCAGTCGAGGCCGATGGCCCGGATCCGGCAGTGCATGGAGCACTCGCCGCAGCCGATGCATTTCGCCTGGTCGATGGAGGCTTTCCCCTCCCTGCCCATGGCCGCGGCGCCCTGGGGGCAGACCTCGACGCATCTCCCGCAGCCGACGCACTTGGCCGCTTTGACGAAGAACTTGACGGCGTGCTGCTCGCGCTTGCCCACGGGCGGGGCGCAGCCCATGGCGAGGTTCTTCAGGGCCCCGCCGAAGCCGGCCATCTCGTGGCCCTTGACGTGGGAGAGGACGAGCATGGAGTCGGCGTCGAGGAAGGCCCGGGCGATCTTGACGGCCTTGAGCCGGGGCAGGCCCACCTCGACCTCGCCCCAGTCCGAGCCGCGCAGGCCGTCGGCTATGAGGACCGGGGCCCCGCAGACGGACTCGACGTAGCCGTGGGCCGCCGCGGTCTCGAGGTGCTCGACCGCGTTGGCGCGGCTGCCCGAGTAGAGGGTGTTCGTGTCGGAGAAGAAGGGCTTGGCCCCGGCCGCCCTGGCGGCGCCGGAAACCGCCCGCGCCAGGACGGGATTGATGTACGCCTCGTTACCGAGCTCCCCGAAGTGTATTTTAATAGCGGTGAGGTCGCCGGGCTTGATGGCCGAGCGGAGGCCGGCTTTCTCGAGTAGGGCGGCGATCTTGGCGAGTCCGTTGCGGCTCCGGCTCGAGGCTCGGTAGTCCGCCATGAATACCTGGGCTTTCATCGTGGGGCCAGTATAGCCCGGGCTCGGCGCCTTAGGTAAGGAGCGGCTTCCGCGTTGCGCAAGCTCCCCGCCTGCGTCTATACTGGAGCGGAGGGAGGGACCCCAGCGGTGAAGATTCTCATGGTCTCCAGCGAAGCCGTGCCCTTCGCCAAGGCGGGCGGCCTCGGCGACGCGGTCTCCGCCCTCGCCCTCGCCCTCGCCCGGGCCGGGCACGATGTGCGCATCGTCCTGCCCCGCTACTACTGCCTCGACCGCTCCCGCCTCGAGTCCATCGGCGGCCCCCTGGGCGTGGGCGTCGGCTTCGCCGAGGAGTTCGCCGGCGTCTACCGCTCGAGCCTTCCCGGCGGCGCGGTCCCGGTCTACTTCCTCGACCACGAGCGCTTCTTCGGCCGCGACGGGATCTACGGCACCAAGGCCGAGCCCGACTTCGCCGACAACCCCCAGCGCTTCGCCTTCCTCTGCCGGGCCGCCTTCCAGCTCTGCCGCTCCCTCGCCTGGATCCCCGACATACTCCACGCCCACGACTGGCCCGCCGCCCTCGCCCCCGTCTACCTGCGGCACCTCGAGGGCCGGACCGAATTCGCGAAGACGGCCTCGGTCCTCACCATCCATAACCTCGGCTACCAGGGCGTGTACGACAAGGAGTCCTTCTCCTTCTTCCGCCTGCCCTGGGCCCTCTTCCACGGCGCCGGCTTCGAGTTCTACGAGCGCGTGAACCTCCTCAAGGCGGGCCTGGCCTCGGCCGACTGCCTGACCGCCGTGTCCCCGAGCTACGCCCGCGAGATCCAGACCCCCGAGCAGGGCTTCGGCCTCGACGGCCTCCTGCGCTTCCGGAGCGCCGACCTGGTCGGCATCCTGAACGGGGCCGACCTCGACGGCTGGGATCCGGCGGCCGACCCCTTCCTGCCGGCCAACTTCTCGGCCGGGGACCTCTCCGGCAAGGCCGCCTGCAAGGCCGAGCTCCAGCGCGAGCTCGGCCTCCCCGTCGACCCCGCGCGGCCGATCGTCGCCATGGTCTCGCGCCTGGTCGAGCAGAAGGGCGTGGGCGAGCTCTTCGGCCCCCTGTCCGGGAGCGCCTACCGCGTCTGCTCCGACATGGCCCTGCAGTTCGCCGTCCTCGGCTCGGGCGAGCGCTGGTGCGAGGAGGAGGTCCGCTCCCTCGCGGGGAGCCTGCCGAACTTCCGCGCCCGGATCGGCTACGACGAGCGCCTGGCCCACCTCATGGAGGCGGGGGCCGACTTCTTCATGATGCCCAGCCGCTACGAGCCCTGCGGCCTCAACCAGATGTACAGCCTGCGCTACGGCACCCTGCCCATCGTGCACCGGACCGGCGGCCTGGCCGACACCGTGGAGAACTACAACCAGGATACGGGCGCGGGCACGGGCTTCATGTTCGACAACCTGACCCCCCGCGCGATATACGACACCGCCGGCTGGGCCGTCTGGGCCTGGTACAACCGGCCCGAGCACATCAAGGCTATGCGCGAGCGCGCCATGGCCAAGCGCTTCACCTGGGACCGGGCGGCGGCCGAGTTCGGGAAGCTCTACGAGCGCGCCCTCGAGCGCGCGTCGTGCCGCTACGGGGACGCCTGAGATCGAGGCTACGGAGGAAGGATGAGCGAAAGCGCCAAGAAGGTCTACGACTACGAGGTCGAGCGCGTGCGGGAGCGGCTCGTCGACGTGTTCAACAAGCGCTCCGGCGAGGCTACGACGGCCGACCTCGTCGCGCTGACCGGCCTGCCCCTCGCCCAGGTCCAGGCCGAGGTCAAGGCCGTCTCCGACGAGTACGGGGCGCGGCTGCGCGTCACCGAGTCGGGCGAGATCCTCTACTCCTTCCCCGACGGCATGCGCAGCCGCTACCGGGGCCTCGGGCCCTCGCTCAAGCGCCTGTGGAAGGCTTTCCGCAAGGGCGCCGCGGCCGTCGCCTCCTATCTCTTCAAGGCCTGGATCGTCGTCATGCTCGTGGGCTACTTCCTCGTCTTCGTGGCCCTCGCCCTCCTCGCCGTCTTCGCCTCGATCGCCGTCTCCGCCTCGGGCGGCTCGCGCGACTCCCGCGACAACCGCCGCGGCGGCGGCCTCGGTGGGCTGTGGCTCACGAGCCGGCTCATCGACTCCATAGTCCGCGTCTGGTTCTACTCCGAGCTCTTCCGCGACCCGCGGGACCGGGCCTACGCCCGCGAGCGCCGCGCCCAGAAGCGGCCCCTGCACAAGGCCATCTTCTCCTTCGTCTTCGGCGATGGCGATCCCGACCAAGGCTGGGACGAGCTCGAGAAGAAGGCCGTCATCGCCTTCCTCCAGGCCAACAAGGGCATTGTCACGATGCCGGAGTTCATGGCGATCACGGGCCTCCCCCCCGCCCAGGCCGAGGACCGGATCAACCGCTACCTCTACGAGTTCGAGGGCAGCCCCGAGGTGAGCCCCGGCGGAACGATCTACTACGCCTTCCCCGGGCTCCTCAGGCGCAGGGACCGAGCCGACCGCACGTTCGGCTTCTCCATCCCCATGAAGCGCGTCGCACCCTTCTCCTCGAACCCCAAGAAGGCCAACGCCTGGTTCTGCGCCCTGAACGGGGCCAACCTCCTCTTCGGCTCCTACTTCCTGGCCTCCTCCCTCGCCCCGAACCGGCTCATCGCCCTCGTCTATTCCGGGGACTACGCGAACCGCCTCGTCATGACCAGGGGCATCTCGGGCTTCTACAACTTCGTCCATCAGCTTTTCGGGAAGCTAGGCGGCGTCGCCGATCCGGGGACCCTCCTCGGCCTCGGCCTCGGGGCCGTGCCCCTGGCCTTCTCCCTCCTGTTCTACGCCGTCCCCGCGCTCCGCTCCCGCCGCCTCGCCGCGCGCAACGAGCGCGCCCGCGTGGAGAACCTCCGCCGCGTCGCCTATCGCGCCGTCCTCGACGGCCCCGACTCGGTCCGTCCCGAGGCCGTGAGCGTGGCCGACGACGCGGCCCGGCCCCGCGACAGCCGCGCCGCGGAGCGCCTGATCGGCGAGCTCGCCGCCTGGGCCGGCGCGGAGCCGCGGGCCGACGGCTCCTACTCCTTCCCGGAGATCGCGCGGGGCAAGGCCGAGGCGGCCGCGGCCAGGGCGGCGGTCGACTCGTCGGCCTCCGAGCTCGGCTCCGCGATCTTCGACAGCCACTCCCGATGAGCCGCCCCGACGCGGGCGGCGGCCCCGCCCGGCCGCCGCGGGCCCGCGGCATAGCCCTGGCCCTCGCCTCGGCGGCGGGCTTCTCCACCCTCGGCGTCCTGGCCAAGCTCGTCTACGCCGAGGGCTTCTCGACGGCCCAGGCCCTGGCCTGGCGCTTCACCATCGCGGCCGCCATCCTCTGGGCCCTCATCGGCCTGGGCCCGCGCCTCGGCGCGGCGCGGCGGCCTCCCCTGGGCCCGCGGCTCAAGAGCGTCCTCCTCCTCGGCCTGGTCGGCTTCGCCCCCCAGGCCGGCCTGTACTTCGTCACCCTGCGGATCCTCGACCCGGGGATCACGAGCCTCCTACTGTACCTCTACCCCTCCTTCGTGATCCTCCTCTCCCTGCTCCTGTTCAAGAGGGTCCCGAACCGGATGCAGGTCCTCTCCCTCGGCCTCTCCCTCGCGGGCTGCGCGGTCACCTTCTTCAAGCCCGGCAGCTACCCCCTCCTCGGCCTCGCCCTCGGCGCCCTCCTGGCCGCGGCCTACGGGGCCTACCTCGTCGCCGGGGAGCGCGTCCTCGCGGGCCTCGACTCGGCGCGCGCCACCGCGGTCATCATGCTCGAGTCGGCCGCCGTCTACTGGATCGCCGCCGCGGCCACGGGCCCCCTGCGCCTGCCCTCGACCTTGCCCGCCGCGGCCGGGATCCTCGGCATAGCCTTGTTCGCCACGGTCCTGCCGATCACGACCCTCTTCGGCGCGATGCGCGCCATCGGAGCGGCCGACGCCTCCCTGGTGAGCACGGTGGAGCCCGTCCTCACGGTAGCCCTCTCGGCGGCGGTCCTCGGCGAGCGGCTCGGCCCGGCCCAGGCCCTCGGCGGGGCCCTCATCCTCGCGGCCGTCCTCGTCCTCCGCTTCGCGCCGGCCAAGAGCGGCTAACGCGCGATGCCCTCGCGGCGGCGGGGGCCTTCGCTCGGGGCGGGGGAAGCGGGGACTAGGAGTGCTTCGCCAGGGCGGCCAGCTCCCCGTCGTCGAAGTCGGGGGGCAGGATCGAGGGATGCCCGTGCAGGGGCGAGACGAGGAGCCCGGACGCCAGGGCCCGGCGGAAGAAGTCCCCGTGCCCCGAGGCGGGGTGCCGGGGATAGAGGTAGGGGCCGCGGCGCTCGAAGTAGGGCCCGAGCCTCCGGTCGGATCGCTTCCAGAGCTCCTCGCCGTAGGCGGGAAGGAGGCGCTTGAGCTCGCTCATCGCGCGGGAGGCGCAGGCCAGCTGGAGGGGGGCGACGAGCTCGCCCCGGGGAGCGCGGCCTGCCTGCCTCGCGAGGAGTATCCCGGGGGCGAAGGCCGCGGGGCAGCCGAGGAGGGGGAGGGCGAAGGCCGCTCCGGCCGCCGCGCCGGAGCCGGGCAGGAACTCGGCGAAGGGCCTGAGGATCGAGGCGTCGAAGCCGCCCGAGGCGGGCCCGCCGAGAGCGGCGGGGTCGAGGACGCGGAGGGCGCGGCGATCCAGGTCGAGGAAGGCGGCGAGGGCGGCGAGGGCTCCCTCCTCGCTGCGGTAGAAGCGGACGGCCTCGTAGCCGGGATAGGCCTCGAGGAGGGCCTTCTCGAGCCGCCGCTCCCAGACGCTCGGCGCGGGACGGGTGAGGCCCATGTCGATGGCCGCCTTGGCGAGGGTGCCGAGGCCCGTGCCCTTGGCCCCGAGGAGGGAGCGTCCCCCGTCCATCCACAGGTCGAGGAAGCGCCGGGGCCTGCCGCCCGAGCGCTCCTCGGCGTAGAGCCTCCACAGCCGCGAGCGGCGGATGGGCGGCAGGAGCCTCAAGAGATCCTCGGCCTCGCGTTCCTGGTCCCTGTCCATGTCAACCTCGCTGGGGCTCGAGCTTGGTGGTGAAGCGCGGGAAGAAGCGCGCCTCCTTGCCGGTCTCGAAGCGGACCACCACGAGGGGGCCCGAGCTGGGGCTCGGGCTCACCGAGAGGACGTAGCCCGAGCCGTAGTCCTCGTGGTAGACGCCCAGGCCCGCTCGCCAGGGCCCGCGGTCCTCGGCGGGGCCCGCGGCGGCCGCCCGGCCCCGGGTCCCGCCGTACGAGCCGCCCCCGTAGGGCCGCGGGCCCGAGGAGCCCGGCCTCGAGCCGTAGGGCGAGCCGGGAGCGGCGCGTTGCGCGACCTTGTCCGCGGGCTCGATGCTGTCCTTGGATATCTCCGAGAGGAAGCGCGAGGGCTCGGTCTCGAAGAGCCTGCCGTGGAGGCGGCGGAAGGTGCAGGAGGTGAGGTGGAGCTCGTCCTTGGCCCGCGTGATGGCGACGTAGAAGAGGCGGCGCTGCTCCTCGAGCTCCTCCCCGCCCTCGTCCTCGCGGGGGAAGAGGCCCTGCTCGAGGCCGGTCACGACGACCACGGGGAACTCGAGGCCCTTGGTGTTGTGCATGGTGATGAGGGTCACGGCGTCGGCGGCCTCGGACTCGCCCGAGGCCGCCGTGGCCAGGCTCCGGTCGAGCTCGACGGCCTCGAGGAACTCGGCCAGGCCCTCGGGGCTCTTGGCGTAGAGGGAGGCTGCGTTGACGAGCTCGTCGAGGTTGGCGAGCTTCTGGGTGCCGGCCACCTCGTCCTGGGAGCGGTGGTACTCCGCGAGGCCCGAGTCCTCGACGAGGACCTGGACGAGCTCGCCCAGGGCGGCGCCGCCGGCCGCGGGGCCCGGCGAGCCCGAGCCGGCCTCGAGCTCGGCGACGAGGCGCCGCGCGAGGGCCACGAAGGAGGCCAGCCCCGAGCGGGCGCGGCCCTTGAGCGAGTCGGCGACGCGGGCCGAGGCTGCGAGGAGGTCGCCGGGCGGGGGCGCCGCGTCGTCCTCGGCGCCGGGATCGGGCGGGGCGAAGGCCGCCTCGAGGACGATCTCGAGGCTCGCGTCGCCCACGCCGCGGGCGGGCTTGTTCGCCACCCGCTTGAAGGCCACCTCGTCGCGGGGGTTCGACAGGAGGGAGAGGTAGGCGAGGGCGTCCTTCACCTCCTCGCGCTCGTAGAAGCGCAGGGCGCCGACGACGCGGTAGGCGATGCCGCGCCGGGGGAATTCCTTCTCGAAGGAGAGGGACTGGGCGTTGGTCCGGTAGAGGATGGCCACGTCGGAGAGGCGGCCGCCCTCCTTGATCCGGCGCGCGCAGACCCGGGCGCAGTACTCGACCTCGGCGTCCTGGTCGGCCAGGAGGGCGAGCTTGGGCCGGCTCCCGCCCGCCCGCTCGGCGCGGAGCTCCTTGCCGAGCCTCCCCGAGTTGCGCGACACCACCTGGTGGGCCACGTCGAGGATGCTCTGGAAGGAGCGGTAGTTCCGCTCGAGCCGCACGATGGAGGTGCCGGGGAAGATGCTCGGGAAGTCGAGGATGTTGCGCACCTCGGCCCCGCGGAAGCGGTAGATCGACTGGTCGTCGTCGCCGACGACGCAGAGGTAGGCGCCACCGGCTCCCGGGCCGGCGGGGCCGGCGAGGAGGCGCAGGAGCTCGAACTGGGCGACGTTCGAGTCCTGGTACTCGTCGACGAGGATCACGCGGAAGCGCTGGCGGGTGCGGAGGGCGACTGCCTCGTCCTCGCGCAGGAGCCTCGCGGGGAGGCGGATGAGGTCGCCGAAGTCGACGTTGCCCGTGCGGCGCAGGCGCTCCTCGTAGGTCGCGTAGACGCGCCGCATGAGCTCGGGGTCCGCGAAGGCCTCGGATAGGTCGGGGGAGTCGGGCTCGAGGCCGTAGTCCTTGGCGCGCGAGATGGCTTGGACCATGCGGGAGCACTCGCTCCGCGCGTAGTGCGGCATCGCCGCGTGGAGGAGGGTGGCCTGGTCGTCGTCGTCGTAGATCACGAAGCGGGGATCCAGTCCCGGGAAGGCCTGGGCGTTGCGCCGGAGGAACCAGGCGCCGAAGGAGTGGAAGGTGCGGATGACCGCCCGCTCGCAGCGCGGCTCGATGGCCGCGGCCCGGTCGCGCATCTCCTTGGCCGCCTTGTTCGTGAAGGTGACGGCGAGGATGGACTCTGGGGCCACGCCCCGCTCGCGGACGAGGTAGGCGATCTTGGTGGTGACGACCCGGGTCTTGCCCGAGCCGGCGCCCGCGAGGATGAGGAGGCTCCCCCCCTCGTGGCGGACGGCCTCGAGCTGCTCGGGATTGAGCGCGGCGAGGTAGGGCGGCAGGGCCGCCGCGCCCGTCACAGGACCGCCGCGTCGAAGTCGACGCCCGCCACGGCCAGGACCTTGGCCCTGGCTACGGCGCCCGGCTCGCAGAGGCCTCGGAGCACCGTCAGGCCGTCGACGTCGGGGGCCTGGTTCCAGGCCCTGCCGATGCAGAGCTCCGCGGCGTCCTCGGCGCCGGGGGCCGGCTCGACCACCTCCTCGACGAGGACGTCGAGCTCGCGGCCGACGAAGCGCTCGAGCCGCTCGCGCGTTATGCGCTCCTGCGCCTCCTCGATCGCCGCCTTGCGCGCCTGGGCGAGCTTGGCGGGGACCCTGCCTGGCAGGGAGTAGGCGGGGGTGCCCTCCTCGCGGGAGTAGGCGAAGGCGCCGAGCCAGTCGAGCCGGGCCTCGTCCTGGAAGGCCCGCAGCTCGGCGAAGTCCTCCTCGCCCTCGCCGGGGAAGCCGACGAGGAAGGTGGAGCGGAGGGCCGCGTCGGGCAAGGCCGAGCGGATGCGGCCCAGCAGGCCGAGGTAGGCCTCGGCGTCGCCCGTCCTGTTCATCGCGCGCAGGATCCGCCCCGAGGCGTGCTGGAAGGGAAGGTCGAAGTAGGGGAGGATCCGCGGGTCGGCGGCCATGACCGGGAGGATGGCCTCGGGGAAGCGGTCGGGGTGGATGTACAGGACCCGGACGCGGAAGGCCCCGGGAAGCCCGGAGAGCCGCCCGAGGAGCTCGGGGAGGAGCTGGGCCGAGCCCGAGTCGAGGCCGTAGGAGCCGAGGTCCTGGCCGATGAGGACGAGCTCGGAGATGCCCCGCGCGACGAGCTCGGCGCACTCCGCGAGGACCTCGTCCACCGGCCGCGAGCGGAGCTCGCCGCGTATGAGGGGGATGGCGCAGTAGGAGCAGCGGTTGGAGCAGCCCTCGGTGATCTTGACGTTGGCCGTGCCGGGGTAGTCGAAGAGCCTGGCGCGGCGCGGGGGCGGGGCGGGGCTCGGGGGGGGCGGAACCAGGACGGGGCGCTCGCCAGCCAGGCAGAGCTCGGCCGCGCGGGCGGCGGCGCCGAGGTCGGCGTTGCCGAGGAAGCCGTCGGCCTCGGGCATGTCCGCCGCGAGCTCGGCCGCGTAGCGCTGGGAGAGGCAGCCCGCGACGAGGATGCGCTTGCCCGGATAGGCGCGCCGCAGGGCCATGACGGCCTCGATGGACTCGCGCTTGGCGTCCTCGACGAAGCCGCAGGTGTTGACGATCACGAGGTCGGCGGCCTCGGCCCCCTCGACGTAGCCGTGCCCGGCGGCCTCGAGCCGCGCGGCCAGCTCCTCGGCGTCGACCTGGTTCTTCGCGCAGCCATGGAGGTCGATCCAGAATTTCATCTAGTCGACTTCGGCCGCCGAGAGGGCCCATCCCCCGCCCTCGGGCTGGGACCAGGCGATGCGCTTGACCGCGACCTCCCCCGGCCCGCCCAGGTCGAGGTCTGCGGACTTGCCGCCCGAGGCCTGGACGGTGAGCTTGGCGGACTGGGCGTTGGAGGCCCAGAGCTTGACGGAGTTGTTCGCGTTGACCGTGATCGTCTCGCCCTTGCGGTAGTAGCGCTCGTCGCGGTCCTTGCGGTCGATCTCGTAGCGGAACATGCAGGGCCCGCGGAAGGTGACGGAGACGACGAAGGGGTAGGGGCTCTTGGAGGACTCGAAGAGGACCGCGCCCTTGGCGCCGGCGGCGGCGGGGGCCGGCTCGGGGGCCGGGGCGGGCTTGGGCGCCTCGGCCGCCGCGACCTCTGCCTGGGGGGCCGCGGGCGTCGGGGCGGCGGCCGCGGCCTTGTTGGCGGCTTCGGGGCTCGCGTACTCGACGCGCACGAGGGCGCCCTTGGCGGGGTCCTTCTTGGCGAGGTCGCTGACGAGGATCTTGAGCTCGGGCTGGTTGTTCTTGTCGAGGTCCACGGTGATCTCCTCGCCGAGCATGAGCCGGGAGGAGCCCGAGGGCGAGTCGAGGGTCACGGCGTCGTCGATGCGGGAGATGACGAGCTTGTACTTCTCCGCGCCGGCGCTCGCGATGATGGAGTCGCCGGCGTAGAGCCGCTTCTCGAGGGCCGCGCCCTCGAGGCGGTACTCCGCGGGGGCGCGATGGGCGAGGGCCTCCTCCTCGGATCCCCCCTTGCGGCCGCCGAAGGCGAGGAGGAGGGCGAGGGCGAGGACCAGGACGCCTCCCCCGATCGCCGCCCCGAGGACGAGGGGCGAGGGGCCGCGCTTGGGTATGAGCTCCTGGATGGGTACGGGCTGCTCCTGGATGCGCATGTTCTTGTAGGCCTGGGCCAGCTCGTCCGAGGGCAGGCCGAGGAACTCCGCGTAGTTGCGCAGGAAGCCGATGGCGTAGGGATCGCCGGGGAAGACCCCGAAGTCCTCGGCCTCGAGGGCCGCCAGGTAGCGGCGGGCGATGTTCGTCTCTTCCGAGACCCGGTCGAGCTCGAGGCCCTTGCGCTCGCGGGCCTCGCGGAGCTGTTCGCCGATGGGTGTCATATCCCTCTCCCTCCCTCTCGCGTCACGGATTGTCCGACTTGAAGAGGAAGTTGTTGTACACGTTGGCCGAAGCCGGGGAGTCGTAGACGAAGCGCGAGGCCGGGATCCCCAGGTTGGTCTTGATGCCGAGGAAGTCGAAGACGATCTCGTCTCCCGCGAGGGTCCAGCCGCGGATGCGCCGGATGAGCTTCGTCTCGGGCGAGACGTAGAGCTTGATCGTCTTGTAGCCCTCGGCCACGGTCCTGCGGTTCAGGACGAGGACGACGGCGGTCTCCTGGGAGCCCGCCTCGAGGGGCTCGGGGGCGGGGCTCGTCTCGTAGGCGACGGTGTAGCTCCGCTTCATCATCTTCAGGCCCTCGCGGCTGGCGAGGGAGGCCCCGCCGGCGGCGCCGCCCGAGGGGGCGGAGGCCGGCTTCTCGCTCGCCGTCTGCGAGAGCACGGCGCGGAGCTCCGGGATGTAGACGGTCAGGGTCTGGCCGTCGTAGGCGATGACCTGGTCGGCGGGATCGCGGAAGTCGATGCGGAGGAAGGAGGGGGACTTGAAGATGAGCTCGCCCTTCATGGACTTCTTGCCGGTTCCGACCGAGATGGAGCAGGCGTAGTCCTCGACCTGGCCGTAGCGCTCGGAGACCTGGTTGAAGTACTGCTCGGCGGTCACGATCTCCTGGGCCGAGGCCGCGAGGGGGATGAAGGCGAGGAGGGCGAATAGGCGGAGCTGCTTCACGAGTGTCTTCCTGGTCTGCCGGGGTCGGGGCTCATGCGGAATAGTATCGCCTCCGGCGCAAAATGGCAATATAAGCGCCTAGGAGCGCTTGAGGGCCTCGCGTACCAGGTAGCGGAGGCGGTCGTCCGACAGCTTGAGGGCCGCGCCGCAGCCGGGACAGGTGAAGCGGCTGCCGACGAGCTCGTCCTTGCGGCAGGCGATGCAGTAGATCTTGCCGCAGGTCGGGCAGGAGCCGGCCGGCGAGTCGTCGGGGGGCATTGCCCGCACGCTGGCCGAGCTCTGCGCGGGGAGCTCCCGCGGCACCCGCCATTCCCGGCCGCAGGAGGCGCAGGCGAGGGCCTCCGTGCTCGCCTCGAGGAGGGCGGCCTCGAGCCGCTCCGCCCTCGAGCCGGCCGCGCTCCCGCTCTCGGGGAAGGGGCTCGCGCCGGCGGCGGCCACCGCGGCCTCCCTGAAGCCGGCCTCGAGCTCGGCCTCGCGGAGCTTCTCGAGGCAGGAACGGGCCTTCTTGAAGTCGCGCTGGGAGAGGTAGGCGGAGCCCAGGGCGGCGAGGAGGGCCGGGTCGGCGGGGGCGGCCTCGAGCCCGAGGCGGTAGGCTGCCTCGGCCCGGGGCCAGTCCCCGTAGACCAGGGCGAGGTTTCCAGCGAGGAGGAGGGCGCGGGCCGAGGCGCCGAGGTCGAAGGCGCGGCGGATCCGCTCCTCGGCGTCTGAGTAGCGCTCGAGCTCGAGATAGGCCGCGGCGAGGTTCTCCTGGTACTCGGCCTTCCCCGGCTCCAGGGCCGCGGCCGCCTGGTACTCCCGGGCGGCCCGCTCGAGGAGCTCCTCGCGAGCGGCCGCGGCTTCCGCGGGCCCCCCTTTCGGCAGGCCCTCGGCCGCCCGGGCCAGGGCGTTGCCCGCGAGGTTGCGGCAGGCCGCCGAGCCGGGGAAGGGCGCGAGGAGGGCGAGGGCGGCCTCGAGGCGGCCGGAGCGGGACTCGAGCTCGGCGAGGTTCATGACCGGCTCGGGGGCGCCGGGCAGGGCCCGGCGGGCCGCCTCGAGGCGGGAGCGGGCCTCGTCGAGCCTGCCCGAGGCGAGGGCGGCCTGGCCGGCCAGGTTGTTGGTCCAGCCCTCGCCGGGGGCGAGCTCGAGGGCGCGCGCGAGGGCCTCGCCGTAGTCGCGGCCGGCGAGGAAGAGGGACTCGGCGTGGCGGAAGGCGTAGAGGGCGAAGCCGGGCTCGAGCTCCCGGGCCCGGGCGAAGGACTCGATGGCCTTCCCGCGCTCGCCCTTCTCCGCCAGCGCGAGGCCGAGGAGGTAGTGCAGGGCCGAGTCCTCCGAGCCCGAGCGGGCCAGCTCGGCGAGGAGGGGCAGGGCCTCGGCCTTCTTGCCCTGGCGGTAGAGGTGCTTGGCGCGGATCTCCTTGCACGCGACGCTCCGGGGACGGAGGGCGGCGAGGCGCCCCAGGGCGAGGGCCAGATCGTCGTCGGCTTCCTGGATGAAGAAAAGCCGGGCGGCGAGGTGGTAGGCCTCGGCGGCCTCCTTCTTCCGGCCGGCCTGGTCCCAGGCCCGGGCCTGGTTCATGCGGAAGAGGGCCTGCTCGGGGTCGAGCTCGGCGGCCCGGCCGTAGCAACTCGCCGCCCCGGCGAAGTCGCCGAGCTCGAAGCGGGCGTGGCCCGAGAGGCAGGCCAGCCGGGCGTTCTCCCCCAGGGCGGGACCCAGCTCCGGGTCGGCGAACAATCGGTCGAGGAAGGCCCGGAGCTCGAGGGATCGGCCGCGGAGGTAGAGGATGTTGGCCTTCTCCTCGATCGCCTCGCGCCTGCCGGGCTCGAGCTCGAGGCAGGCGTCGAGGGCCGCTTCCGCCTCGGCCTGGAGCCCGAGGCGGAGGGAGACCTCGGCCTTGAGGAAGAGCTCGCCCGCCTCGAGGGCCCGGCGCCGCTCGATCTTGCGCAGCTGGACCGCCGCGGCCAGCTGCTCGCCCATGGCGTGGAAGGTCTCGGCCAGGGCGCGGCGGGCGCCGGGCTCGGGCTGGAGGTAGTAGTTCCAGCGGTAATACCAGGTCTCGACCTCGATGGGCCGGGACTCGACGAAGCAGGACTCGAGGCGGAAGCTCGCCGCTCCGCCCTCCCCGTAGTTCTGGCCGGCGAAGGCCAGGTAGCCTGCGCGGAAGCTCTCGTCCACGGCCTCGGCGGCCCAGCGCTCGTCGATGACGACGGTGAAGTGGCTGCCGCGGGCGATGAGGCGGAGGGAGCGGGGGGGGAGGGCGGCGCGCCCGTCCCGCGGGGCCGCGTCCGAGGGAGAGCCTTTATCCGCGGCCCCGGGCAGCTCGGTCCAGGCCACGAGGGGCCGGGGCGTGCCGTTCAGGACCGCGTCGAGGCGGAAGAAGCCCCGGTTCGAGACGAGGAGGGAGTAGAAGGAGGACTCGTCCTGGTAGCGGAAGAGGAAGCCGCAGGCCGAGTGCGGGGCCGCCTCGCCGAAGGAGAGCTCCCCCTCGACGACGAAGTCGGCGTATTGGTAGAGGGGGGCCTCGGTCCAGGCGAAGAGGTCGGGCCGCGCGAGCTCGAGCTCGAGGCGGCCCTCGGCGTAGCGGGCCGAGTAGGACTCGGCCCGGGCCTCGAGGAAGCGGCCCCGGCGCGGCCCCGAGAGCTCGGCGACCCAGAGCTCCTCGGCCAGGGAGCCGGGGCTCGGGGCGGCCGGCTTCCGGCCGAGGAGCCGCGCGAGGAGCTCGAGCATGGGCCCGGCCACGCCCCTCAGCTTCCCTTCCGCGCGCCCTTCTCGAGGAGGAGGGTGGCGGTGGGCCGGTCGCAGAGCTCGGAGGGGCCGAAGTACTGGATGCCCCCGGGGACGCGGTAGTCGGAGGAGATCGCCCAGGCGGCGCGATGCGCGGCGAACTCCTTGAAGGGGGCTCCGTCCAGCTCGACGAGGGCCTTCTTGATGACCGGCTTGTCCGAGCCGTGGCGCCGCTCCATGTTCATCATCGAGACGAGGGGGACTCCGCCGGCCTCCCACTCCGAGGCGGGAGCCGTGAGGTTCCGCACCGAGGAGAGGTAGCCGGAGAGGCCCGAGGCAGCGAGGACGAAGGCCGTGTAGCCCAGGGAGTAGCAGTAGTCGGCGTCGAAGTTCGAGGGGAAGGCGCAGCGGCCCTCGTAGCCGAAGAAGTGGTTCTGCCAGGCGAACTTGCCCTTGTACTTCCCGGCCGCGGCCAGCTCGGCCAGGCGCTTCTCGGCCATCTGGGCGACGAGCTTCTCGGTCTCGATCTTGGAGACCTGGACGTTGCCGTGGGGGTCGCGGTCGGCGCAGAGCTGGCTCGCGATGTCCGCGGGCAGGGAAGCGAAGACCGCGGCCGAGGCCGCTCCGAGCTTGGCGCGGACGAACTCACGCTGCTCGGCCGCCCCTTTGAGCGCCTTGAAGGCTGCCTCGTGCTTGGCCAGGAGCTCGTTGAGCTCGGCCATGAGGGCCTTGAACTCGGGGACGAACTCGACCAGGCCCTCGGGCACGAGGGCCACGCCGAAGTTCTCGCCCTTCTCCGCGCGGGCGACGACCGAGGCGACGACCTCCTCGACGACGGCGCCGAGGCTCATGGCCTTGGCCTCGATCTCCTCGGAGATGAAGGCGACGTTGGGCCGGGTCTGGAGGGCGCACTCGAGGCCGATGTGGGTGGCCGACCTGCCCATGAGCTTGATGAAGTGCCAGTACTTCCGCCCCGAGGCCGAGTCGCGGCAGATGTTGCCGATGAGCTCGGAGTAGAGCTTGGAGGCCGTGTCGAAGCCGAAGGATGTCTCGATGGACTCGTTCTTGAGGTCCCCGTCGATGGTCTTGGGCACGCCGGCTACGGCGATCGCCTCCCCCTTGGCCGCGAAGAACTCGGCGAGGAGGGCCGCGTTGGTGTTGGAGTCGTCGCCGCCGATCACGACCACGGCGTCGAGCGCGCGGCGCTTGGCCGTGGCGAGGGCGGCCTCGAACTGCTCGGGCGTCTCGATCTTGGTCCGGCCTGAGCCGACCAGGTCGAAGCCGCCGGTGTTGCGGTAGCGGTCCATGAGGGCGGCGTCGATCTCCATGCACTTGTCTTCCACGAGGCCGCCGGGGCCGCCGCGGAAGCCGAAGAGCCGTGAGGCCGGGTTGCCGGCCTTAAGGCCGTCGAAGATCCCGGCTATGACGTTGTGCCCGCCCGGCGCCGGGCCGCCGGAGAGGATGACGCCGACGTTCATCCTCCGCCTCGCCGCCTCGTTCGGGCCCGCGGCCAGCTTGATCGAGGGCAGGCCGTAGGTCTTGGGGAAGGCGGCGCGGAGCTTCTCCCGGTCGGCCTCCGGCTCGGCGGCGGGGCCTCGGGCGGCCGCGACCTTGTCGACGCTGCCTCGAAGGATGTTGGGGAGCTTGGGCGCGTAGGCGTAGCGCGCGCTCTGGAGGGGGGAGCAGTCCATGGCTCGGGTCTCCTTGGCGGTTATAGTGAGGCAATTCTACCCGCATCCGCGGGCCCGGAGGAAGGGGGTGGCCCGCCCGGCGGGGCCCTACTCGTCCTTGCCCAGGGGGCGCTGGATCCGCAGCCCGGTCTCGCTCGTGGCCAGGACGAGGTCCTTGCCGTCGGGGCTCCGCGCCCCGGCGACCTGCACGATGGGATAGCGCGGGTTGTCGGGATTGACGTCCACCACGGTGGCGGCCTTGCCGTTGGAGAGGAGGACCCGGAGGCCGATGGGGTAGATCGAGAGGCTGTAGACGAGGGCGCGTATCACGGCGTCGTCGTACTGCTTGCCCTCGTTCTTGAGGATGTCGACCATGCCGGAATAGCCGTCCTTGGCCTCCTTGTAGGGGCGGGCGGCGGTGACCGCGTCGTAGGAGCAGGCCACCATGATGATGCGCGAGTAGAGGGAGATCTTGTCGCCCGTGAGGTTGCGGGGATAGCCCGAGCCGTTGAGGCGCTCGTGGTGCTCGAGGGCGGCGAGGCAGACGGCGAGGGGGACCTGGTGCTCCTTGAGGAGGTTGTAGCCGAGCACGGGGTGGGCCGTGATCGACTTGCGCTCCTGGGGCGTGAGCGCGCGGCCGGCCATGTACAGCTGGGGGGGGAGCCGCACCATGCCGATCTCGTGGAGGACGGCCGCGGCCCCGAGCTCGATGAGGCGGAAGGGCACGAGCTTGAGGGTGCTCCCGAGGATGATGGAGTAGATGGCGGAGCGGGCCGCGTGGGAGACCAGGTAGTTCTTGTGCTGGGGGACGATCGTCTGGGCCCGGAGGAGGTAGCGCCGGTTCTCCGCGCAGACCTCGTACAGGCCCCGCATCCGCTCGACCAGGTCGCGGTAGTCGATCTCGGTCTTGGTCACGAAGCGGGTGTAGAGGGCGTCGACGTAGGCGATGAGCTCGGTATAGAAGGCGACGATGGCCTGGAGCTTCTCGGCGTCGCCGGCCCCGTCGGCGAAGACGGGGGCCTCGGCGGCCTCGGCGTCCTGCTTGCCCCCCGCCTCGGGCAGGGCGCCGTCCAGGGCCTCGCCCTCCGTATACGCCTCGCGGAACTCCCAGCGCGTCAGCCGCTTCACCAAGCCCTCGTCGACGGGGCACTCGGGAGCGAGGAGGATGTAGCCCGAGTCGAGGAAGAGGGGCTTGGAGAAGAACTGCTTGGGCTTCAGGTCCTTGAGCGATACCGCGTTCATATGCCACCCATTGACCCCCCTCGCCGAGGGGGACTAGACTTTCTAATGCTATTCGCCATCTTACCTTAATTATAGGAGCGACGTTGCATGAAATTTAAGACAATTTTCATCCTTTTCAACGTCGTCATAGCCTTTTCCTTCTGTTTCGTCTTCCTCTTCCCCTTCTTCGTCCTCGGGCCCGGCCCCTCCTGGGAGTTCTGGAAGGGCAACTGGTTCCTCGCCCTCTTCTTCCTCCTCCTCCTCGGGGCGCTCAACGCCTTCTTCCTGGCGAACCGGAAGGTCTTCACCCTGGTCGAGCGCGAGGATTGGAAGGCTCTTTCCTCCCACCTGGCGGAGCAGATCATGGTCAAGGGCCGCTATCGGGCCTCCTCCGTCCGCCTCTACGTCAACTCGAGCCTCCTCCTGGCAGACGTCGAGGGGATCGACAAGCTCGAGGCCGAGCTCGAGGCCAAGAAGCCCGCCCTCCTGCGCTCGAACGCCCTCCTCTTCGGCGTGACCCGGCTCCTCCGCAACCGCCCCGCCGAGGCCGAGGCCTTCTTCGCCCGCTACCTCGACGCCAAGGACGTCGAGGCCCGCGAGTGGCTCCGCTTCGACTACGCCTTCAGCCTCGTGCTCCAGAAGCGGATCCCCGACGCCTTGGCCTTCCTCAAGGAGGGCTCCTCCTCGCGCGACGCCGTCCTCGCCCTCCTCGCGGCCTACCTCCTGGGTAGCCTCGGCGCCGCCGCCGCCCCCTCGCCCGAGGAGCGTACGGAGCTGGCGGGCCTGGCCGAGGCCACCCGGGCGCGGCTCGCCGCCCGCTTCTCGCCCTCCCGCTGGTCCAAGGAGGTGGAGCGGGCCAAGAGCGAGGTCCACATCGTCATCCTCTCCAAGCTCGTCGACGACGCGGGCCGCTGGCTCTACGCCCAGCCGAGCGCCGCGCCCGCGGGCGGGAGCCCGGCGGCCGAGGCTTCCCGATAGCGCCGCCGGGAGGATCCGCGCAGAAAGCGCGGACTGCCGTCTTCATTTTACCCTAGCCCGAGCCGATATTCGGAGCGAATGAGATCCCTACGCCCCCTCGCCCTCATCCTCATATCCTTCGCCGCGGCCGGTCCGGGCGCCGCCGCCGCTCCGAAGGCAGCCCCGAGCGCCAGCGCGGCTCCCGGGGAAGGCGCCCAGCTCTACCACAGCCTGAAAGCGGGCGAGACCCTGTATTCGGTGGCCCGCCTCTATGGCCTGAGCGTCGAGTCCCTCGCGCAGGCCAATGGCATCAGCGATGCGAGCAAGCTGCGGGCTGGACAAAAACTCATTATACCATCGGCACATAAGGTGCAAAAGGGAGAGACGCTCTACAGCATCGCGAAGGCTTACGGGATTTCGGTCGAGGAGCTGCGGAAGCTCAACAAGCTCTCCGCCGCCGCCGTGATCCGCGTCGGGGAGCTTCTCCTCGTGCCCAAGCGCGCCCAGGATACGGCCGAGCTTCCCCCGGCGGCCAAGCCGCTTTCGCCGGCCACGGCCGCCCCTTCCCCGAACCCTCCGACCCCCCTCATCCCCGATCCGGTTCGCACCTCCCTCAAGGCGGTGGACAAGAAGGTCAGCTGGCCCTGCGCCGGGGAGGTGCTCTACCTCGACGGCAAGGCCCAGGGCGTCATGATACGCGCCAAGCTCGGGGAGGCGGAAAAGGCCGTGGCGGGGGGCAAGGTGGTCGCCGCCGGTCCCTTCCGCGGCTATGGGCAGATGGTCATCGTCATGTCCAAGACGGGCTACCTCTATGTGTACGCCGGGAACGAGGTGATTTCGGCCAAGGTAGGCGACAGCGTCCATGCGGGCCAGGAGCTCGGCCGCGTCGGTATGGACGCGAAATCCGGATCGCCTATCGCGTTTTTCATGGTCTACCGGGGCCGAGAAGCCGTGGATGCGGCCGAAGCTCCTCGTGAGTGACGCATGAAATCCCTCGAAATGAACTTTTTTGAGAAAATTGAATATTTTGATTGCTTTTTCGCAGGAAGTTGGTAAGATTGAAATATTCTAAAAAGGGGGCTCATCGGTTAGCCGATAAAGCGGTTTATCCGTCTGGCGGAGATGCACCCGGCATGAGGGAAAGGCAGGAGAAAATGGCTGATGGCGCGCTTTCCAAATCCCTGCAGGCGAAACGGAAGAAGAGCAAGCCGGCGGCCGAGCCGCTCCGGAAGAAGAAGCTCAAGCACGCCAAGGAAACCGACCCTCTCGCCCTCTACCTGAAGCAGATATCGCGCTACGCCCTCCTCACGGCCGAGGAGGAGATCAGCATCGGGGCCAAGATCCAGGAGGCCCGGGCCCGCGTCCGCGACCTGGACGAGCGCCATGCCGGAGGAGCCGTCGGGGACGAGGCCTGGGAGCTCGATCGCCGCCGCCTCGAGCTCGAGCTCATCGCGGTCAAGAACCGCATGATTTCGTCCAACCTCCGCCTCGTCGTCTCCATCGCCAAGAACTACCAGCATCGCGGCCTGGGGCTCCTCGACCTCATCGACGAGGGCAACATCGGGCTCATCGAGGCGGTCGAGCGCTTCGACTACACGCGGGGCTGCCGCTTCTCCACCTACGGAACCTGGTGGATCCGGCAGGCCATCATCAAGAGCCTCGCCGACAAGGGCCGCGTCATCCGCATCCCCATCCACATGCTCAACACGATCAAGAAGTGCTACTTCGTGGCCAAGCAGCTCACCCAGGAGCTCGGCCGCGACCCCAACGCCGAGGAGCTGGCCGAGAAGCTCGGCATGGACGCGAAGAAGGTCAAGGAGATCATGAAGCTCTCCCAGGAGACGGCCAGCCTCGACACGACCGTCGACGAGGACAACGTCACCCACCTCTCCGACCTCATCAAGGACGAGAGCGTGACCGAGCCCTTCGAGGAGGTCTTCTCCATGGCCCTCCAGGACACCTTGAGCGACGTCCTGAAGAACCTCTCGCAGCGCGAGATCACCATCATCCAGCTCCGCTACGGCCTCAACGGCGAGGGCCCCCGCACCCTCGAGGAGACGGGCAAGCTCCTGGGCATCACCCGCGAGCGCGTGCGCCAGATCCAGGAGAAGGCCATCCAGAAGCTCAAGGAGCTGCAGGAGCTCTCCGCCTACCAGGAAGATTCCTAAGGCGGGAGCCATGCGGCCGGTCCCGTCCGGCCGCCCGCGTCCGGCGGCTCGCGCGGAATTCCCGAGAAGCAGCTCCCGACCGATCGGCCCCGCTTGCATGCCGAGCCCGCTTGTAGGAGTATAGCGAGCGCTCGGGAGGTGCCGGCCATGGTGTTCAAGCGGAGATTCCTCGCCCTCGGCCTCGCGGCCGCCGCCCTCGCCGCGGGCGCCCTGTATCTCCATTCGGCCAAGGCCGGTCCCGAAGCCGCCCGCCCGGCGCCCGGCGCCGGTTCGAGGGCAGCCGCGCCCGGCGCCGCGGGGCAGGGCGCGAGGGGCGGTAAGGCCGAGACGGTCTTCTCGGTCAAGGTCGCCCGGGCCTCGCGGAGCACCCTCCGCAGCTACATCGACGTCGCGGGGGACGTCCAGACGACGACGAGCGTCGACGTCTACCCCGATATCGGCGGCCGCGTCGCCTCCTTGGAAGCGGAGCTCGGCGAGGCCGTGGAGAAGGGGCAGGTCCTCGCCACGGTGGATCCCTCCCTGCCGGGCAGCCGGTACGCCCTCTCGCCCGTGAGCTCGCCCATCTCGGGGACCCTGACCGACCTCCCCGTCCGCGTGGGGGCGAGGGTCACGTCCTCCACCGCGATCGCGACGGTCGGCCTGCTTTCCCGCCTCGAGGTGAAGACCCTCATCCGCGAGCGCGACGTCGGGGAGGTCAAGGTCGGGCAACGCGCCGTCCTCCGTTTCGAGGCCTACCCGGGCCGGAGCTTCGAGGCGCGGGTGTCCAAGCTCTCGCCCGTCCTCGACAAGACCTCGCGCACCAGGTCGGCGTCCATCGCCGTCGAGGGAGGAGAGGGCCTGGTGGCCCCGGGCATGTACGCGCGGGCGCGCATCTACACCACGGCGTACCCGGATGCCCTGACGGTGCCCGGGGAGGCCCTCTTCGAGCGCTCGGGCGCGGAGTACCTCTACCTCGCCGAGGGCCAGGAGGGCTCGGAGCGGGCCCGCCTCGTCGCGGTCGAGCGGGGAGCGGCGGTCGACGGCCTGGTGGAGATCCGCGGCGGCCTGTCCGAGGGCGACCGGGTGGTCACGGCCGGCCGAGCCTCGATCGGGGAGGGGGCCGCGCTGCGGATCGTCCCGGAGGGGAAGGCCGCGAAGTGAGCGTCGCCAAGCGGATCGTCGAGCGGCCCGTCCTCATCGCCGTCGCCTTCGCCCTCGTCGCGATCGTCGGCCTGTACTCGATCGGGGAGATCGCACTCGACCTCTTCCCGGCCAACGAGGAGCCGACCATGTCGGTGGGCACCTCCTGGGCCGGGGCCAGCCCCGCCTCGGTGGAGAAGCTCGTCACGCGGGTCCTGGAGTCCAGCCTCACGAGCCTCGAGGGGCTTTCCAGGATCACCTCGACCTCGCGCGAGGGCTCGAGCAGCATCCAGCTCACCTTCGACTACGGGACCGACCTCGACGCCGCCACCAACGACATCAGGGACAAGCTCGACCGAGCCCGGCGGAGCCTCCCGGACGACGCCGACGCGCCCGTAATCCAGAAGTTCGACATCAACTCGATGCCGATCATGCGCATCGCCCTCCGCGGCGAGCGCAGCCGCGAGGAGCTCCGGCGCATCGCCGAGGACGCGGTCGCGCCGCGGCTCGAGCAGGCGGGCGGCGTGGCCCAGGTCTCCGTCTCCGGCGGCCGCGCCGCCATGGTCCGCGCCGACGTCTCGCGCGACCGCCTCGAGGCCTACGGGCTCACCGTGAGCTCGATCGCCTCCGCCCTCGCGGCCCAGAGCCTCGAGCTGAGCGGGGGCAAGGTCGAGGAGGGGGGGAGGTCCTACAGCATCCGCACGGCGGGCGAGTTCGCCTCGGTCGAGGAGATCGCCGACGCGGTCGTGGCCGTCAAGGGCGGCTACGGGGTCAGGCTCCGCGACCTGGCCGAGGTCTACCCCGGCTTCGAGGACGAGACGAGCTCCGTGTACATCAACGGCGAGCCCGGGGTCTACCTCTCCGTGCAGAAGCGCTCCGGCGCCAACTCCGTCCAGGCCGCCGACGCCGTCCTCGCCAAGCTCGAGGAGGCCGGGCGCTACCTGCCCAAGGACGTGAGCGTCCAGGTCCTCTACGACAACACGGAGCAGATCCGCGCGACGGTCCGCGAGCTCCTGGCCTCGGCGGTCGAGGGCGCCCTCCTCGCCATGGCCTTCGTCTTCCTCTTTCTGCGGAGCGTCCGCCCCACCCTCGTCATCGGCCTGTCGATACCGATGTCGATCGTCGTGACCCTCCTGGCCATGTACTTCGCCGGCTTCACGCTCAACATGATGACCCTCACGGGCCTCATCCTCGGCGTCGGCATGATCGTGGACGCCTCCATCGTCATCATCGACAACGTCCAGGCCTACCGCGACCGGGGCGCCACCCCGAAGGTGGCTTCGATGATCGGGGCCGAGGAGATGGTCATCCCCATCACCGGCTCGACCCTGACGACCGTCGTCGTCTTCCTGCCGATGATCATCTTCCGGCGCAAGCTCGGGCGCATCGTCGTCATGTTCGAGAGCGCGATGTTCACCATCGTCATCGCCCTCCTCGCCAGCTGGCTCATCGCCCTCTTCCTCGTGCCCGTCCTCACGAGCCGCTACTTCCCGGTGAAGACCAGGTCGGAGCATCCTATCAGGAATCGCCTCCTCCGCCGCCTGGACGAGCGGGTCGGCGCCGCCCTCGAGGCCATGACGGCCGGCCACCGGGCCCTCCTCCGCCTCGCCCTCACGCACCGCCCGGCGGCCATCGGCGCCGCCCTCGTCCTGTTCCTAGCCTCCCTCCTCGCGGCCCCGCGCATGAACATCGTGTTCAGCCCTCCCATGGTGAGCGACTCGGTGGACCTCAACGTGGAGCTCCCCCTCGGGACGCCCTACGCGGAGACCAAGGCGATCATGCTCGAGGTCGAGGCCGAGGCCCGCCGCCAGGTCCGCGGCTACGAGAGCGTCATCGCCTCGATCGGCCGCTCCTCGGCGAGCTACTCGGCCTCGCTCAGCGTGAGCCTCCCGGAGGGGGGCGGCGGCGCCGACTCCGCCGACGAGGTCAAGGCCAAGCTGCGATCCATCATGGAGGCCTACCCCCAGGCCAGGAGCTCCTTCTCCGCGGGGCGGGGGGGCTTCGGCCGGAAGTCCGACATCGAGATCTACGTGAGCTCCGACGACCTGGACGGGGCCATGGCCGCCGCCGACGGCATCGTCGCGGCCATCAAGGCCGAGGTCCCCGAGGTCCGCGACGCGAGGACGAACATGAACTACGGCCTGCCCCAGGTCGAGATCGTGATCGACCGCCAGAGGGCCTACTCCTTCGGGCTCACCGTGAGCGCGGTGGCCAAGGAGATCGACGCCAACATGGACGGGGTCGCCGCGGCCTCCTTCGACGACTCGGGCGAGGAGGTGGAGGTCTACCTCTCCATCGCCCCCGGCGACCGGCGCGGGGTCCCCGACCTAGGGAGGATCTTCGTCCTGGCCCCCTCGGGGGACCGGGTGCCCCTCTCCGAGATCGCGAGCATCCGCGCCTCGACCGGGCCGGTGAGCATCTACCGCGAGAACCAGGCGCGCAAGGTCACCATAACCGGGAGCCTCTCGGGGGGCCTGCGCGCCGACGCGGCCGAGGAGAGGATCAAGGCGGCCGTCGCCGGGCGCCTGGTAATCGACGAGGGCGTGACGGTGGAGTACTCGGGCTCCTGGTCGGAGATCCTTTCGACGGGCAAGAGCTTCGTGGCCGTGCTGGCCCTCGCCATCCTCCTGGTCTTCGGGGTCATGGCAGGGCAGTACGAGTCCTTCAAGGATCCCCTGATCAACCTCTTCACCGTGCCCCTCACCCTCTTCGGCGTCTTCGTCGCCCACCTCGTCACCGGCCAGGCCTTCAGCATGTTCACCATCATGGGCCTGGTCATGCTCGTCGGCATCGTGGTCAACAACGGCATCGTCCTCGTCGACTACACGAAGCTCCTGCGGGGGCGGGGCCTGCCCCTCTTCGAGGCCTGCCTGGAGGCCGGCTCAAGCCGCCTGAGGCCCGTCCTCATGACCGCGGTGACCACCATCATGGGCGTCATCCCCATGGCCCTCTTCCCCTCGAAGAACGCCATGATCATGCAGCCCATCGGCCTGTGCATCCTGGGGGGCCTCACGAGCTCCACCTTCATCACCCTCCTCCTCATCCCCGTGGTCTACTACCTCTTCAACGCGGGCTCGGATCCCGCGGCCAGGGCCGAGCGCGAGGAGCGCCGGGCGAGGCGGGAGAAGGGCGGGGGCGGGGCCTTAGGCGGCGGGGAGGACCTCGAATGAAGCGGGTCGAGATCGTGGCGAGCGAGCTGGTGCAGGCCGAGATCCTGGCCGCCCTCGAGAAGGCCGTGCCGGGCATCGAGTACACACTCATCCCCGAGGCCCACGGCTCGGGCAAGCGGACGAGGAAGGAGGGCACGAGCATCTGGCCCGAGCTCAACTTCGTCCTGTTCGCCTATCTCGACGACGAGGAGGCCGCGGCCGCCCTCGGGGCGCTGAGCCTCGTCCGGGAGCGCTTCCCCGGCGAGGGCATCTCGGCCTTCTGCCTCGGCTAGGAGTCCTTAGCCGGTATCGTAATCGTGAAGACGCTGCCGTTCCCGCGCCACGACTGGACCGAGATGCCCCAGCCGTGGGATTCGACTACGGTCTTCACGATCGACAGGCCGAGGCCCATGCCCTGCTCGCGGCGCGACGAGGTCCCGCGATAGAAGGGCTCGAAGACGTGGGGGAGGTCGGCCTCGGCGATGCCCATCCCGTCGTCCGCCACGGTCACGAGTATCGCCGCGCCCTCCCGCCGCGCCGCGATCTCGACGCTCCCGCCCTCGTGCGTATAGCGCAGGGCGTTGAAGGCGAGGTTCTCGAGGGCCCGGGTCACGAGGCGGCCGTCCATGCGGACCCGCAGGCCCTCGGGCAGGTCGACGGCCCCGCGGGCGCGCCTGCCCAGGAGGGCCGCGTCGGCCTCGACGCGCTTGACGAAGGCCCGCAGGAAGGTTCCGAGCTCGAGCTCGGAGAGGGAGTCGCGCCATTCCCCGGTGTCCACCCGCTCGAAGTCCAGGAGCTCGTCGATCATGCCCTCGAGCTGGTCGGCCTTGCTTTGGATGACCTCGAGGTAGGCGCCGGCCTCGGAGCCCGCCCCGCCCAGCTCCCCGTCGAGGGCCTCGGCGTAGCCCTTGATCAGGGCCAAGGGGGTCTTCAGGTCGTGGGAGATGCCCATGATCAGGCGCGCCCGCCTGGCCTGGTCCTCCTTGATCTGCGCGCGGAGGCTGTTGAGGGAACGCGCGAGGGAGGCGAACTCGCTCGCGCCCGCGGCCTCGATGGGCAGGTCCAGCTCCCCCGCCGCCACCCGCCTCGTGGCCTCCTCGAGGGCCAGGATCGAGGAGGCGATCGAGCGCACGATGGCGATGGACATGGCCGCGGCGAAGAGGATGGTGGCGGCCAGTATGGAGACGAAGGTCGCGATCGCCGCCCTAGAGGGCAGGAAGATCTCGCGGGGGACGCTCGTCACCGCCCGGTAGCCTTCGGGCAGGGGGGGCATGAAGCCGAAGGTGAGGAAGCGGTCGCCCGGCGGGGCCGCCGCCGCCTCGAGGAGGCCCTTGGCCAGGTCCGAGCCGAGGGGGAATTCGGGGATGGAGGAGTGCACGACGCGGCCGTCGGGCCCCGCTATCGCGAAGCGGAATTTATCCGGCTTCCCCTCGAATATCCGCGCCACCTCGACCGCCGCGTCCTCGCCGCCCGTCTTCATCTGCGAGAAGCGCTCGGCCTCGCGGCTGAGGAAGTTGATCCGGGCCACGGTGAGGACGACCGCGATCACGAGGAGGGGCATGGCCGCGATGCCGGCTATGAGGATCAGGGACTGGCTGCGTACCCTCATGCGCCTCCGGCTCCCTCGCCCTCCCTCGGGGGCTCGGGCTCGAAGCGGTAGCCTCGGCCGTAGTCGGTCAATAGGTAGTCCGGGGCGGAGGGATCGGCTTCGATCTTCTTGCGCAGGCGCTGGACGTAGACCGCGACCGCGGTCAGGTCCCCGTACTTGCTCTTCCAGACGGCGTCGTAGATGGTCTGGGGGCTCTGCGGGCTACCCGCGTTCTCGGCGAGGAAGAGGAGGACGGCGAACTCCTTGCCCGAGAGGGGGACGATGTCGCGGCCCTTGCGGAGCACGAGGGCCGAGCGGTCGAGCTCGTAGGGCCCGAAGCGGATCGCGCTCGGCGCCCGCTCGGCCTCGCCCCGGTCGGCCGCGCCCCGCGAGCGGCGGACGAGGGCCCGGACCCGGGCGACGAGGACCCGGGGGGAGAAGGGCTTGGTCATGTACTCGTCGGCCCCCTGGCCGAGGCCGGCGATGAGGTCCTCGTCCGCGTCCCGCGCGGTGACGACGAGGACCGGGCAGTCGCTTATCTTGCGGGCCTCGCCGAGGAACTCGAAGCCGTCCATGCCCGGGAGGTTCAGGTCGAGAATGACGATGTCGTAGGGCTTCTGCTTGAGCAGCTCGAGCCCCTCCTCCGCGCTCTCGCGGGCATCCGCCACCATGCCCTCCTTCTCGAGGAAGAGCGAGATGAGGTCGGCCATTTCCTTGACGTCCTCGATGATGAGCGCGTAACCTTGCATCGTATCCCTCGTTTCGGAGTATAGACGGATCCGGCCCGGCCGCCAACGCCGGAACGCGATCCGCCGGAGCGAATAACAAGCTTTTCTGAAGCGTTTATCCCCCGTTTATAGGCATGGCTCTTCCCCCTAGGTATGCTTATGCGAGGCCGGGGAATCACGAGGATCCCCGCGGGCCCCTGCGCAAGGAGTCGAGATGAGATCAGCGAAACGGGCGGCGCTCGCCGCCATCTCCCTCTTGGCCGTCCTGGCCACGGCGAGGGCCGAGGAGGCCGCGGAGGCCCGCGCCATCGGCGTCGACGAGGCCGTGCGCCTCGCCCTCGAGGGCAACCTCGGGCTCGGCAGGGAGGCGATCGCCCTCGCCACGGCCGAGCGCAACTCTGGCGCAGCCCTGAACCTCATTTACCCCTCGGTGGAGGCGGGCCTCAGCGCGACCCGCTCCTCGGCCGACCTGCCCTCCGAGGCCGACCGCTGGTCCGCGACCGGGAGCCTCTCCCTCGGCCTCAGCCTCTCGCCCAAGCTCAAGATCCAGGTCGAGCAGCTCAAGCAGGCCTATCGCTCGGGCCTCGTCGGCTACGACGAGGCCGCGCGCGAGCTCGAGCTCTCCGTGCGGAAGGCCTTCTGCGCCGTCCTCCTGGACCAGGCCAAGCTCTCCCTCGCGGAGCAGAACCTCGAGCGCGCCAAGAAGAACTACGAGCAGGCCAAGGCTAAGTACTCCGGCGGCCTCGCGCCCGAGATCGACCTCCTCACCGCCACCGTCTCCTATGAGGCGAAGGGGCCCGCCGTCGAGAGCGCCCGCGTCGCCCTCGAGGACGACCTCGACGCCTTCAAGCTCCTCCTCGGCCTCGATCCCGCCGCCCGGATAGAGCTCGCCGGCGACCTCGACTCCGCGCGCTCCATCTCCTCCCAGACCGTGGCGGCCGCCCTCGCCGCCGCCCCCGCCGACGGCGGGCCGGCCCTCCGCTCCCTCCGCGCCTCGCTGGAGGCGGCCCGGCTCTCGCTCCGGCTGGCCAAGGCCGGGCTCTTCTCCCCCTCGATCTCGGCCTCGGCCTCCAGCAGGAAGGTGATGACGGACTTAGGCGGCGCGCGCGACGTCGCGGAGAACGGCTCGCTCTCCCTCTCCCTGACCATCCCCCTGGACGACCTCCTGCCCTCCTCCGCGACGAGGCTCTCCATCGCCTCCGCCGAGGACTCCGTGGCCAAGCTGGAGCTCCAGCTCGAGGAGTCCCTCGCCTCCGCCCGCTCTAGCTGGGCCTCCCTCTCCCGCGGCATCGGGGCCTCCGTCGCCTCCCTGGCCGCCAAGGACCGCGGCGTCGAGCTCGCCCAGAAGAAATACGACTTGATCAACGAGGCCTACCAGCGCGGCCTTCGGGATATAGCCGACCTCGACGACGCGGCCAGCGACTTGAACGCAGCCCGCGCCGAGGTCGTTACGGGCGAATACTCGCTCTTGACCGCGGCCCTCGAGCTCGAGAGCTCCCTGGGCGCGCGCTTCGGAACCATCGGGAGGTAAGGTACATGCGGATCAAGAAGGCGGCCCTCGCGGCCGCGATGCTGATAGCGGCGGGAGCCCTGGCCTTCCTCGCCATCCGGCGCGGGGACGCGCCCGCGAAGGCCCAGGCCCGCGGCCCGGCCGCCGCCGCCGCCCCTGCGGCGAGCGAGGCGAAACCGGTCAAGGTCGCGGCCGCCGCGGTCGGGACCCTGCGTCCCTACATCGACGCGAGCGGCGACGTCGAGGCCCTCGTCAACGTCGACGTCTTCCCGGATATCGGCGGCAAGGTCGTCGAGTACAAGGTAGCCTTGGGCGATCGCGTCGAGAAGGGCCAGGCCATAGCCCTCGTCGACCCCTCCAAGCCCGGCTCGGCCTACGCGCTGAGCGCCGTCGGCTCGCCCATATCCGGGACCGTGACCTCCATACTGGCCCAGCAGGGCGAGACGGTCGCCTCCTCATCCTCCCTCGCCAAGGTCGGCCAGGTCGACCAGCTCAAGGTCGTCGTCAAGCTCGCGGAGCGCGACTCGGCCAAGGCCGCCGTGGGCATGAGCGCCCGGGTGAGCTTCGAGGCCCTGCCCGGCGAGTCCTTCGCCGCGACGGTCTCCCGCGTGAGCCCCGTCCTCGACGCGACCAGCCGGACCCGGGAGATCTGGCTCGCCTTCTCGGCGAAGGAGGGCCGGATCAGCGCGGGCATGTACGC
>JAKLFE010000036.1 GCA_022711355.1 Spirochaetota bacterium | reverse complement strand
TCCCTCCCCGCTCCTACCTCGTCGTCATCCTCCTCGACCCCGATCGCGAGGGCCAGGCGCCCTCCCTCCTCGAGGCGGGGGCCTTCGACTACCTCCTCCGCGACGGCCCGGGCTGGGAGCAGCGGGCGGCCGGCTACTTCCGCGCCCTCGCCGGCTTGCGGCGGCGCATGGCGGGCCCCTTCAGCGCCCTCGAGCGGCGCTACGAGGACCTGGTCCACTCCCTCCCCGACATCGTGTACGAGCTCGACGAGGACAGCCGCTTCACCTTCATCAACAACTCGGTGCGCCTCCTCGGCTACGACCCGGCCGACCTGGCCGGCAAGCACTTCTCGGTCCTCCTCCACGAGGAGGACGCCCTGGCCGTCGATCGCGCGGAGATCCTCGAGCTCTTCCGGGGCTCGCGCACGGGCCACGCCCTGAGCCCCAAGCTCTTCAACGAGCGCCGCGGCGTCGACCGCCGCACCGAGAACCTCGAGGTGCGGCTCAAGCGCAAGCCGGGGAGCCGCTCCGCCGAGGACGACGTGATCGCGACCGTGATCTCCTACGGCGAGGTCACGGCCGCCGGCGAGTACGGCCGGCCCGAGCAGGGCTCGGCCTTCATGGGCTCGGTCGGCGTCATCCGCGACATCACCCTCCGGCGCAAGTCGGAGGAGATGCTCCGCAAGCTCTACCAGGCCGTGGACCAGCTCTCGGCCGGCATCCTCGTGGCCGACCGCGGCTTCGCGGTCGAGTACGTCAACCCGGCCTTCTTCCGCATCTCCGGCCGGGCCCCCCAGGAGGTCGTGGGGGCCGACCTCTTCTCCTTCTTCGACCTCCCGCCCAAGCGGGCGGAGGAGCTCCGCTCCCTCGTGCGCGAGGGCTTCGACGCCCGGGGCGAGGCCCGCCTCGCCCCGGCCCCGCCCGCCGAAGGCTCGGACGAGGCGGCCAAGGAGGGGGCCTGGGCGACGATCCACGCCTCCCCGGTCCGCAGCCCCGCGGGGGCGGTGACCCACGCCATCCTCATCTGCGAGGACGTGAGCCAGCGCAAGGCGATGGAGGAGCTCGTCGGCCTGGCCAAGGTCGAGGCCGAGCGGGCCAACCGCGCCAAGAGCGACTTCCTCGCCTCCATGAGCCACGAGCTCAAGAGCCCCGTCGCCTCGGTCCTCGCGGCCGCGCGGCTCATCGAGATGGGCGACAAGGAGCCCGAGCGCCGCGCCGCATCCATCATCCAGAGCGCCCAGGGCCTCCTGGACATGCTCGGCGACATCCTCGACTTCGTCCGCTTCGAGACGGGGGCCGGCACGGTGCGCCGCTACGCCTTCCCCCTCGCCGGCTTCGTCGAGCGGGCCTGCGAGCCCTACCGCGCCCGGGCGGCGGCCAAGGGCCTGGCCCTCGAGGTCGCGCCCGTCCCCGCGGAGACGATCCGCTCCGATCCCGACCGCCTCGGCCGGGCCTTCGCGGCCCTCCTCGACAACGCCTTGGCCTTCACCGAGCGCGGCCGGATCCGCGTCGAGTCCTCCGTGGAGCGTAAATCGGGCAACGTGCCCTACCTCGTGCTCGCGGTCTCCGACACGGGCCCGGGCATCGCGCCCGAGGACCAGGGCCGCATCTTCCAGCCCTTCGTCCAGCTCGCCTCCCCCTACTCGAAGCGGGGCGGGGCGGGCATCGGCCTGTCCCTCGCGCGCAACATCGTGCGGGCCCTGGGCGGCGAGATCCGCGTCCAGAGCGAGGTCGGGCGGGGCTCCTCCTTCTCGGTCCTCCTGCCCGCGGGCGCGCCCGACGAGGATGCCCCCGGCTCGACCCCGGCCCGGCGCGCCTACCGCCTCCTGGTCGTGGACGACAACGAGGTCAACCTCGAGTACATGGCGACCCTCCTCGGCAACGCGGGCCACCGGCCCGACACGGCCTCGAGCGGGGCCGACGCCCTGCGCCTGCTCGAGGAGCGGCCTCCCGACGCCGCCCTCCTCGACATCCAGATGCCCGGCATGAGCGGCATCGAGCTCGGGCGCAAGATCCGCTCCTACGCCGGCTCGCGCTACGACCCGGGCCTGCCCCTCATCGCCCTCACCGCCTTCGATCCCGACGAGGTCGAGCGCTCGGGAGCGGGCTTCGACGCCGTCTTCTCCAAGCCGGTCGACGTGCCCAAGCTCCTCGCCGCCGTGGACGCGGCCGTGGACGCCCGCGAGGGGTCCGAGCCGGCCGGCCGGGCCGAGCCGACGAGCCTCGCGGCCGACGCCGAGCGCGCCCAGGCCCTCGCCCGCGCCGCAGCCGAGGCCCCCGCCCTCCTCGAGGCGCTGCGGGCCGCCGCGGAAGCGGGGGAGGTCGAGGGCTTCCGCTCCGCCGCCCGATCCCTGGCCGCCATCCTGGCCCGGGCGGGCGCCCGCGGGGATGGAGCGGCCCTCCAGCGCCTGGCCCTCTGCTTCCCCGACGAGGACCGGGCTGTCGTGCTCAGCCGGCTGCTCCGCGTATCCTCCCGCTGGCCGGGAGCCGGGGCCTAGCTCGAGGCCTCCCCCTCCGGCGCCGCCGGGGACGGGGCAGGCCCCTCGTCCGGGAGGAAGAGCTCGAAGCGGCTGCCCGCGCCCTCCACGCTCGCGGCCTCGAGCCGGCCTCCGTGCCGCTCCGCGATCTCCTTCGAGAGGGCGAGGCCGAGGCCCGAGCCGCGCTCGTTGACCGTGCCCGCCCGGCTCCGCACCGCGCCGAGGTCGAAGAGGGAGGCGAGCTCCTCCGGCCCCATCCCGATGCCCTCGTCGGCGACCGAGATCGCCGTCCCTCCCGCGGCGGCCGAGGCCTCGATCCGTATCCTCCCTCCCCGGCGCGAGAACTTGACCGCGTTCGACAGGAGGTTCCGCAGGACGACCTTGAGGAGCTCCGGATCGGCCCGCGCCGCGAGCCCGGCCTCGACCTCGATCGCCACCTCGAGTCCCTTGTCCCCGATCGAGAGGGCGTAGGCCTGGAGGCATTCCTCGACGAGGGGCCGGAGCTCCACGCGGGCCGGGGCGAAGCGGAGCTCCCCCTGCTGGCTCCTCGACCAGGCGAGGAGGTTCTCGAGGAGCTGGTAGCTGTTCCACGAGGCCTGGCGGAGGGCGCCGATGAACTCGTCGAGGCTTTCCCGGTCGATGCCCTCCCGGTCGGTCGCGATGGTCTCGAGGAGGTTGCACATGCCGCCGATCGGCCCGCGGAGGTCGTGGGCGACGATCGAGAAGAGCTTGTCCTTGGCGGCGTCGCTGCGCTTGAGGAGGCGGAGGTTGCCCTCGAGCTCGGCGTGGGCCGCGTCGAGGCTGCGGAGGACCGCGGCGGCGCGGGCCGAGGAGAGGGCGATAGCCCCGATCATGACAGCGGCGATCAGGGCCCGGAGCCAGAGGGAGGCGCGCCAGGGGGCGAGCACGTCGTCGTAGAGGGCGGAGACCGAGACGACGATATCGGGATCACGACGCGCGGAGAAGGCGATGAGGCGCCGTTTCCCGTCCACGCTCGAGCGCAGGTCCCGAACCTGGGTGGGGTCGGCGTAGACGCTGCTCCGCCAGGCCGCGGTGTCGGGGGTCACCGCCTTCCCGATGGCCGCCTCGTCCAGGGGCACCCGGGCGAGGAGGAGTCCGTCTCCCCGCGTTATCGCCAAGGAGCCGTTGGGCTTGGGGCGGATCGGCTCGTAGGTAGCCTCGATGTCCGGGAGGGCCAGGGCTGCGAAGAGGACGGCCATGCCGGCGTTGCCCCTCGAGATAGGATAGGCTACCGGTATGGTCAGGAGGCCGGTCACCCGGCCCACGACGGGCTTGCCGATGTAGAAGCCCCTGATAGCTGGATCGAGCTGGGCACGATAGTAGTCCCGGTCGCGGAGGTCGGCGAGGGGCTCCGGGGAGGCGGCGGGGACGTAGTAGAGGCCGCCCGCCGCGGAGATGAGCCTGATGTCGAGCTTGTTCCCCATCGAGGAGCGGAAGGAATCGACGAGCCGGCCGAACGCGGGATCGGTGCGGGGATCGGCCTCGGGCTGGGCCGCGAGCCAGAGATCGGCGATCCGGAAGAAGAGGCGGATCCGCTCCAGCTTCTCGTGGAAGTCTGCCGAGGCGGACTGGGCCAGGCGGGAGAGCGCGTCCCGCTCGCGCTCGAGGCGGTCCTCGCGCTCCGCGGCCGCCTGCCAGGCTACGAGGAAGAGGACGAGAGCGCAGGCGAGGAGGCCGAGGCCCCAGACCCTGAGGTTGAGGCGGCGGGTCAGCCCACGCCGCGGGACCGTATCCCCTGTTTCCGGCTGCATAAACCAAGTATAGGGCCCTGGGGACAGAGGCGCAAATGCGGCGTCTGTGGGGATCGGGGAGGCTGGGGACAGAGCTTCGCTTACGGCATCGGGCCGCCGAGGAAGAGGGTATCGCGTGAAATCCTGTAGCTCTGTCCCCGACTGCGGGGACAGAGGCTTGATTCGTTTAGCTCTGTCCCCCGAGGTCGATCCCTGGCGACTGGTTCGATCAGCGCATGGCACGTAGGGAGTTGGCTGTCGCCAGGAGGGCGACGCCGACATCGGCGATCACCGCCTCCCACATTACCGCGGCGCCGGCCGCTCCGAGGACGAGGAAGGCGGCTTTGATCCCGAGGGCGAAGACGATGTTTTGGATGACGATGCGCCGCGTGCGGCGGGCGCGAGCGACCGCCTCCGCGACGCGGCTCGGTTCACCGGTCATTAGGACGACATCGGCGCTCTCCACGGCTACGTCGGCCCCGGCCCCCATAGCTATGCCGACGTCGGCGAGGGCTAGGGCGGGCGAGTCGTTGATGCCGTCGCCCACGAAGATGGTCGTGCCGCCGGTAGCCCGCGTTTCGGCGATGATGCGCTCGAGCTTCTCGAGTTTCCCCTCGGGGAGGAGCCCCGCGTGGACTTCCCCGATGCCGAGCTCGGCCCCGATCGGGGCGGCCGCCCGCGCGGCGTCGCCGGTGAGCATGACCGCCCGGCCGACTCCGAGGGCGGCCAATCCCTCGACCGCCTCGGCCGCGTCGGGCTTGGCGAGGTCGCCGACGAGGATGCGGCCGAGGTAGACGCCATCGGCGGCCACGTCGACCGTCGTGCCCTCGATGCCGCGGGAATCGTGGGGTACGGCTTCGAGCTGGAGGAGGCGCTCGTTGCCAGCCAGCACGCGACGGCCGCCGATCGTCGCGACTACGCCGGCGCCGGCTACTTCACGGATCTCGGACGCCTCGTCCTCGGTGCCGACGGAGAGGCCGCGAGCGGCCGACGCCTCGCGGATCGAGGCCGCTATCGGATGGAGGGAGCGCGATTCGGCGGCGGCCGCGAGGGAAAGGAGCGCATCTTCTTCGGTGCCAGGCATCGGTTCGATGGAGAGCACGCGGAATTTCCCCTCGGTGAGCGTCCCCGTCTTGTCGAAGACCGCGGTCCTCGCCTTCGCGAGAGCGTCGAGGACAGTAGAGCCTTTGACGAGGATGCCTCGCCGGGCCGCTCCCCCGAGACCGCCGAAGTAGCCAAGGGGTACGCTGATCACGAGGGCGCAGGGGCAGGAGATGACCAGCATGACGAGTGCTCGATATAGCCAATCCCGCAGCGAGGCTCCGGGCAGGACGAGGGGCGGGAGGAAGGCGACGACGGCCGCGAGGGCGCAGACGATCGGGGTGTAGACGGCCGCGAAGCGGGTCACGAAGCGTTCGGACCGGGCCTTCGCATGCGAGGCGTTTTCCACGAGCTCGGCGATGCGCGCGGCCGAGGACTCTCCGGCCGGCCTCGTCGAATCGAGCACGAGGGAGCCGTCGAGGGCTACTGAGCCGGCCAGGAGCTCTGTCCCCGGCGCTGCTCTGCGAGGCAAGGACTCCCCCGTGAGGGCGGAGGTATCGACGAAGGCTTCGCCCTCGAGGACCCTTCCGTCGAGGGGCAGCCGCTCGCCTGGCATGACCATGAAACGCTCACCTACCGCGGCCTCCTCGGGGGAAAGGAGAACCCAGGACTCCCCGCGCCGCAACCGCGCGACATCGGGCCGAAGCGCGAGGAGCTCGCGAACGGAGGCGCGGCTCTTCTCCGAGGCCGAGTCTTGGAGCATCTCGCCTATTTTATAGAAGACCATGACCCCGAGGGCTTCCTCGTACTGGCCGATGGCGAAGGCCCCTAGCGTGGCTATCGACATGAGGAATAGCTCATCGAATATCCTGCCGCGGGCGATGTTTCGCGCTGCCTGGGCGAGGACGTGCCAGCCCGCGACGAGGTAGGCGGCGAGCGCTGTCCCCGGGAGGAGGAAGCCGCCCGCCGCGCCTTGTAGCCCGAGGCTTGGCAGACCGAAGAAGGCGAAGGACCCGAGAATAATGGCCGATCCGAGGAGGACGAGCTCCCGGCGCAGGGAGCTCGCCCCATGATCTGGCCCATGCCCGGCATGCCCGCAGGAGGAGCAGCCGCATTCTGTGCCCGAGGCGCGAGTGTCGTCCCTCATGACCGCCCCCGCTCGCCGACGTGGTCAAGGCCAACCGCTAGGATAGCGCCAACGTGGAGATCATCGAGGGCGTAGTAGACTTCCTTGCCGATCCGCCTCGAGCGGACGAGCCTGGCCTTGCGAAGTAGTGCGAGCTGGTGGCTCACGGCCGACTGGCTCATGCCGACGGCCGAGACGAGGTGGCCAACGCACAGTTCCCCTCCGCCGAGGGCCGCAAGGATGCGCAGACGGCCCGGATCGGCGAATACCTTGAAGAGCTCACCGAGTTCGGCCAGGGTTCCAGGGGAGGGCGCTTGGTCGAGAGCGGTGACAACCCGTTCGAGGTGGAGCTCCGAGCAAGCGCATCCGAGCTCGATATCAGGACTATTCAATACCTCTCGGGCGCTTTCGGCTGGCAGTGTAGATGTCTTGGCGCTTGTATCCAAAATGATCCCCCGCAGACATGAACATATGAACAGATAAACATATATACTTTCCCCGACTGAATGTCAAGCAAGGGGCTTCGGTTTGACGCTCGAGGTGAGAGCATGAGCGTGGATGGGGAGAGATATCGTTACTAAAGGTCAGGGCAAGGGAGGATGGATTGGTTAGGGGCAAATGCAAAGAGGGCATAGGGAAAGAGCTGGTATTCAGACTGGGTTCGACATTGCAACTTGTCGGGCAGGCTTTGTATGAACCATCCTTGAGGCTACCCTGTGCGGGGTGCATCGGCTATCATCCTTATCATGACCTCGAATTTTGCAGGACTATCCTCGCTAGAAATACGTATTCTTGCGCGAATTCGCCTTTCGGTAACGACGAGCTTGATCGCCTTGGCTGCTGAGGCTGATCCTGCATTGATAGCGAGAGGAGCGAAGAGGAATTTCACGCTCTGTCTCGCCGCCCCCGGGGCTCCTCCCTCCTATATCGTCTCCGAAGGCGGGAGTTTTATATCCTATTCTGGAGGCGCCAGCCCCCCCCGAGGCTCGGTTTCCCTCATCCTCTGTTTCATGACCGCTCGTTCCTGCGCCTCTGTCTTGGCCGGAGGACCGGGCAGCCCCATACCGCTATTCCTTGGCCCTGGAGCTTTCCCGGCTCTCGGTTTCTTTCGTCTTGCCGCCGCGAGAGTTCCCGCCATCCTTTCTGCCGAGGGGACAGAGCCCGAGTTCCGGGCTCGGTTGCTTTCCGAGGCCGCGCTCCGCGGCCTCGTTGAGGTCGGCAATGCAGATCCAGCCCTATCCGCTCGCCTTGCCCATGTCCCCGATGGGACAGTCTCCTTCGAGGTTGGCTCGGCGCATAGAGGTAAGGAGAGCTCTGTCCCCAAGGGGTTCGATGGGACTTCTCAGACTGCTGTCCCAGCTTTCGCCCTCGGCATAGCCAAGCGCGGCAGGATACTAACCTTCTCTCCTGAGGCTCCAGCTTCTCCGAGTGTGCGACTCCGCTTCCGAGACCCCGAAGCGGCTTGTTCCGTCTTGGGTGGCTCCCGACAGGCGGCCGTAGCTCTCGGCGCTGGTGAAGTAAGCCTGAGCGGTTATTTGCCGCTCGTCCAGGGCCTTTTCGCCGTCCTGGATCGGCTCGGCGATTTTCTTGCGGTCAAGGTGCGGGTGGGCGATCCGACTTCCGAGCGGGAGTACGGTGTAAGCATGACAACAAGCCCCAAATCGGTGAACCTTCCCGCGGGTTCTTTCCCTGCAGCCTCCATACCTACCTCCTCACTCAGCTCTGTCCCTATCGTCCAGCCCGCTCCGGCCGGTCTCACCCGCTCTTGCGCCCTCTTCGAGCGAGCCGCTCGAGTGATTCCCGGTGGAATCTACGGCTCCAAGTCCCCGGGATTCCTCGTACCTGGTTCCTACCCGATCTACATCGAACGAGCCCGGGGATCTCGCATGTGGGACGCGGATGGCAATGAGTATATCGATTACCTCTGCGGATACGGTTCCCAGCTCGTAGGTTATGGCAACGAGGCGGTCGACGAGGCTACCTGCTCGCGCATTCGCTCCGGCGACCTCCTCGACCAGCCAGCTCCCCTCATGATCGAACTCGCCGAGAAGTTGGTCAGCCGGATAGAAGGTACGAGCTGGGCTGTTTTCGTTAAAAACGGCACCGATGCTACAACCCTAGCTCTGTCCCTATCGCGAGTACGGACGGGCAAAGCCCTCGCCCTCGCCGCAGAAGGGGCATATCACGGAGCAGCTAACTGGTGCGGGACGAACCCTTTCCCCGAGCTCGCCTTCGAGCGCGATCGGATCCTGACTTTCCCCTATGGTGACGAGGAGGCTCTCGGCAGGCTCTTCGCGGAGCACCGAGGGCAGATAGCCTGCCTTTTCCTCACCCCCTACCACCACCCGACCTACAAGCCCCAGGTCCTTCCGGGACCGAGCTGGCACAGGACCGCGCGCCGCCTCTGCGATGAGGAGGGGGCCCTCCTCGTCATGGACGACATCCGCGCGAATTTCCGCCTCCACGAGGGGGGATCGCATCTGCGTTTCGGCGCGAAGCCCGACCTCTGGTGCATGGGCAAGGCCCTCGCCAATGGCCAACCCATAAGCCTCCTCATGGGCAGGGGCGAGCTCATGAAGGCGGCCTCTTCCTTCTTCATCACGGGCACCTACTGGACCTCAGCCGCGCCCATGGCCGCCGCCATCGCCTGCCTTGACGAGATGGAGCGTTTGGGCGGAGTCAAGCGTCTCGAGGAGCTCGGGAACGCCCTCCGCGTCGGCCTCGAGGCCGCGGGCAGCGACTACGGATTCGGCGCCCGGATCTCCGGGCCACCCGCCATTCCCTTCCTCACCTTCGATGAGGACCCGATGCTCTACCTAAATCAGCGTTTCGGCGCGGCCATGGCGCGCCGGGGCGTATTCCTGCACCCCCACCATAACTGGTTCATATCGCTCGCCCACTCGGAGGAGGACATCGGAGTCACCGTCGAACGCGCCCGCGAGGTCTTCGCCGCGATGCGAGAAGGACGAGCGTAGGGGAGTCGAGCGAGAGGACGCCCCTTCGGGAAGGTCCCCCCCCCCTCTCTCGCTTTTCTCTTCCAAGCTCGTGGGCACGATGCATCTGGCGAGGATGATGGCGCGTCGTCCTATGCTTCTCCCTATGATCTCAGTATATTGAAACCAATATGTAGTGTTTGGCCTGGCCGATTCGAGGCTCGGATGGGAATGAGGTCTCGGGAGGTAGGGAATGGACAGAATAAAAGAAGCGCAAGAGCTGCAGGATCCTCAGGCGCAGCGTGGTGGTGATGCGCCGGCGATTAAGCAACCATGCGGCAAGGCCTTCGATATGGAGATGGCTCGGCTGGAGGATTCAGACGAACCCTGTTCCGCTGGAGAGGGTTGAGAGACATTTCTCCCTGATTCAGGGCTCGTTCGCCCTTGGATCGGACAAGAATGACTTCGATATACCACCCGAGAGGCACGGAGCCTTTACGCGGTAGTGGATCTGCTGTACCAGCGCCCTTCCTGTGACTTGCGGTAGTAGAAGCTGCTCGTGCTCGGGTATGAATGGCCGAAGCCATGGTAAAGGAGCTTCTATTATTCCCCGGTATCCTGTTCGGTCCTGCCAAAGCCCGCTCCAACGCCACTCCCCAGGGTCTTCGACTTGATGAGCTCTGATAGGATTGTTGTCTATGTAGTCATATACCTCTATGAATAGTCTAAGGCTGCCGATGATCCTGGAGAAGAATCGGCTTCCCCAAACGTGCCCGGTGACTCCTTGAATCCTATTATAGGTCATCGCGAACACGCTGAGGATCCATTGCATGATAGCTGAGAGGCTCTCCCCTTTGCCGGGTTGGATAATGAAATGGAAATGATTGCCCATTATACAGAAATTTTCCATCCTAAAATCGTACTTCGCCTTCGCTCGCCGCACGACCTCGAGAAAATGTTCTTTCATCGCGCTCGGAGCAAAGATCATCTCTCTGCGATTGGCTCGCGCCGTCACATGGTACCGAGCGCCCTCACGGAGTTCGCGGGGTTTTCTCATGCTCCGTATACGCCCGCGTGCTCCCCAAGCGATTGAACCGGGCGCTGAATCGAGCAAGTTGAGCTCTGTCCCCATCCAATGGCTCGTGCGTAAGCTTTCCCGGGTCTTGCTCAAGCTCTCTCGAGCTCTCTCAAGCTTTTTCCCAGGGCTTTCGGTGTCCCTTTCGGGTCTTTGATTCGCAGGCGCTGGTCTACGAGCTCTGTCTCTGTAATGTCCGTCCTAGGAATGTCCTTAACGACCGTGGTCAGGGATGCAGTCGACTCATCCCTTACCCGAGAGACCTGAGGAGCTGGGCGAGCCCAATTCCGAGGTAATTGCCGAGAGCGTAGCCCATGATGCCTGCGGTGATGCCTGGTACGAGTAGGCGGCGGTTGCCGATCGCTACGCAGGTGAGGCCCACGAATGGCGGCGAGTTGATAGTCGCGGTTGAGACCACGAGGAAGGTATCGACGTCTACCTTGCAAATGGCGCAGAGGGCGGCGTGGAGGGTGAAGCTTCCGAAGAGGACGACTGCGACATAGGCGAAATAGTGAGGGGCCGCGCCGATAAGCTTTGATATATCGCCCATCGCGCCGACGGCGAGGCAGAATACGTACAGGATATACTCTCCCGCCTGGAATGTCCCTTTCGCCGTGCGAAGACGGGGCGAGAGCGAGGCGGCGAGGGCGAACGTCGTGATGCCGAGGATGGCGGTCATGGTTTGCCACTCGGCGGGAACGAGGAGGGAAGCGCCAAGGCCTACCGCGACGACCGCGAGATCGAGGCCAAGGGCGGCGGCCAGGGGAGCGCGGATACCCTTCGCGAACAGGGCCGTAAAGGGCGGAGCGGAGGGCTCCTCATCGGAACTGTCTTGGCTGCTCCCGACGACCTCGCCTCCCTCGTGGCGACGAGCGTTGTAGGCCGGCATGAAGAGGGAGAAGAAGCGCTTGGCTGCGGTGAGCACGAAAAGGAAATATACCGCGGAGAGGATCATGTCCGAGGTATGGACGGCAAGATAGGAGTTCATATCGGCGCCGAGGGCAGTCTTGATCGCGGCCATGTTGGGAGTGCCTCCCGTGTAGACCCCGACGAGAATCCCCGCGACGCTCCAGGAATCGGGGACAGAGCTCTTAAATAGAAGATGAGCGGCGGCCGAGACCGTCATGACGGCGATTACTGCCAGGCCGAAGGCGCGGAGCGTCGTGCCCGCGAGCTCGCGCCAGCGGCGAATATCTACGCTGAATAGCAGGAGGGGGATGGATAGGGCGACCGCCCCTGTGGATATCCCATCGAGGAGGATCGGCGCGTTTTTCGGGAGGATGCCGAGGTTGCCGAGGACGAGCCCGACAGTATAGCACGCGATGAGTGGGCTCCATTTCGAGAAATAGCTCACCTTCTCCTTTAAAAGGAGGGCGATGGCGGGGAAGGAGAAGCAGAAGGCCGCGACCGCGAGTTCGGCCATGCTAGGCCCTCCTTTTGTCGGCGATCGCCGGCCTCGAGCTCTGTCCCCGGGGGACGATCCCCGCATGCCGGGCCGACATGTTCGCCCATAGCCCGGGCAGGCGACGTGAAAGGAATAGGCCGAAACGCATCTTGATCCCAAAGGCCAGCTTGAGCTCGAGAGGTCCACGGATTACCGCGTCGAGGATGCGGCGAGCGGCGGCTGCGGGATCGCCGCCGCCCGAGATGTGTGGATCTTCGACGCCCATGGGCTTGCCGCCCGGCCCGAGGGCTGATCTGGCTATCCCGGTGCGAACGTATCCCGGATACGCTACGACGATCCTGATCCCCGTGCCGACGAGCTCCGAGCGGAGGCTCTGGAAGAATCCGGCTAGGGCGTGCTTGGCCGCCGAATAGGCCGGGCGGAGAGGGGCGCCGGCTAGGCCTGCCATGCTCGAGATCGCCACGAGGCTGCCCGAGCCCCGCTCGATCATACCGGGCAGGAGGCGCCGGACGAGGTCTACCGGAGCGTCGAAGTCCAGCGCCATAACGGCGGAAAAGGACTCGGGGGGAGTCTCGAGGAAGGTAGCCCGCTGGGAGATGCCTGCATTGAGGATTGCAATATCGACTGGGCCCTGGCGACGGAGGGCGTCGCAGGCCGCGGCGCGGGCCTCGGGGGAGGCGAGGTCGGCCGGGAGGACCGTCGCGGGCGGGGCTCCCGAGCTGGAACGCTCAGCCTCGTGGGCGCAGCCCTCCGCGACGGCTTCGAGGGCCTCTCGTCGGCGGGAGGTCAGGATGAGCCGGGCACCCCGCCGAGTCGCTTCGAGGGCCATGGCCTCGCCGATGCCCGACGAGGCCCCCGTGATCCATATGGTCTTCCCTGGGTAATCCTTCGCCATAGCCTTAGGATAGCTTCAGCGGCGTCCCTGCGCAACGCGTTGCATCTGGCTATGCACCGCGGCCACGCACGGGGCCTTGCTTCGTAGCCTGTTTTCCTGCGGGGACAGAGCTCTAGTGCCTCGCGATTTTATTGATGGCCTCTTCGCCGTGCATGTTTCCCCGAGCGGCCGCCCGCCGCCCCGCGGGGAACGAGGCAGCGCGGCCCCTCGCCGATGAGGTCCCCTCGGCCGGCTAGTTCGAGGGCCTGGCGGACGAGCTCGTGGTTGCCCGGTTTTTTATACTGCAGGAGGGCGCGCTGCATCGAACGCTCTCGTTCGCCCCTGGCGATGTAGACCGCCTGTCCGGTCAGCGGATCGAGGCCCGTCCAGTACATGGCCGTGGCTAAGGTCCCGGGCGTGGGGTAGAAGTCCTGGACCTGGTCGGGGACGAAGCCCGAGTCGCGCAGGTACTCCGCGAGCTCCACAGCCTCCGCGAGGCCCGAGCCGGGATGAGCCGAGATGAAGTAGGGCACGAGGTATTGCTTGAAGCCCAGCTCGCGGTTCAACTCGGCGTAGCGCCGTGAGAAGGCCTCGTAGGCGGCGCGGCGCGGCTTGCCCATGAGGGCGAGGACCTTCTCGGCTACGTGCTCGGGGGCGACCTTGAGCTGGCCGGAGACGTGGTGCTCCACGAGCTCACGGAAGAAGGACTCGTCAGGATCGAGCATAAGGTAGTCGAAGCGGATTCCAGAGCGGACGAAAACCTTCTTGATTCCAGGTAGGGAGCGAAGCTCCCGGAGGAGCGTGAGGTAGTCGCGGTGATCCACCTCGAGGCGGGGACAGTGCTCGGGGGCCAGACAACGACGATCGGGGCAGGCCCCCGAGCGCTCTGACTTTCGGCAGGGAGGGGCGCGAAAATTGGCCGTGGGCCCTCCGACGTCGTGGATATAGCCTTTGAAGCGGGGCGAGGCTGCGAGCGCGCGCGCCTCCCTAATGAGAGATTCTCTGCTCCGGGAGGTCACGACCCGGCCTTGGTGCATCGCGAGGGAGCAGAAAGCGCAGGCGCCGAAGCAACCTCGGCTCGAGGCGAGGGAGAATTCGACTTCCGCCAGCGCAGGCACCCCACCCGCCTGTTCGTACATCGGATGCCAAGCCCGTTCGTAGGGCAGTTCGTAGAGACGATCGAGCTCTGTCCCCCCGAGGAGCGGCGCGGGCGGTTCCTGGACAACCCACCTACCTTCGCACCCCTCCAGAAGGAGCCGCCCCGAACGGGCGTCGGCGTTGCGGTATTGCTCCCGTACCGAGGCTGCATAAGCTGCCGTAGACGATGGATCCTCCCCGCGGACTACTTCATAAGGAGGCAGCTCGATGAGGCCGTCTTCGGCGAGCTCGGGCCGGGAAGAGCTGCGCCAGGCCGTGCCGCGGATCCCGCGCAGGGAGTCGGAGACGGGAGCGGCTCCGGGGCCAAGCGCGCGCCACGCCGCAAGGCGGCCCGCGGCCTCGAGTATCTGGGTTTCTCCCATGCCGTAGACCAGGAGGTCGGCCTTGGAATCGAGGAGTATGGATCGCCGCACGGTGTTGGACCAGTAGTCGTAGTGCGAGAGCCTGCGGAGCGAGGCTTCGAGGCCGCCGATGACTACAGGGACGCCTTTATACGCTTCGCGGCAGCGCGTGGAGTAGGCGATGGCCGCGCGGTCGGGCCGGGCATTAGCTCTGGCCCGGAGCTCGCCGTTACCGCCGACCCGAGCTCTGTCCCCGTGCCCGCTGGGTCCGCTCCGGTCAGCTTGAGCTCTGTCCCCCCGGCCTGGACCCAGGCTCCCATCTGCTCGAAGGCAGAGCCGCGGATTCCCTCCGGGCGCGTAGTCGTCTTCCGATCGGGGCCGGCGGTTGGCCGTGTAGGAGGAGACCATCGAGTCGAGGGCGCCCGCGGTGACGAGGAAGGCCAGGCGGGGCCGGCCGAGTAGGCGGAAGGCTTCCGCGTCGTCGGGGTCGGGCCGGGCGAGGATGCCTACCGCGTAGCCTTCGGCCTCGAGGAGGCGGCCGATCAGGGCGGCGCCGAAGCTCGGGTGGTCGACGTAGGCGTCGCCGGTGACGAGGACGAAGTCGAGCTCGCCGGGCTCGAGGCCGCGGGCGGCGAGATCGGCGGGGAGGGCGGGCAGGAAGGGCATCGGTGAGGAGTATACGACGGATGGGGACCGAGGGTCGATTCTCCGGGCGGCGGGGGCTGGGGACAGAGCTGGGGGCGGTTGAGGGGGAGGCGCGCCAAGGCTACACTGTAAGCCTCATGCCAACGACGATATACCTGGCCGAGGGGCAGTCGGCCTACCTCCTCGTCCTCGCGGCGATCCTTCTGGCCTTCCTCTTCGCCCTCGGCCTCTGGCTGGGGCTGCGCCTCGGGCGCCGATCGGGGCGGCTCGAGGCCGAGACGGGGCTCCCGGGGCGGATCGAGGCCGAGCGCGAGGACGCGGTGCGCCGGTCGCGGGCCGTGCTGGGCGGCCAGCTCTCGGAGCAGGTCGCGCCCTACTTGCCGGGCTTCCCCTTCGATCCGACCGAGCTGCGCTTCGTCGGGAAGCCCGTGGACTTCGTGGCCTTCGTCGGCGCCTCTTCGGGGATCGTCGAGGAGGTGGCCTTCGTCGAGGTCAAGTCGGGCTCCGCCTCCTTGAGCAAGGTCGAGCGGAGCCTCCGCGACGCGATCCGCGCGGGCAAGGTGCGCTGGGTCGAGTACCGGGCTCCCTGAGCCGCGCCTCGGGGGGAGGTCCGGCCGGCGCCGAGGCGGCCGCCGTGCGCCGCCGCGGCCTCGAGCCAGTCGCGGAACTCCGGCAGGGTATCCGCGACCAGGCTCGCGAGGTCGACCGCGACCTCGCCCGAGTGGCGGGTGACGATGTAGTCCACGAGGCGGCGGTCGAGGGACTCGTCGCGCATCGCCGCGCTCAGGGCCGCGGCCGAGGCGCGCAGGGAGTTGCGCGAGCGCGGCTCCTCGCGGAAGAGGAACAGCAGGTCGAGGGCGGCGATGCAGCGCTCCTCCTTCTTGCCCTCGAGGGCCCGCGGCACGATCTCCTCGACGTCGCGGCGCCGCAGCCTGACTACCTTGAGGTACTTGTTGCCGCCCTCGATGAAGCCGGCTATCACGTCGGACCAGATCTTGGTCTGCACGATGCTCGGGATGCCCGCGAGGTTGCCCAGGGGGGCGAAGGCCGCGGCGAAGGGCCAGGCGATCACGCTCCGGAAGATGTTCGCCCGGATGACCTTGCGGTCGAAGCCGCGCAGCTTGTTGTGCGCGGCGAGGTAGAGGCCGTTGGCGAAGGAGATGAAGAAGAACTTGGCCGCGTTGAAGGCGAGGCCGTCGGCGGCGAAGGGCCAGAGCGCGTCGAAGCGGGCCTTCACGAAGCCCAGGATGGGGACCGAGAAGCCGGTCCAGAACAGGGACTGGGCGACGTTGTCGAAGTTGACCGAGCCGATGGTCCATTGCTTGAGCCGGGCCCCGCGATAGGCGATGATATCGGCTATCGTGTTGCGGAAGCCGGTGATGCCGAGCCAGAGGCAGGCGTATGCCGGGCCGATGAAGCGGTAGGCCACGGCGAAGCCGACGGCCGCGTATACGAGGTTCACCAGGCCGTGGTTCAGGTAGCGGACGGCCCGGCCGGGGGGCACGACCTGGGAGCCCGGATCCTCGCCGTCGCCCAGGCGGTTCCCTATCCCCTCGGAGACCTTGCCCATGCAGAGGATCCGCCGCGCGGCCTGCTTCGAGGAGAGGTCGACGGCCTTGCCCCCGCCGGCCACCAGCCGGGCCGCGGCGTCGGGCAGGGCGATGTGCCGCTTGACGTAGCGCCTCCGGTAGCGGCCGGCGACCCGGTCCTCGTAGATGAAGCCCATGCCCGGGATGTCGGGGCTGCGGCCGGTGGCGTCCGATCCGCAGACGGGGACGTAGGGCGGCGTCCCGTCGGCTTCGCTCCGCGCGTTGAGCGAATTCACGAGCTCGCAGAGCCGGAGCGTCTCGGAGACGTCGTGCTTGACCGAGTCCTGGACGTTGTAGACCTCGACGCAGTCGATGAGCCCGCGCGAGGACTCCAGGAGGCGGGCGGCGGCGGCGAGGCCGCGCTCGAGGGGGGACACGAGCTTCAAGGCGCAGCCGGCCTTGTCCAGGAGGCGGCGCAGCTCTCCGAGGTCGTCGAGGGCGGAGGCGTACTCCCCGGCGCCCGGCGCCGCGAACCAGCGCCGCCTGAGGGACTCGGGGTTCATGGAGCGGTACTCCTCGCGGAGGCGGCGGTAGCGGCCGTCGACGATGCCGTAGTCCCACTCGGCGATGCGCTTGTGCCGCAGGTCGCTCCTGGCCTTGCCCCGCAGGGCCTTGAGGTAGATCACGCGGTTGAACATGACGGGGCGGTAGTAGGACCAGAGGAACTCGCCCAGGTGGTAGCGGCTCGCGCTCGCCAGGGGCACGAAGGCGGCGAAGTCGCGCAGCTTGAGCTTGGGCAGCCGGTACTGCTCCTCGTCGGGGAAGCCCTCGTTGAGCCGGGGCAGGACCTCGCGGTTGAACTCGCCGAGGAGGCCGCGGATCGCCTCGACCCGGCTCTCCTGGTTCGCCTCGAGGGCCTCGAAGAGGGGGGCGAGGGCCTTGCGCTCCTTCTTGAGGTAGGCCCGCAGCTCCTCCCCCCGCTCGAAGCGCGGGAGGAGGGCGTGGAAGTGGAAGCGCTCGCCCGAGACGTTGACCGAGAACTCGATCGCGACCTCGACCGCGACGCCGACGATGCGGCCGGCCTCGATCGCCTCCTCCATCATCTCGGTCGAGGGGCCCGAGTAGGCTATGGTCAGCCTCGACAGGCCCTTGATGAAGGCGTCGATGAGGAGCTGGGTCGGGTTCTTGCGGCCCGAGGAGGCGGTGTCGTGGACGTGGAGGTCCCAGCCGGCGTCGAGCTCCTTGAGCTTGCGGCCGCCCTCGGGCAGCTCGACGATGTTGAGCCGGTCGGCGAGGCTCCGCACGACCTGGGTCCGGCCGTAGGAGGAGGCGGAGAAGTCGGCGAGGAGCTCGAGCTGGAGCCGCCGGTCGTCGCGGTGCTTCACCGCCTCCTTGATGAGGGCCATCTGCACCCGGGCGGTGTTGAGGGGCATGTCGAGGGTCTTCGCGTGGAAGGAGGCGTCGATCATCATCCTCAGGGCCCGCAGCCGCTCCTTGGAGTGGCGGGAATCGAGGTCCCGGAGCACCATGAGGTAGGCCTCGGCGATGGAGATGCGCCGCCGCTTGAACCAGCGCGTCACGCCGAGGGGGTGGGACTTGGGCGCGGCCGTTATAGCCTCGCGCTGGTCTATCCTGAGGTTGAGCTCGCGGCGGAGCTTGTACAGCTCGCCGGAGAAGCTGAGCGCGTTCACCGCCCTGTCGTAGAGGCCGCCGATTCCCGTTCGCTGCATGATCTTCCTTCCGACCCCAGTATACCGGATCGGGGGCGGCGGGGAAGCGGGTTCGCCCACTAAAACGCGGCCCGGGCCCGTTTAGCCCCTCTTCCCGGGGCCGCTACTCCGAGGCCAGGGCCTCGACGGGATCGAGCCGCGCAGCCCTGAGGGCGGGGTAGAGCCCGAAGAAGACGCCCGTGGCCGCCGAGACGGCGAAGGCGAGGGCCGCCGTGCCGAGCGAGGCCACGAAGGCCCACTTGAAGGCCGCGACCGCGGCCCAGGCGGCGGCGAAGCCCGCGCCGAGGCCCAGGCCCCCGCCCGCGAGGGTGAGGAGGCAGGCCTCGACGAGGAACTGGGAGCGGATGTGGCGGGGCGTCGCCCCGAGGGCCTTGCGGATCCCGATCTCGCGCTTCCGCTCCGCGACCGACACGAGCATGATGTTCATGATGCCGATCCCCCCGACGAGGAGGCTGATGGCCGCGATGCCGGAGAGGATGAGGCTGATCGTGCGGGTCATCTTCATGTCGCTCTCGGCCCATTCCTTCGGGGTGATGACGTTGGCCGCCTCCGGTGAGCCGGTGAGCTCGAGGAAGTAGCGCTCGAGCGCGGCCCCGAGGGCCAGGACCCCCTCGCGGGAGGAGGCGACGACGGTGAGGGCCTCGGGGCGGAGGCCTCCCGAGATCCGTTCCGAGGCGTAGGCGAAGGTGATGTAGGCCATGCGGTTCCAGTCGTCCATGAAGAAGCCGCCCTTCGGCGCGAGGACGCCGACGACCTCGAAGCGGGAGGCGACCTCCCCGGAGCGGAGCAGGAGGTCCCTGCCCACGGGGCTCCCCTCGGGGAAGAGCTCCCGGGCGAGCTCGCTGCCCAGGACGATCGCCGGGCGCCGCCCGTACTCGTCCTCGGCCGTGAAACCGCGGCCGAGCTCCAGGGAGGCCCCCATCGCGGCGAAGTAGGGCGCCCCGACGGCCCCGACCTGGGCCGAGGCGGAGTTGCGGCCGGAGCGGAGCTCCCCGGGCAGGCTGGCCCGGGGGAGGACCGCCTTGGCCCCGGGGACCTTCCGCAGGATGTCGGCCCCCAGGGCCGCGTCGAGCTCGACCGAGCGCCCGGCCCCGGCCGGGTCCCAGCCGGGGTAGATCTGGATCGCGTCGAGGGCGAAGGCCTCGAGCTGCTCCTTGAGGTAGGCGGTGCCGCTCTCGGCGATGGAGGTCACGGTCACCACGCTGGCGACGCCGATGACGATGCCGACGAGGGAGAGTGCCGAGCGCAGCTTGTTCGAGCGGAAGCTCTCAGCCGCGAGGCGCAGGGACTCGATCACGCCGCGCCTCCCTCGAGCCTGCCGTCCCGGAGCCTGATGACCCGCGGGAAGCCCTCCCCGATGGCCGGGTCGTGGGTGACGACGACGAGGGTGGTGCCCCGCGCGTTGATCTCGCCGAAGAGCTCGAGGATGGAGCGGCCGGTCGCGCTGTCGAGGGCCCCGGTCGGCTCGTCGGCGAGGAGGATGGCGGGGGAGTTGACGAGGGCCCGGGCTATGGCCGCCCGCTGCCGCTGGCCGCCCGAGAGCTCGCCGGGTCGGTGGGCGGAGCGGTCGGCGAGGCCCACGCGCTCGAGGGCCTCGAGGGCCCGCCTCCGCCGCTCCCGCGGCCGGACGCCGGCGTAGAGGAGGGGCAGCTCGACGTTCTGGGCGATCGTCAGCCTCGGCAGGAGGTGGAACTGCTGGAACACGAAGCCGACCTGGCGGTTGCGCAGCTCGGCGAGGCCGTACTCGTCCAGGCCCGCGGTATCCTGGCCCCCGACCAGCACCCGCCCGGAGCTGGGCCGGTCGAGGCAGCCGATGAGGTGCATGCAGGTCGTCTTCCCCGAGCCCGAGGGGCCCATGATGGCGATCCGCTCGCCCGCCTCGACGGAGAAGCTCAGCCCGTCGAGGGCCCGTACGACGGTATCGCCCATCGCGTAGTGGCGCCGCGCCTCCTCGAGCCGGATGGCCTCGCTCAAGGCTTGCCTTCCTTCGCCCCGGGACTCGGTATCCTTAGCTCGTCGCCCTCGGCGCAGCCCGCCACGACGCGGACGAGGCCCGAGCCGAAGCCCTCGGTCTCCACGGGCAGCTCCTCCCAGGAGCCGTCGGCCGCCCGCCGCTCGACGAGGGGCTTGCCCCCCTTGTAGGAGACCGCCCGCGAGTCGACGACCAGGACCTCCCGGCCCTCCCCGGCCTTGATCACGGCGTCGAAGCTGTACGCGGGCAGGAGGCCCGGCGGCGGCGCGGCGATGACGAGCTTGGCGTCGAGCACGACGAGGCCCCGGTCGTTGATCCGGGCCTCGGCGGGGAAGGACTCGAGCCTGCCCCGGGCGACGAGGCCGGGGATCGCGGGGAAGCGGAACTCGACGCCCTGGCCGACCCGGGCGCGGGGGATGTCCCGCTCGCCGATCTCCACGTCGGCGACGAGGGAGGAGACGTCGATGACCCGGCCGTAGGACTCGCCTTCCTTGAGCACGTCGCCGGGCTTGAGCTCGAGCCGGGAGACCAGGCCCCCGATATGGGCGCGCATGGTGAGGTCCTCGACCGCCCGCCTCCGCGCCTCGAGCTCCACCTCGAGGAGCTCGACCTTGCGCCGGTTGCCCGCGAAGCGCTCCTCGTCGATCTGGTAGGCGAGCTTGTCCAGCTCGTAGGCCTGCTGGGTCGAGTCCAGGCGGGCGATCGGGTCGCCGGGAGCCACGCGGTCCCCGCTCCGGGCGCTGACGGCCTCGACGATGCCCGCGGCGGGCGACCGGATCTCCTGCTCGTCCTTGGCCTTGAGGTGGCCGGAGACCTCGATGATGTCGTCCATCGCGCGCTTCTCGACCTTGGCCGTCTCCTCGGCCGAGGCGGGCTCGGCCTTCCGCCCGCGGAGGAGGGCGTAGGCCCCCCCGCCCGCCGCGGCCAGGGCGATGGCCAGGGCCAGCCAGGCCCGGCGCTTCCCCTTCTTCCTCATAGTCCTCCTCCGCTTCCCGGGAGCCCGGCGAGGGCCCGGAGCTCCAGGGCCCAGATGGCGCGGTCGAGGAAGGCGGCCCTCGAGCGGGACTCGCACTCGCGGAGGGCCGCGAGGACCTCCGCGTACTCCTCGTCGGATGCCATGCCCCTGTCCCGCCAGCCTGAGTAGGCCGCGGCCTGGTCCCGGGCGAAGCCCAGCTCCCAGGCCGCGTCCTCGGCCCCCGCGAGGAGCCTCCCGCGCTCGGCCTCGAGCCGCGCCAGGGCCTTGCGCGCCGCCCTGAGCGCCTCGTCCACCTTGGCCGCCTCCTGCCTGGCCGCGAGGGCCTCGTCGCGGTCGCGGAGCGCGCGGGCCCCCCGGGGCGCGGGCTTCCAGGCGAGGCTCAGGCCGAGGGAGGGGGCGTCGGGGTCGCGGGCGGCGCCGAGGCTCAGCTCGAGCCCCTCGAAGCTCGCCTTCAAGCCTCCCGAGAGGCTGCTCCCCTTGAGCACCGAGTCATCGTCGGAGTCCAGGTAGCTCGAAGTGCTGTAGGAGGCCCCGAGCTCGGCGCTCAGCGAGACCCGCTTCTTGGCTTCCGCCGCCTCGAAGGCCGCGGCCCGGGCCGCCTCGCGCGCGACCGCGACCTCGGGGCTCGACTCGGCCGCGGGCAGGGCCGCGCCCAGGTCGGGCTCGGCGGAGGGGAGGGGGAGGGCCTCGCCGGGCGGCCCCTCCGGCAGGGGGCCCGCCAGCTCGGCGAGGGTCTCGAGGGCCTCTTCGAGGGCGTCCTCGGCGTCGCGGGAGGCGCGGGCCTTCGAGCGGAGCTCGCGCTCGAGGCGCCGGTAGGCTAGGCCCCCGGGCTCGGCCCCGTCGATCGTCCGCGCCTTATCGAGCTCGCGCCGGGCCCGCGCCTCGGCTCCCCGCGCGGCGGCGAGCCCGACGTCGGCCGCGAAGGAGGCCTTGAGGGCCGCGAGGAGCTCCTTCTCCAGCTCGAAGCGGCGCCGCGAGAGGGAGGCCCGGGCGGCGAGCTCGGCCGCCGCGGCCCGCTCCACCGCGACACCCTCGTCGTCGCGGCCCCGCAGGATGGGCAGGCCGAGGCTCAGCGAGGGCGAGGCGTAGGAGCCCGAGGGCCCGCGCCCGAGGACCGAGGAGGCCCCGATCCGGGCGCCGCCGGGGAGGGTCAGGGAGGCGCCCGGGGCGGCGTAGAGCTCGGTCCCCTCGTCCGAGAGGGCCGCGGAGGCCGAGCCCGTGCCCGCCTCGAGGACGGGCGAGTCACGCGTTAGGCGAGCTCGCGCGAGGGCTATGGCCGCCCGCTCCGCCTCGACGCGGAGGGCCTCCAGGGCCGGGTCGCGCGCCAGGGCCGAGCCGAGGAGCTCCTCGTAGCCCGGCTGGCCCTGGGCGGGGCAGGGGCGCGGGGCGAGGGCCGCTAGGGCGAGGAGGGCTGCGGGTAGGGGAGGTATTTTCATATAGCCTTGAAACAATCCTCGGCGCGCGGGGGTAACGGGGCGCGCGCCGAGAGGGTAGCACGCCGGGGCGAAGGGGGCAAGGAGCGGCCGGGGCCGGGGGAAGGCCCGGGAGGGCCTCAATTCTCGAGGATGGTGATCTCCACGCGGCGGTTGCGGGCCCGGCCCGCCTCGGTCGCGTTGTCCGCCACCGGGCGCTCGTCGCCGTAGCCGGCGGCGCGGATCCGGTCCGGGCTCCGCGCCCCGAGGCCGATGAGGCGCTCGGCCACGGCCCGGGCGCGGTCCTCCGAGAGCTTCTTCCGGCCCTCGGCCCAGCCGGCCCTGGCCGCGTGGCCCCCCACGAGCAGGTCCCGGTCGGGGTAGCGCTTGAGGAGCTCCGCGATGCGCTCGATCTTGGCGAGCTCGCTCGGCTTGAGGACGGCCGAGTCCGCCTCGAACTGGAGGTCCTCGAGGGATATCGTCACGCCCTCGTCCGTCTCCGCGACCGAGACGTCCTCGAGCCCGGCGACCGCCTTCTCGACCTCTGCCTTGAGCGCCCCCCGGTTCATGAGCTCGGCCTCGAACTGCCCCGCCCGGGCCGTGCCGCGGTACTCGACCGACCTGCCGTCGGACCAGTCGAAGACGAAGTCGAAGCGCTCCTCGTAGGCCACCGCCTGGCCGAGCCCGGGGTCCCAGTAGATGCGCTGCTCGGAGAAGCCGGCGATCTGGACGGGATAGGCGATCGAGTAGCTCCGCGGCGGGGGCGGCCGGCGGAAGATCTCGTAGCTCGCCGTCACCAGCTGCCGCGTCCTGCCCTCCGACTCCACGGGGCCGACGTAGCGGTAGCGGGCCTCGAAGGGGATGAGGTAGGGCTCGGCTATGCCGAAGACGCGGCGGAAGTCGTGGACCTCCTCCCCGGGGGCCGTCCAGCTTTCGCCGGGGGCCAGGGGGCGGTCGGGGAAGGATGGGACGTGCCGCACGACGGGCATGTAGTAGCCGCCCGCGATCTCGTAGCGGCCACGCGCGTCGCGCTTGAACACCGAGTCGTAGTCCTCGGCGACGAGGTAGGCGGCCGCCCCCTTGGGCCGCTCCGAGGTCTCGAAGCGGCCCCGCATGAGGCCCCAAGAGCCGTCGGGGGCGGCGTCGACCACCTCGACGGCGATGCGGTTGAGGATCTCGGAGGAGTGGGAGAAGCGGCGGTCGACGTAGACGTCCTCGAGGACCTCGGAGAGGACGCGGAAGCGGTCGCCCTTGGCGTGGGTGAAGGCGAAGCGCAGGGCCGGGCCCGGGGCCTGGGGGGCCGCCTGGGCCTTCCCCGGGGCGGCCTGGGCGGCGGCCGGGGGAGCGCCGAGCCGGAGCGCCGCGCAGGCGGCGAGGGCGAACAGGACGGCTTTCTTCATGCGCTGCTCCTCATGCACTACTATCGGCAAGGTCGGCCGGGCTCCGGAGCCCGGCACGCCTTGCCGACGGCGCCGGCTCCGGGCTACCTTAACTATATGCCCTCCGTGCCGATAAGTCCGGAATCCGGGCCCCAGGTCGTCCTCGAGCTCATCTACCGGCTCAAGGTGCGCGACGCCATGAGCTCGCCCGTCATCTGGGCGAGCCCCGGGGCCTCGATGCGGGCCGTCCAGTACCTCATGCGGGACAACCGGATCACGGGGGTGCCCGTCGCCGTCGAGGACCGCCTCGTCGGCATCGTCTCCATGGGCGACGTCATCGAGGCCCTCGACGCCGGGCGCATGGACGAGCCGGTCGAGTCCCGGATGACGAGGGCGGTCATCTCCCTCGAGGACGACATGCCCCTCGCCTTCGCCACGACCTACATCAACCGCTACAAGTTCGGGCGCTTCCCCGTCCTCGACCGCGAGGCCAGGCTCGTGGGCATCGTCACCTCGTCGGACGTCGTGCGCTCCCTCCTCGTCGCCATGAACCGCGAGGTCGAGCGCCTCGAGGAGAAGCTCGCCGCGGCGGCGGCGGCCGAGGCCGCGCCCCCGCCCGCCGACGGCCGCGTCCGGCTCTCCTTCCAGGTGACCCGCTTCGACTTCGAGAACGCCGGCAAGGCCTCGGCCGAGATCAAGAAGGCCCTGAAGGGCCTCGGCCTCGACCCGGCCCTGATCCGCCGCGCCGCCGTGGCGAGCTACGAGCTCGAGCTCAACCAGGTCATCCACTCCGAGGGCGGCTCGATCGCCTGCGTCGCGGGCGCGGGCTCCGTCGAGATACGCGCCGAGGACCGGGGGCCCGGCATCCCCGACGTCGAGGCGGCGATGCGGGAGGGCTTCTCCACGGCGAACGAGTGGATCCGCTCCCTGGGCTTCGGCGCGGGCATGGGCCTGCCCAACGCCCGGCGCGTGTCCGACGATTTCTCGATAGATTCCGGTCCCGGCCGCGGCACGACCGTGCGCTGCCGCATCAACTACTGAAGAGGAGCATCCGATGAGAACGAGCGAGCTGGCCGGGGCCCTGGGCCTCGAGGTGCTGCAGGGGGAATTCGGGGACCGGGAGATCTCGGGCGGCTACACCTCCGACCTCCTCTCCGACGTCATGGCCAACGCCAAGGACGGCGCCGTCCTGGTGACCATCCAGGCGCACAAGAACACGGTCGCCGTGGCCAGCCTGGTGGGCCTCGCCGCGGTCCTCGTCTGCAACGGCCGCGAGGCGCCCCAGGACATGCTCGAGGCCGCACGGGCCGAGGGCATCGCCGTCCTCCGCTCGGCCTCCACCCAGTTCGAGGTCTCCGGCCGCCTCTACGCGGCCCTGGCGGCTCAGGCCCCGGCCGGGGCCTGAGCCGCCGGGGAGGGCCCGTGCGGATATTGGCCGACCTCCACAACCACAGCTGCCTCTCGCCCTGCGCCTCCCTCGAGCTCTCCCCGGCCCTCCTCGCGCGCCGCGGCCGCGAGCGGGGCCTCGGCCTCCAGGCCCTCACCGACCACAACGCGGCCCTCAACTGCCCCGCCTTCGAGGACTGCTGCCGCCGCGAGGGGGTCGCCCCCCTCTTCGGGATCGAGGCCTGCTCCTCCGAGGAGGTCCACGTCCTCTGCCTCTTCGGGAGCGCGGACGAGGCCCTCGGCTTCGGCGAGCTCCTGCGCGGCCTCCTGCCGCCCCTGCCCTACGACCCGGAGAAGCTCGGCGACCAGGTCGTCGTCGACGCCGACGAGGAGGTCCTCGAGCTGCCCGAATACTACCTCGGGGCCGCGGTCGGGCTGGGCTTCGACGGGCTCTGCGCGGAGGCGGCGCGCCGGGGCGCCCTGGTCGTGCCGGCCCACGTCGATCGGCCCATGTTCTCCGTCTCGAGCCAGCTCGGCTTCCTCCCCCCGGGGCCCTACGCCGCGGTGGAGTCGATGCGCGAGCCGGCTCCCGAGCTCCGCCTGGGCCTGCCCGTCATCTCGGGCTCGGACGCTCACTACCCCGAGCACGTCGGGCGCCGGCCCTTCTCCGTCGAGCTGCCCGAGGAGCTCCTCGCCGCCCGCCTCGCCGCCCGGCCGGGGCCCGAGGCCGAGCGAGCGGGGGCGGAGCTCCTCGCGGCCTTGGCCGCGGCCCTCGCGGCCCGGGCGATCAGGCCTTCCTGGTCACTGCTTCCAGCGTAGGCCGAGCTCGACCGGCTCCTCGAGGACGAGGAGGTCGAGGAGGGGGATCCTCGCCGTCAAGGTCGAGCCCGCGAGGCTCCCGCCCCGCGAGTCCAGGACCTGGCCGGGGGCCGCGATGGACAGGTCGATGGCCGCCGCGTCCAGGGCCGGCATCGCCTTCTCGCCGAGGAGGCTTTTTAGGAGGGTTCGGTACTCCTCGGCGCTCAGGGCCTCCTCGCCCTCGAGGGCCGGGGGCGAGAGGGCCTCGAGGAGGCCGGGATCGAGCCCAGCGAGGAGGGAGCGGAGGGCCCCGGCCCGGCCCCGGTCGAGCCTGAGCGAGAGCTCGGCCCAGTCCGGGCCCTTCCGGTAGGAGAGGGCCCCGGCCTGCCCGGCCTGCGGGGAGGCGAAGTCGGGGCTGGCGGCCGCCTGGGCGAGGCTGCGGACGAGCAAGGTTCCCCGGATCGAGTCGGGGCTCGGCTGGGAGAGCTCGACGAGCTCGAGGTAGGGCCGGGAAGCCAGGGAGGCCCTGAGGGCCGCGGCGTCGAGGAGGGGGATGCTCGGATCGACGGGCCGGCCGCCCGAGCCGAGCCTGCGGAGCTTGTCGGCTATCGGGGCGGGCAGCTCGGCCCGGAACTCCAGCCGCGCGCTCCCGTCCCGCCGGAGCTCGCCCGCGAGCCGGGAGGAGCAGGAGCCCAGGAGGAGGACGAGGGCGAGGAAGACCGCCCCGAGGCCCGAGGCTGCGGCGAGGATGGCCAGGACCCTCCGCCTGAGAGGGTATTCTTCTTTTCCATGTTTCGTCATCATGTCGAGTGCCATTATATCGCCAAACAAACGGGAAACCGCGCGGGTTACCCCCGAGCGGGCGCAACCTTCCCGTCCGGCGAGTGTCGAATTACCAAGCGTCCGGGGCTCCCTGCCTCGCGCAGCGCCCCGGATGCCCTGAGGAGCCTATGAAAGCACGATCCGATCGCCCCTGGTCCTTCCTCGACGAGTACCGCGGCAAGAACTTCGCCGGCGAGTGGCCGACCCTTCCCGAGCTCTTCGCCTTGAGCGCCCTCCGCTACCCTGACAGCCCCTGCTTTACGGTGTACGAGCCCGATCGAAAGTGCCTGAGCTATCGGCAGGCCAAGGATAAAGTCGACGCCGTCGCCCGCCAGCTCCGCTCCCTCGGCGTGGGCAGGGGCGACAAGGTGGCCGTCACCGGCAAGAACAGCCCCGAATGGGCCGTCGCCTACCTTGCCTCCCTCACCGCCGGGGCCGTCGTCGTGCCCATCGACTACCAGCTGCCCACGGCCGACCTCGCCCGCCTGGTGAAGGCCGGGGACTCCCTCGTCCTCTTCGCCGACGAGGAGAAGGAGGCCGAGCTCGCCGCCGCCTGCCCCGGCCTCAAGGCGGTCTACTCCCTCGCCGCGGGCCGGCCGAACTACCTCTACGACCTGGACGCCCCCGGCGCCCCGGCCTTCGAGAGCCCCGCCGAGGGCGACCTCGCGGCCATCCTCTTCACGAGCGGCACGACGGGCGTCCCCAAGGGCGTCATGCTGACGCACCGGAATTTCGTCGCGGACTGCTTCCTCGCCCAGGCCAACCTCCCCATCTACCACGAGGACACCTTCTACGCCCTCCTCCCGATCCATCACTCCTACACGATGCTCGCGGTCTTCATCGAGACCATCTCGGTGGGGGCCCAGCTCGTCTTCGGCAAGCGCATGGTGATCAAGCAGGTCCTCAAGGACCTCAAGGAGGCCGAGGTCACCATGTTCCTCGGGGTGCCCATGCTCTTCAACAAGCTCCTCGCCGGGATCATGAAGGGGGTCAGGGAGAAGGGGCCGGCGGTCTACGGCCTCATCCGCTTCCTCCTCGCCCTCTCCGGCTTCGTCAAGCGGACGACCGGCGTGAACCCCGGCAAGAAGCTCTTCCATTCCCTCCTGGACAAGGCCAGCCTGGCCTCGATCCGCATCTGCATCTCCGGCGGCGGCCCCCTCGCCCCGAGCGTCTTCCGGACCTACAACCAGCTCGGCATCGACTTCGTCCAGGGCTACGGCCTGACCGAGACCTCGCCCATCCTCACCCTGAATCCCACCGACGCCTTCATCGTGACGAGCGTCGGCAAGCTCATACCCCAGGTCGAGATGCGGGTCCTCGAGCCCAACGCCGACGGCGTCGGCGAGATCGCGGTCAAGGGGCCCATGGTCATGTCCGGCTACTACAAGAATCCCGAGGAGACGGCCAAGGTCTTCACCTCCGACGGCTGGTTCAAGACCGGGGACCTCGGCTACAAGGATGCGGGCGACTACGTCTACCTCACGGGCCGTGCCAAGAACATGATCGTCACCGAGGGCGGCAAGAACGTCTACCCCGAGGAGATCGAGAACCGCTTCCAGCTCTTCGACGAGGTCGAGCAGGTCCTGGTCTGCGGCTACGTCGAGGACGAGGCCACGCGGAGCGAGGGCATCGAGGCCCAGATCTTCCCCAACGCCGAGCGCTTCAAGGCCGGCGGCGCGGCGGCCCAGGCCGCGGTGGACTGGCGGGCGGCCGAGGCCCGGCTCCGCGCCGTCGTGGAGGAGGTCAACCAGCAGCTCCTGCCCTACCAGCGCATCACCAAGGTGACGGTCCTCCGGGAGAAGCTCGAGGAGACCACGACCAAGAAGATCAAGCGCTTCCAGGCCAAGAGCGCCAGCTAGCGCGAAGCGCGCCGATAGGCGCGCTTCGCGGCGACGAAGTCGCTTCGCGCCTTCGTCGGTTCATCCACGGGCTTCTGAGGGCCCGGGCGGCCCAACGGGGCCTCCCGGGCCTCATTTTCTCCCGTAGACCGGCACGGGCTGCGTACTGTTGCGGAGCAGCACGTCGCCGATGCGCACCAGGCGGGCCTGGCTCTCGAGCTCCAGCTCCCGGAAGACGGGCTGGGAGAGGAGGAGGTCCTGCTTGAACTCGCGGCAGAGGGAGTCCAGGCGGGCGGCTACCGAGACCGCCTCGCCGAAGACGCCCAGGCGCCGCGAGCCCGCGACGCCGAGCTCCCCCGCCACGATGGTCCCCGAGTGGATGCCGATGCTCACCTCGGCCGGGCCGGGGAGGGAGGCCGAGGCCAGGTCGTCCTGGAGGCCGGGCAGCTCGGCGATGAAGTCGTAGGCGCAGGCGAGGGCCCGCTCTGCCCGGTCCTTCTCCCCCAGGAGGCCGAAGACGACGATGACTGAGTCGCCGGCCAGGCCGGCGAGCCGGCCCCCGTGGCGCTCGGCGGCAACGGCCCAGAGGGCGTAGTAGCGGTTGAGGATGGCGACGGCGCGCTCGGGCTGGACCCGGTCGGCGAGGTTCGTGAAGTCCCGGATGTCGGCCGAGATGGCCGTGACGGCGACCGCCTCGCCGGGGGCCCGCTCGGGGGTCGGCGCCTTCTCATCGATCCGGGCCGTCCCGAAGAGGGCCTCGATCCGCCCCCGCAGCCCGATGACCTGGACCTTGCTGGCCAGGAGCATGAGGCCCAGGGTCGCGACGCCGAAGATCAGGAAGAGGTTCTGGGGGGCCGCGAGGAAGGCGGCGAAGGCGGGGCCGAAGGAAGTGGCGTCGAGGGCGAGCTGGAACTCCGCGCGGCTCACCGTGCCGGCCGCCAGTCCCCGGGTCAGGCCGAGGCGGAGGTCGAGGTAGAAGTAGAAGAAGACTAGGATGAGGACGGCCCCGAGGGCCAGGAGGGTCTCGGCGCTGCGCTTGATCCAGCGCCGCCGGGCGGCCAGGGCCAGGGCCTGGAAGAGCCCGACGTAGCAGGAGGCGCCCCAGAGGAAGACGTTCGACATGTCCCAGGGGGCGAAGCCTCCCATGAGGGTCCGGACCAGGGCGTAGCCGGCCGGGGTGATGAGGGAGTAGAGGACCCGGAGGACGGGCTTGTGGCCCTGCCCGGCGAGGAGGGATATCTGGACGAGGAGGAAGCAGACGACGAGGGCGATGGCCGTCGGCCTGAGGGCCTCCGAGGCGGGGGTTATGAAGAGGAGGAGGATGAAAAAGACGACGAATTGGCTGGAATAGAGGAAGAATTCGTCGAAAACCCGCTTCGGCTTGAGCCGCATCGTCCCTCCCCCGGCCTCGCCCGGCGTCATCGATGATACCCGGAGGCGGGCCGCCTGCAAAGCCCGCGGCCGGACCGGGCCGCCTAGGGCCGCCCGGGGCCTCGCCGGTTGGTTGCGGGTCGTTACCATGAGGCGATACAAGGGCCCCGCTTGACTCGCTTGCCTCAGAGTATACAATAGGGTGCAACTTTCACGATTACCTAAGGAGGTATCATGAAGCGTACTACGATGGCGATCGCGGCCACGATGATGGCCGCAGTCCTCGTCTTCGTCGGCTGCCAGAAGAAGGAAGCCAAGCCCGCCAAGGCGGCCTTCCACATCGGCGTCGTCACCGGCACGGTCTCCCAGTCCGAGGACGACCTCCGCGGCGCCGAGCAGCTCATCAAGGAATACGGCGCCGTCAAGGACGGCGGGATGATCCAGCACATCACCTATCCCGACAACTTCTCCGAGGTCCAGGAGACCGTCATCTCCCAGATCGTCGGCCTCTCCGAGGATCCCCTCATGAAGGCGATCATCGTGAACCAGGCCGTCCCCGGCACCGCCGAGGCCTTCCGCCGCATCAAGGAGAAGCACCCCGGTATCTTCTGCATCGCCGGCGAGGCCCACGAGGACCCGCTCGTCATCGAGGCGACCGCCGACCTCGTGACCAACGTCGACTACGTCTCCCGCGGCTACCTCATCATCTGGGCCGCCAAGGAGCTGGGCGCGAAGACCTTCGTCCACATCAGCTTCCCGCGCCACATGTCCTACGAGACCCTCGGCCGCCGCCGCTACATCATGGAGCAGGCCTGCAAGGACCTCGGGCTGAAGTTCGCCTTCGAGACCGCGCCGGACCCCTCCAAGTCCGACGTCGGCGTCGCGGGCGCCCAGCAGTTCCTCCTCGAGAACATGCCCCAGTGGATCAAGAAGTACGGCAAGGACACCGCCTTCTTCTGCACCAACGACGCCCACACCGAGCCCCTGCTCAAGCGGGCCGTCGAGGGCGGCGCCATGTTCATCGAGGCCGACCTCCCCTCGCCCCTCATGGGCTACCCGGGCGCCCTCGGCCTCGACCTCTCCGCCGAGAAGGGCGACTTCGCGAAGATCCTCAAGAAGGTCGAGGAAGCCGTCGTCGCCAAGGGCGGCTCCGGCCGCTTCGGCACCTGGGCCTTCAGCTACGGCTTCGTGACCACCGCGGGCCTCGGCGAGTTCGCCATCCGCGTGGCCCAGGGCAAGGCGCAGAAGGACAGCATGAAGGACATGCTCGACGCCTACGGCAAGTTCACCCCCGGCGCCAAGTGGAACTCCGGCTACAACGTCGACGTCAACACCGGCGTCCGCGCCAAGAACCACGCCCTCGTCTACATGGACACCTACATCTTCGGCAAGGGCTTCCTCCCGAGCACGGCGCAGGTCGTCCCCGAGAAGTACTTCACCATCAAGAACCAGGCTCAGTAAGCGCGAGCAAGGCCGGCGCCGCGAGGCGCCGGCCTTCGTTTTTTTACGCGAAAGGGCATCGGGTCCCGCGGTTCGCGCGCGAGGGCGCGACGGGAACGGCGCCGAGGACGCCTCGCGGCGGCTTCGGCGCCCGCCGATGCCCCTTTTCTTTCTGCCCGCCTGAGCGGGCCTAATCAGACGGAGGTTCCCCCGCGATGGACGAGGACTGCCCGCTCCTCTCGCTGGAGCATATCACCAAGGACTTCGACGGCACGGTCGTGCTCTCCGACGTGTCGTTCAAACTGTGCAAGGGCGAGATACTCGGCCTGGTCGGCGAGAACGGCGCCGGCAAGACGACGCTCATGCGCATCCTCTTCGGGATGCCGGTCATCGCCGAGACGGGAGGCTTCCAGGGCCGCTGCTGCATCGACGGGGAGAGCGTGGACTTCAAGAGCCCCTTCGACGCCCTCGACGCCGGCATCGGCATGGTCCATCAGGAGTTCAGCCTGATCTCGGCCTTCACCACGGCCGAGAACATCCTCCTGAACCGCGAGTGCACCCACCCGAGCTTCCTCAACGAGGTCTTCGGCGACCGCATGAGCGTCCTCGACCGGGACGCCATCCGCGAGCGGGCCGAGCGCTCCATCGAGAAGCTCGGCGTCAAGCTCGACCCGGACATGCTCGTCTCCGAGATGCCCGTGGGCCACAAGCAGTTCACCGAGATCGCCCGCGAGATCAACCGCGACGGGATCCGCGTCCTGGTGCTCGACGAGCCGACCGCCGTCCTCACCGAGAGCGAGGCCGAGGTCCTGCTCTCCGGCATGCGCTCCCTCGCCGACCAGGGCATCTCGATCATCTTCATCTCGCACCGCCTCCACGAGGTCCTCGAGGTGGCCGACCGCATCGTGGTCCTGCGCGACGGCAAGCTCGTGAAGGACGTCAGCGCCAAGGGCGTCACCGTCAAGGAGGTCTCGGCCTGGATGGTCGGCCGCGACGTCGAGGCCAAGCGGGCCTCGGGGGCCCACCGGGAGTTCGGCCCCGAGTTCCTCCGGCTCGACAAGCTCTGGGTCGACATGCCCGGCGAGCGCGTCAACGAGGTGAGCATCTCGGTGCGGAAGGGCGAGATCTTCGGCATCGGGGGCCTGGCGGGCCAGGGCAAGCTCGGCATCCCGAACGGGGTCATGGGGCTGCAGCTCGCCGGCGGGGAGGCCCTCCTCGACGGCCAGGCCATCCCCCTGAACGATCCCCGCGCCGCCCTGTCGATGGGCATGGCCTTCGTGTCGGAGGACCGCCGCGGCGTGGGCCTCCTGCTCGACGAGAGCCTGGACTGGAACATCGCCTTCACCGCCATGCAGATCCAGGACCGCTACCTGAAGCCCTTCCTCGGCAGCCGCTTCCTCCGCTTCCGCGACGATCGGGGCATGCGCGAGCTCGCCCAGGAGTACGTGGACGCCCTCGAGATCAAGTGCACGGGCGTGCGCCAGCGGGCCAAGGAGCTCTCCGGCGGGAACCAGCAGAAGGTCTGCCTCGCGAAGGCCTTCGCGATCAAGCCGAAGCTCCTCTTCGTGAGCGAGCCCACGCGGGGCATCGACGTCGGGGCCAAGCGCCTCGTCCTCGACGCCCTCCTGAAGTACAACCGCGAGAACGGCATGACCATCGTGATGATCTCGAGCGAGCTCGAGGAGCTCCGCTCGATCTGCGACCGCATCGCGATCGTGGACGAGGGCCGCGTGGCGGGCATCCTGCCCCCCGAGGCCCATCTCGAGGACTTCGGCCTGCTCATGTCCGGCCGCGGCGCGACGGAGGAGGCGCGGGTTGCCAATGCGTAACGGGAACGGCAAGGATAAGGACGGGTTCAAGGGCGCCGTCCGCTCCTTCGTGGCGAGCTTCGGCTGGCCGCGCATCATCATCGCCCTCTTCATCGTCGCCCTTTTCTTCCTCGCGCCGGCGGCCAAGGTCGAGATACCCTCGGCCCTCTCGGACGTGCTCAACCGCTTCGGCATGAACGCGGTCCTCGTCCTGGCCATGGTGCCCATGGTCCAGTCGGGCTGCGGGCTCAATTTCGGCCTGCCCATCGGCGTCATCGCGGGGCTCCTGGGCTCCACCCTCGCCATCCAGGTCGTCTCGGTCGGGCCCCTGGTCGGGATCTTCAAGCCGGGCCTGCCGGTCTTCATCCTGGCCATCATCCTGGCCATGCCCTTCGCGGCCCTCTTCGGCTGGGCCTACGGCAAGCTCCTCAACCGCGTCAAGGGCGACGAGATGATCATCGCCACCTACGTCGGCTGGGCGGCCGTGTCCTTCATGTCCATCATGTGGCTCATCCTGCCCTACAGCGCGCCGACCATGATCTGGGCCTACAAGGGCTACCAGCTCCGCTCGACCATCGCGGTGGCGGGCTTCTACGACAAGGTCCTCTCGAGCTTCCTCGCGATCCGGATCGGGGACTTCGTCTTCCCGACCGGCATGATCCTCTTCGTGGCCCTCATGTGCCTCGTCGTGTGGCTCTTCTTCCGGACCAAGGCCGGCACGGCCATGACGGCCGTCGGCTCGAACCCCGACTACGCCCGCGCCAGCGGCGTCGACGCGAGCCGGGCCCGCATCCTCTCGGTCGTCGCCTCCTGCATGCTCGGCGCGGTGGGCATCATCGTCTACCAGCAGAGCTACGGCTTCATCCAGGTCTACAACGGCCCCCTCATGGCGGCCTTCCCCGCGGTCGCCGCCCTCCTCATCGGCGGCGCCTCGGTGAACAAGGCGAGCATCGTCAACGTCGTGGTGGGGACCCTCCTCTACCAGGGCATGATCACGATGACGCCCAAGGTCATAAACTCCCTCCTCCAGTCCGACATGGCGGAGGTGCTCCGGATCATCATCGCGAACGGGATGATCCTCTACGCCCTGACCCGAAAGTCGAAGGTGGCGAGATGAACGGCTTGCAGAAGAACTCCAGGTTCCTGCGCGACAACCTGGTCGTGTTCATTTTCCTCGCGCTGAGCCTCGCCGCCCTGCCCTTCTCGGGCCAGGCGGGGGCCATCCCCGACAACCTCATGGCCCGGGTGACCCGCAACGCCTTCCTCGTCTTCGCCCTCATCATCCCCATCTACGCGGGCATGGGCATCAACTTCTCCATGACCCTGGGCGCCATGGCGGGGCAGATAGGCCTGATCTTCTGCGTCGACTGGAACGTCGTCGGGGTCTGGGGCCTGCTGTTCTCGGCGGTGATCGGCACGCCCATCGCCATCCTCTTCGGCCTCCTCGCCGGCTCGGTCCTGAACCGCTGCAAGGGCCGCGAGATGGTGACGAGCCTCATACTCGGCTTCTTCATGGAGGGCGTGTACCAGCTCATCGTGCTGTACATGTTCGGCTCGGTCCTCCCCCTCCGCTCGCCCAACATCGAGCTCTCGCGCGGCTACGGGGTGCGCAACATCCTGAACCTGGCCACCGTCCGGGGCAGCCTCGACGACCTCGTCGCGATCAAGACCCCCGCTATCTCGCTCGGCGGCCTCGTCCTGAGCCCCGTGAAGATCCCCCTGGTCACGATCGCGATCATCGTCGCCCTGGCCTTCTTCATCGTCTGGTTCAAGAAGACCAAGCTCGGCCAGGACATGCGCGCCGTCGGCAACGACATGGCCGTGGCCAAGGCCGCGGGCATCAACGTCGACCGCACGCGCATCATCTCCATCGTCATCTCCACCGTCCTCGCCTGCTACGGCCAGATCATCTTCCTCCAGAGCATCAACAACATGATGACGACCGACGCCCAGAGCCAGACGGGCTTCATGGCCGCGGCGGCCATCCTGGTCGGCGGCGCCACCGCGAGCCACGCCTCGATCAAGAACGTCCTCATCGGCGTGACCCTCCTGCACTTCATGTTCGAGACCGTGCCCAACGCCGCGCCCCGCGTCTTCGGCCAGGCCGACGTGGCCGAGTACTTCCGCAGCTTCCTCTCCTTCGGCGTCATCGCCCTCTCCCTGGTCCTGCACGCCTACCGCGAGAAGAAGAAGGAGGAGGAGGCCCGCAGGGCGAACCGCATCGCCGCCGGCGAGACCGCCGCCGCCAACGCCGCGGCCGCCGCGGAAGGGGGCCGGGCATGAGCAACGGCAACGGCACGAGCGGCCTGTCCACGCGGCTGGCCGATCCCGTCTTCCGCCGCCGCCTCGCGATCCGCGCCGCCCTCGTGGCCCTCGTCGCGGGCATAGGCGCCTTCTCCATGGTCGTCGGGCGGGGCCACACCGTCGTCCTCGACGACATGCGGCCCAAGGACGGCTCCTACGAGCCGGTGCGCATGCTCTCGGCGAAGCTCGGCCGCGGCAAGGCGGTCGAGCTCTCGAGCGGTGTCCGCGAGCTCGTGACCGTCACGGGCCAGAGCCCGAAGCTCGTCGTGGACTGGATGGACGGCTCCGAGCCGGTCTCCGTGGAGCTCTCCATTCCCTTCAAGCAGGACTTCGTGATCGTCTACCTGCCCAAGCTCAAGGCCGGGATCGAGCCTTGGGTCGAGCCCTTCTTCCCCTACGCGAGCGCGAAGCCGGCCGAGGAGGCCGCTCCCGCCGCGACGGAGGCACCATGAAACGACTCGCCCTCGCCCTCTGCGCCCTAGTGGCCGCCGCGGCCCCCGCCCTCGCCCAGGCCCCCGCGGGCCCGCCCTCGCCGCCCAAGCGCCTCCTGACCCAGGCCCTCCTCGACAAGATCGTCGCGGAGCTGCCCCCGCTCACGCGGGAGCTCGAGGCCCTCGGCAAGGACTACGACGAGGCCCTCGGCGGTCCCGACGGGGAGGAAGGCCAGCCCGGCGAGATCCAGGCGGCCCTGGCCGCCCTCGCCGCCGACGCCAAGGTCAAGGCGATCGTCTCCCGCCACGGCCTGAACGAGGGCTTCTGGCAGGCCTACGGCGCCCTGTTCTACGGCTACAGCGCGGTCGCCATGGAGTCGGCCGCCGCCGACGCCGAGAAGTCCCAGCCGGGCATGGGCGCCATGCTCGCGGACATGGTGAAGCAGTCCAAGGCCTGGGTCCATCCCGAGGACTTCGCCCTCGTGAAGAAGAACCGGGCCAAGATCGAGAAGCTCTTCGAGGAGCTGGACCGGAACGACTAGGCCGCGCGGCCCTGGCCGGCGGCGACGCCGATGTCCCGCCGACGAGGCCAGGGCGGCCCGTCGCGCCGCGGTGCACCGCGCCGGCGGCGAGGAGAGGGAGGAGGGGGGAGCGATCCCCGCTCCTCCTTTTTTTTGCCAGTGCCCTTCCCCCCCCCAGGTACCCGCACCCAGAGTCGATGCGGCCTCCGAACGTTGTGCGTTGACAGGTCGGTGATCCGGGTGTAGGCTACAATCCGCATATATGAATACTGTGCGCAAATGCGGACGGCGGAGATGAAAGAAGTACGATCGGTCCTTCGCGCCTTCGAGATCCTCGATTCCTTCCAGGAAGGCCGCAGCCGCTCCATCTCCGAGATCAGCCAGGACCTCGGCATACCCAAGAGCACGGTCTTCGATCTCCTCTCCACCCTGGTCGACCTCGGGGTCCTGTCGCGGGAGCGCGGCTCCAACGACTACCAGCTCGGGAACAAGCTCATCGAGCTCGGCAACAAGGCCCGGGGCGGCTCCTTCCTGAACCGGGTGGCCGCGCCCTACCTCAAGGCCCTCCGGGACGAGTACGACGAGACCGTCTTCCTGACGGTGCGGGACGGGGACCAGGCCTTCTACGTCGATTGCTACGAGTCCATGCGGCGCCTGCGGACCTACTCGACCATGGGGGACCGCGCGCCCCTGTACTGCACCTCGGTCGGCAAGGCCATCCTCGCCTTCCTGCCCGACGACGAGATCGAGCGCTACGTCGGCGCGGTCCGGCTCGATCGCTTCACGCCCAACACGATCATGGATCGGGAGCTCCTGCGGGAGGACCTCCGCAGGACCCGGGAGCGCGGCTACAGCGTCGACGACATGGAGCACGAGGACGGCGTCCGCTGCGTCGGCGCGCCGCTCCGGGACTCGGAGGGGCGCGTCGTCGGCGCGATCAGCGTTTCTGGTTTCGCGCAACGCATCACCAGGGAGCGCGAGGCCCAGGTCGCGGCAAGCGTCATGCGGGCCGCCCGGGAGATCTCGGCGGCGCTCGGCTTCGGCCCCGAGAGGTGAAAGGAGGTGATCCGGATTCCCATCGCCAGGCCGCCCGGCTGAAGGCGGAGGTTCCGGGATCGGCCGTTCCAGCTCTCCGCTCGTTTCCCTTCCAAAGAGGAGGTAGTGGATGAGTGCAAAGAGAATCGCGATCGCGGCGATCGCCCTGTGCCTGATCGTCGCCTTCGCCTCGACCGCCCAGGACAAGGTCTACACCATCAGGTTCAACACCGTCGCCAGCCCGAGCGACATCCAGGTCGAGGCCATGAACAAGTTCGCCGAGGTGGCCAACGCGATGAGCGGCGGCAAGCTCGACGTCAAGGTCTTCCATTCCGGGCAGCTCGGCGACCAGAAGACCGCCCTGCTCGGCGTCATGAAGGGCTCGCTGGAGATGGCCTGCGACGCCAGCCCCGCATGGTTCGCCGACCTGGCCGCCTACCCGGAGATCGGCGTGCTCGAGGTCGCCTACCTGTTCCGCGACATCGACCACATGTACCGGGTCCTCCTGGGGCCGGTCGGCCAGGCCTACTGGAACAGCCTCGCGAAGAAGTCCGGCATGCGCGTCCTCGACGCCTGGTACCTCGGGACCCGCGAGCTGTCGCTGACCAAGAAGGCGGGCCCGGTGAAGACGCCGGCCGAGCTCAAGCCGCTCAAGGTGCGTTGGCCGAATTCCGAGGCCTGGCTCGACGTGGGCCGCGCCCTCGGCGCCAACCCGACCCCGATGGGATTCGGCGAGGTCTACATGGCCCTCAAGACCGGCACCATCGACGGCCAGGACAACCCCATCCCCACGAGCTACGCCGAGAAGTTCCTCGAGGTCACCAAGTACGTCGTCCTGACCGACCACATGCTCGGCTACATCAACCCGGTGATCAACGAGAGGCTCTGGCAGGAGCTGCCCGCCAACCTCAAGGTCTGCATCAAGAAGGCCCTCGAGGTCGCCCGCTTCTACATGAACACGCGGGTGTCCGAGGAGGAGGCTACGCTCCTCGGGAAGGCGGTCGTCGAGTACGGCACCGAGGTGGTCGTGCCGGACAAGAAGGCCTTCATGGACTACGCGAAGAGCTACTACGCCGACCCCAAGTTCACGAAGAAGTGGGGCGCCGGCACCTACGCCAAGATCCAGGGGATCGAGTAGGGAAAGGCTTCGCCGGCTGTCTGGCGCCTGAGCCGGATCGCCGGCCGCTCCCCCGGGGCGGCCGCGGCCCGGCCCGGGCGCGCATCCTGATCCTGCGGGGTGGAGCAATGGGCAAGTTCGCGAAGAAAGTCTACGACGCCCTCGAGGTCTACCTGGCCGTGGCGATCTTCGCGCTCCTCATCGCGACGGTCGCCATCCAGGTGTTCATGCGCTACGTGCTCAACATGCCGAGCCCGGGGCTGTTCGAGCTGTCGATCTACGCCTTCGTCTGGGTCATCTACCTCGGCGGCGCCCTCGCGGTGCGCTACGACCAGCACATGCGGTTCGACCTCATCTACCGCAAATTCAAGCCGCGCTCGAGACTGATCTTCGACCTCGTGTTCGACGGGCTCACGAACGCGGTCCTCGTCATTCTCCTGCCGCCGAGCTTCCTGTACACGCTGAAGGTGTACCCGATCAAGGCCTCGGCCCTGCGCATCCCCTGGACCTTCCTCCTCATCGTCTATCCCGTGTTCCTCCTCCTTGTGATCGCGCACAACTTCACCTCGCTGTTCTGCGCCCTGCGCGAGCTGCGCGGGGGCGAGGGCCGACCCAAGGAGGAGCTGCCATGGGAGTGAGCGCCTGGATCTGGCTCGCGATCTTCATCATCGGCTTCCTCCTGGGATATCCCTTCGGCTTCAGCATGTTCATAAGCTCGGTGGCCTATATCATCCTGGAGCGGATCGACCTCACCACCGTCCTGGACGTGATGGTGATCCAGTTCGAAACCAACTTCGTGCTGCTGGCCGTGCCGCTCTTCCTGTTCTCCGCCAACCTCATGAACGCCTCGTCGCTGACCGACAGGCTGTTCAACTTCGCGAGCGCCGTGGTCGGGCCTCTGCGGGGCGGGCTCGCCCACGTGAACATCGTGAACAGCATGATCTTCGCGGGCATGTCCGGATCGGAGATCGCCGACGTCGCGGGCCCCGGGGCGATGGAGGTCCGCGCCATGGAGAAGGCGGGATTCGACAAGCCCTTCAGCTGCGCCGTCTCCGCGGCCTCGGCCACGCTCGGGCCGATCATCCCCCCGAGCATTCCCATGGTCATCTACGCGATGATCTCCGGCTCGTCCGTGGGCTACCTCTTCCTCGGGGGCCTCCTGCCGGGCGTCATCCTCGCCTCCTGCCTCATGCTCTGGGTCTTCGTCATCTCGGGCAAGCGCAAGTACCCCGTCGGCCGCTGGAGCAAGCCAAAGGAATTCCTCGGCATACTCGCCAGATCCTTCCCCATCCTCATGGCCCCGGTGATCCTCCTCCTGGGAATCTACACGGGCATCTTCACGCCGACCGAGGCCGCGGCTGTCGTCTGCGTCTACGCGCTGATCCTCAGCCTCCTCGCCTACCGCACGGTGAACCTGAAGGGCCTTTTCAAGATCATCCTGCAGAGCGTCTGCGCCGCCGGCTACACGAGCTTCACGATCGGCGGCGCCTTCCTCTTCGGCTACGTGCTCGCCCGCGAGGAGATCCCGGGCAAGGTGGCCCAGCTCTTCCTCTCCCTCGGCCTCACCGACAGCGCGGCCCTCACGCTGCTGTCGATCAACGTGCTCTTCCTCGTCCTCGGCTGCTTCATCGACGTGTCCGCCTCCCTCCTCATCGTGGTGCCCATCATCCTCCCGGTGGTGAAGGCCGCGGGCATCGACCTGGTGCACTTCGGGGTCGTGGTGGTGCTCAATCTGATGATCGGGCTGTCGACGCCGCCCTACGGGGAGGCGGGCTTCATCATAGCCCGGGTGACGGACACGCCCCTGGGCGCGGTGTTCAGGGAGCTGATCAAGTTCATCGTCTTCATGATCGTCGCGCTGGCGATCATAAGCGTCTTCCCCGACACGGTGCTCTTGATACCGCGGCTCGCGGGGTACAGGGGATAATGCCATGGAGAACCGCGAAGCGTACGTGGACTCGCTGTACGGCGGTCTCGACCAGCCGACCCGCGCTCGGGTCGACGAGGCGGTCGAGGCCGCGGCCGCGATCAAGGCTCGGGGCGGCAGGATCGTAGTAGTCACGGGCTCGGGTCCGAACATCCACGAGGGGGTGACCACCCTCGTGGCCGAGCTCATCCGGGCCGGCATCGTGGACGGCGTGCTCACCTCGTCCGCGGTCGTGGCCCACGAAATGGCCGGCGCCCTCGACCTGGTGAGGCGCGTGGACGGCGGCGCTCTCGGCCTGCCCGCGGAGCTCCTGCCGAAAGGCGGGCTCTTCGAGGTGAGCCTCCTCGAACCGGGGGAGCTCGACGCGCTCGAGGGCGAGATGGCCCTCGACCGCGACCTCGTCGCGCGGGCCCGGGCGGCTGAGGGCAAGGCCATCATCAAGGCCGCGGGGAACATGGCCTACCCCATGGGCCTGCGGACGGAGCGGCTGGCGCTCGAGGTAGAGTCGCTCGCGCGGACAGCCGGCCTCGCGTTCGAGACCGCGGCGGGGCTCGGGGCCGACCCGCGGACCATGATCGGGGCCGGCGCCGCCGCCGGCGTCCCGGTCCTGGTCACGGTGCCGCAGCTCGTCGGGGGCGGCATGGTGGGCCTGTGCGTGGGCGACTCCATGCCCCTGCGGAGGCGCTCGGCCGAGGTGGCCCGCCTCCTCGGCTCGGCCGACATGATCATCGAGAGCGGCATCGCCCTGAGCCAGGAGATCCACGACGGCCCCTTCGAGACCTACACCGGCCACGGGATCTGGTCGCGCTGGGAGGGGATGGAGACCTACAGCCTGGCGGGCCGGAAGCTGGTCCGCATCGACCTCGACCCGAACCTCGAGGCGGTCTGGCGCGTGGAGCGCGAGGGCGCCTCGGTCCAGGCCACCATCGACGGCGGCCTGCCGAAGACCAAGACCTTCAAGGTCCCCTTCCGGATGGAGATGTCGGGCTTCGCCCGGCTCGAGGGCAGCCTGCCGATCGTCGGCGACCTCGGGGCGATCTGGCCGGTCCTCGCCCTCCGGCTCGCGCGGAAGCTTGGCCGGTCGCTCGGCTTCCTGTCCTGCCCGCAGGAGTCCGAGCCGGGCAGGGAGATGCGGGAGTGGATCGTGCGCGAGGTCGGCTTCGTCGACCGCCGGCGCATGCTGTCCCGGCTCCGGGAGGCGCCGCCATGCCGGTCGTGATCGGGATCATCCCGGCGCGGTACGCGTCGACGCGGCTGCCCGGCAAGCCCCTGGCGGACATACACGGCAAGTCCATGATCCGGCGCGTGTACGAGCGCTGCGCCGAGGCCGGAGTCTTCGCCCGGATCGTCGTGGCCACGGACGACGAGCGGATCGCGGCGGCCGTGCGCGCCTTCGGCGGCGAGGCGGCGATGACCTCGCCGGCCCACCCCTCGGGCTCCGACCGGGCGGCCGAGGTCGCGGCCGGCATCGAGGCGGACATCGTCGTCAACGTGCAGGGCGACGAGCCCTTCGTCGCGCCGGCCATGCTGGAGGAGGTGACGCGCCCCCTGGTGGAGGACGCCTCGCTCCCCATGTGCACGCTCATGCACGAGATCCCGGAAGGATCCTGGGCCGACCCGAACGTGGTCAAGGTCGCGGTGAACCTGCGCGGCGAGGCGCTCTACTTCTCGCGCTCCCTCATCCCCTACCCGAGGAAAAGGGAGGGCTTCCGGGCCTTCGAGCACATCGGCATCTACGCCTACCGGCGCGAGTTCCTCCTCGAGTTCACGCGCCTGCCCGTGACGCCGCTGGAGCGCGCGGAGAGCCTGGAGCAGCTCAGGGTCCTCGAGAACGGCCGGAGGCTCAAGGTGGTGGAGAGCCGCGCGCCCGACTACGTCCCCCTGAGCATCGACACCCCCGAGGACCTCGAGCTCGCGCGGCGCCTCGCCGCGGAACGGGAGGGCCAGGGCTGACGCGCCGGCCGCGGCGCTTCGATTCAGGCATCGTCCCGGCCCGGCCGGGAAACCTAGTAATGGAGGATCCGCCATGCTCAAGCTGGATGAGGGCCTGCTCGCGAGGAACAAGGAATCGGAGATCCTGTCGACCTACGTGGCGGCCGACCGGATCGAGGCGAATCTCCGGGAGAACGCGAAGCTCTTCGCGGACCTCGCCGGGTACATCGCGAGCTACGACCCGGACCGGATCCTGCTCGTCGGCAGCGGGGCCTCGTGGTGCTCGACCTACACGGGCTGGTACTTCCTCCGCACGGCGAGCAGCCTGCCCGCCCTGCACTTCTTCGGGCCCGAGCTCATCGCCGACGATCCGCCCGTCCTGCGCGAGGGGAGGACGCTCGCGATCGTGTCGTCCTACTCGGGCAAGACCGCCGATACCCTGGCCGCGAGCGAGCGGCTCGCGGCGGCCGGCATCCCGCGGATAGCGTTGAGCAAGGACGAGGCCGGGCCCCTGGCCGCGGGCTGCGAGCGGGTGCTGCCCTACCGGGACAAGTGCCTGTACACCTCCGCGATGGCCGACCTGCTGTCGATGCTCTGCTCCCTCATCGAGCTGCGCGGCGAGGCCGGGCCCGCCCGCGAGCTGCGCGCCGCGCTCGAGCGCGTGCCCGACCAGATGCGGAATATAATCCCCCTCGCCGAGCGCCGCGCGATGGCCGACCTCGAGCGCCTCGCGGGCGACGATTTCTTCTACGTGCTAGGCGACGGCGCGCTCTGGGCCCTCGCCTACCAGTTCGGCTACACGAACCTGACCGAGTACTCCCGGGTCGACGCCGCGAGCCTCCGTTCCTGCGAGTGGAGGCACGGCCCCCTCGAGGTCATGTTCCGCAAGCCCGCCATGATCCACCTCGTCGGCACGGACCGCACGAGGCCCTGGGCCGAGGCGACCCGCGACTACTGCGCCGCCAACGGCGGAAGGCTCGCGACCTGGGACGCGCGCGACTACTTCGACACCCATCCCGTCCTGGCCCCCTTCGCGCTCCACCCCGTGAGCCAGCTCTTCCTCCTGTACCAGAGCACCTCGCGGGGCATCGGCATGGACGACTACCTCGAGATGCACGTGAAGCCCTACGAGAACGGAGAGACGTACTTCTGATGGAGCGGTTCGGCGGGGTCTACGCGGCGATGCTCACGCCCTTCGGCGAGGGAGGCGCGCCCTCCCCGTCGAGGGCCGAGGCCTACTGCCGCTACCTCGTCGAAGGCGGCGCCGACGGGCTCTTCCCCTTCGGCACGACGGGGGAATGGCCCCTCCTGTCCGAGCAGGAGCGCTCGGCCGGCGTCGAGGCCGTGGTCGCCGCGGTCCGGGCCCTGGGCGCCGGGGACGGCGGGACCGGCCGGGCCGCGAAGGTCGTCGTCCACGCCGGGGCCCACTCGACCGCCGCGACGGCTCGCCTGGCGGCCGCGGCCCGCGAGGCCGGGGCCGACGCGGTCGCCGCGATCTGCCCGCCGTACTACCCGCTCGACGACGAGGCCCTCCTCTCGCACTTCGCCGCGGTCGCCCGCGAGGCGCGGGGCTTGCCGGTCTTCGTCTACTCGATCCCGTCCCTGACGAAGAGCGACATGTCCCCCGCCCTCCTCGCCCGGCTCTGCCGCGCGGCCCCGGGCATCGCGGGGCTCAAGTACTCGGGCGACGACCTGGCCCGCTTCCGCGAGTACCGCCGGGTCATGGGGAGGTCGTTCGCGATCTTCATGGGGGACGACTCGCTCGCGCTCGCCGCCCTGCGCGAGGGGGCGGACGGGATTGTGTCGGGCAACGCGTCGGCCGTGCCCGAGATCCCTGCCCGGCTCTTCGCCGCCTTCTCGGCCGGGGACGCCGCGGGGGCGGAAGGAGCCCAGGCCGACCTGGACCGGTTCATAGCCGCCATGGACCCGAGCGCCGAGCTTTCCTGCTTCAAGGCCGTGGTCGCCGAGCGCGGCGTCGAGGTCGGCGAGGCGCGGGCCCCGCTCAAGTCCCTGGACGCGGCCGGGCGGCGGCGCGTCTCGGCCCTCGTCCGGGACCTCGAATCGAGCGGCGCGCTGCGGAGGTACGCATGACCGAATGGGTGCTGCTGACCGGGGCCTCGGGCAGGATCGGGAGGAGGGCGGTCGACGCCCTCCTGAGAAAAGGCTACGGCGTGCGCGCCCTCGTCCATCGGAGGCGCTCGGGCTTCCCCGACGACCCGCGGGTGATCCTCGCGCCTGGGGACCTCGCCGACCGCGATAGCCTCCGCGCGGCCGCGGAGGGCTGCTCCTACGTCGCGCACCTGGCGGCGGCCTGGGATATGTTCCCCCCGGCCGTCAACGAGAAGGACAACGACCAGCTCTTCGCGAGCGTGATCCGCGGGACCTACGACCTCCTCGAGGCCTGCCGCGGCCTCCCCGGGCTCAAGGCCTTCGTGTACGCCTCCACCGACGCGGTGTACGCCACCGGGCCGCGGCGCTTCGAAGCGCCGATCGACGAGGATACAGAACTCCAGCCCTCGCGCTTCTACGCGGTCGCGAAGATAGCCTGCGAGACCCTGTGCCGGCAGTACGGCAAGCTCTACGGCCTGCCCTGGATCGTCGTCCGGATCTGCTGGACCCTCGACTCGGACGAGCTCCTCCGGGTCTTCGGCTACGATTTCTGGCAGGGGGGGCTGGGCGACGCGGACCGCGCCCGGCTCGGGCCGGCGCTCGGCGAGGGCAGGGGCCTGTTCGCGCCTCTGTGCGCGGACGGCTCCCCGGGCGTCGATTGCATCGCCGATCCCCTCGACATAGCCCAGGGGATAGCGCAGGCGATCGAGAACCACGCTCGCGGGCTCGGCGGGACCTTCAATCTCGCGGGACCGGCGCCCTTCCGCTACGCGGACCTGGTCGCGCGGCCCGCCGAGCGGCTCGCCCTGCCCTGGGCGAGCGCCCGCGTGAAGGGCATCGAGCCCTACGAGCTGCGGAACGACCGGGCGATCGATGCCCTCGGCTACGCGCCGGAGTGGACCATGGAGCGGATGCTGGACAAGGCCGTCGAGGCTCGCCTCGCGAAGGCCGGGGGGAGGAAGGCATGAAGGCTGCGGTGCTGTACGGCAAGGGAGACGTGAGGGTCGAGGAGCGGGAGGTCCCGAGGCCCGCGGAGGGCGAGGCCCTCGTGCGCATCCGCGCCTGCGGCGTCTGCGGCACGGACGCGGCCCTCTTCAGGGGCGAGTACCCGGCCGCGGTCCCCGTGGTCATCGGCCACGAGTTCGCGGGCGAGGTCGTCGAGTCGAGGACGCCTGCGCTCCGCCCGGGCGACCGCGTCACGGCCGACCCGAACGTCATCTGCCACGAGTGCGAGTACTGCCGCACCGGCCTCGAGCACCTGTGCGAGCGGGCGAGCTCCATGGGCGTGCACCGCGACGGCGCGGACGCCGAGTACTGCGCCCTGCCCGCCTCGAACCTCTACCGCTTCCCCGACTCCCTATCCTTCGAGGAAGCCGCCTTCGCGGAGCCCCTGGCCTGCGCGGCGCACGGCGTGGACCTCGCGGGGGTAAGGTTGGGCGACACCGTCCTCGTGGTCGGGGCCGGGGCGATGGGCAACCTGATCGCGCAGTGCGCGCGGATCTCGGGGGCGGCGAGGGTCGTCGTCAGCGAGCCCATCGCCCTCAGGCGGGAGAAGGCGCTCGAGAACGGGGCCACCGACGCGATCGACCCCGGCGCGACCGACCTCGGCGCGGAGCTGCGGAAGATCCGCCGCCTCGGGGCGGACGTCGTCTTCGAGGTCGCCGGCAGCCCGGCGGCGCAGGCCGCCTGCGTGGGCCTCGCGCGCAAGGGCGGGACCGTCGTCTGGTTCGGCGTGGCGCCGCCCGCCCGGAGGGTCGAGGTGAGCTCCTTCTACGTGAACGAGAACGAGGTCAGGATAACCGGCTCGTACAACAACCAGTTCGCGACCGAGCGGGCGGTGCGGCTCCTCGCGGAGCGGAAGGTCAAGGTGGCCAACCTGGTCAGCCATCGCTTCCGGCTCTCGGAGTACCCCGCCGTGTTCGGCGCCTTCGGGGGCAAGGACACGCTCAAGCTCATGGTGGACACGGGGGCGTAGTATGGACGGGATCGACCTCGTCGGCAACCTCAACATGGACCTCGTCATCCGGGGCTTCGCCCGCCTGCCGGGCTGGGGGCGCGAGGAGATCGGCTCGGACTGCGACCTGTATCCCTCCGGCCAGGCGGGCTACACCGCCTTCGCGCTGCGCGCCCTCGGCCTGGGCGTCCGCCTCGCGGCCAACGTCGGGGACGACGACTGGGGCGGCCGCATCCTCGGCGCCCTCGGCGCGGCAGGCGTCGATTGCGCCGGCGTGGAGCGCCGTCCGGGGTCGAGGACCGGCGTGACGGTGGCCTGCGTCCGCCAAGACGGCGAGCGGGCCTTCGTCTCGTACTACGGCTGCCTCATGGACTTCGACGCCGCCTGCCTCGGGCGGGCCGCCGCGTCGCTTTCCCCCGAACCGAGGGTCCTCGCGCTCTGCGGCCTCAACGCCCTGCCGAACCTGCCGCTGGCCGAGGTCGGGGCCCTCTTCGCCCGGGCGAGGCGGGCGGGGGGGCGGACCGCGCTCGACACCGGCTGGGATCCCATGGGCTGGCCGCGGACCCGGGTCGCGGCCCTCCGCGGGCTCCTGAGGGAGGTCTCGGTCTTCCTGCCCAACGCGGAGGAGGCGACGGCCCTCACCGGCCTCGCGGATCCCGCCGAGGCGGCCAGGGATCTGGCGGGATGCGGCGCCTCCCTCGTCGTGGTCAAGCTGGGGCCGGGCGGCTCCCTGGCCTTCGGCGAGGGGCTCGGGCCGGCGGGCGCGCGCGTGCCGGCCCCGGCCGCGCGCGTCGTTGACGCGGTCGGCGCGGGCGACGTGTACAACGCCGGCTTCATCGCCGGCCTGGCCGAGGACGTCGATCCCGAGGGATGCATGGCCCTCGGGACCGCCGCCGCCTCACTCTATATCTCGCGCGCCGCCGACCGCTTCCCCTCGCGAGGCGAGGTCGACCTGGCCGCGCGCGCGGCCGCGAAGGAGGCGCCATGATCGACGCGCACGCGCACCCCCTGATGGTCAGGGAGCTGGTCGAGGGGGATCCGGCCCTCGCGAGGGCCGTCCGCGAGGTCTGGGGGCTCCTCTTCCCCCCCCAGCCCCTCGAGGTATTCCTCCGGGAGATGGACGAGGCCGGCGTCGACCGCGCCGTGCTGCTGCCCGTCGACTGCACGACGGCCCATGGCTGCTGCCTGCCGGGCAACGAGGCGATAGCCCGCCTCGCCGAGCGCTCCGACCGTTTCATCGGCTTCGCCTCCGTGGATCCCGCCCTTCCCGACGCGGAGCGCCGGCTCGAGCGCGCGGTCAGGGGGCTCGGCCTCCGCGGCCTCAAGCTCGATCCGGCCCTCCAGCGCTTCGATCCCGGCGACCGCGAGCGGGCCTTCCCCTTGTACCGGCTCTGCGGCGAGCTCGGCGTGCCGGTCGTCGTCCACGCGGGGATGAGCTGGGCGCCGAGGGGGCTCGCCTCCTTCGCGCGCCCCTTCCTCCTCGAGGAGGCCGTCCAGTCCTTCCCCGGCGTCAATTTCGTCCTGCCGCACCTCGGCTGGCCCTGGACCGGCGAGGCGCTCATGCTCGCCCTGAAGTACCGCAACGTGTTCCTCGACACGTCGGTGATCTACGCGCGGACGCCCCGCGAGGCCCTCGCGAAGGTCGTCGGCGAGGGCATCGGCGTTCCCGCCCTCGAGGGCAGCATCCCGGGCCAGCTGCTCTTCGGGTCGAACTACCCGCGGCAGGACATGCGGCGGGCCGTCCGCGGCCTGAAGTCCCTAGGCCTGTCCGACGCCTTGTACCGGGCGGCGACGGCGGGCAACGCGGCCCGGCTGCTGGGCCTCGGAGGAGGCGCGAGATGAGCGTGCTGCGGCGCGTGACGATCCTCACGCGGAAGGAAATCGAGCTCGTCGACATCACCCCGGAGATAGTGAGGACCGTCGAGTCCTCGGGCGTCGAGGACGGCACCGTCTTCGTCCTGAGCCTGCACACGACGACGGGCCTCGCCGTGAACGAGGGCCTGCCCGACCTCGAGGCGGATATCGCCGACTTCCTCGCGGGGCTCGTCCCCGAGGAGCGGCCCTATCGCCACGCCCGCTTCCTGCACTCGGACGGGCAGATGGCGATCAACGCCCCGGCCCACCTCCGGGGCTCGATGCTCGGGTTCGAGGCCTTCTTCCCCGTCGCGGGCGGCAAGATCGTGAAGGGCTCGCGCCAGACCGTCTACTTCGTCGAGCTGGACGGCCCGCAGGAGCGGACCTTCGCCATCCACGTGGTCGGGGAGCCCGGAGGGGGAGGGGGACGTGACTGACGAAGCGTCGGCGAGGAGGCTCGAGGGGGTGATCGTCGCCCTGGCGACGCCGCTGGGGCCCGATTGCCGGATCGATCTCGAGCTCCTGGCGAGGCAGGTCGAGTGGGCCTCCGGGTACGGCGTCCGCGGCGCGATCGTCCGCCATTTTCGCGAGCTCGCCGCCGCCGCGAGCTCGCCGCTCATCGCGTACAACATCCCGGGCAACACGCACAATCCCATGACCGCGGAGACCATCCTCGAGATCGCGGATACGGAGAACGTCGCGGGGATCAAGGACTCCTCGGGCGACTTCGCGACCTTCTCGCGCGCGGTGCTCTCCGGGGCGAGGGGGCCCTTCGCGTGGATACAGGGCGAGGACCTCCTCGACGCGGCGGCCTACCTCGTCGGGGCCGGAGGCGTCGTCAGCGGCCTCTCCAACGTCAGCGTCGAGCCGTACGTCGCGATGGCGCGGGCCGCGGCCGCCGGGGACGTCGAGGGCGTGCGGGAGGCCCAGCGCGCCATAAACGCCCTCTTCCGCCTCGTGGCCGCGACGGGGGGGGGAAGGGCGTCCCCTCGATCAAGGCCGCGATGGAGCTCCTCGGGCGGGGAAGCCGCCGCATGCGCCTCGAGGGGCTGACCCTCGCGGAGCATGAGGTGGCCAAGGTCCGGGAGGCCCTGGTGTCGCTGGGGCTGCTGACGGGCCAGGGGCAGGATCGGGGCGGATGAGAAGGCTCGGGGCCGCGGGTGGGGCATCCAGCGGGCGCCCGGCCCGGCCCGGCCTTCGGCTTGAATCTGCCGCCCTCCTCGGGTAGTATCGGGGGACCTGCACATCCCGAGGGAGCCCGCAATGGCAAAGTATCCGTTCGCCGAGATCGAGAAGAAGTGGCAGTCGCGCT
>JAKLFE010000035.1 GCA_022711355.1 Spirochaetota bacterium | reverse complement strand
GCTCGTCGATGAGGACCTCCTTGACGGAGGGGAGGTACTCGGCGAGCTCGCCCATCATCTCCTCGAGCTCGTTGCGCTGCTTGAGGCGCTCGATCTCCTCCTCGCTCAGCTTCTCCTTCGAGAAGGCGGATTCGACCAGGCCGGCCATGAGCTTGGCGCGGTTCCAGAACCCGGACTTGGCCCAGGCGCGCTTGAGGGTGACCTGGACCTCGCGGTCGCAGAAGGAATAGGGGAGGCCCGCCTCCTCCGCCGCCCGGGCGGCGGCCAGCATCTCCTCGCCGGGCTTCACGCCGACCTCCGAGCCCATGCGCCGCTGGAAGCCGGCCAGGGCGAGGTTCGCGAGGAGGAGGAAGCCGCGGCCTTCCTTCAGCACCTTGCCGATGTCCAGGCTCTCCCAGCTGCCGCCCTCGGACATGGACTTCCATCGGCCCTCGTCGAGCTCGATGCAGACCCGGCCGGGGCCCTCGGTCGCCACGAGGGACCTGACCTCGGCGATGCTTTCGGGCGAGATATGGGCCGTGCCCGCGAGCAGCACCGTCCGGTCCTTCAATTCCACTCGTCGTACCGTCTGCGACATCTGTCTTCCTTAGTGTGCGCGGTCAGCGCCCCGCCTGCGGCGGGGCGGAAGCCGCCAGCCTCGCGGCGGCGGCGAAGAAGCGTTCGCGGATCTCGTCCCTTCCCGGGTTCGCGGCCGCGGGGACGAAGCCGCCGGATGCGTGCGAGTGGCCTCCTCCGGTCCCGAGGCCCTGGAGGGCCTCCCGGACGAGGTCGAAGGCCGAGAAATCGGCGCTCCGCGACCGCGCCGAGAAGTGGAGGCCCGCCTCGTCGCGCTCGGCCACGACCGTCGCGCGGAGCTCCTCGGCGCGGAGGGCGAAGTCGGCGAGGACGGCGAGGGCCTCCTGGCCGCAGGGACCCTCGACCTCGGCGTAGAGGAGGCCCTCCTCCGCCACGGCCCCCGAGAGGGCGCGGGCGATGAGGCCGAGCTCGCGGAGGTCGAAGACCGTCCGGACGATCCTGCTCGCGAGCTCCCAGTCGCCCAAGCGGAAGAGCTCGGTGTAGGCGCGGAAGTCCTCCGGCGAGGAGCGCCGGCTGAGGAAGTCGGTGTCGGACTGGATGCCGGCGATGAGGGCCGTCGCGAGCTCGCGCGGCGGCTCGGCCCCGGCCTCCTTCCAGTAGCCGTAGATCATCGAGGAGCAGGAGGCGAGCTCGGGCCGCAGGTCGGCGAAGGGCGCGCGGGCCTCGCCGAAGATGCGGTGATGGTCCACGATCCCCACGAGCTCCCCCGCGAAGAGGCTCACGTTCCCGTTGGCCGGCGCGCCGTCCACGACGAGGAGCTGGGCCCTATCCCCGGCCGGGGACGAGCCGGCGATCTCTATGCCGAGGACTTCGACGAGCCGGGCGAGGCTCCTCGATCGAATCTCGCCGCGGTAGGCGGCGGAGGCGGAGTATCCCCTCCGGGCGAGGAGGCCGGAGAGGGCCCAGGCCGAGGCGACCGCGTCGATGTCCGGATAGTCGTGGGTCTGGACGAGGACGGGGCGCCGCGGGTCGAGCCGGCCCAGCAGCGCGGCGAAGGGGGCCGCGGCCGCGACGCCGGCGACGTCGGCCTTAGCCATTGGCCCCCGCCATGCGGCGCCGCTCCGCCTTGAGCAGGCGGTACTCGAGGCAGCTTTCGCGATGGAGCTCCTCCGAGAGGCCGAGGTACTTCTCCGCGAGGCCGGGCTTGTCGCGGCAGAGCCAGTACTCGGCGAGGTAGAAGAGCATGCCCGCCTTGACGTCGAGCCGCTTCTCCCCCTGGATCCTCTGCTCGAGCTCCCCGGTCGCGTCGCGCTGGTCCTGGAGGAGGCGGAGCATGTTCCAGTAGATGCCGTCCTTCTCCCGGTCGACCCTCGGGGCTATGGAGGCGGCGTAGGCCGAGGCCTCCTTCGGCTTGCCCGAGCGCCACAGGGCGAGGGCGGCGGCGATCGCGTACTCGTAGCGGTCGGGGGAGGAGGAGAAGCACTTCTGGAAGGCGGCCGCCGCCTCGGGCCAGAGCCCGAGGCGGAAGGCCGCCCCGGCCGCGCCCTCGTAGGCGAACCAGTAGTCGGGGTAGAGGGCTATGGAGGAGCGGTAGTCGGCGAGGGCCTCCTCGTCCCGGCCCGCCTCCTCCCTGATGCCGGCCCGGAAGACGTAGGACATGAAGTACTCGGGATCGAGCTCGATGGCCTTGTCGAAGTCGGCCTCGGCCCCGGCGCGATCGTTCTTGTCGAAGCGGAAGCGGCCCCGGTCGAAGTAGAGCCAGGCTCCGTCCGGGGCCCGCGCCACGGCCGCGTCGAGGTCGGCCTCCGACTCCTGGTACATGCCCAGCTGGTAGCGGGCCCGCGAGCGATCGGAGTAGGCGAGGGGCGAGGCGGGCTCGAGGGCTATGGCGGCCGTGAGCTGGGCCTCGGACTCCGCGTAGCGGGACAGGCGATAGAGGGCCCGGCCGAGGCCGAGGGCCGAGTCGGCGCTCTTGGGATCGGCGCGGAGGGCCCGGCGGTAGTAGTCCTCGGCCTTGGGCCAGTTCTTCTGGTCGAGCTGGTAGTCGCCCCAGGCCGAGAGCACGGCGGCGTCGAGGGGGGCCGCGGCGAGGGCCCGGTCGAGGTAGGAGCGCCGGCCCTTCTCGTCGCCGGCGAAGACCGCGAGCCGGGCTCCCATGGTCAGGGCCCCCGCGTGGGAGGGGAAGGCCGCGGCGGTCGCGGCGACCTCGGCGCGCGCCTCCTCGAGGCGGCCCGCGGAGACGAGGGCGGCGGCCCGGGCCAGCCTGAGCTCGGGGCGGTCCGGCTGGGCCGCGGCGAGGGTACCGATGGTCTCGGCCGCCGCGGCCGCGTCGCCCTTGCCCAGCTGGGCCGAGGCCGCCTCGAGGCCGGCCACCCGCGCGGCCTCGGCGGAGGCGGGGGCGGCCGGCTTGGCGGCCGCAGCCTCGGGGCGAGCGGGCTCGAGGGCTCCCTCCGGGGCCGCCGGCCTGGCCGCGCCGGCGCAGGAGGCGAGGGCGAGGATCGCGGCGAGGGCGGCCGCGCCGATCGCGATGCGGAGGGAGGCGCGGGGCAGGGAAGCTGGTTCTCGGGTCGTCATCGTCGTTCTCCAGTACGGCAGCGCGGCTCGCGTCGGGGATCGATGCTACTCCGTTCGGCGCCTATTGTACAAGGTTGCACAAGGGGAGCATCCCGGCTATAGTCGACGCGCGATGAAATCCGGCGCGCTCAGGAGAGCCCTCGGGCTCACCCTCCTCTATATCGGCGGCTTCGTCCTCCTCGTCGTCCTCCAATTCTCCCGCGGGCCCGGCTTCTCCGAGCGCTTCGGCCGCCTCGCGGTCACCGCCTCCTTCCCCAAGGCCGAGCGCGCGGGCGGCGGCCAGGCGCCGGAGGAGGTGAAGTTCGACTTCGCCGGCCTCTCCCTCGCCGTCTCGGCCCGGAGCCCCGCCAAGCTCGTGGGGGCCGACGGCTCGATCCGGAATATCGGTCCGCGCTCCATCGAGAAGCGCAAGGACGGGGTGCGCGTCCTCCTCGAGGGCGGGGTCGAGCTCAGGGCGAGCTCCGCCGCGGGCGAGCGCTATTCCCTCGCGGCCCGGGCCCCCGCCGGGACCAGGGGCCTCCGCCTGGCCTACACCCTCTCCGGTCGCGCCCGGCTCGCCGCGGCGGGCGGCGCTCAGAGCCTCGAGTCCGCGGGCTCCTCCTTCGCCCTGACCCTCGCCTCCTCGGCCCTCGACCCGGCCTCGGGCTACCTCGTCCTCCGCGCCGACGAGGCGAGCGGCGAGCTCGGCGAGCTCGCCCTCGCCAGGAAAGAGGCGGCCCCCGCCAAGCCCGGCAAGCCCGCGGCCGGCGAGCGGCTCGCCGCCCAGGCCCCCAAGGACCCCGCGGCCTTCAAGGCCGAGATCGACGCCTGGCGCGACAAGGCCTGGTCGGGCCTCGCCTCCTCCCGCTACGACCCGGAGCGCCTCGCCTGGCGCGGCGGCGCCGAGGGCCAGGCCCTTCCCGCCGAGTCCCGCTTCTCCGAGCGGGCCCTCGTCGCCTACCTCGCCGAGTCCCTCCTCCGCGGCTCCTACACCGAGGCGCTCCAGCGCATGCGGCCGGCGCGGGAGCGCTGGCCCGCCGAGCTCGGCTACCTCTCCGCCCCCTACCTCGGCGGCCTCGTCAAGAAGATGGAGGCCCTCGAGGCGGCCGACCTCGCCGAGTCCAAGCGCATCGCCCAGCTCGTCCAGGAGAAGTCGCCCGACCTTTTCATGAAGGAGGGCCTCGTCCACTTCCTCCTCGACCGCTCGGCCCCCCCTCTTTCCTCGGAGGCCCTCGCCTTCGCCGCGACCCTCGATCCCGCCAAGCTCACGCTGCGGCAGGCGGTCGGCCTCCTCGGCTGCCTCGTCGAGTCCCGATCCTACCTCAAGGACGAGGAGAACCCCTTCCGCGCCCTCGGCGCCTCGGCCGACCGCGTGGCCGCATCCGTCCGGGCGGCCTCCGGCGGCCTCTACCTCGTCGGCGAGGAGGACGGCTCGGTCGACCTCCGCCTCTCCCTCCTCGCCGGCCAGTACCTGGCCGCCTACGGCGCCGCCGAGGGCAAGGAAGCCCTCCTCGGCCTGGGCCAGGGCCTCGTGGAGGGCTACCTCGGCCTCTGCGACGAGCGGGGCGCGGCCCCCGCCAAGCTCCTCCTCCGCGAGGGGGCGGTCGACCAGCGGACGGGCGCCCTCCTCCCCGAGGAGGCCTACCCGATCGTCGCCTCCAATCCCTACTACCCGCGCGAGGTCTCCTTCTACCGCGAGGTCGGCCCGGGAGTCTGGGCCTGGACCTGCGCGCCCTCGCTCACCGTCGCCGCGGCCGCGGACCGCTACGCCTTCGCCGCGACCTTCCCCGAGGGGCGCTCGCATCACTTGACCTTCTACGGCATCAAGAGCTTCGCCAACATCCAGCTCTACGACATCGACTACAGCCCCGACTCCGAGTTCGAGATCTACGACGCCTCGGGCTACCTCTACCGCCCGCAGAACAGGGCCCTCTACATGAAGATGAAGCACAAGAAGGAGAGCGAGTCGATCAAGCTCTTCTTCTAGCCGGCGCCCGCCCCGGAGGCGTCGCCCGCCTCTCCGGCGGGGCGGCGCCTTGACGGTCCTCGGGCCTTCCAGTAGAGTTCGCCATGCGCATCGAGACTTGCTACGCCCGACCAGGCCTCGACGGCCGCGGCCGCGGCCCCGCCGGGCGGCTCGAGCGCGAGCTCGGCGCCCGCGCCTCGGTGGAGGCGGTCGACGTCATCCTGACCGACTTCGCGCCGGCCAGCGGCCTCGCGGGGGAGCTCTTCGCCGACCCGGTGGTCCAGCTCGTGGCCGAGCAGCCCGCCGCCGAGCTGCCCGCCTTCCGGGGCTGGGACTGGCTCGTCGAAATCGCCTATCGTCCCGGAGTCACCGACACCCTCGCCCTCACCGCCCGGCAGGCCCTCGAGATCGCGGTCGGGGGGGACCCGGAGGCGTCCGCCGAGCTCCGGGCCTCGGCCGTCCAGACGGCGCGGCTCTACGTCGTCGCCGCGAAGGGCGCGGAGCGGGACGAGGTCGAGCGCGCCTTCAAGAGCCTGTGGAACCCCCTCGTGCAGAGCGCCCTCTTCCTCTCCCGCGAGGATTACGAGGGCGGCGCCCGCCCCCCCGAGCTCTATCCTCCCGTGCGCCTCTCCGAGTCCGTCGAGCCCGAGCTCTTCGGCGTGGCCGGGCTCGACGACGCGGGGCTCGAGCGCCTCTCCTCCGAGCGCCTCCTCGCCCTGAGCCTCCCCGAGATGGCCGCGATCCGCGCCTACTATCGAGACGCGGCCACGGCCTCCCTGCGCGCCTCCCGCGGCCTGCCCCCCGAGGCCACCGACGTCGAGCTCGAGATGATCGCCCAGACCTGGAGCGAGCACTGCAAGCATAAGATCTTCAACGCGGAGATCGAGTACCGCGAGGCCGGGCTCGAAGGCCCGGCCGGCGGGCCGGAGACCATACGCTCCCTGTTCAAGACCTACATCCGCTCCACCACCGAGGAGCTCGCGCCCAAGCGGCCCGATCTCAAGTCGGTCTTCACCGACAACGCGGGGGTCTTCGAGTTCGACGAGGGCCACGCGGTCTGCGTGAAGGCGGAGACGCACAACTCCCCCTCGGCCCTCGATCCCTACGGCGGGGCCATCACCGGCATCGTGGGGGTCAACCGCGACATCCTCGGCACCGGCATGGGGGCCCAGCCCCTGTTCAACACCGACGTGCTCTGCTTCGCCCCCCCGGCCACGCCCGACGCCGAGGTGCCCGCGGGCCTCATGCGGCCGCGGGAGCTCCTCGAGGGGGTGCACCGGGGCATCGTGGACGGCGGCAACCAGTCGGGCATCCCCGTGGCCGCGGGCGCCTTCGTCTTCGACCCGAGCTTCATGGGCAAGCCCCTGGTCTTCTGCGGCACCGGGGGCATCATGCCCTCCGAGCTCCGGGGCAAGGGCTCCTGGGAGAAGCGGATCGAGGCCGGCATGCTCGCCGTCATGGTCGGCGGCCGGGTCGGCGCCGACGGGATCCACGGCGCCACCTTCTCGAGCCTCGCCCTCGACGAGGCGAGCCCCTCCTCGGCCGTGCAGATCGGCGACCCGATCATCCAGAAGCGCATGACCGACTTCCTCCTCGAGGCCCGCGACCAGGGCTTGTACGAGGGCATCACCGACAACGGCGCGGGCGGCCTGTCCTCGAGCCTCGGCGAGATGGCCGAATCCGCGGGGGGCCTGCGCGTCGACCTCTCCGCCTGCCCCCTTAAGTACCCGGGCCTGGCGCCCTGGGAGATCCTCGTGTCGGAGAGCCAGGAGCGCATGAGCCTGGCAGTCCTGCCGGAGAAGATGGACGCGTTGCGCGAACTCGCCGCGCGGCGCGGGGTCGAGGCGACCGCCGTCGGCGAGTTCGGCTCGACGGGCCTGGTCGAGGCCGTGTACGGAGGCAGGCTCGTGGGCCTTTTGTCCCTGGAGTTCCTCCACCGGGGGCTGCCGACCATGCGGCTCGAGGCCGAGTGGCGCCCGCCTGCCGTCGCCCCGGGCTCCCTGCCCGACCGGGCCGACTGGACGGGCGCCCTCCTCGAGGTCCTCGCCGATCCCGAGGTCGCCTCCAAGGAGGAGCTCGTCCGGCAGTACGACCACGAGGTCAAGTCGATCTCCGTCGAGAAGCCCTTCACCGGCGCGGGCCGCGACGCGCCGAGCGACGGGGCCGTCCTCAAGCCCCTCTACGGCTCCTTCCGGGGCCTCAGCGTGACCCACGGCATCTGCCCCCGCCTCTCGGCCCACGATACGCGGGCCATGGCCCTCGCGGCCGTCGACGAGGCCTACCGCGCCCACCTCGCCCTCGGCGGGGACCCCGATCGCGCCGTCGCCCTCGACAACTTCTGCTGGCCCGACCCCGTCGCCTCGGCCTCGACCCCCGACGGCGCGTACAAGCTGGCCCAGCTCGTGCGGGCCTGCCGCGCCCTCCGCGAGGCCTGCCTGGCCTACGGCCTCCCCCTGGTCTCGGGCAAGGACTCGATGAAGAACGACGCCGTCGCCGAGGGCCGCAAGATCTCGGTCGCGCCCACCCTCCTCGTGACGGTGGTCGGCATCGTCGAGGACGTGCGCAAGGCCCTGTCGACCGACTTCCTCGCCCCGGGCGACCTCGTCTACGTCGTCGGCGGCACGGGAGGGAAGCTCGGCGCCTCGATCCTCGAGCGCGCCTTGGGCGGCGCCTCCCTCGGGCCCTGCCCCCTCGCCGACCCCGCGGAGCACCTGGGCCCCTACCGGGCCCTCGCCCGCGCGATCTCCGGCAAGATCGTCCGCTCCTGCCACGACCTCTCCGACGGCGGCCTCGCGGCCGCCCTCGCCGAGTCCTGCCTCGGCGGCCGCCTGGGGGCGGAGATCAGGCTCGACGCGCTGCCCGGCCGCCCGGCGGGCTCCTGGTCCGACCCCCCGCCCCGCCTGCCCGCCCCCCTGCCGAAGGCCGCCAAGGCCCTCTTCGCCGAGGACCCCGGCCGGCTCCTCGTGTCGATCCGGCCCGAGGACCGGGAGCGCTTCGAGCGGCTCTTCGTCGGGCTGCCCGCGCGCCTGGCCGGCGAGGTCGCGCCCCAGCCGCGCCTGCGCGCCACGTTAGGCGGCCGAGTCGTGCTCGACGCGGCCCTGCCGGCCCTCGAGCGGGCCTTCAAGACGCCGATAGCGTAAGGGAGCGCGGTCATGAACGCACAGGTGAAAGCGATCGTCGTCTCCGGCTACGGCTTCAACGCCGACGCGGAGCTGGCCGAGGCCTTCCGGCTCGCGGGCGCCCTGCCCGAGCGGGTCCACCTCGCCGACCTCCTGGCCGAGCCCGGGCGGCTCGACGGGGCGGGCCTCCTGGGCTTCCCCGGGGGCTTCTCCTTCGGCGACCACCTCGGCTCGGGCCAGCTCGTGGCCCTCCTCTGCCGCCGCTCCCTGCGGCCGGCCCTGGAGTCCTTCGTCGCCCGCGGCGGGCTGGCCATCGGTATCTGCAACGGCTTCCAGTCCCTGGCCCGCATGGGCATGCTCCCCAACCGCGCGGGAAGCTGGGAGCGGGAGGCGAGCCTCGTGGCAAACGCCTCGGGCCGCTTCGTCGATACCTGGGTGAAGGTCCGCTTCGAGCCGGGCTGCCGCTCGCCCTGGACCCGGGGCCTGCCTGACCGCATGCTGCCCGTGCGCCACGGCGAGGGCCGCTTCGTCATGCGCGCGCCCGCCCCGCGCAAGCCGAACCCCCTCGACGAGCTCGAGGCCGAGGGCCTGGTCGCCCTCCGCTACGATCCCGCCGAGGACCCGAACGGCTCCGAGCGCCGCATCGCGGGCGTCTGCGACCCGACGGGCCGCGTCCTCGGCCTCATGCCCCACCCCGAGGCCTTCCTGTTCAGGGAGAACCATCCCCTGCGCCGCCGCGGCTCGGCCGACCGGCCCGGGCTCGACCTCTTCGAGAACGGGGTGGCCGCGGCCCGCGCCGCCACCTGAGCCGCGCCGCCTTGAAGCCCCCGTTCCCGCGCTGGCGCGGCCGGGGCGGCGCGGGTATAATCCTCGGAGCGTCACCCGGAGGCGCTCGCCGCGATGCCTGAATCTCCCGAGATCGAAGCTCTCCGCGCCGAGTACGAGAAGCAGGTCTACGACCTGAAGCAGCTCCTCGAGGTCTCGAAGAGCCTCAACTCGACCCTCGACTACCACAACCTCATCGACGCGATCCTCTTCACGATCATGGGCCAGATGCGCGTGCTCAAGGCGGGGCTCCTCGCGAAGAAGGGGCTCGACGCGACCCAGTTCAGCCTCCACCGGAACTACAAGGGCTTCGAGCTCAGCCACGGCGTCGACTACTCGGTCGCCGAGGACCATCCCCTGGTCAAGCTCTTCGCCCGCTCCTCCCGCTGCTGCACCGTCGAGGAGGCCCTCGCCCGCTTGGGCGGCGAGCGCGGCATCGAGGGCCTGATCTCGCTCGGGCCCAGCCTCCTCGTCCCGCTCAAGGCCAAGGGCGTCGTCAACGGGATCATCCTCCTCGGCGACCGCATCGAATCAGGCCCCTTCGCGGAGGAGGAGCGGGACTACGTGCTCACCATCGCCGCCTTCGCCGCCATCGCCATCGACAACGCCTTCCTCTTCGAGATGACCACGACCGACATGATGACGAAGCTCAAGATGAAGCACTACTTCTACACCATGCTGCTCGAGCGCATGGGCCAGGCCGCATCTAGCGGCGAGCCCCTGTCGGTGGTCATGATGGACATCGACTTCTTCAAGAGGTTCAACGACTGCTACGGCCACAGCTGCGGGGACGCCGTGCTCAGGCAGGTGGCGAAGGTGGTCCAGGAGAGCGTGCGCTCCATCGACCTGGCTGCCCGCTACGGGGGCGAGGAGTTCTGCCTCCTCCTGCCCGGGACCGGCCTGGCCGAGGCCATGGCCGTGGCGGAGCGCGTGCGCGCGGGCGTCGCCGGGACGGCCACCGAGTACGAGGGCCGCTGCCTCTCGGTCACGATCTCGCTCGGCGTCGCGGAGTACGACCCGGCGCGGGACCTCTCGGGCAAGTCCCTGATCGACCGCGCCGACCGGGCGCTCTACTACGCCAAGCAGGGCGGCCGGGACCGCTCCTGCGCGGCCGACTGAAAAAGGGGTTCGGCTATGCGACAGTGGTGGGAGGACGCGGTCTTCTATCAGGTCTATCCGCGCAGCTTCGCCGACGCGAACGGCGACGGGATCGGGGACCTCGCCGGCATAGCCGGCAAGCTCGGCTATCTCTCGGAGCTGGGCGTCGACGCCCTGTGGATCTCGCCCTTCTTCGCGAGCCCGATGAAGGACTTCGGCTACGACATCTCCGACTACCGGGGCGTGGACCCGATGTTCGGCTCGCTGGCCGACTTCGACCGCCTCGCGGCGGAGGCCAGGCGCCGGGGCATCAGGATCGTCCTCGACATGGTGGTGAACCACTCCTCCGACGAGCATCCCTGGTTCGTCGAGGCCCGCGCCTCGAGGCTCTCGCCCAAGCACGGCTGGTACCTCTGGGCGCCCGAGACCGGGCGCCCGCCTAACAACTGGAAGGCCGTCTTCGAGCTCGGCACGGCCTGGCACCCCAACCCCGCGACGGGGGAGCGCTACCTCGGCACCTTCACCCGGCACCAGCCCGAGTTCGACTGGCGCAACCCCGAGCTCCGCGAGGCGATCTACGCCGAGATGCGCTTCTGGCTCGAGCGCGGGGTCGACGGCTTCCGCCTCGACGTGGCGACCGGGTACATCAAGGACGCCGAGCTCCGCTCGAATCCCTTCATGCTCAACGCCTCGCCCAACCTTTTCCAGCGCCACATCTACGACCGCAACCGCCCCGAGGTCCACGGCATCTTCAAGGAGATGCGGAAGCTGGCGGACGCGGCCGGCGAGCGGGTCCTCATCGGCGAGACCCACGGCCAGGACCCGGTCCTCGCCGCCTCCTGCCACGGCGAGCGGAACGACGAGCTCCACATGGCCTTCAACTTCGACTTCCTCTTCCAGAAGAAGTGGGAGGCGCGGAGCTTCCGCGAGTCGGCCGAGCGCTGGTACGCCCTCCTCCCCGCGGGGGCCTGGCCGAACTTCACCCTCTCGAACCACGACCAGCCCCGCGCGATCTTCCGCTACCGCTCGAGGGACCCGCGGGTCACCGAGGGCCGGGCCCGCGTGGCCGCTGCCATGCTCCTCACCTTGCGCGGCACGCCCTTCATCTACTACGGCGAGGAGCTCGGCATGAGCTGCCGCCGCCTGCCGCGGAAGGCCCTCCGCGATCCCCTGGGCGTCAACACCTGGCCCCTGGGCTTCCTCGGCCGCGACCCAGAGCGCACGCCGATGCAGTGGGACGCCTCGCCCAACGCGGGCTTCTCCGCCGCCCCGGCCGAGCCCTGGCTCCCGGTGAACCCCGACTACGTTTCGCGCAACGTCGCCGTCCAGGCCGCCGAGCCCGGCTCCCTCCTGTCCTGGTACAAGGCCCTCATCGCGCTCCGGCGGGGGAGCGCCGCCCTGCGGGAGGGCTCGATCGCCTTCCAGGGCCTCCACGAGGAGGTCCTCGCCTACGAGCGGGCCGCGGGGGCCGAGCGGGTCCTCGTCCTCCTGAATTTCGCCTCGGTGCCGCGGCGGGTCGAGCTCGGCTCGGCCTGCAGGGTCCTCCTCGGGAGCGCCCCCGCCAGGGGCGGGAGCGGCCCCCGGGTCCCGGGCGACGAACTCGCGGCCGGGGAGCTCGAGCTCAGGCCCTGCGAGTCCCTCGTCCTCGCCCGCTAGGCCTTCGCCGCCGCGGCCGCCCCGCCGAGCCTCGAGTAGAGGAAGGCCGCCGCGACGAGGAGGCCGGCCGCCGCCACGGCGAGGTCGAAGGGCGTGAGGGCCGCGACGCCCGCGGCCAGGAGGATCGCGCGCAGCCAGATCGGGATGGGGCGGGTGATGTAGCCGATCCAGAAGTAGCCGAAGGCGAAGAGGGCGATGACGCCCGAGGCGATTGCCCAGAGATTGGCCGAGAGGCCGCCCGCCAGGAGGATGCCCGGGTCGTAGCAGAAGGCGAAGGGCACCACGAAGGCGAGGAAGCCCAGGCGGCACGCGGTCCAGCCGACTTTGTTCGGCGGCGCGCCCGAGATGGAGCTCGCGGCGAAGGCGGCGAGGGCGACCGGGGGCGTGATGTTCGAGATGACGGCGAAGTAGAAGACGAACATGTGGGCCGCCAGCGGCGCGATGCCCATCTTCACGAGGATGGGCGCGCCGAGGGCCGCGGCCAGGATGTATGCCCCCGTGGTGGGCAGGCCCATGCCCAGGATGATCGTGATGACCATCACGAACATCAGGCCGAGGAAGGGGGCGGAGCCGGCGAAGGAGAGGACGAAGCCGACGAGCTTTCCCCCGATGCCGGTGAGGGCCACGGCCCCGAGGACGATGCCCGCCGTCGCGCAGGCTATGGCGATGAGGGGTATGCCCTTCGCGCCCTCGTGGATCGCGTCGACCGTGTCGCGCGGGCCCATGCCCGCGTTGAGGAAGGTGGCGCCGGCGAAGGCCGCGACGCAGAGCCAGAGGCCGGGCTTGGAGTTGAGGAAGTCGGCCGCGCCCTCGGGCAGGAAGAAGAGCGCGAGGCAGAGGATCGAGACGGCCGAGCCCGCGGCGTAGGAGAGCCTGCGCCTGCGCGGATCCTCCGTCTTGGGATTGAAGAAGGCGACGAGCCAGGTGAGGACGGTGCCGAAGATGGCCGCCCTCATCGGGGTCATGCCCGACATGAGGAAGTACACGATGCCCGCGATGGGGATGATCATGTAGAGTTTCTTTGCCACCGACTTGGGCGAGGGCAGCTCCTCGCGGGGCAGGCCGCGCAGGCCCTTCTTGAGGGCCTCGAGCCGGACCATGAGGAAGACCGCGCCGTAGTAGAGCAGGGCGGGGAAGATGGCCGCGATCATGACGGCTTTGTAGGGAAGGCCGAGGAAGGAGGCCATGAGGAAGGCCCCCGCCCCCATGATCGGCGGCATGATCTGCCCCCCGGTGGAGGCGACGGCCTCCACGGCCCCGGCGAAGTGGGGGGCGTAGCCCAGGCGCTTCATCAGGGGGATGGTGAAGGTGCCGGTGCCGTAGACGTTGGCGACCGCGGAGCCCGAGATGGAGCCGAAGAGGCAGGAGGAGGTCACCGCGATCTGGGCGGGCCCCCCGGGCTGGGTGCCGGTGAGAGCCTGGGCCAGGTCCATGAAGTAGGCGCCCACGCCGCTCTTCTCGAGGAAGCCGCCGAAGATCAGGAAGACCATGACGTAGGTGGCCGACACGCCCAGGGGCGAGCCGAAGATGCCCTCGTCCGTGAGGAAGACCTGCTCGACGATCTCGGGGAATCTGAAGGAGATGCCCCTGAAGATGCCGGGCATGAGCTCGCCGAAGCCCATGTAGGCCACGAAGGCGGCCGCGATGATGGTGAGGGGCAGGCCCACGACGCGGCGCCCGCCCTCGAGGAGGAGGACGAGGAGGAGGACGCCGAGGACGAGCTGGGTCGTCGTGACCGGGTCGATCTGGACGATGCGCTGCGTGATCCCCTCGTAGTTGAGGGCGACGTAGCCGCCGGGCGCGAAGGCGAGGGCCGCCAGGATCCAATCGCAGATCGGCACCGCGGCCTCGCCCGCGCGCTTCCTGCTCGCCGGCCAGTAGACGAAGGCCAGGGGCAGGACCATGGAGATGTGGAGGGCCCGCTGCAGGTAGGCCTCGAAATTGCCGAACACCGAGGTGTAGATATGAAAGAGGCCGACGAGGACGATGTAGAGGTACATCGCCTTCCTCGCCGCGCCCTCGAGCTTTCTCATCGTAGTCTCCGCCTTCCGGCTCCCGGCCGGCGCTTTGGGGGGGGAATGCGGCGGCCGCCCCGGAGGGCGGCCGCGCGGGGCGAGGGCCTTACTTCGCGGTCTTCCAGAAGCGGGCGGAGCCGGGGTGCGCGGGCAGCTCGGCGGGGAGGGCTTCCTTGGGATTGAGCTCGTCGACGTCCTTGACGGCGAGGGCGAGGCCGGGCTTGTTGGCCCACATCGCCTTGTTGAGCTCGAAGGCGAGGCTCTCGGGGAGGTCCTTGCGGACGACGATGCAGGTGTAGTCGCCGACGCACTTGACCGGGCTCGTCACACTCTTGTAGATGCCCGGCTCGATGGCGAAGGTCGTGGTGCCGTAGGCCTTGGCGAGGGCGTCGAGGGCCTTCTGGCCGGTGGGCAGGATGACGACGGGCGTGGTGCTCTCGATGTTCATCACCGTGCTCGCGACCTTGCCGATCGAGAAGGCGAAGCAGTCGAGATGGTTGTCGGCGAGGAGGTCGGCGCCGCCGTCGTAGGAGGTGAACTCGAAGCTCCACTTCTTCTTCTTGAGGGCCTCGTAGTCCACGCCGTAGCCCTTCTTGAAGAGGGCCTTGATGACGAACTCCGAGGCGGTGCCCGGCTTGAGGGTGGCGAAGCGGACGGGGATGTCCTTGGCGATCATGTCGTCGACGCTCTTGATCCCGTGCTTCTTCGCGAAGTCCTTGCGCATGATGAAGTAGGTGTATTGGGTGTAGAGGTTCGCGAGGACGGCCGTGTTCTTCACGGACTTGCCGGCGAAGTCCTCCTCGGAGGCGAGGGCCGCGCCGACGAGGGAGGTGACCGAGAAGCCGAAGTCGGCCTTCCGCATGTCGACGTTGAGGATGTTCGCGACGCCGCCGCCGGTGGAGGAGGTGGTCTGGAGGACGTTCTTGCTCCACATCTCGGAGAGGGCCGTGCCGAGGGCGAACCAGTTGCCGCCGGGAGGGCCGGCGAGGAACTTGAGCTGGTCGGGCCAGCCCGCCTTGTCCTGCGAGAAGGCGCCGAGGGCCAGGGCTATCATCAGTATCGCGAGCGCCGCCTTGCGTGCCATACGATCCTCCTGTGACCTGGATGCGGATTGATGAGCCATGATAGACGCGGCCCGGGGAGCCGTCAACGGCGGATCGCGCTACCAGGAAGGAGCTCGGCGGCCCTCCCCTGCCACGAAGCGCTCGATCTCCCCGGCCGGCAGGGCCCGGCTCACGAGGAAGCCCTGGGCGTAGTCGCAGCCGATCTCGCGTATCGCGGCGAGCTGGCCCTCGGTCTCCACGCCCTCGGCGACGGTCTGGATCCCCAGCTCGCGGGCGAGGAAGGCGACGGCCTCGACGATGCCGCGGCTATGGGGGTCCGACTCGAGCTCGGCCACGAAGCTCCGGTCGATCTTGACCCCGTCCACGGGAAGCTCCTTGAGGTAGGACAGGGAGGCGAAGCCGACGCCGAAGTCGTCGATGTAGATCCGCGCCCCGGTCCGCCGCAGCTCCTCGATCATCGTCCGCGCCGAGGCGAGGTCCCCGAGGAGGCAGCTCTCGGTGATCTCGATGACCACCTGGCCGGGGGCGAGGCCGAGCTCGGCTATCCGCCGCGCCGCCAGGGAGGGGAAGCCCGGCTCCTGGAGCTGGCGGGCCGAGCAGTTGACGGCGACGTAGAAGGGCCGCGCTTCGGGGAGCTCGAGGCGGGCGCGCCAGGAGCAGGCTTCGACGAGGACGCGCTCGCCGAGCTCCGAGATGAGGCCCGCCTCCTCGGCGAGGGGGATGAAGCGCGAGGGAGGCACGAGGCCCTCGGGCCGGGGCCAGCGGGCCAGGGCCTCGACGCCTGCAATGCGCCCGTCCGCGAGCCTGAGGATCGGCTGGTAGTGGACCGCGATGAGCCCCGCGGAGATGGCCTGCCTGAGCTCCCCCTCGAGGGAGGCGGAGCCCACGAGGCCGGCCTCGAGGTCCTTGCGGTAGACCTGGTACTTGCGCTTGCCGTGGGCCTTCCGCGACTGGAGGGCGAGGTCCGCCGCCGCGGCCAGGGCCGAGGCCCCCGAGCCGTGCTCGGGCCAGAGCGCGACCCCCATGGAGGCCCGGAGGTGGTAGAGCCTGCCGCGCACGCGGAAGGGCTCGTCGAAGACGGAGAGGACCCGCTCGGCTATCTCGCCGGGAGAGACCCCTCCCTCGAGGGCGAAGGCGAGGGAGAACTCGTCTCCCCCCGTGCGCCCCAGGCAATCGGCCTGCCGCACCGATTCAGCGAGCCGGCCGGCGACGGCGCGCAGGATGTCGTCGCCGACCTCGCGGCTCTCGTCGTTGTTGAAGCGCTTGAAGCCGTCCAGGTCGAGGAGGCAGGCGGCGATGGAGCTCGCCTCGCCGGGGCCTTCGCGTCCGTCCGGGCAGGCGGCGAGGGGATCAGGGCGGCGCGCCGCGATCAGGTCGTCGACCGCCGCGAGGTACTGGGCGCGGTTGGGCAGGCCCGTCAGGACGTCGTGGTTCTCGGTGTAGGCGAGGCGGGCCTCGGCCCGCCTGAGCTCGCTGATGTCGCGGATGATGCCGACGTAGGGCGCGGCCGCCGGGCCGCGCACCGCGGCGAGGGTCAGGCGCTCCGGGCCCGCCGTCCCCCCCGAGCAGCGCCGCGGGGTCTCGCCCTCCCAGAAGCCGCTCGCCTCGAGGCAGGCGCGGAGCCTCGCCGCGAAGGCCTCGCCCTCCTGGCCGGCATAGAGGGCCCCGAGCCGGCTGCCGGGGCCCGCGTCGCGCCCGGCGAGGCGGAGGAAGGCCGCGTTGCAGTGGAGGATCCGGAGGGAGGAATCGGCGACGAAGGAGGGATCGGGCGAGAGCTCGAAGTGGCGGCTGGCGACCGCGAGGAGTCGGAGGGCCGCGTCGAGCTTCTCCTCGGCGCATCCGGGCGCCTCGAGCAGCTCCGCCCCGAAGTCTCGCTCCCCCGCGGGTTCGTCTCCGTATCCGATATCCATGCTGCGCTCCCAAGCGGCGGCCCCGCGGCCGCCGCCTTCGTTGTTGCGGGCCGCCTAGGCCCCTCGGCCCGGACGGGCCGAAACGACGTTTTGGATATCGTCCGTCAGTATAGCAGGCTTTCGGCGCTTCGGGGAAGAATCCCGGCGCCGATCCGGCCCCGGGCCCTCAATCGAGGGGCGAGGCGGCGGGAGGGGCCGCCTCGAGGCGGCCTTTCTTGACGAGGATGCCGTAGGCGAGGAGCTGGAGGAGGGTCCGCTCGTAGGCCGAGCCCAGGGAGCGGGAGCGGGCGTCGAAGTCGGAGGCGAGCCGCACGATCCGCTCGCATTCCGCCCGGGAGTAGCGCTTCAGGGCGGCGCCGTTCTGGCGCTGGGCCGCCTTGCTCCGGAGCTGGTGCTTCATGCAGGCGGCCTCGAAGCTCTCGCCCGACTCGAGGAGGAGGTGGAGCTTGACCAGGCGGCGGAAGCTCCAGGTGAGGGCGGAGATCACCTGGACCGCGTCGCCGCGGCGGTCGCTCAGCACGGCGTCCAGGGTCTCGAGGGCCTCCTCGAGCTCCCCCGTCGCCAGGCGGTCGAAGAGGGAGAAGGCGTCCTCCTGCCGGTTCCGGGCTATCGCCGCCTCGACCTCGGCCTCGCCGACGGAGGCGCCGCGCGGGAGGACCAGGGCCAGCCGCGAGCAGGCCGCGTCGAGGGCGGAGCTCTCGTTCTCGACGAGCTCGAGGAGGGCCTCGACGCCCGAGTCCTCGGGCTCGAGGCCGAGGGCGCGGAGGCGGCGCTCGACCCAGCGCGGCTTCTCGCTCTCGAACATCTCGAAGAAGGTCTGCTTGCGGGCCTTGCCCACCGCCTCCTCGAGGGCCTTCTCGACGTAGAACTGGTCGGTCTCGAGGAGGAGGATGGCGTCGGGGGCGGGCGAGGCGAGGTAGGCGGCGAGCTCTCCCAGGTCCTCCTTGCCCTTCACGAGCTCGGCGAAGCGGTACTCGACGAGGCGGCGGCTCGCGAAGAGGGAGCCGTTGCGCAGGAGGGCCAGGAGCTCGCCCACGCCGGACTCGTAGGCGTAGAGCCGGTGCTCCTCGGCGGCGGCCCCGTCGGCGGCCTTGACCGCCGCGCGGAGCTCGTCCACGAAGGCCGCCCGCTTGCCGGCCTCGGGGCCGGCGAGGAGGTAGGCGCTCTCCAGTCTCATCGGGCGGCCTTCGTCAGTACTTGCGGATGAGGCCGCGGAGGCGGCCGAGGATCTTCACGTCCTGCGTGTAGATGGGGGCGTAGGCGGGGTTCTCGGCGACGAGCTTGACCCGGTTGTTCTCTCGGTAGAAGCGCTTCAGGGTCACGGCGTCGTCGATCATGGCCACGACGATCTCCCCGTTGTCGGCGGTCTGCCGCTGCTCGATCACCGCGATGTCGCCGTGGAAGATGCCGGCGTCCTTCATGCTGTCGCCGCGCACGGAGAGGGCGAAGCAGGAGAGGGCCTTGACGATGTCGGCCGGCACGCGGACCGTGCCCGCGAAGTTCTCGTCGGCGAAGATGGGCTTGCCGGCGGCGACGGCGCCGAGGAGGGGGAGCTCCACCACGGAGCGCTCGGGACGGTCGCGGCCGATGAGCTCGATGGCCCGGGAGCGGTTCTCGCCCAGGCGGAGGTTGCCCTTCTTCTCGAGGGCCTTCACGTGGTCGTAGGCGCCCTTGACCGAGATGGAGAAGCTCTCGGCGATCTCGCGGATCGTGGGCGGGTAGGCGTGCTCCCCGTGGTACGAGGCGATGAAGTCGAGAACTTCCTTCTGCCGGCTCGTCAGCGTCTTCATCGGTGGGGGTCGATCTCCAGCTTCTTGATCTTCGCGTGCAGGCCGCTCGGGTGTATGCCCGCGGCCTGGGCGGCCTTCGCTACGCTATGATCGCACTCCCGGAGCTTTTGCACAAGGTAGTCCCGCTCGAAGAGCTCCTTGGCCTCGGCGAGGGGAAGGGAGCCGTAGCGCTCGGGCAGGAGGGGCTCGGGCCGCCGGGGCGGGCCCTCGCCGAGGACCCGCTCGACCGTGGCGGCGGAGACGAGGCGCTCGTCGCTCATCACCGAGAGCCGCTCGAGGAAGTTGGCGAGCTCGCGGACGTTGCCGGGCCAGGGCCGCGAGGCGAGGAGCGCGAGGCCCTCGGGCGAGATCTCCCGCTCCGGGCCGCCCGCCCTGGCCGCCGCGGCGAGGAAGTGGCGGCAGAGCTCGGGCACGTCCTCGGCCCGCTCGCGGAGGGAGGGCATGCGGATCGGCACGACGGCGAGGCGGAAGTAGAGGTCCTCGCGGAAGCGGCCGGCGGCCACCTCCTCGCGCATGTCCTTGTTCGAGGCCGCTATGACGCGGACGTCGACCGAGATCGTCCTCTCGCCCCCGAGCCGCTCGAAGCGCATCTCCTGGAGGGCGCGCAGGACCTTGGCCTGGGCGGCGAGCGAGAGGTCGGCGACCTCGTCGAGGAAGAGGGTCCCCCCGTCGGCCGCCTCGAAGCGGCCGGCGCGCCGGGCCACCGCGTCGGTGAAGGCCCCCTTCTCGTGGCCGAAGAGCTCGCTCTCGACGAGCGTGTCGGGGATCGCGGCGCAGTTCACCTCGACGAAGGGGCCGCCGGCCCGCTTGGAGGCCAGGTGGATGCCCTTGGCGAGGACGCCCTTGCCCGTGCCGTTCTCGCCGCTGATGAGGATGCGCGCGTCGCTCGCCGCGGCCTGGGCGGCGAGGGCCCGGAGCTCCTCCATGGCGCGGGAGGAGCCGACGAGGGGCTCGGCCTCCGCGGGGCGGGACGCCGCGCGGCGCAGGTCGCGGTTCTCCCGCTTGAGCGAGCCCATCTCGAGGGCGTTGCGCACCGCGGTGAGGATGCGGTCCATGGACAGGGGCTTCTCGATGAAGTCGAAGGCGCCGAGCTTGAGGGCCCGCACGGCCATGTCGATGGTCGCGTGGCCGGAGACGACGAGGACCTCGAGCTCGGGCCTGCGCGCGCGGAGCTCGGCCAGGGCCTCGAGCCCGCCCATCCGCGGCAGCCACACGTCGAGCACGACGAGGTCCGGGCGCTCGGCCTCGAGGAGCTCGAGGCCCACGACGGCGTCCTCGGCCAGGAGCACCCGGTGCCCCTCGTCCTCGAGGATATCCCGCACCGTCGAGCGGATACCGGGCTCGTCGTCGATCACGAGAATGCTAGGCATCGTCCCTCGCTATCGGTCCATCGGCAGGTCCAGGAAGAAGGTCGTGCCGATCCCCTCCTCCGACTCGAAGCGGACCGACCCGCCCTGGTCCGCAACGATCCGCTCGACTATCGAGAGCCCGAGGCCGGTCCCCGCGCTCTTCGTGGTGAAATAGGGCTCGAAGACCTTGTCGCGGAGCTCGGCCGGGATGCCCCTGCCCGTATCTCTCAACCGCAACCTACAATACCGGGAATCGGCCGCCTTAACAAGGTCGGCCCCGATCTCCACCCTCCCCTCGCCGCCCATCGCGTCGACCGCGTTCGACAGGAGGTTGCCGAGGGCCCGCTTCATGGCGGCGTGGTCGACGCGGAGCTTCACGCCGGCCGGGAGGGAGCCCAGCTCGAAGCGGACCCCCGGGTAGGAGGCGGCGTAGAGGGCGACGGCCTCCTCGACGAGGCCGCGCAGCTCCGCCCAGTCGCGCTCGGGCTCGGGCAGGGAGGCGAAGGCGCGGAAGTCCGTGAGCAGGGCGTCCATGCCCTCGACCTCCTTGACGATGGCGAGCATCGAGCCCTCGACGATGGACCCGGCCTGGGCGGGATCCTCCCTCCAGCGCTTGAGCACCCGCTCGGCGGCGAGGCGGATGGGCGTGAGCGGGTTCTTGAGCTCGTGGGCGAGGCGCTGCGCGATGTCCTGCCAGGCGTCGATCTTCTCCTGGCGCAGCTCGCCCGCGCGGTAGCGCTCGATCTCCGAGAGCATGCGGTTGAAGGAGGCGACGAGCCTGCCGGTCTCGTCGCCCGGCTTGACGAGGAGCCGCACGCCGTAGTCCCCCGCCGCGACGCGGTGGGTCGCGGCCTCGAGGCTCGAGAGGGGCTCGGCCACGAGGTCCGCGGCCGAGAGGGCGAGGATCGAGGAGAGGAGGAGGAGGGGGAGGACGAAGGCCCCGTAGACCGCGGCGAGGAGGGCGGACCAGCGCTCGGAGAAGGGCCCCATGGCCTGGGCCTCGCGCGAGGCCCTGCCCAGGAGGGCGGCCGAGGACTCGAGGCCCTCGGGCAGGGCTAGGCTGAGGACGGTGAAGCCGCCGAGGCCGGCCGGGTCCCAGCGCGCCGCGTAGCGGAGGAGGATCCTCCCCGGCCCCGCGCTCGAGGGGAGGGCGTGGCCCGGGGACTCCGGGCCGGGCGGCTCGGGCGGCGAGGCGAGGCGCGAGGCCTCGTCTCCGGCGAAGCCGACGCTCTCGCCCTCGCGGAAGAGCTCCACGGCGGCCATGCGCGGATCGCGCCGCCTGAGCTCCTCGAGGACGCCCGAGGGTCCGTTGACCCGGGCCCGCGGGGGCAGGCCGGGGAGGGAGGCCGCGGCGAGGCCGACGCGGCCGAGCTCCTCGTCGTACCAGGCGAGGGCGAGGGCCTGGCCCGAGGCGAGGGCCTCGCGGGCCTCGGCCGCGGAGGCCGCGGACTGGGCGTAGCGGGCCAGGCGGAGGAGGAAGAGCCCCTGGGGGAGGGAGGCCGCGGCCATGGCGAGGAGGAAGAGGCCCGAGAGCCGGGCGCGGAGCCGGGCCCCGTAGCGCCGGGCCCGGAGGTCGGCGACGAGCCGCCAGGCCCTGGCCGCGAAGATGGCCGCCAGGCTGAGGGGGAGGATGGCCAGGAGGAGGGCGGGCATGCCCTCCTCGAGGTCCGGGAAGGCGGGAGCGCCGGCGAGGACCTGGGAGGCGAGGACGAAGCCGCCGACGGCGAGGAGGGCGTAGACGGCGAGGACGGAGAGGAGCTCGGGGAGTATCCTGCCTCGGGGCGCGGCGAGTCCCGCCATGGGGAAGCCGGGCTAGTCCTCTTCGAAGCGGGAGTCGAAGAGGGCCTGGACGGCCGCGGCGGCTGCCTCCTCGTCGGCGCCGTCGGCGATGATCCTGATGGGCGTGCCGTAGCTCGCGCCGAGGGTGATGATGCCCATGATGGACTTGGCGTTGATCCGGTCCGAGCCCTTCTCGAGCCAGATCTTGGAGGCGAACTTGCTCGCCGTCTGCACGATCAGCGCCGCGGGGCGGGCGTGGATCCCGGCCCGGTTCTGGATGCTCACCATCACTTCGGTCATCGCTCTTCCTTGGTTAAGGATCAGAGATAATCGTCCCTGTTGAAGTACAGGGCGCGCGCGTTCTCGCTCTCGAGCCAGCGCAGGACGTTCTGGTTGAATTCCTGGGCCGAGTGGTAGCCCATCTTCTTCAGGCGCTCGTTCATCGCCGCCGTCTCGATGATGATCGGGATGTTCCGCCCCGGCTTGACCGGGATCTCGAGCTTGGCGACCCGGACGCCGAGGATCTCGGTCGTCAGCTCGTCGGTGCCGACGCGGTCGTATATCTTGTTCGCGTCCCACTCCTCCAGGCCGCAGACGAGCTGGATCTGCTTCTTGTCGCGGATGGCGCCCACGCCGAAGAGGTGGGTCACGTTGATGATGCCCAGGCCGCGGATCTCCATGTGGTGGCCGATGACCTTGTTGGCCCCCTGGCCCATGAGGATGGAGCCGTTGACGCAGCGGATGTCCACGACGTCGTCCGCCACGAGGCGGTGGCCGCGCTCCACGAGCTCGAGGGCCGTCTCGCTCTTGCCGACGCCGGAGTCGCCGGTGAGGAGGATCCCGATGCCGTAGACCTCCACGAGGACCCCGTGGATCGTGGTCTGGGGGGCGAAGATGTCCGAGAGGACGCGGATGACGCGGCTGGAGAACTCGCTCGAGGCCAGGTCGGTCTGGAGGATGGGGCAGTCGGCGGCCTCGGCCGCGTCGAAGAAGGCCTTCGCGGGGGCGAGGTTGTGGGTGAAGATGCAGCAGGGCATCGGGTACTCGAACATCTTTACCAGGGCCTCGACGCGGCCGGCCTCCGCGAGGGTCTTGAGGTAGGCGTTCTCGCCCCGGCCGAAGATCTGGAGCCGCTGCCAGGCGAAGGACTCGTAGAAGCCCGACAGGGCGAGCCCCGGCCGGTTGAGGTCGGGGGTGGTGACCTCCCGGGCGAGGCCCTTGCGCCCGCCGATGCAGCGGAGGTTGAGGGCGTTCTGCTCCTTGAGGTCGAGGTCGAGGAGGTCGAGGACGGTGAACTTCTTCTCGGCGTTCCGCACGGCCTCAGCATACTACGCGGGGCGAGATAGGGCAATGACATATGGATGCGCATCCCGCCCGCTAATGCCAGATCTAGGGATGGGTCCCAGCATCGAGGGGAACGAGGGTCGACAGTCCTCGCTCCCCTCGGCCCGATGCGCTGCGGATAGTCGACCCCCGTTCCCCTCTGCGTCCCATCCCGCTCTGGCGATCAAGCGGGCGGGCCGTACATCATTTATTCGGCGGCCCGCGGGGCTTACTTCTTCTCCTGGACCTTCTCCTTCTCCTTGGAGATCTTCAGCTCGAGCTTGTCCATGAGCTTGTCGATGCCGGCGGTGACGTCGAAATCCCGCTCCTCGACGTGGGCCTGCACGCCCCAGCGGAAGTTGGCGGTGGCCTCGAAATTGAAATCCTTCTCCTTCGTGATGACGAAGATGAGATCGACGATCATGTCCTTCGCGTACCCGATCCGCTCGAGTTTCGTGTCCAGGTAGTCCCTGCTCTTCTGACCCAGCTCGAAATGCACGGAACGGACATCGACGGTCATGCGCACCTCCTTAGAAAACCTCCGGGCCCTCGGGGCGCCCGGCTATTCCCCTAGACCCGCTTGCGCCCGAAGGAGGAGTCGAGGTCGAGCTCGCCGCGGTACTTGGCCACCGTGCGGCGGGCCAGCTTGATGCCCCTGCGGGCGAGCTCCTCGACGATGTCGCGGTCGGAGAGGACCGCCTCCTCGGACTGGATGATCTCCTTGATGACCTGCTTCACGCCCTCCTTGGAGTAGCTCGAGCCCTGCGATCCGGCGCCCGAGATCGAATTCGTGAAGAAGTAGCGGAGCTCGAAGAGCCCGAAGTCGGTCTGGACGTACTTGCGGTTCGCGATGCGCGAAACCGTGGTCTCGTGGACGCCCACCTCGTCGGCCACGTCCTTGAGGGTGAGGGGCGCGAGGCGCTTGGGGCCCTCGGCGAAGAAGGCGCGCTGGAACTCCACGACCGCGCGGGCCACCTTGAGGAGGGTCTGGTTCCGCTGGTGGATGCTCCGGATGAAGAACTTCGCCCGCTTGATGCTGTCGCGGGCGTAGGCGCTCGTCGCCCGCTCGCCCTCGGCCCTCCCGCCCGGGCGCTTGCGCTCGGCCGCGCCTCGGGCGCCCCCCGCGGCGAGGCTGTCGAAGAAGGGATCGATGCCGAGGACGGGGATCTCCTCGTCGTTGAGCACGATCACGAAGTCCCCGTCCTTGAGCTTGACCAGGACGTCGGGGACCACGTAGCGGGGCTCCTCGGTAGAGTAGGCGCGGCCGGGGAAGGGGGCGAGGCGCTTGATGAAGGCCAGGGCCTCCTGGAGCTCGGCCTCGGAGAGCTTCAGGCGCTTCTGTATATCCGCGTGCTTGCCCCGCTCGAGGAGGTCGACGTGGTCGCGGAGGATCTCCAGGGCGGCCTCCGGGGCCTCGTCGTCGAGCATGGCCTGGACGAGGAGGCTCTCGCGGTAGTCCGCGACGCAGGTCCCGACCGGCTCGAAGCCGCGGATCAGCTCCATCGCGGAGCGTACGAGGGGCTCCGGCCTGCCCGAGCGGAGCGTCAGGGGCTCTTCCTTGTGGAAGCCGTCGTCGTCGAGGTTCTGGATGAGGGACTCGGCCAGCTCGCGCAGCTCCTCGTCGATGGGCTGGAGCCTGAGCTGCCAGAGCAGGTGCTCCTGGAGGGTTTCCGGCCTGGCGATCGAGCCCTCGATGAACATGCGCTTGGAGTCGTCGGCCGAGCCCGAGCGGGAGGCGAAGCCCGGATCGGAGCTGTTCTCGAAGACCTCGGCGTCCTCGCTCTCCCGGCCCTCCGGGGCCTCGGGGAGGGTCTCGAGGGAGACGGTCGTGTCGTCCGATACCACCTCGAGGGCGGGGTTCGCCTCGATCTCCTCCTGGATCTGCTCCTTGAGCTCCTGAAGCGGCAAGGCCATGAGCTTGATGGATTGGATCATCTGAGGGCTGAGCTTCTGGCGTTGTTCCGCGACGAGCGCGGGCTTCTGGAACTGCAACCGAACCTCCACGAGACTGGTACCTCAAATTTAAGCCGGGTGCCGCTGAAGTCAAGCATGGGGAGCGCAACAGCTCCCCTAGTCGCGACAGCAAAAACCGTGCCCAACTCGTCGATGATACCACGATATCGCCGCCGAAGGGAGGCGCAAAGGCGGAATCGTGTTGACTCGGTTTAGGTAAACTTATTACTTTATGGATACTTCAAGCGGTTTCCGCTTCCGGGAGCCGCGCTACCAGGTGGAACGATGTCGAGCAAGCACCGCGAGCAGGGGAAAGACGGACAGGGAGCCGTCCCCGAAGCCGCTTCTACTGAACAAGCCGCCGCGACCACGGCTTCCCAGGTTCCGCCCGCGGAGCCCAAGCCCGACCAGAGCGCGGGGAAGGCCGGGGCCGCGCCCGAGGACGCGGCGCTTCGCGCGGCCCGGCTCGAGGCCGAGCTGGCCGCCGTCAGGGAAGAGCTTTCCGCCGTCAACGACAAGTACCTCCGCAAGCTCGCCGACGACGTGAATTTCCGCAAGCGCATGGCGCGGGAGAAGGAAGATGGGCAGCGCTACGCCCTGTCGGGCCTCCTCGGAGACCTCGTGCCCGTCCTCGACGACTTCGACCGGGCCATCGGCAGCTCCGAGGCCTCGCGGGAGTACGCGGTCCTCCACGACGGGATCGTGCTGATCCGCCGCCAGCTCGGCCAGGTCCTCGAGGGCAAGTACGGCCTCAAGCGCTTCGAGTCGGTCGGGCAGCCCTTCGACCCCCAGCGCCACGAGGCGGTAGCCGTGGTCCAGGGCCAGCCTGGCGAGGGCGACGAGGCCGTCGTGGCGGAGGAGTTCGCCGCGGGCTACGGCCTCCACGACCGCGTGCTCAGGACGGCCAAGGTCAGGGTGCGGATGCCCGCGCCGGCCGCGGAACCGAAGGCCGGGGGCGAGGGCGCCTGAGGCGCCCGGGCCTTACGAGAGAAACGTAGGAACAAGGAGCGGATATATGGGTAGGATAATCGGGATCGACCTCGGCACGACGTACAGCTGCGTGTCCGTGATGGAGGGCGGGGAGCCCATCGTCATCGCCAACTCCGAGGGCCAGCGGACGACCGCTTCCATCGTCGGCTTCACGCCCAAGGGAGAGCGCGTCGTCGGCCAGCCGGCCAAGAACCAGATGATCACCAATCCCGAGAACACCGTCTATTCCATCAAGCGCTTCATGGGACGGCGCTTCTCCGAGGTGGGGGACGAGACCAAGCTCGTGCCCTACAAGGTCGTCGACAACGGCCAGGACGTCCGCGTCGAGGCGGGCGGCAAGCAGTACAGCCCCCAGGAGATCTCCGCCTTCATCCTCCAGAAGATGAAGAAGACGGCCGAGGACTACCTCGGCGAGAGCGTCACCGAGGCCGTCATCACGGTCCCGGCCTACTTCAACGACTCCCAGCGCCAGGCCACCAAGGACGCGGGCAAGATCGCCGGCCTCGAGGTCAAGCGCATCATCAACGAGCCCACGGCCGCCAGCCTCGCCTACGGCTTCAACAAGGACCAGAAGAAGGAGAAGACCATCGCCGTCTACGACCTGGGCGGCGGCACCTTCGATATCTCCATCCTCGAGCTCGGCGAGGGCGTCTTCGAGGTCAAGTCCACCAACGGCGACACCCACCTGGGAGGCGACGACTTCGACCGCCGCATCATGCAGTGGCTCGTCGACGAGTTCAAGAAGGAGTCGGGCATCGACCTGTCGAAGGACAAGATGGCCCTGCAGCGCCTGAAGGACGCCTCCGAGAAGGCCAAGATCGAGCTTTCGAACGTCCAGCAGACCGAGATCAACCTCCCCTTCATCACCGCCGACGCCTCCGGCCCGAAGCACCTCCAGAAGAGCCTCACCCGCTCGGCCTTCGAGCGCATGATCGACGACCTCCTCGAGCGCTCCAAGACCCCCTGCGTCAAGGCCCTCCAGGACGCCGGCCTCACGGCGGCCCAGGTCGACGAGGTCATCCTCGTCGGCGGCTCCACGCGCATCCCCAAGGTGCAGCAGATCGTGCGCGACCTCTTCGGCAAGGAGCCCTCGAAGGGCGTCAACCCCGACGAGGCAGTCGCCGTGGGCGCGGCCATCCAGGGCGGCATCCTCGGCGGCGAGGTGAAGGACGTCCTCCTCCTCGACGTCACGCCCCTCTCCCTCGGCATCGAGACCCTGGGCGGGGTCTTCACCCGCCTCATCACCCGCAACACCACCATCCCCTGCCGCAAGAGCCAGATCTTCTCCACGGCCGCGGACGGGCAGACCGCCGTCTCCATCCACGTCCTCCAGGGCGAGCGCGAGATGGCCGGCCAGAACCGCACCCTCGGCCGCTTCGACCTTGTCGGCATACCTCCCGCCCCCCGCGGGGTGCCCCAGATCGAGGTCACCTTCGACATCGACGCGAACGGCATCGTCCACGTCTCGGCCAAGGACCTCGGCACCGGCAAGGAGCAGAAGATCCGCATCGAGGCCTCCTCGGGCCTGAACGACGACCAGATCGACAAGATGGTCAAGGAGGCCGAGGCCCACGCCGCCGAGGACAAGCGCGAGCGCGAGCGGGCCGACGCGCGCAACGAGGCCGACGGCCTGGTCTACCAGACCGAGAAGTCCCTGAAGGACTACGGCGACAAGGTGGGCGCCGGGGACAAGGCCGCCATCGAGGCCGCCGCGGCCGAGCTCAAGAAGGCCATGGAGGGCCAGGACGTCGAGCTCATCAAGCAGAAGATCGAGGCCCTCAAGCAGGCTTCCTACAAGCTCGCCGAGGAGATCTACAAGGCCGCCGGGCCCCAGCAGCAGGGCGCGGCGGGCGGGCAGGCCGAGGCCGGCGGCCCGGCCGGGGACGCGGGCGCCGCGGGCCAGGCCGGGCCCCAGGGCGGCACCGCCGACGACGTCGACTACCGCGTCGTGGACGACGAGGACAAGAAGTAAAGAGGAATTGCAGCCACAGAGGCACAGAGACACAGAGGGAATGCAAGAGCGAAGAGGAGATAGAGCATGCATGGAGAGAGTTGCAGGGAACTGGGTAGGTTCCGCTTCGATTCGTCTTCATGCATATTCTCCCTCTCTTCTTCAGATCTCCCTCTTGGCTCTGTGCCTCTGTGCCTCTGTGGTTTTCTATTGAAGGACTACCGTGGCTAAGCGCGACTATTACGAGGTCCTGGGCGTCGAGAAGGGCGCCTCCAAGGACGAGATCAAGAAGGCCTACCGCCGCCTCGCGATAGCCAACCACCCCGACAAGAACCCCGGAGACAAGGCGGCCGAGGAGCGCTTCAAGGAAGGCACCGAGGCCTACGAGGTCCTCGGCGACGACCAGAAGCGCCAGGCCTACGACCAGTTCGGCTTCGCCGGGGTCGAGGGCATGGGCGGGCCGGGCTCGGCGCAGGACATGTCGGGGGTCTTCAAGGACTTCGAGGACATCTTCGGCGGCTTCGGCGACTTCTCCAATATCTTCGACTCCTTCTTCGGCGGCTCCCGCTCCCGCTCGGGCGGGCGCGAGCGCGGCGTGTCGCGGGGCTCCAACCTCCGCTACGACCTCGAGCTCCCCTTCGAGAAGGCCGTCTTCGGCGCGGACATCGAGATAGCCTACTCGAAGAACGACGCCTGCAAGACCTGCTCGGGCTCGGGCTCGGCCGACGGCTCGGGCCGCCGCGTCTGCCCCACCTGCCAAGGCTCCGGACAAGTTAGGCGATCCTCGGGCTTCTTCTCCATCGCCCAGCCCTGCCCGGCCTGCCGCGGCGAGGGAGCCGTCATCGAGAAGCCCTGCAGGGACTGCAACGGCTCCGGCCTCGCCAAGAAGCGCCAGAAGATCAAGGTGGGCATCCCCGCCGGGGTCGAGGACGGCAAGCGCGTCGTGATCCCCGGCCAAGGCGACATGGGCGCCAACGGCGGGCCTCCCGGGGACCTGTACGTCTTCATCCACGTGAAGAGCCACGAGTACTTCGAGCGCGAGGGCGCCGACCTCTACTGCGCCCTCCCCGTGAGCATCGCCATGGCCGCCTTAGGCGGCGAGATCGGATTCACGACCATCGAGGGCAAGAAGATCAAGGTCTCCATCCCCCCGGGCTCGCAGAACGGCCGCATGCTCCGGATCCGGGGCGAGGGCGTCCCGGTCCACGGCGGGAGCCGCGGCGACCTCTACCTCAAGCTCATGGTCCAAGTGCCGCAGCGGCTCAGCCGCAAGGGCAAGGAGCTCCTCGAGGAGCTCCGCCAGGCCGAGGGCGAGGACTACGAGCCCAAGCCCCTCAAGCTGGCCGACATCAAGGGTTGAGGGCCGGCAGGTCCACGATGAAGGCCGCCCCCCCGAGCGCCCCCGACTGGGCGCAGGCGAGCCTCCCGCCGTGGGCGCTGACGATCTCCCGGGCGATCGCGAGCCCGAGCCCCCTTCCTCCTCCCCGCGTCGAGCGGGACGAGTCGAGCCGGTAGAAGCGCTCGAATATCCGCTCGCGCTCCCCGGGCGGGACCCCGGGCCCCGAGTCCTCGACGGAGAGCCGCAGCCCGCCCGAGGGGCCCCGGGCCAGCGAGAGCTCTATCGAGCCGCCTTCGGAGACGTGGCGCAGCGCGTTCGAGAGCAGGTTGTAGAGGACCTCCGTGAGCCGCAGGCGGTCGGCTTCCACCCGCGCCGGGGCGTCCGGGGCCGAGCGCAGGGAGAGGGCGACCCGCCGTCGCTCGGCCGAGGCCCGGAATCCCGCGGCCGCCGATTCGGCCAGCTCGGCCGGATCGAGGGGCTCCTTCTCGAGCCGCAGCTTCCCCGAGTCTATCAGCTGCAGCTCGCGCAGGGCGTCGATGAGGGCCGAGAGCCGCAGGGTCTCCTCGTGGACGGAGCGCAGGTTCTCCTCGTCGAGGGGGTAGATCCCGTCGAGCATCGCCTCCACCGTGCCGCGGATGAGGGTCACGGGCGTGCGGAGCTCGTGCGCCGAATCGGCGATGACCCGCCGCTTCTCCTCCTCGAGGGCCGCGAGCTCCTCGGTCATCCCGTTGAAGGAGGCGGCGAGGAGGGCGAGCTCCTCGTCCCCCTCGACGGGCACCCTCGCCGCGAGGTCACCGCCGGCCACGCGCGCGAAGGCCCGGGTGAGGCGCCGCAGGGGTCGGAGAAGGGCCGCCGAGAAGACGGCGCCCAGGACCAAGGCGGCCGCGGAGGAAGCCGCTATCCCGACGAGGAGGGCGCGCGTTATGGAGGCGAGGAAGAGGTCGCCCCGATCCCCGAGGGAGGAGTCGACCATGGAGCCGGCCATGATGGTCCCGACGCGCGCCCCGTCCACGAGGACGGGCAGGCCCTTCGCGACGTGCCGCGGCGGATGGGGGCTGCCGAGGAAGTCCCCCCCCGAGTCGGCGACGACGACGCCCTCGAGGTTCACCAGGGTGACGCGGGTCTCGCCGCCGAGGGAGGCGCGCCCCGCGAGATACTCCTGCGCGCCGGCCCAGCCCCCGCGGCTCCGGTAGTAGCTGGCGGCGGCCTCGGCGTAGAGCTCCGCCTTCTCCCGGTCCTCGTCGAGGACGAAGGAGCGCAGGAGGCCCTCCGCGGCCCCGCGGACGATCAGGAAGACGGCGGCCGAGCCGAGGGAGATGGTCGCGGCCAAGACGAGGATCAGCTTCGACCTAAGCCTCATCGCCGCGCTCGATCAGCTTGTACCCCACGCCGCGGACCGTGCCGATGAAGCGCGGCTCCTCGCCCGAGTCGCCGAGGGCCCTGCGGATGTTCTTGATATGGGCGTCGATCGTGCGCTCGTAGCCCTCGAAACGCGAGCCTATCGCGGCCTCGAGGAGGGAGGCGCGGTCGAAGACCCTGCCGGGCTCGGCCATGAGGACCGAGAGTATGGAGAACTGGACGGCGGTCAGCTCCTTGGGCGCGCCGTCCACCGCGACGGCTCGCTTCTCGAGGTCGAGCCTGAGGCCGCCCTGGCTCAGGACGCGCCCGCCGGGCCGGGCCTCCCCCCCGCGCCGGGAGCGCCGGAGCACCGCCTTGACGCGGGCGGCGAGCTCGCGGGGGCTGAAGGGCTTCACGACGTAGTCGTCGGCCCCGAGCTCGAGGCCGACGACGCGGTCGGTCTCCTCGCTCCGCGCGGTGAGGAAGATGACCGGCAGCTCCGGGTACAGGCCGCGGAGCTCGCGGGCCAGGTCGAGGCCGTCCATGCCCGGCATGCCGATGTCGAGGATCGCGCAGTCCGGCGGCCGCGAGCGGGCCGCCTCGAGGGCGGCCCGTCCGTCGGAGGCGGGCGAGGTCTCGAAGCCGGCCGCCTCGAGGTAGGCGCAGACGAGCTTGACGATCTTGGCCTCGTCGTCGGCCACCAGGACGAGCTTCACTTCAGGTCGAAGGGCCTGAGGAGCTTGTCCTCGAAAACGGCCTTGCCGGCCCGGTCCTTGGACTCCACCTTCGCGAAGAGCCAGCCCCCGGAGAGCTTGGTCGGATCGAGTCCCGCGGCGACGAGGGGCGCGGGATCCACGACGAAGACGATGTCATTGTCGTTCTTCGACAGGTCCTTGGCCCATTCGAACATGTTCCCGCCCCCGAGCCTGATGCCGTAGTGGTCGAGCTTCTCGTGGTAGCCGATAGCGCTTCGATGGGTCTTGAGTATGGCCGCGAAGGTCGCCTCGATGGATTTCGCGGCCTCGGCCGGGAAGGCCTCGTTCCCGAGCTCCGCGTGGATCATGAAGGTCCCGTCCTCGACCGCATAGGCGACCGTATCGCCGCCCGAGGGCTCGGGCAGGCGCTTCGGGTCGAGGCCGGCCGCCGCGAGGGGCGCGAGGTCGAACGCCATCTCGATGTCCGGGGCGTCCATGATCGGGCTGCCCTTGCCCTCCGCGGGCCCGCGCGAGAAGTCCGACGAGAAGGCGATGGAGTCCCCCCCGGGCGAGCCGAGGCTCCAGGCGGCTTCCTGTTCCGCGTAGGCCACGCGGTCCTTCGAGGCCTCGGCTACCGCCTCGAACGATATCGCCGCGTACTTGGCGACGACGTCGGAGGCGCCGCAGCCGGTCAATAATGCAGCTAACGCGGCTACGGCGAGGCCCGCCGGCGTCGACGGTCGATGGCTCATGTTCGCTCCGTATCCGGCCTTCACGGCAGCGACGAGACTACCTTGTAGCCCGCCTCCGCCACGGCCGCGCTCAGGGCGGGCAGGTCGAAGCCCTCGCCCTCCACCATGGCGCTCTTCTTGACGAGGTCGACCTCGGCCTTGGCCACGCCGGCGACGCCCTCGAGCGCGGACTTCACGTGCATAACGCAGTGGCCGCAGCTCATGCCCTCGATCTGCAGTAGCTTCCTCATGCTCGACTCCTTATGACTGCTTGTACGGCTCGAATCGCCTGAGCCGGAGCGCGTTGACGAGCACCGACACCGAGCTCATCGACATCGCCGCGGCGGCGATCACGGGATTCAGGAGGGGGCCGCCGAAGGCGTGCAGGAGGCCGGCCGCGACCGGGATGCCGAGCACGTTGTAGCCGAAGGCCCAGAACAGGTTCTGCTTGATGTTCCGTATGACGCGATTCGAGAGGGCGACGGCCGTCGGCACGTCCATGAGGTCGCTGCGCATGAGGACTATGCCGGCGCTCTCCATGGCGACGTCCGTGCCCGAGCCGACCGCGATCCCCACGTCCGCCTGGGCGAGGGCCGGCGCGTCGTTGATGCCGTCGCCGACCATGGCAACCTTCCGGCCCTCGGCCTGGAGCTTCTTGATCTCCGCCGCCTTGTCCTGGGGCAGGACCTCGGCGAGGACGCGGCCTATGCCCACCGATCGCGCGATGGCCTCGGCCGTGGCTCGCGAGTCGCCGGTGATCATGGCGGTCTCGATGCCGAGCTCGCGCAGGCGGCGGAGGGCCGCGGCGCTCGAGGCCTTGAGGACGTCGGCCACGGCGATGACCGCGGCGAGCCTCCCGTCCAGCGCGAGGAACATGGGCGTCTTGCCCTCGGCGGCGAGGCGCGCCGCTTCAGCCTCGGCCCCCCCGAGGAGGACGGCGCGCTCGTCCATGAAGCGCGCGTTGCCGATGAGGACCCGCTCGTAGGCCGAGGCCCCCCGCGCGAGCTCGGCCTCGATGCCCTTGCCCGGGACGGCGGAGAAGCGCGCCACGCGCGCGAGCTCGAGGGACTCGGCCCGGGCCGCCTTGACCACGGCCTCGCCCAGGGGATGCTCGGAGGCCTTCTCCGCGGCCGCCGCCGCGGCCAGGACGGCCGCGCGCTCGAAGCCCTCGGAGACTGTCAGGTCGGTGAGCTCGGGCTTCCCCTCCGTGAGGGTGCCGGTCTTGTCGAATACGATCGTGTCTATCTTGTGGGCGGTCTCGAGGGCGGCGCCGGACTTGAACAGGAGGCCGAACTCCGCGCCGCGGCCCGTCCCGACCATGATGGCGGTCGGCGTGGCGAGGCCCAGGGCGCAGGGGCAGGCTATGGTGAGGACCGCCACGAAGATCGTCAGGGCGAAGGCGGGCGTCTCCCCGAGGACGAGCCAGAGCGCGGCGGCAACCAGGGCCACGACGAGGACCGCGGGCACGAAGTAGCCCGAGACGACGTCGGCCATCCTGGCGATGGGGGCCTTGGAGCCCTGGGCCTCCTCGACGAGCTTGACGATGCGGGCCAGGACGGTGTCGGCGCCCACGGCCGTGGCCCGGAAGCGCAGGGAGCCGTTCTTGTTGACGCTGGCGCCCACCACCTTGTCGCCGGCCTTCTTGTCCACGGGCAGGCTCTCGCCCGTCAGCATGGACTCGTCCACGGCGCTGAAGCCCTCGAGGACCAGGCCGTCCACGGGGATGCGCTCGCCGGGCCTGACCGCGACGATGTCGCCCTCCTCGACCTCCTCCACGGGGATCTCGCGCTCCTCGATCCCTCCCGCCCCGCCCGTTACGACCCGCGCGGTCTTGGGCCTGAGCCCCATGAGCTTCTTGATGGACTCGGAGGTCCTGCCCTTGGTGACCGCCTCGAGGGTCTTGCCCAGGAGGATGAGGGTGATGATGACGCCGGCGGTCTCGAAGTAGAGGTGCTCGACCGCCATGAACTCGCCTAAGGCGATCCGCCAGGTGGAATAGAGGCTGTACAGGATCGCGGCCGAGGTGCCCATCGCGATGAGCGAATCCATGTTGGGCGCGCGATGCGCGATCGCCTTGGCGCCCGAGGCGTAGAAGCGGCGGCCGGCCGCGACGACGGGCAGGACGAGGAGGAGCTCGGCCAGGGCGTAGCGCAGGGGATACTCCATCGGCTCGAGCGCGGCGGGCATCGGCCAGCCGAGCATCGCGCCCATGGCGATGTAGAGGAGGGGGAGGGCGAAGGCCGCCGAGACCGCGAAATGGGCGACGAGGGTCCGTATCTCCCGCTCCCTGGCCCTCTGGTGCTCGTCCACCGCCTGAGCGCCCTCCATGGCGAGGGGCTGGTAGCCCGCGCCGGAGATGGCGGCCTTTATCCCGGAGAGGCGGACCTGGGCGGGGTCGTACTCCACCGACGCGACCTCGGTCGCGAAGTTGACGCTGGCCGAGGCGACCCCGGGAAGCTTCCCGACGGCCCGCTCGATGGCGGCGGCGCAGGAGGCGCAGCTCATGCCGCCTATGGGGATGCTCGCGGTCTTGGACTTCTTCTCGGCCAGCACGCCGTAGCCGGCCTTCTCTATGGCCGCGACGATCGCCGCCTCGTCGAGCTCCCCGTCGTCGTAGCGGAGGCTGAGCTTCTCGGTCGCGAAGTTCACCGTGGCCTCCCGGACCCCGGGCAGCTTCTTGACCGCCCGTTCCGAGGCCTGGGCGCAGGCCGCGCAGCTCATGCCGGTTATCGTAAGGCTCTTTGCCTGGATCATCTGTCCATCCTTGCTACTAAGATACTATTTTTCCACGACGAAGCGGCTGCGGATCATGCCCATCCAGCAGGAGAAGGGCACGGTTCCCTCCTTCGTGGGCGTGAACTCGATGACCGTATCGCCGCTCCTCAGCCTCTGCTCGATCCCGTAGGCGGGCACCACGAGGGCGTTGTTGCAGCCGTTGAGGTCCTGGGCGCGGGCGCGAATGATCCAGCGCAGGGGGATGCCGGCTTTCACGATGAAGGGCGGGTAGCTGCGGGGACCTATCTCGGTCACGACCGTCTGGATACCCTCCGCGATCGTCGCGCGGATCGGCTCGGAGCCTTTTGAGGACTGGGCGGGGAGGGAGATGGCGCCCAGCCGCGCCGCTGGGCTCGGCGAGGCCGCGGAGCCCGATGGCCATCCGGCGAGGGAGGCGGCGACGATATGCGGCGGGCCGTCTGGCGAGGCATCCTCTTCCGCGTCGGAGACGAGCGCGTCGAGGGGCGAGGCGAGGTCGATGCCGGCCAGGGCCGCGGCGCGGCCCGCGGTGGCCAGGCCGATGGCCAGGACGAGGATCCCGCCCGCCCGCGCGGCGACGGGCAGGGCGCGGCGCGGCACCAGGCCGGCGAGGGCCCCGAGGCCGAGCATGAGGGGCGCCGTGCCGAGGCCGAAGGCGAGCATGGAGAGGGCCCCCGCGGCCGCGCTCCCCGTGCCGAGGGCGAAGAGCTGCATGGTCTGGAGCGGGCCGCAGGGCATGAGGCCGTTGGCCAGGCCGACGAGGAAGGGGCCGCGGCCGGAGGAGGCTCGCGCGGCCGCCTCGCCGAGCCTCGTGCCGGCCCCTATGCCGAGGGAGGGGAGGCGCAGCAGCCCGAGGGCCCGCAGGCCGTAGGCGATCATCGCGAGGGCCGCCGCGGCCATGAGAGCGGCCTTGGCCATGAGGGAGAAGCCGATGAGCGAGCCCAGGCCGCCGACGAGGGCTCCGGTCAGGGTGTAGGAAAGGACCCGTCCCCCGTTATATAGGAGGGCGGGTCGGAGCCGCGCGGCCCCTCCCCCGCGGCTCTCGTCCCCGGATCCCGATCCCGGGCCGACCGACAGGCCCAGGGCGATCCCCCCGCACATGGCGAGGCAGTGCAGCGAGGTGAGTAGGCCCAGGATCGCGAGGGCGCCGTAGCCGGCGCCCAGCTCGGCCGCGGGGACCAGGGAGAAGAGGCCGGCCCGGTCGGCGGCCAGGTAGGCCAGGGCGAGCAGGAGGCCTATGCCGAGGCCCAGCCGAGGGGCGAGCCTCCCCTCCCCTCCCACCTCGTAGCCGAGCCCGCGGATCAGCCGCGCCAGGGCCGCCGGATCGGGCGCCGCGCCGCTCGAGGCGAGGCTGACCTCCACCCTTCCCCTTCCGCGCTCGGCTCTCGCCCCCTCGACCCCGGGCAGGGCGAGGATCGCCCGTTCTATCCGGCGTTCGCAGGAGGCGCAGGTCATGCCCCCTACCTTCAGCTCCAAGCTTGTGCTGGCCATTCCCCTATGCTCCTCGTAGAGATCTGGGCATAAGGATACGGAGGAATCGTGAACCGCTCGTGAACGCCCGGCGCTCATTCCGTGGAGCGTCGACCGGCGGGGCCGACCCGGGTCAGGCGATGTGCTGAAAGAGGATCTTCGCGCCGATGCCGACGAGGACGAGCCCGCCGCCGAGCTCGGCCCAGCGCTCGAATCGCGCGCCGATCCGCTTTCCGAACTCGAAGCCGGCCATGCAGAGCGAGGCGGTCACGGCGCCGATGACGATCGAGGGCAGGAGGATCGGCTCGCCCATGACACTGTAGGAGAGGCCCACCGCGAGCGCGTCGATGCTCGTCGCCACCGAGAGGGCGAGGAGGACGCGCGGGTCGGCCACGTCCACCTTCGATCGCCCCTCGTCGTCGCAGGCGGCGGGGTCCTCGATCTCGAAGGACTCCGCGATCATCTTGCCGCCCACCAGGGCCAGGAGGCCGAAGGCGATCCAGTGGTCGAAGCCCTCGATGTAGGCGCGGAAGGCTCCGCCGAGGAGCCAGCCGGCGAGGGGCATGGCGAACTGGAAGAGCCCGAAGGCGAGGCTCGCCCGCAGGGCGCTGTGGAGGGGGAGGCCCCCCTTCGCGCAGATGCCGCTCGAGACCGAGACGGCGAAGGCGTCCATCGACAGGCCGACGGCGACGAGTAGGTAGGTGAGCATCTTCCCTCCGGTGCGGCCGCCGCGGCCGGGCGGCCGGGCGGAATGGTAGACGGAAGGGAGGCGGGGCATCAAGTGCGCCCCGAGTTGCGCCCGCCGCCCCGGTGAACGATACTTTACCCATGAGCCGCGCCGACCTTAGCCTCATCCCCGAGAGCCCCCCTGCCGATACGGTAAGGGGAGACCGGGTCAAGGACATGAAGCAGGGTTTCGCGATCACGGACAGCGACAGGCGCCTCATCCGCGACAACGCCTACTTCATCCGCGAGGCGCTCTTCTCCTGCATGACCGAGGCCCAGGTCGAGTGCTCCGTGGCCTTCGCCCGCTTCCTCAACCGCTTCGGCCTCAATTCCGAGAACTACTGGCTCTTCCTCCGCCTGATCATCGCCAACAACTCCTGGGTCATCGACGAGCTCCTCCACGAGCGCGAGCCCAGGCTCCTCTTCTCGACGATTCGACCGGAGCGGGACCTCGTCGAGGCGGCCTTCCAGGCCCTCTACTCCCGCCACCCCGAGGAGCTCTACCCCAAGGCACTCGTCGCCCTCCTGGGCATCGTCGAGAACGCCTACTTCGACCCGGACGACGGCTACAAGGTCCGCAAGCTCAGCATCATGGACATCAACGCCTTGGGCAAGTTCCTCCTCAAGGGGGAGCCCCAGGAGCATCCGCAGAACCGGCTCGTTCTCGAAATCCTTGACAGGATGACCCACCTCAACGAGTATTTCCAGGAGCCGGAGAAGAGCGTGCTCTCCAAGCACGCCTTCAACGTGCGCTACGCCTATTTCGACAGCACGAGGGACCTGGTCGACGCCATACCCCATCCCCTCCTCGTCCACGTACCCGATTTCGGGAAGGTGGCGCCCGAGGAGGACTACGCCGACCTGGTGACCAGGCGCCGCGAGCGCAAGCGCGACGCCGCCGGCCGCTTCGTCAGGGAGGCGGCGGCGCCGGCGGAGGGAGCCCTCCCGGCCGAGCCGGCGCCGGTCGCGGTCGCGCCGCCCGCGGCGCCCGAGCCCGGTCGGGGCGGCAGGACCGCGGCGCCCGCCCCGCGGAAGAAGCGCAAGCCCAAGGCCTGAGGCCGACCCGCGCGCCCCTCCGGCCTGGCGCGAGGAGGTTGCCGTGGCTCGAAAGAGCGCGTCCCCGAAGGATTCCCCAGCCACCCCCCGGACGAGCGTGGGCGCGGCCGAGCTCGAGGGCCCGGCCCTCGTCCGGCGCTCGATCGAGATCGTCGCCGGCTACCCCGGCAGGCCCCGGGATCCCGAGGGCAGGCCGGGCGGCCTCATAGAATTCCCCGCGGGCCTGCGGCCCATCATCATCGGCGACCTGCACGCGAACCTCGGCTACCTCGAGCGGATACTCGCCCACGGGGCGAACCGGGCTGACCTCGAGGCGGGGCGGGCGGCCTGCGTCATCGTGGGCGACGCGGTCCACGACGACCGCACCGGCTACATGAAGGACATGGCGAGCTCGGTCGAGATCCTCGACGGGCTCCTGAAGCTCATCTGCCGCTACCCGGGCCTCGTCTACTACATCCGGGGGAACCACGACACCTTCGACGAGCGGCTGCGCAAGAGCGGGATCGCCCAGGGCCTCGAGCTCAAGCGCGCCCTCCTCGCGGCCAAGGGGGAGGAGTACGTCGAGGCCGTCTCCCGCTTCTTCGAGGGCCTGCCCCTCTTCGTCATCGGGGAGGGCTTCGTCGTCACCCACGCGGGCCCGCCCCACGGCGGGCTCTCCCGGGACGAGCTCGTGGCGATCAGGAACTACCCGGAGAAGTACCACCAGCTCCTGTGGAACCGCGTGAACGAATTCCACGGCAACCCGAGCCCCAAGGAGTACGGGGAGCGGGATATCAGGCTCTGCCTCGAGCTCCTCGACCTCCCGGTGGACACGCACTTCATCGTCGGCCACAACCCCCTGTGGAACGACGGGAACAGGACGGGGCTCTGGATGAACGTGATCGGGATCAAGAACCACCACATCATCTACTCGGGCTCGGGAAGCAGGGCTCCCTACCTGACCATGATCGGCGGCGAGCTGGTGGCGGAATTCGCGATGCCCAAGGAACCGGAGGTGCTCTACTATGGATGAGCGCGAGAAGCTCGCCGCCGAAGTCGCCGATCCCGAGCTCGTTCGCTACTTCTACCTCGACCTCGAGCCCTTCGCCGTCCTCGCGCGGCTCGACGGGATGGGCCTCGAGCTGACCGAGTCCCAGGAGGAGGTGCCCTTCAACGCCCAGGTGAAGGGCTACTTCGGCGCCGTCGACCCGGACGGCCATTCCTGGATCCTCAAGCCAGCCCCCGATCCGAAGGAGCTCCTCTACCACCGGAGCTGCACCCTCGCCTACCTCCTCGACCATTGGATGGGCACCCTCGCCGCGCCGACCACGGTCTTCCGGATCGGCGGCAAGCCCTACCGGGCCACGAAGGTCGTGCGGAAGGCGGTGCAGATCAGCTCCTACAACTACCTCGAGCAGCCCTTCATCGGAATCCTCCGCGCCGACCTGGTCAACCGCTGGCTTTACTTCGACGAGGACCGGAACCCGAACAACTACCTCGTCGTCCACAACGCGGCGAACCGGCCCTTCCTCTGCGCCATCGATTACGACAAGGCCGACCTGGCGGCCGAGGGCATGAAGATCACGGGGAACCCCGACAAGTTCGGCTGGTTCCGCTCGGAGAAGACCCGCTTCCTCACCCTCCTCCGGCCCGAGAACTTCGCCGGCCTCTCCATCGACGCCTTCGACACGCGGCTCAGGGCCATGACCTCGATCCCCGAGGCCCTCCTGCGCAAGCTCTGCCGGCAGGTCGTCCGCGGCTACCACGAGGAGCCCGATGCCTACGGCGACAAGCTCGCCGGCAATCTCCTCGCCCGACGGGACTACATCGACCGCTACTTCCGTTCGATGTTCAAGTCCGAGTCCGAGACCAGGGCGGAGTGCAAGGATACGGATTATTCCATGTTCGGCGACAGTTTTCTTGCTATGTATAAGAAAAAATAACCGACCCGCGAGAGTGTTTATTAACAACGTAAACATACATTAACATTTTATTCGATTTTCCCTTGACGCGGTAGTTTGCTACTCCTAGACTTTTTTTTGCACCTGAGTCGCGAGTCGTACGTTCATCGATACGGAGGTAATGATGGACAGGCAAACTGAACGAGTCATAGAGAGGACTTGGTCCAAAGAGACCATCATGCAGGTCGAGCTCGGTATAGTCCAGAACATGCTGGGCTCGAGGACCGAGGAGGCCGTGGAGGGCTCCATCAGCTTCGCCCGGTTCCTCAGCCTCTCCGGCCTCAACAACGACAACTACCCGCTCTTCCTCAAGCTCCTCGAGGTCGAGAACCACTGGGTCATCGACACGATGGTGGGCAAGAAGGATCCCTTCCTCCTGATCAGCCCCATCCAGCCCAACAGCTACCTGGCCTTCACGGCCTTCAAGCTGCTCACCAACTGGCATCCCGGCGGCATCTATCCCGTCACCCTCTCCATCGTGCTCGGGGTTCTCCAGGCCGCCTTCGCCTCGCCCAAGGACGGCTACAAGGTCTACGCGGTCTCGATCAACGACGTGAACAACTTGGGCAAGCACCTGAACAAGGAGACGGGCCAGGACGACCCGAACAACCGCTGCATCCTCGACATCCTGGACCGCGTCGGCTCCCTCGCGGGCACCTCGACCGATCCGGAGAAGGAGCAGATGGCCCGCCAGGCGAACAACATCCGCACCTTCTACTTCGACAAGCGCAAGAAGATGGAGGACATCATACCCCAGGTGCTCCTCGTCAAGTCCGACTACATCGCCAAAGAGACGGCCCCGCGCCAGCTCTACGTGGACTAGCGGGCCCAGGGAAAGGAGCCAGGCATGAAAGAGCTGTTCGAGAAGAAGCAGGACTGGACCGACAGCGAGGTCCAGCATATCGAGTACAGCATGCTCAAGGGCATCATCGGCTGCCGCTCGGTCGAGTCGGTCGAGGCGGCGATCACCTACGCGAGCTACCTCAACTTCACCGGAATCACCAACGGGAACTACCCCGTCTTCCTCAACACCCTCACGGTCCGCAACCACCACGTCATCGACGCCCTCCTCGGGACCCGCGACCCCTTCCTCTTCATGAGCTCGATCCAGCCGAACTACTTCATCGTCGCGACCTGCTTCTCGATCCTCACGAAGTACCGCAAGGGCGAGATCTACCCGAAGACCCTCGGCATCATCCTCGGGGTCTTCCAGGCCGCCTTCAACTCGCCCCTCGACGGCTACAAGATCTACCCGCCCTCGGTCGCCGACGTGAACGCCCTCGGCAAGCACCTGAACGAGGACAAGGGCCAGGACGACCTCCTCAACCGCTCCATCCTCGACATCCTCGACAAGCTCTCCTCCCTCGAGGGCCAGAACATCGACGAGGACATGGAGGACCTGGCGGTCCACGCCCACAACATCCGCAACAACTTCTTCGACTCGACCAAGCACCTCGTCGACGTGATCCCCGAGGTCCTGCTCCGGCTCGAGCCGAACCTCGACAAGGACATCCAGCCGCGCCAGCGGGTCCCCCTCGCCGAGGCCGACAAGGCCCAGCCCCAGGCCTAGCCCCGGGCGCGGCGCGGACGCGAGGCCCCGTCCCGCCTGGGGCGGGGCCCGTTTCGAGATAGGAGGTATCGATGCCCGGCAGCGAATGGCCCCTCTGGTCCGACAAGGAGATCGACGCCCTCACCCTCGGCTACGTCAACGAGATCATCGCCTGCAAGGAAGGCTACAGCGCCTTCGCCGCGGTCGCCTTCGCCCATTTCCTGGCGGGCAAGGTCGGCCTGACCCCCGACAACTACCCGGTCTTCTTCCGCCTGATCGAGTCGGGCAACCGCTGGGTGATCGACGCGCTCTGCCTCGACAGGGACCCGGCCAAGTTCTTCGGCAGCATCCAGCCCAACAGCTTCATGATCCGGGAGTGCTTCCGGATGCTCCAGGGCTGGAAGCCGGGGGAGATCTACCCCAAGTCCCTCGTCATCATCTACGGCCTGGTGACCCATTGCTACGAGGTGCCCGAGGAGGGCTACCGCCTCTATCCCCTCACCGTCACCGACGTCAACAACCTGGGCAAGCACCTCGACAAGTCCAAGGACCAGATGGAGCCCCTGAACCGGGCCGTGCTCTCGACCCTGGACCGGATCTCGAGCCTGATCGAGCCGCAGAAGCCGCCGCCGGCCCGTGAGATAGCCGACGTGGCGCTCCAGGCCAACAACATCCGAGGCAAGTTCCTCGACATGACCAAGCGCATGAACGAGGCCATCCCCGACATACTGCTCGTCCGCGGCGACTACACGGCGAACGAGGTCAGGCCGAACGTCGTCGCGATCGAGGGCTAAAGGACGGGGGCGCCGCGCGCCGCGCGATCGCCGAGCCAGATGCTGAAGCCGCGCCAGGTCGTCAACCAGTGCTACATCCTCCAGGAGCGCGTCGGGGAGGACTCCTTCTTCGAGCTCTGGAGCGCGACGGCCATCTACTCCGCGACCACCTTCCTCCTCCGCTTCCTCAAGCAGTCGCGCGGCCTGGAGGAGGCGGTCGAGGCCTTCCGCGAGCTCGCCCTGCGGAGCTATACGGTCGCCGCCCCCTCCGTCCTCGACCTGGTCGAGGTGGAGCGCCTCGAGGGCCGTACCTTCGTCTCCTCGGAGTACGGCGGGCACCTGAGCCTCCTCTCCTTCCTCGCGACCAAGCCGAGCTTCAAGCTCGAGCACGCCTGCCGCTTCGCCATCGAGCTCGGCCAGGGCCTCGACGCCTTCCACAAGCAGGGGATCTCCTACGGCTGCCTGAACGCCGAGAACGTCCTCGTGCTCCGCTCGGGCTGCCGGATCGAGGAGATCCGCGTCCAGAAGCCCGGCTACCTTCCCTTCCTCGCCCTCCTCCCCGAGGAGCCGGCCGCCGTCCTCGAGAACTACGGCTACATGGCCCCCGAGCTGAAGGCGGGCGAGGAGCCGAGCCCCCGCGGCGACATCTACTCCGTGGGGGTCCAGCTCTTCCGCTTCATCGTCGGCCGCCTGCCCTACGGTCCCAAGCGGGCTCGGCTCGGCGCCCCCTCCCCCGCCCACGTCGCCCGTTCCCTGGCCAGGCGGGGCGTCCCGCCCGAGCTCTCCCTCTCCATCGTCCGCGCCCTCCGGCGGAAGCCCGCGAGCCGCCAGGGCGACATGATCGCCTTCATCGCCGAGCTGCGGGCCTTCGTCGACGCGCGTCGCCTCGAGCTCCTCCGCCAAGGCCAGGTCGACCCGGTCGCCGAGCTCGAGCGCCTCAACGTGGGCAAGCAGCGGGTCGACGCCACCCAGGCCGTCAGGAGCCTCGACACGGCCGACTACTTCCGCGCCATCTCCGAGGCCCCCTCGGCCGCCCCCGCGGCCGAGACCTCCATGAGCTTCCCCGTGGAGGACTTCGCCGACCCCGCCGAGGTGGCGCGCCTCGAGGAGCGCGAGGCGGAGGAGGGCGAGGACGACGAGGCCACGAGCTCGGAGGCCTACGTCGAGCGCGCCGCGGCCGAGGTCGCGCGGGAGGGCGCCTCGCGCCGGCTCGGGGCTCACCCGGACGGCGGCGCCGCGGCCGGGGCTGGGCCGCGGGCGCCGCGGGCCGCGGCTGCCGCCGCGCCCGAGGAGGAGCCCTCGGTCGGGGAGCTCTATTCGGGAGGCACCGCGCGGCGCCGCGATCCCCTGGTCCGCGAGCTCGGCGCCCTCGACGCCGCGGGCGTGGCCTGGCGCCGGGACGCGGCCAAGGCCGCGTCCATCGTCGAGGGGATAGAGAGCGCCTTCGCGCGCTCGCGCCGAGGTACCGGGTCCTTCCGCTTCATCCAGGAGCCCCCGCCGGGGCCCGCGGCCGCCTGCTTCGCCCGGGCCTTCGCGCAGCTCCGGGAGGAGGGCCTGGTCCTCGACCTCGGGGCCTTCGCCGCGGGCTCAGACGCGACCGACCTCCTCCGGGCCCTTCGGGCCTCCATCGCCAAGGCCCTCGCCGCCGATAGCCCGCGCTCCCGGGCCGTCCTCGCGCGGCGTCTCCTCTCCTTGGACGCCGAGGGAGCCCTCCTCGCCGGGCCCCTGGGATCCCTCCTCGCGGGCAAGGACGCGGAGGAGCCCGATCCGGATTACGTCGAGTCGGGGGAGGGGGCCCGGCGGGCCGCCCTCGCCCTCGCCAGCCTCGGGCGGCGGCGTCGGCCCCTCGTGCTGACCCTGCGCGGCGGCGAGGGCCTCGGGCGCTCGGCCCACGAGATCCTCATCGAGCTCGCGCGGCTCGCCCCGATAGCCTCATTCTGCGCCTTCGTGTTCTATCGCCCCGCGCCGGTCCCGCCCTGGCACGTCCTCGCCCGGCTCGGGCCCGGCGAAGGCGGGGCGCCGGCCGCCGCGGGCTAGTAGGCCCGGTCGAGGAGGCGGGCGGCGAGGGCCTCGAGCTCGGCCCTGGCCGGCAGGGCGGGCAGGGTGGCGATCTCGGCCTGGGCCCGCTCGGTGAAGAGCCGGGCCGCGCGGCGCGAAAGCTCGATGCCCCCCGACTCGGCTATCAGCGCGAGGATCTCGGCCACCAGGGTCCCGGACTCGCTCCCGCCCTTGGGGGCGGCGGCGAGCCGCTCGAGGAGGGGCCTCAGGGCCGGGGCGCCGCGCTCGGCGCGGAGGGCGTGGATGAGGGGGAGTGTGCACAGGCCCTCGCGGAGGTCGGAGCCGACGGGCTTGCGCAGCTCGCCGGGGCTCGACTCGCAGTCGAGGATGTCGTCGATGATCTGGAAGGCCATGCCGATGTCGTAGCCGGCCCGCCGGAGGGCCTGGGCGGTCCTGGCCGGGGCCTTGGCCTCGGCCGCTCCCGCGTGGAGGGCGAGCGAGAACAGGGCGGCGGTCTTGCCCGCGATGGTGCGGTAGTAGCGCCTGACGCTCGTGGAGTAGCGCCGGGCGCCGAGGTCCTGCTCGATCTCGGCGGCGCAGATCGCGCCGATGAGGCGGGCGAGGGCCTGGGCGTTCCCGGGGCCGGCCGACTCCGCCGCGAGGCGGAAGCAGCGCGAGAAGAGCCAGTCGCCGGCGAGCACCGCCTCCTTCTGCCCGAAGCGGGTGTGGAGGGTGGGGCGGCCCCGGCGGAGCTCCGCCTCGTCGATGACGTCGTCGTGGATCAGGGTGGCGACGTGGAGGAGCTCGACCGCCGCGGCGAGGGCGTCGACGCGGGCCTCGTCGACCCGCGCCCCGGCCTTGCCGAAGCGCGAGCCGATGACCAGGAGGGCCGGCCGGAGGAGCTTGCCGTTGGCCCTGACGATGCCCGACACCTCCTCGGCGAGGGGGAAGCCCGGCGAGCGGAGGGACTCGTCCATGAGGGCGAGTATCCCTTCCAGCCGCCCGCCGAGCTCGGGGCTAGCCTTCCAGAAATCGTTCACTTAGTCGGGTCGTCGGCGTAGAGGTGCCACCTGCGGGCGAGGCGCGCGCCGTTCCAGCGGCGCTTGAAGAAGGGCACCACCCAGTAGTCCAGGCCGAAGGCCCGCCCCGCCCCGCCGAGCATGAGGATCGCCGCGAAGAGGAACCAGGCCTGGTCCCAGGCGAACATGCCGTTGAAGGTGAAGAGGAAGACCATCGCGATGCTCGCGGCGGCCGCCCACCAGGTGAAGAGGCCTCCCATGAGGGCGAGGCCGATGCCGATCTCCATGGCGACGACCATGACCTGCATGACCGTGAAGGGGAGGTGGGCGAAGATCCCGTCCATGAAGGTCGTGCGGAACCAGGTGGCGAAGGCCGAATCCGGGGCGATGATGGGCTTCGAGAGGTCCCAGACCTTGGCGAAGGCGCGGGCGGCCCCGTCGGCGGCCTGGGCGACCGCCTCGCCGGCGGCCTCGGTCGCCGCGGCCACGGCGTCGGCCGCGGGGGCGGCGGCCTGGGCGACGGCCCCGCTCGCGGCGGCCACGGCGTCGGCGGCGGGCGCCGCGGCGGCGCCGGCGGCGTCCCAGGCCTCGCTGGCCCCGCTCGTCGCCTCGGCCGCCTTGATGCCGGCCTGGACGACGCCGGGCGAGAACATCCAGCCCGAGCTCGAGCCCTTGGCGAAGTTGAGCCAGCCCTCGCCGATCTTGTTGACGCCCTCCATGACCCACATGAGGCCGAGCCAGAGGCGGAGGAGGATCTGCCAGTAGAACCGCGTCTTGTGCTCGAGGAAGCCGCCCACGAAGGAGCGGCGCCGCATGTCGAGGAACTCGTGCTTGACGTACTCCCAGACCTGGTTGAAGCCCGCGATGCAGAACAGGTAGTACATGTTGATGAGGTGCTTCATCAGCATGGCGACGAAGCCCGAGGTCTTCATGCCGCCGGCGTTGGCGACGGCGTAGCGGCCGCCGAGCGAGATCATGAAGCCGTGGTAGTTGGCGTGGAACTTGTGGCGCGGGCCGCCGTCGATGTCGGCGATGATGTTCTTCGCGGCGGCCTCGGCGCTGAAGTGGGCCGACTCGACGATCTGGGCCATGGGCTTGCCGTCCACCATGAGGCCGGCGTTGTCGCCGACCACGTAGGCGAAGGGGTACTTCGGCGACTTCATCTCCTCGTCGCAGTCGAGGCGGTTGCGCTTGCCCATCGGGATGCCGAGGGAGCCGGCGAAGGAGTGTCCCTTGACGCCGCAGGTCCAGATGAAGGTCTCGGTCTCGACGACGGTGCCGTCCTTGAGCAGGACCTTGCCGGGCTCGGCGCCGACGATGGCCGTGCCGAGCATGACCTCGCAGCCGTGCTTCTTGAGGTAGTTCTCCGCCTTGGCGCGGAGGGGCTCCTCGAGGATGGGGAGGATCGAGGGCAGGGCCTCGATGTTGACGACCCGGACTTCCTTGCAGTCGATGAAGAGCTTGCGGCACATCTGGTCGCGGTACTCGAGGAGCTCGCCGATCATCTCGATGCCGGTGAAGCCGGCTCCCGCCACCACGAAGGTGAGCATCTTCCGGCGCTTCTCGGGATCGATCTCCTGGGCGGCCTTGGCGAAGGTGTGCTCGAGGTGGGAGCGGATATCCATCGCGTCGCCGAAGGACCAGAGGGTGAAGGCGTTCTCCTCGACCCCCGGGATGCCGAAGAATTCGGGCTCGGCGCCGGCGCCCACGACGATGTAGTCGAAGGGATATTCCCGCGCGGCCGAGGAGGCCTTCTTGGCCTCGAAGTCGATCTTCTCGATCCGGTCGTGCACGACCTCGATCCGCTTGGCCCCGAAGATCTTGCGGAAGCTCACCTGGACCGAGTCCGGCTCGGTGCGCCAGCCGGCGACCTCGTGGAGCTCGGTCATGAGGGTATGGTAGGGCTTCTTGTCGACGAGGACGATCTCGACGTCGTCCCGCTTCCGGAAGCGCCGCTCCAGTATCTTGCCCGCCCAGACGCCGCCGTAGCCGCCGCCGAGGATCAGTATGCGCTTGGTTGCACCCATTTCCGCTCGCTCCTTGCTCGCTGAGGATATGCTCATTAGGAATTTTATAGATAGAATAATGACTATTTAACGGGCTTCTGTCAATTAAGCCCTTAAAACTAGAATACATTCTAGTCTTAAGGGCTTCAAGCCTCCCGCCCCGGGGTGGGGTGCCGCGGCCTACCTTCGGAGAGGCCCGCGCCTTGACTGTCAGTATAGCGGAAAGTACACTTGCCGACGTAATGAAGCGTAAATTCCTCTACCTCGTCGCCGCGATCGCCGAGCTCGCGCGTTTCCTCGCGCTCCTCCTGCTTTCGGCCGATTTCGGCGCCATCGGCGAGGGCGGGGGCTTCCCGCGCCTGTTCCGCTACGCCGCGGCTCCCCAGCTCCTCTTCGCGGCCGCTTTTTTTTTCCTGTGGCTCGACGAGGCCCGCTACGGCCCGTATAGGCCCCTCGCCGCGATCGGCAAGCTGGCCCTCCTCGCCGCGGCCCTTCCCCTCGGCCTCGAGGTAGCCTACTCCTTCGTCGAGCCCGGCTCGGGCCTCCGCGATCCCGGCTTCGCCTCCCTCGCCCTCGGCTTCTCCCTCGCCGTCGACCTCTTCGGCCTGGGCCTGGCCGCGCCGCGCCGGCCCGAGTCCTGGCCCGCCGCGGCCGCCGAGGCCCCCCTGCCCGCGGCCCCGCCCGCGGGCGCGGCCGAGAGCGTCCCGGCCGCCATGCCCGAGGCCCTCCCCGAGGCCGGGCGCGCCGGCGGGGCGGAGGCCTAGGACCGTGCGCATCGTCCCCATCGCGAGCGGCAAGGGCGGGGTCGGCAAGTCGATGGTGGCGGCCAACCTGGCCATCGCCCTCGCCCAGGCCGATCGGAGCGTGGTCCTGGCCGACCTCGACCTCGGCGCCTCGAACCTCCACCTCATCCTCGGCCAGGGCGCCCCCAAGCGCGGCATCGGCACCTTCCTCGTGGGGCAGAACGTGGGCTTCGAGTCGATCGTCCTCGAGACCGACTACCCCAACCTCCGCTTCATCCCCGGCGATGCGGAGGTGCCCGGCCTGGCGAATATCAGGGCCTCGCAGAAGAACCAGCTCGTCAAGCGCCTCCTCTCGCTCGAGGCCGACTACCTGGTCCTCGACCTCGGCGCGGGCACGGGCTCGAACATCCTCGACTTCTTCCTCATGAGCACCCGCGGCATCGTGGTCACCGCCCCGACCCTCACCGCCACCCTCAACGCCTACCTCTTCCTCAAGAACGCGGTCTTCCGCCTCCTCTACGGGGCCTTCGGCCAGAAGTCCCGGGCCTACGAGCGGCTCGAGGAGCTGCGCAAGGACGGGGCCTCCCTCCAGCGGGCCTACGTGCCCGCGATACTCGAGGACGTGCGGCGGCTGGATCCGGAGCGTTGGGCGATCGCGGTCGAGCGCATGGGGCGCTTCCGGCCGCGCCTGCTCATGAACATGCTCGAGGATCCCAAGGACGCCGAGAAGGCCCAGAAGATCCGGCGCTCCTGCACCGAGTACCTGAACATCGACATCGAGCACCTCGGCATCCTCTACCGCGACGAGCTCCAGGACGTGGCCTTAGGCAGCCGCATCCCCATCATCCGCTACAAGCCCCAGTCCGTGCTCTCGCAGGCGATCTACCGCACCGCGGACAAGCTCGTCCAGTGCGAGGGCGAGGAGGACCTCCCCCTCTCCCTGGCCGAGCTCGACGGGGGCTTCCGCACGGCCGAGCTCGAGGCCGAGACGGACTTCGGCGCCAAGGTGGCCTACGTCGAGGAGCTCCTCTCCTCGGGCGCCCTCTCGACCGGCGACCTCGTCGAGACGGTGCGCGGCCAGCAGTTCGAGATCGACAAGCTCCGGCGCGAGAACCAGTTCCTCAAGTTCAAGCTCGCCAAGGCCATCGGACAGGGCTTCCAGGGCTAGGCCGGGGGGAGCATGGCGCAGGCGGTCGCGAAGGGGGATCTCGCCCTCACCATCGACGAGGGCGAGCTCGAGGCGAGCATTAGCTATAGCCCCGACCCGAACGGCGCCGAATGGGGGGCGGAGAAGGTCCTGCGCCTCCTCATGGACGCCCGGGTCGCCGGCTTCAACCAGAAGCGGGCCGAGGAGCTCGTCGCCAAGCTCTCCCGCGCCAAGGGCCCGGTCACGGAGATCGTGGCCGCCGGCCAGGCCCCCGAGCCTCCCCAGCCCGAGCAGCCCGAGTGGTCCGAGCTCGCGGTCCCGCCCGAGCTCGCCGAGGCGGTCTCCTCCGCGGCGGCGGCCGCGTCACCGCCCCGGCTCTACAAGCTGGTCTCGGAGACCGTGAAGGTCGAGAAGACGGTCCGCAAGCCGGCCGCCCTGCCCTTCCTCCCGCCCAAGGTCGAGAAGGTCCTCGTCGCCGAGCGGCGCGAGCGGCGCGAGGAGGTCCGCCCCGACCCCGCGGTGCTCCGCGCGGGCTACGCGCGCAAGGGCGAGCGCCTGGCCCTCCTCTCGGCGGCCAAGCCGGGCAAGCCGGGCAAGACCATCTTCGGCCGCCCCCTCCAGGCCCCCGCCGAGGAGACCTCCTTCTTCGCGGGAGACAACGTCGTCCGCAGGAAGAACGAGCTCCTGGCCGAGGCCGACGGCGTCGTGCGCGTGGGCGAGCGCTGGGTCGACATCGTCCCCCTGCACGAGCACCGCTGGTCGGTCGAGCTCTCGCCCGACGGCGCCACCTTCTTCCTCAACTACGCGCCGGGCGACGCGCGCTTCGCCCCGCCTTCGGCTTCCGCCATCCTCGCGCGCGCCGTCGAGCTCGGGGCCCCGGCCGCGGCCCTCATCCCCGAGGCCGAGCTCGCCGCCCTCGTGGCCGAGGCCGCCTCCTCGGGCGAGCCGATCTACAGCCGCTCCCTCTCCACGGACCGCGACGCCAAGGTGGAGGTGGGGGTCAACGCCGACAAGACCCGGGCCGCCCTCTCGATCTGGAAGGGCAGGGGCAGGGGCCGCCCCCTCGACCTGGCCATGGTGAGCGCGGCGCTCAAGGCCTCGGGGCTGCGGGGCTTCAAGGCCGAGCAGCTCAAGAAGGACGTCCTCGAGTTCTACAAGGGCAAGAGCACCGAGCTCCTGGACTACCTCCTCGTCGAGGGCCGGGCCCCGGGCCGCGGCAAGGACCGGGTCTTC
>JAKLFE010000034.1 GCA_022711355.1 Spirochaetota bacterium | reverse complement strand
GGAGGGCCATCGCGAAGCCCGCGGCCATGAGGGGCGGCGTGGTCATGATGACGAACTGGACCGTATGCCAGAGCGAGCTGTAGAAGGTCGGGTCGGCGAGGAGCTTCGCGTAGTTGCCCAGCCCGACAAAGCGCCTCGACGAGAGTATGTCCCAGTCGAAGAAGCTGATGAAGAGCCCGAAGCAGAGGGGGAAGACCATGAACAAGCCGTAGACGCCGATGAAGGGCAGCGAGAACAGAAGGCCGTCCCTCGCGTTCTTCTGACCGGGAATCGCCATAGATGGATACCTTTCGCGAGAGCGAGCGCGCTTAGAAAACACGGGCTACCTCAGAGGGGATTAACCACAGAGGCACAGAGGCACAGAGGCAAGGATAAGAGGGCTGGAATGGCCTTGCCAATCCATCCTCCCGAGATCCCCCCGCGGCTCCACGCCCCTGCGGTTCCTCACTATCCAGGCAGCCCCGTTCGAATACTAGTACGAGGCGATGATCTTGTTGACCGCGATCTCCATCTCGGCCAGGGCGGCCTTCGGGTCCTGGTTCTTCGCCACGGCGGCCTCGAGCAAGTCGGAGAGCCTGGTGTAGATCTCCTCCCAGGCGGGGGTGCGGGGCGGGGCCACGACGGAGGCCGAGGCGGCGACGTAGTCCTTGCGGTGGGGCAGGGCCGCGAACTCGGGCTTGGAGGCGACCGACTTGCGGGTGGGGATGTGGCCGGCCTTGGCCCACATCTCGCCGTGCTCGGTCATCCAGAGGATGAAGGTCGTCGCGGCCTCGAGCTTGGCGGGGTCCATCTTCTTCTGCACCGGGATGGCCAGGGTGTGGGAGCCGGCCCAGGCCGCGCTCTTGCCCAGGAGGGGCGGGAGGGGGACGGCGGTGAAGTTCAGGCCGGGCTGGGACTCGAAGGCCCCGGTGGCCCAGACGCCGTTGAAGTGCATCGCGGCCTTGCCGAGCTTGAAGGCGTTCACGGCCCCGTCGTAGTCGAGCCCGGCGGGAGTGACCTTGTGGAGCTGGACCTCGTCGATGAGGGTCTTGAGCGCGGCCTCGCCGGCCTTGTTGTTGAAGTTGGCCTTCTTCGCGTCCGCGCTCAGGATGCTCGTGCCCTGCTGCTCGAGCATGGACATGAACAGGCGGGTGAGGGTGTAGGCCTTGTACTTCGCGGTGGTGTTGTCGACGGCGAGGCCCATGGCCCCGGTCTTCTCCTGCACGGCCTTGGCGGCGGCGAAGAGCTCCTCCGCGGTCTGCGGGACCTTGGTCACGCCGGCCTTCGCGAAGAGGTCGTTGTTGTAGTACATGATGATGGCGTGGACGTCGAGGGGCAGGGAGTAGAGCTTGCCGTCGAACTTGCAGGCGGCCAGGGGCGCCTCGACGAAGTCGCTCAAGGGGGCCTTCATCTTCGCGAGCTGCGCGTCGAGGGGGTAGAGCACGCCCTTGGGCACGTACTGCAGGAGGTTGGCCTGGTGCACGACCACGACGTCCGGCGCGTTCTTGGCCGATAGGGCCGTGGTGAGCTTGGTGTAGTAGTTGTCGAACTTCACCGTGTCGGTCTTCGCGACGATATCCGGGTGGGTCCGGTTGAACTCCTTGACCATGGCGTCGAAGAACTCCCCGTCGCCCCCGGTGAACAGGGACCAGAAGCCGATCTCGACCGGCTTGGCCGAGAGCGCGGGCAGGCAGAGCAGGGCCAGGGCCAGGGCGGCGAGGACCCTCGTCGCATTCCTCTTCTTCATCTTCATCGAAACCTCCTTAAGCGCGATTCACGATTGGGGATTGGCGTCCGAGGTGGTCTCCCTAAAGACCAGCCTCGGCTTGATGCGCAGCGTGCGGTACTCCCGCTCCGGATCCTCGATGTGGGCGACGAGCTCCTCGACCGCCAGGCGGCCGAGGCGGGACTTGGGCACGTCGACCGAGCTCAGGGAGGGCCTGAGGAACTGGGAGATGGCCAGGTTGTCGAAGCCGAAGACCTCGACCTCGCGGGGGACGGATCGGTCGTTCTCGAAGAGGGACTTGAGGGCGCCGATCGCGACCAGGTCGTTGAAGCAGACGACGGCGGAGAACTCCCGCCCCCGGTTGAGGGCGAGGTTGAGCTTGGCGTAGCTGTCCTCGATGTGCCCCGAGCTCGACAGGAGGAGGTCGGGGTCCGGCTCGAGGCCGCGGCGGCGGTAGGCCTCGCGGAAGCCCTCGAGGCGGTCCACCGTGTTGCTGACGTTCTCCGGCCCGGCTATGTAGAGGATCTTGCGGTGGCCCTTGTCCAGGAGGTGGTCGACCACCTCGATCTGGCCCTCGACGTCGCCATGGAGGATCGAGTGATCCTCGATCCCGCGCACCCGCCTGCCCGCGAAGAGGAAGGGGATCTCCAGGGAGCGGTAGAGGGCCAAGTTCGCGGGATCGTCGTAGACGGGGAAGACGACCAGGCCGTCCACCTGGCGGCCGAGGAGGAGCTTGATCGCCTCCCGCTCGTTCTCCGCCTTCTCCTCGGTGTTGATCAGGAGGATGCTGTGGTCCAGCTTGCGGGCGGCCTCCTCGATGCCGAGGATCACCTCGGCGAAGAAGGGGTTGGAGGAGTCGGCCGAGACCACGCCGATCGTCCGCGAGCGGTTGGTGCGCATGATGCCGGCTATGGCGTTGGGGATGTAGCCGAGCTCCTCGGCCTTGCGGACGATCGCCTCGCGGGTCGCCTCGCTGATCCGGGGGTCGCCCCGGAGAGCTCGGGAGACCGTGTTGACCGAGAAGGAGGTCGCGTCGGAGATATCCTTCAGCCGGATGCTCATTGGGATAACGTTAATCCTAAAAGCCTAATCACGCAAGCAAAATCGGCACAATGTCGTCATTTTACAGGAATTATTTGTAGTATCGTTAACTCTATGACGCCAACAATCTTGGATGCACTCCGCGGAACAGGCTCCAGCAGATCATAAAAACAGGGGATAGGCCCGGGCGAGGCGATCGGCTAGGCTCCCCATACCGGGAGGGATCCATGTCACTGCCGCGCAAGGCGAGAAGCCGGACCCTGGCCATGTTCGCGATGTACCGGGGCCTCCCGGCCCCGATCTACGCCCTCTTCCTGGCCACCGTCGTCAACGGGGTCGGGATCTTCGTCTTCCCCTTCCTGACCCTCTTCCTCACCGAGCGCCTCGGCTGGTCGGCGGCCCGGGCGGGGGGCTTCATGTTCCTGTCGAGCCTCGCCTACGTCCCCGGGACCTTCATCGGAGGCCGCCTCGCGGACCGTTTAGGCAGGCGGAAGGTCATGCTCGGGGCGCAGCTCCTCGCGGGCCTGGTCTTCCTCCCCTGCGGCTTCCTCGGCGCCTCGCCCGCCGTGCCCTGGCTCGTCCTCGCCCACCTCTTCTTCGACGGGGTGACCGACCCGGCGAGGACCGCGATGCAGACCGACCTCACCCGTCCCGAGAACCGCCAGGCCGCCTTCTCGCTGAACTACCTCGGCCACAATCTCGGCTTCGCCTGCGGCCCCCTCATCGCGGGCTTCCTCTTCCGCTCGGCCTCGGCCTGGCTCTTCTGGGGCAACGCCCTCGCGATCGGGGCCGCGGTGGCCATCGTCGCGGCCTTCGTCCCCGAGACCAAGCCCTCCGCGGCCGAGCTCGAGGCGAGCCGCGGCGCAGGCGGCGCGGAGGCCGCGCACGAGGGAGGGCTCCTCTCCGCCCTCGCCGCCCGCCCCTTCCTCGTCGCCTTCGCCCTGATCACGACCTTCTACGGCTTCGTCTACGCCCAGCACCGCTTCGCCCTCCCCCTCCAGACCAGGGAGCTCTTCGGCGACTCGGGCGCGACCCTCTTCGGCGGCCTCATGACCCTCAACGCCGTCCTGGTCATCCTCCTGGCGACCCCCGTCGTCGCCCTGACGAGGAACAAGCCGCCGGTCTTCGTCGTCGCGGCCGCGGGCTTCCTCTTCGCCGCGGGCTTCGGGATGATCGGCCTCGCGAGGACTCCCTTCCTCCTCTACCTCTCGACCTTCGTCTGGACCCTGGGCGAGATCGTCAACGCGACGAGCGACGGGGCCTACGTGGCCAACCACACGCCCATGAGCCACCGGGGCCGCTTCCAGTCCGTCCTCCCCGTGATCGCCGGCGCGGGCTTCGCCTGCAGCTCCCCCGTCGTCGGCCGCATCGTGGAGGGCTCGGGCCTCGCCTCGGTCTGGCCCCTCCTCGGCCTCGTCGCCGCCCTGGCGGCGGCCGGAGTCGCGGCCCTGGGCCTCGTCGAGGCCGCGGCCGCGCGCCGCGCGAGGGCGGCCGCTGCCGCCGCGCCCGGGCGGGAGGCGGCGGCCGAGCCCCTCGCGGCCGGGGCTGGACCGGGAGGCCCGGAAGCGCGACAGTAGGGGCATGGACCTCAAGCTTGCGGGCCTGCGGGCCCTGGTTACCGGGGCCTCGAGCGGCCTGGGCTACGCGACGGCCTCCCTCCTCGCGGCGGAGGGGGCGAAGGTGGCGATCAACGGCCGCGACCCGGCCAAGCTCGCGGCCGCGGCCTCCTCCCTCGGCGCGTCGGCCCTGGCCGGCGACCTGGCCGAGGCCGGGGTCGCCGAAGGGATCGTGGCGGAGGCGGCCGAGGCCCTGGGCGGGCTGGACCTCCTCGTCTGCAACGCGGGCGGCCCCCCGCCGGGGAGCTTCGAGTCCTTCGGCGACGAGGCCTGGGCCAAGGCCGTCGACCTGAGCTTCATGAGCGCCGTGCGCCTGATCCGGGCCGCCCTCCCCCACCTGCGACGCTCGAGGGCCGCGAGCGTGCTCACGGTCACCTCGCTCTCGGTCAAGCAGCCCATCGCCAACCTGATCCTCTCCAACGCGGTGCGCTCGGCGACTATCGGCCTGACCAAGAGCCTCGCCCTCGAGCTCGGGCACGAGGGCATCCGCTTCAACTCGATCCTCCCCGGCTGGACGGAGACCGAGCGGGCGGTCAAGCTCCTCGCCTCGGCCGCGGCGGCCAAGGGCACGAGCGTCGAGGAGGAGAAGGCCGCGCGGGCGCGGGACTTCCCCCTCGGGCGCATGGCGCGGCCCGAGGAGTTCGCCAACGTGGCCGTCTTCCTCCTCTCCCCGGCCGCCTCCTACGTCACCGGCTCCATGGTCGCCGTGGACGGGGGCGCCTACAAGGGCACGCTGTAGGCCGGTACCGAGCTGCCGGGGCGGCCCGGCACCAGGCCCGCGTCAGGCGAAGGACTGCGTAGGCGGCCCCCGGGCCAGGCCCGCCCCGGGCTAGGCCGGGGCGCGCTCCCTGCGGAAGCGCAGCCAGACAAGGGCGCCGAGCCCGGCGCCGACCGCGAAACCGGCCGCGTTGAGGACGGGAATAGTCGTCGCGAGGAGGGCAGCCGCGAGGGCGGCCGCCAGCCGCTCGACCAGGCCCAACCTGGTCCCCGCCCAGCCCTCGAGGGCCAGGGCGATGAGGACGACCGCAGCCAGAGCCAGGGCCAGGGCGTAGAGGGTCTCGCCCGTCCCGGTCCCCAGGATGAGGAGGCCGGGATGGTACACGTAGAGGAAGGGAATGATGAAGCCGGCTATCCCCAGCTTGAAGGCCAGGAGCCCAGTCTTGTTGGCGTCGGCACCGGCGAGCCCCGCGGCGGCGTAGGAGGCTATGGCCACGGGCGGGGTGATGAAGGAGATGATCGCGAAATAGAAGACGAAGAGGTTGGCCCCGAGGGCGGGGATGCCGGCCTTGAGGAGAGCGGGCGCCCCGACCGCCGCGGCTATGACGTAGGCCGCCGTGGAAGGCAAGCCCATGCCCAGGACGATGCAGGCGAGCATGACCAGGCAGAGCATGGGGAAAAGCCGGCCCCCCGAGAGCTCGACGACGATCTGGGCGAAGCGGACGCCGATGCCGGTCATGCTGACGATCCCGATGACGATCCCGGCGGAGGCGCAGGCGATCGACACGGGGATGGAGGTCCGGGCCGTGGAGAGGCAGATGTCCCTGAGCTCGCGCCAGGGGAAGCGCCTCTCGCCGAGGATCGTCCTCATGATCCCGATGAGGAGCATGCTCGCGATGGCGAAGAGGGCCGCGTAGCCCGCGGAGAGGCCGAAGCCCAGGAGGAGGACGATCAGGACGGCCAGGGGTATGAGATGGAACCAGTTGGCCCGGAGCACCGCGCCCACCGCCTGGATCTTCTCGCTCGAGTCGGCCTCGATGCCCATGCGCCCGGCCTCGAAGTAGACCGCGAAGCCCAGGCTGAGGTAGTACAGGACGCCCGGTATGAAGGCGGCGATGATGATGCTCGAGTAAGGTATGCCGGTCATGTCCGCCATGACGAAGGCCGCGGCGCCCATCACCGGCGGCAGGATCTGCCCGCCCGTGGAGGCGACGGCCTCGACCGCGCCGGCGTACTCGGCGCGGTAGCCGACCTTCTTCATGAGGGGGATGGTGAAGGTCCCCGTGGTCACGACGTTGGCGACCGCGCTGCCGTTGATCGAGCCCATGAGGGCGCTCGAGACGACCGAGGCCTCGGCGGGGCCGCCCCGCATGCGGCCGGTGAGGGCGTAGGCGACGTCGATGAAGAACTTGCCCGCCCCGAACTTGTCCAGGAGCTCGCCGAAGATGATATAGAGGACCACGAAGGAGGCTGCCGAGCCGATGGGCGTGCCGAAGATGCCCTCGCTCGTCCAGGCGACGTAGCTGGTGATGTAGCCGAGGTCGTAGCCCTTGTGGGCGATGAGCTCAGGCAGCCGTGCCCCGGCGAGGGCGAAGGCGACGAAGACCAGGGCGACGACGGGCAGGGCGAGCCCGACCGCCTCGCGGGAAACCTCGAGGACGAGGAGGATGAGGACGATGCCGACCGCCGCGTCCAGGGCGCTGATGCCCCAGACTCCCTTCTCGAGGAGGAGCATCGGCGAGGTCTGCGTGAAGAAATAAGCGCCGGCGGCGAGGCTCAGGGCGAGGCCGAGCGCGGCGAGGGCCGAGCGCGCCCTCGAGGCCCGCCCCTTGGGAGAGGCCAAGCCGAAGAGGAACCAGAGGGCCAGGAAGGAGAAGAGGTGGACGACCCGCTGCTGGAGCATGCTGAGCGAGGTGTCGACCGCGATGAAGACGTGGTAGAGGGTGACGAGGACGGAGAGGGCGAGGAGGGCCCCCGAGAGTATCCGGCCCATCGGGCCGCGGCCCTTCGCCGTCGCGAGCGAGTCAGACAAGGAAGCAACCTCCGATGGCCGCGGCGGCTTCGCCACGGCGATGGGCGAGTCTCCCGGGGATGGGCCGGTTAGGCCGCCCCGGGGACCTCGATTCTCCGGCTATCTCTTGTACTCGGGCGGATAGAGGGCCTTGTCGATCGCGACGCCGCGCTCGAGGTAGTACTTGATGGCGCCCGGATGGAGGGGGACGGAGAGCTCCTGCAGCGCGGTCTCGAAGGTGACCTGGGACTTGACGGAGGCGTGGACCCCGCTCCACTCCTCGCGGTTCTCCCAGACGGCCTTCACGATCGAGTATACCTCGTCCTCGCCGAGCATCCCGTCCTTGGTCGTAAGCATGATTACCCTGCTGATGGGCACGTCGACGGGATAGTCGACGCCCTTGTAGGTGCCGGCCGGGATCGTGTAGCGGGTGTAGAAGGGGAACTTCCCGTAGAAGCCCTGCTCGGCGATGGGGATCATCTTCACCGCGGTGGAGTTGGTCAGGTCCATGAGGGCCGCGGACTTCAGGGGATGGGTGCAGATGAAGGCGGCGATCCTCCCGTCCTTGAGGGCGCTGACCGCCTCGGTCTCGGAGATGAACTGGGGCCGGATATCCTTGTAGTCGAGCCCGTAGTAGCCGAGGATCATGCGGGCCGCCATCTCGCCGCCCGAGCCGGCGGCGCCGACCCCGACGGCCTTGCCCTTGAAATCCTTGGGCGAGGCGATGGGCGCGTCGGCCTTGGCGAAGATCTGCACGTAGCTGTAGATCGTGCTGAAGACGGAGCGCAGGCTATCGGCCTTCCGCTTCTGGAAATCCCCGCTGCCGGTGTAGGCCAGCCAGGCGATCTCGCTCTGGGAGATGCCCATCGCGAGCTTGCCCGCGGCGAGGTTGCGGATGTTCTCCACCGAGGCGGCCGTGGCCTCGCCGGTGGCGGCCAGGCCGGGGACGTGCTTCGTTATGGTCTGGCCCATGGCCACGCCCATGGGGTAGAGGGAGCCGGCCGTACCGGCGGTGCCGATGGAGAAGCGCTTCTTGGCCTCGGCTCCCTGGGCGCCGAGCCCGAGGGCGGGGAGGGCGGCCAGGCAGAGGGCCGCCGCCGCGACGCGCGCGATGCGGGACATCGATGCTTTCATGGAAGACTCCTTGTATCAAACGGCTTCGAGGCGCTGGATATCCGCCCCGATAGCGCTCATGGCCTCGTAGAATCCGGGGAAGGACACCCCCGCGCACTCGGCGTCCGAGATGACGCTCGGCCCCTCCGCCGCCATCGCCGCCACCGAGGAGGCCATGACGATGCGATGGTCATGCCTGCCGTCGATGAAGGCGCCCTTGAGGCTGGACTGGTGGATCGTAAGGCTGCTCGCGGTCTCCTCCATCCTCGCGCCCATCTTGGCCAGCTCCTGCATGATGGACTTGGCGCGGTCGGTCTCCTTGAGCCGGCAGGCGTCGATGTTGTAGAGCACCGTCTTGCCCCTCGCCTGGGTGCCGAGCACGGCGAGGGCCGGGACCGCGTCGGGAGTTCCCGAGCAGTCTATCTCGATGCCGCGGAGCTCGGCTCCCCCCTCGACCGTGATGCCTCCCCTCCCGCCGTCGCGGGATTCGATGGAGGCGCCCATGGCCTTGAGGATGTCGACGTAGGCCTTCTCCCCCGCGAAGTCGCGGTCGTCGAGTCCTTCGAAGAGGACCTTGGAGCCGGGCGTGATGGCGGCCGCGACCAAGGGGTAGCCCGAGGAGCCCCAGTCGGCGGGGATGCGGTACTCGAAGGCCTTGAAGGATTGGCCGCCTCTCACGAAGAACTCGTCGTAGTTCCGGTTCTCGATCTCGACTCCCGCCTTGGCGAGCATCCCGATGGTCATGTCGACGTAGGGGCGCTCGAGGAGCTTGGTCTCATGGATGAGGCTGTCGCGCTCGGCCAAGGCGCAGGCGGCGAGGAAGGGCGTCATCCACTGCGAGTTGACCCCCGGGAGGCTGAACTCCCCGCCCTTGATCCGGCCCCGGACCACGACCGGGGCGCAGCCCTTCCCCCGCGTGGCGAAGGCCTGGCCGCCCATGGCGTTGATGGCCTCGAGCATGGGTCCGGCGGGGCGGTAGCATATCTGGTAGTCGCCGCTCAGGACGGTCCAACCCTCGATGAGGCTGGCGCAGGCCAGGGCGAAGTAGAAGCCGGTGCCGGAATTCTCGGCGTCGAGGACCTGGCCCGGCTGAACGAGCCTGCCGCCCGTGCCGCGAATGAGCCACTCCTCCGGATTCGAGGTGTCTATCTCCGCTCCCATAGCCCGAAACATCTTGATGATGGAGAAGCTGTCGATGTTGTGGAGGGGATTCTGGATCTTCGACAGGCCCTCGGCGAGGGAGCCGAAGACGATGCCCCTCGCCGTGCCCGACTTGTTGCCGGGAATCTTGATCGTGCCGCCGAGCTTGGATTTCTTGACGAGAAAGACCACTGCTGTTCCTCCGAAGCTTCTGTAAACGTTTACAGTTCATGGGTACTATACGGCCCTTTCCATAGCCTGTCAACGGAAAACGAGGACGGGGCTCCCGGGAGGAAGCTGCTCTATTCCACGGCGATCATTGGAGTTTTCAACGAGAGTCGGCGAAACGAGTCGCTTGACCGACAAAAGAGAGTACTGTAAATTGTTTTCAGTAATCCGAAGAACGAGTTGAACCGGATCGCGGGCATCCCTGCCTCCGGCGTGGCCACGGGAGCGAGCATGAAGAAGCGGACCTTACGGGTCACCATCAAGGACATCGCCGCCGCCTCCGGGCTCTCCATCGCCTCCATCTCGCGCTTCCTGAACGGCTTGCCGGTGCGCGCCGACACGGCGGCCAGGATCGAGGCCGCCCTGGCGCATCTGGATTACTCGCCCAACGCCGCGGCCCTCTACATGAAGGGAAGGGCCACGGGCATCGTCGGGCTCATCCTCCCGGAGATATCCCACCCCTTCTTCTCCCTCATCGCCGAGGGGGCCATCGAGGAGGCGAGGAAGAACGACCAGCTCCTCCTCCTCTCCTCGACCGAGGGTTCCCGCGAGAACGAGCGCATCGCCGTCGACCAGTTCGCGCGATCGATGCTGGACGGGCTCGTTTACATCCCCGTCTCGAACCCGGCCGACCTGCCCGCGCTCGAGAGCTTCAAGGACCTCCCCCTCGTCGTCGCGGGCAGGGTCGGGGTCTTCCCCGGCGTGCCCCATGTCTACTCCGACGGCGACAAAGGAGGCTATCTCGCCGCCAAGTACCTCATCGGGCTCGGCCGCCGCAACATAGGCTTCTTCGGCAGCTTCTGGGAGGCGCCCTGCACGACGAGCGAGCTCCCCGAGGCCCTCCTCACCCCAAACTCGGGCTCCTACTCGACCATCCACCGCTTCAAGGGCTACCTGCGCGCCCTCAGGGAGGAGGGCATTCCCTACGACCCGGCCCGCGTCGTGATCTGCGGCTACGGCTACACGAACGGGGCCGAGGCGGCGCGGGAGCTCCTGGGCCGGGCCGTCCCGGTGGACGGCCTCCTGGCCATGACCTCCATCGTGGCCGGCGGCGGCATGGAAGTCTTCCGCGGCCAAGGCCGGAGCGTGCCCGAGGACATCTCGATCATCGTCTTCGACGACTCCGAGATCATGAACATGGCCGTGCCCCGGCTCACCAGCGTCCAGCTCCACCTGCGCCGCATGGGCGTCGAGGCCGTGCGCAGCCTCAATCGCCTCATCGCCGGCGAGGAGGTGGGCGACACCATGCTCGACGTGAGCCTCAAGCTCGGGGGGTCGACGCGGAGCCGGACCTGAGGCGCCTCGCTCGGCCTGTCCTCAGGCCCGCGTTAGCCGAACGATCACCTCGGCGGCCCCGGGAGCGGCGCGGACGAGGAGGAGGGACTCGCTCCCCCGGGTCTCGGCCTCCCCTCCCTCGACGCTCACGCCGAAGCCGCGGGGATACTGGAGCCCGGGGACGAAGACGAGGGTCGGGGCGGAGACCGCGGGATCGGGCCGGTACCGGAGGAGGAAGCGTCCCGAGCGCCGTTCGAAGCGCATCTCGAGGATCTCGCCGGCCACGGCCTTGGCGTAGGGCCGCACGAAGCCGCCGAGGGCCCGGCCGCCCCGGTCGGCGGGATCCCCGGTTTCGCTCCGGCCGGCCTTTGCCTCCTCGTCGCAGTAGATCGAGAGGTCCTCGCCGTTCCACAGGTCCCCGAGAGCGTGGGTGTTCGCGGCCGTGTAGTTCCAGATGGTCGAGTCCAGGAGGCTTGAGTCCACCGCGTCGTAGTAGGCCGAGAGGGCCTTCTCGTGGAGGCGGTAGTCGCCCGCGCGGCGGCCCCGGTAGGCCCGCGCGCCGTTGAGGTCGAAGGGCAGGCCGAACTCCCCGAGGAGGGTAGGCGCGCCGCCCATGCGCCTCATGCTCCAGTCCTTGACCTCGCGCAGCGCCTCGATAAAGTAGCGCCTAACGCGCCTCGGGCCGAGCACGGCGCGGCCGGAGCGGGCGTCGAAGGCGACGAAGCCGAGCCACAGCTTGGTCCCCAGGGTGAAGTCGTCGTACCAGTGGGTCGCGTCGACGGCGGGCTGGGGGTCGCCCGGGCCCCATGAGGGGCGATCGGCGCTCGGCACGCCCTCGACGAAGAGGGCGAAGCGCCGCGCGCCCTCGGCGGCTCCACGGACGCCCGAGTCGAAGCGCCGCATGAAGGGCTTGAGGAAGCGCTCGGCGAAGTCCCCCTCCGCGGCGAAGTGGCGGGGGCGCTTCAAGGCGGGCGCCCCGCCCTCGAGCTCCCAGACCCCGGCCCGGCGCCAGAGGCAGTCGACGCCCTCCCTCCAGGCGCGCTTTCCCTCGGCCCCGATCCTGGCCTCCCCGACCTTGCCCAGCGAGAGGCCGCGGACGCCGATCACCTCGACCTCCTGGGGGAAGCCGGAGCCCGCGAGGATGGCCTGCCAGGGCGTGGGCCGCGGGCCGAGGGAGGCGGTCGGGCTCCGGGCCAGGAGATCGGCGCGGCCGATCCAGCCCGAGCTCGGCTCGTTGAGGCTGTCGAAGCCGACGACGTGGGGGAATCGAGCTACGCGTTGGGCGATCTTGGCCATGGCGGCGATGTAATGGCCCTGGAGGAAGTCCTGGAGGGAGGCGCCCTCGCAGCCGATCGGGCGGATGCCGGGCGCGTACTCGTCGCCCGCGAAGAAGGCGGTCCACATGGTCGCGCAGGCCAGGCGGTCGTAGTTCGAGGCCCAGACCATGCGGGGGTACTCGCTCCCCAGCTCCTGGTGGAGGATGGCCGCGCCCGAGGCGAAGAGGCTCCGCGGCTCGAGGCCGACCGCCTCGAGGGTCCAGGCGGGGGCCCCGTCGCCGCCGGTCCAGCGGCTCCAGGCGTCCTGGTGGGGATCGACGAAGAGCGACAGCCCACGCTCGCCCGCCTTGGCGGCGATGGCCTCGACGTAGTCGAGGTACTCCTCGTCGTAGATACCGGGGCCCTCGTGCTCGACGGCCTCCCAGGTGACGAGGAAGCGGAGGAAGTCGAGGCCCCAGCGCTTGAGCCGGGAGAAGTGCTCGTCGGCCTCGGCGAGGGGGAAGGGCCTGCCGACGAAGGAGACGCCCTTCCAGTCGTAGAAGCCCGCCTTCTCGCGCGTCGCGCCGAAGGGCCGGGTCGGCACCTTGCTGTCGCCCCCGAGGTTGACGCCGCGCAGCACCAGGCGCCTGCCCTCCTCGTCCCTCCACCGCTCCCCGACTACCTTCATTCCCGCCTCCCTCGTCCGGGCCGCGCGTCGCGCGCGGCCGCAGGCCCACTATAGCCTCCCGCCGGCGCGAGGTCGAGGCCGAGGGGTACTTGCATTCGGCCGGAGGCCGTGCTATGGTCCGCCTACCGATGGAGGAGCGGTCCCCATCAGTAGCCGCGAAGAGGGCGAGGCGCCCGGCGACGCGCGGCGAAAGGGGAGGACCGCCGAAGGGCGCGCGATCGAGCCGCGATGGCGCGCCTTGGACGACCGGGCTAATACCCGGCGGCTGTCGCGGGGCCCTCGAGCCCCGCGGAGCGCCAGCGGAATCGGCTCTCCCACCACGTGGCCCGGACAGGGCCGGAGCCGGTTTCATGGGATCTCCACCGGATTGGGGGTCCCGCATGACGTACCTTCAATCCGTGGATCGCCGCCTTCGCCCAGCTTGGGCGGAGCCGCCTTCCACGCCCACGAGCCTCCTCTCCGGCGCCAAGCGCGCCTTCGTGAAGTCCAAGCGAGGGCCGTCGGCCTCGGGCTGATCCCAGCCCGCGCCGGCGGCGAGCCCGCCCGGAACCATCGACCCAAACCCAATCATCTCGAGCGAAGGCGCGGCGGCTAAGTCCGCCGCGGGAGGTATCGTCCTTGAGCGACATCACGAACGCGCGGCGCGCCGTCCAGCAAAGGCAGGTCTCGCGGCGGATAGGTTTACGATCGCGCAACGCGCAGGGCGCGGGGCAGCGCGCGACGCGGCTCGGCATCTTCGGCCGGGGCCGGCTGGGATCGGAGATAGCCCGGGCTGCCGGGGGCCGCGACGGCATCGAGCTCGCCTGGGCCCAGGGCCGCGGCGGGCTTCCGGGAGCGGAGGTCGACGCCGTCGTCGACGCGAGCTCGGGAGAGGCCGTGCATGAGCACGCGCGTTGGGCGATCGAGCACGGCGCCGACCTCGTCATCGCGGCCACGGGCTGGGAGCCGGCCGCGCTCGAGGGCCTGGACCTCTCGGGGATCGGGATCCTCGTCGCCCCCAACCTGAGCCTCGCGGCCGCCTTCATGCGGCGGGCCGCCCTCGCCCTGGGCCGCTTCGCCGCCCTGGACGCCTCCTCCGAGCTCTCGATCGTCGAGCGCCACCACCGCATGAAGGCCGACTCCCCGAGCGGCACGGCCAAGCTCCTGGCGGCGGCCCTCGCCGAGGGCTGCCCCCGCTACGCGGGCTGGGCCCAGGGAAGCGCCGAGCCCGGCCGGCTGAGCGTCGCGAGCCTCCGCGCGGGGACCTGCGTCGGCTACCACGAGCTCAGGCTCGAGAGCGGGACCGAGCGCCTGGTCCTCTCCCACGAGGCCCTGGACCGGGGGGTCTTCGCCCAGGGGGCGCTCCGCGCCGTCGAGTGGATCCGCGGCAGGAAGGGGCTGTACAGCTTCGACGACCTGGCCGCCGAGATCATGGACCGGGTATTCGAGGAGGGAACGATATGATCGATACGAGCGCCCTGGCCGGGCTCGGCGTCGCCCTGGCGACGCCCTTCCTTCCCCGAGGCGCGGGGAGCGAGGAGCCGGCCGTCGACTACGCGGCCTTCGCCGCCCTGGCCCGCCGCGCCGCCGCGGGAGGGGCGGACTTCCTCGTCGTCCTGGGCTCCACGGGGGAGGCCGCCACCGTCCTGCCCGAGGAGCGGGAGCGCCTCGTCGCCGAGGCCAGGGCGGCGGCGCCCGGACTCCCCCTGGTGGTCGGCGCGGGGAGCAACTCGACCGCCGCGGCCCGCGAGCTCGCCGCCCGAGCGGCCGCGGCCGGGGCCGACGCCCTCCTCGTGGTGACGCCCTACTACAACAAGCCCCAGCCCGCCGGCCTCGAGGCCCACTTCCGCTCCGTCGTCGCGGCCTCAGGCGGCCTGCCGACGATAGCGTACAACGTCCCGGGCAGGACGGGACTCAACCTCCTCCCGGCCGACCTCGCCCGCCTGTGGGCCATTCCCGAGCTCGTCGCCGTGAAGGAGTCCTCGGGCTCCCTCGCCCAGATCGGCGAGATCGCGCGGAGCCTGCCTAAGGGCAAGCTCCTCCTCGCGGGAGACGACGCCCTGGCCCTGCCCTCCATCGCGGTCGGCGCCTCGGGCCTCGTGTCGGTGGCGGCCAACCTCCTCCCCGCCGAGATGAAGGCCCTCGTGGAGGCGGCCCTCGGCGGCCGGGCCGCGGAGGCCCGCGCCCGGCACGCGGCCCTCCTCCCCCTCATGGACGCCCTCTTCGCCGAGACCAACCCCGTCCCCCTCAAGGCGGCCCTCGCCATCCAAGGGCTCTGCTCGGACGCGGTCAGGCTCCCCCTCGTCGCCGCCAACGAGGCGACTCGGGCCCGCCTCCGCTCCGCCCTGGCCGGCCTCGTCGCCGCGAGGCTAGCCGCATGAGGGACGCCGTGCGCCTCAGCGCCTTCTTCTCGCGAGAGATGGCCGACATCCTGGCCGACCCGGGCCTCCCCGAGGCTCGGGAGGAGCTCCTCGACGGCCTCGAGTCGGGCTCGGTCCGCGTCGCCGAGCGCCTCGGCTCGGGCGAATGGAGGGTCCATCCCTGGGTGAAAGTGGGCATCCTCGCCGCCTTCCGCTCCTCGCCCCTGGTCGAGCAGCCCTCCTGGCCGGGAGCCGTCGATAAGGAGGCCTTCCCGACCCGGACGCTGCGGGCCGCCGACGGGGTCCGCCTGGTGCCCGGCGGCTCCGCGGTCCGGCGCGGGGCGCGCGTGGAGGCGGGGGCCGTGATCATGCCCCCCGCCTACGTCAACGTCGGCGCCGGGGTCGGCGCGGGGACGATGGTCGACAGCCACGCCCTGGTCGGCTCCTGCGCCCAGCTGGGCGAGCGGGTCCACCTCTCGGCGGGGGCCCAGGTCGGCGGGGTACTCGAGCCGCCTAACGCGCGTCCCGTCATCATCGAGGACGACTGCTTCGTCGGGGCCCTTTCGGGCCTCTTCGAGGGGGTCCTCATGCGCTCGCGCGCCGTCCTGGCCCCGGGCGTCCTGATCACCGCCTCCACGACCATCTACGACCTCGCGCGCGCTCGCGAGCTCCGCGGCGAGGTGCCGGAGGGGGCGGTCGTCGTCCCCGGCTCGAGGCCGGCCCCGGGGGCCTTCGCCGCCGCGCGCTCGCTCCAGCTCTACGCGCCCTGCATCGTCAAGTACCGCGACGCGGGCACCGACGCCGCGACCGCCCTCGAGGAGGCCCTCCGATGAGGCTGGCCGCCAGACTCGAGGGCCTGGGGACCTCCCCGATCCGGGCCATGCACGCGGGGGCTCCGGCCGGGGCAGTGCCCCTCGGCCTCGGCGAGCCGACCTGGGAGCTCCCTCCCTGCGCCCGCGCCGCCCTCGCCGCCCTCGACGGGAGCTGCGGCTACGGGCCGAACGCCGGCCTGCCCGAGCTCGTCGGGGCCCTCGCCTCCTTCTACGGGGCCGCGCCCGAGGAGGTCCTGGTCTCCTCGGGCAGCCAGGGCGCCCTCTTCGCCCTCTTCCAGGCCTGGCTCGGCCCGGGCGACGAGCTCCTCGTCCCCGACCCCGGCTTCCTCGCCTACCCGGCCCTCGCCCGTCTCGCGGGCGCGTCCTGCGTCGCCTATCGCCTCGGCCCCGGCGGCGGCCTCGATCCCGCGGCCTTCCGCGCCGCCCTCGACGCGAGCCCGGCGGCCAAGGCCGCGGTCATCAACTTCCCCTCTAACCCGACCGGAGGCGGCGCCTCCCTCGCGGCCCTGCGCGAGGTGGCCGCGGCCTGCGAGGAGCGGGGCGTCCTCCTCGTCTCCGACGAGGTCTACCGCGAGCTCTACCTCGGGCCGCGGCCCCCCTCCCTCCGCGACGCGAGCGGCTACGGCCTGGTCCTCTCCTCGGCGAGCAAGGGCTGGGGCGGGCCGGGCCTCCGGGTCGGCTGGGCCATCGGCGATCCGGAGCTCCTCGCCCCGGCGCGGCTGGTGCACGCGGCCATGGTCTCCTGCCCGGCCCGGCCCTCGCAGCTGGCCGCCCTCGCCCTGGTCGAGGCCTCGGCCGAGGTCCTGCCCGCGGCCCGCGCCGAGCTCCGCGCCCGCTGGGAAGCCCTCGCGGGCGCCCTCCGCTCCGAGCTCGGCGTCGAGGCCGAGCTCCCGGCCGGGGCCTTCTACTACTGGCTCCCCCTGCCCGCGCTCGAGGCGGAGGGGGCGGCCTTCTGCCTGAGGCTCCGCGACGAGGCCCGCGTCATCCTCGTGCCCGGCTCGGCCTTCGGGCGGGCCGGGGCCCGCTTCGCGCGGCTGAGCTACGCGGCCCGGCCCGAGGAGATAGCCGAGGGCGTCAGGCGGCTCGCGCCGCTGTGGAGGCGGGCATGAGCCTCTTCCCCTTCTCCGAGGCCGAGGCCCTCGCGGTGGCCGCCTCGCTCGGCACTCCCTGTTTCGCCTATCGCCTCGATATCGCCGCCTCCCGCTTCGCCGAGCTCCGCGCCGCCCTGCCCGGGCGGGTCCGGCTCGCCTACGCGGTCAAGGCCAACCCACACCCCGGGCTCCTCGCCGCCTTCGCCGCCCGGGGCTCCTGGTTCGACGCCGCTTCGGGCGGGGAGCTCGAGCGGCTGGCGGCCGCGGGGGTCGAGGGCGGCCGCGTCCTCTTAGGCGGCCCCGGCAAGGCCCCGGAGGAGATAGCCCTGGCCCTCGAGCTCGGCGCGCGGATCCAGGTCGACGGGATCGAGGACCTCGAGCGCATCGACGAGGCCCTGGCCGCCGGCGGGCCCGCGGCCCAGGCCGGCGGGCCGCCCCTCCCCGTCAACCTCCGCGTCCACCCCGCCCCCGATCCGGGAGCGGCCTTCGGCGAGACCTCGCGGATCATCGGCGGCTCGGGGCCCTCGGCCTTCGGCGTGGACGAGGAGGGGCTCGGCCCCTTCCTCGCCCAGGCGCGGCGCTTCGGCCGGATCAGGATAGCCGGCCTCCAGGTCTTCGCGGCGAGCAACGAGCGCGAGGCCGAGCGCCTCCTTTCGAGCCACCGCGCGGCCCTGGCCATCGGCCGGCGCCTCCAGGAGGAGCTCGGCCGGCCCCTCGACCTCGTCGACCTGGGCGGGGGCCTGGGCATAGCCTACGCCGAAGGCGAGGCCGAGCTCGACGTCGGGCGCCTCGGCCGCGGCCTCGCCGGCCTCCTCGCCGAGAATCCCTGGTTCGAGGGGCAGCTCGTCCTCGAGCCGGGGCGCTGGCTCTCGGGGCCCTGCGGCGCATACCTCGCCCGGGTCCTCCGCGTGAAGGAGAGCCGCGGCACGCGCTTCGCCATCCTGGAAGGGGGGATCAACCACCTCCTCCGGCCCCTCCTGACCGGCCAGTGCTTCCCCGCCGCCGCCCCCGGGGCGCGGGGCCCCTCCTCGCCCCTGACGCTCGCCGGCCCCCTGTGCAGCTCCCTCGACCGCCTCGGCGAGGTAGAGCTGCCGGCCCTCCGCGCGGGCGACCTGGTCATGCTCGGCCAGGCGGGGGCCTACGGCTTCACGGAGGCGATGGGCGACTTCCTCTCCCATCCCCGCCCCGCGGAGCGGTGCTATGAAAGGAGCCCATTATGAAGCGGGTCGGATTCGTCGGCTGGCGGGGCATGGTCGGCTCCGCCCTCATGGAGCGCATGGCCGCCGAGGGCGGCTTCGAGGGCATCGAGCCCGTCTTCTTCTCGACCTCGAGCCCCGGCTCGCCGGGGCCGGGCCTCGGAGGCGCCTCCGATCCCCTCCGGGACGCCTACGACCTCGAGGAGCTCGCCTCCCTCGACGCCCTGGTGAGCTGCCAGGGCGGGACCTACACCGGCCGGGTCCATGGCCCCTTGCGGGCCTCGGGCTGGAAGGGCTTCTGGATCGACGCCTCCTCGAAGCTCCGCATGGAGCCGGACGCGGTCATCGTCCTCGACCCCGTGAACCGGCGGGCCATAGATCGGGGCCTGGCCGAGGGCGCCCTGGATCTCGTGGGCGGCAACTGCACCGTCTCCCTCATGCTCCTCGGCCTCGCCGGCCTCTTCGAGGCCGGGCTCGTGGAGTGGGTCTCCTCGATGACCTACCAGGCCGCGAGCGGGGCCGGGGCGCGCTGCATGCGCGAGCTCCTCCTCCAGATGGGCGCGTTGCGCGACGCGGCCGGCCCGGCCCTCGAGGACCCCGCCGGCGCGATGCTCGACATCGACCGGAGCGTGACCGCGGCCCAGCGCTCGCCCGCCTTCCCCGCCGAGGCCTTCGCCGCCCCCCTGGCCGGCAGCCTCATACCCTGGATCGACGAGCCGGTCGGCGAGGGCCGCACCAGGGAGGAGTGGAAGGGCTTCGCCGAGGCGAACAAGATCCTCGCCACCGAGGAGCCCATCCCCGTCGACGGGATCTGCGTGCGGGTCGGGGCGATGCGCTGCCACAGCCAGGCCCTCGTCGTGAAGCTCAAGCGGGACCTGCCCCTCGCGGACTGCGAGGCCCTCATCGCCTCGCACAATCCCTGGGCGAGGGTCGTGCCCAACGAGAAGGAGAGCACCTTAGGGCGGCTCTCGCCGGCCGCCGTCTCGGGCGGGCTCGAGGTGCCCGTCGGCCGCCTGCACAAGATGCGGATGGGGGGCGAGTACCTCGCGGCCTTCACCTGCGGTGACCAGCTCCTGTGGGGGGCGGCCGAGCCGATCCGGCGCGCCCTCGAGATAGCCCTCGGCCGACTCTAGTCAGGCCCCGCCCTCCCCCGGCCGATACTCAATACCGTGGGCGGCCCGACGGCCGCCCGAGCCGCGCGAGGGGAGGGATCGATGTCGGAGGGAGGGCGAGCGCCGCTGGCGGTGATCACGGACGACCGCTTCGGCGAGTCGGAGATCGAGCGTTCGATCCTCGGGGCGGCGGGCGTCGAGCTCGCCGTGGCCTCCTGCCGGAGCTCGGCCGACGTGGCCGCCGCCGGCCGCGAGGCCGACGCCCTCCTGGTCAACCTCGCCCCGGTGGACGGCTCGGCCGTCGAGGCCCTCGAGCGCTGCCGGGTGATCGCCCGCTACGGCATCGGCTTGGACAACGTCGACGTCGAGGCCGCCCGGCGGCGAGGCATAGCCGTGGCCAACGTGCCCGGCTACTGCGACGCCGAGGTCGGCGAGCACGCCCTCGCCCTCATCCTCGCCCTGGCCCGGGGCCTTTCCCTGCGCGACCGGATCGTCCGCGAGGGAGGCTGGAACGCGAAGGCGACGAGCCGCCGCGTGGCCGGCACGACCCTCGGGGTCCTCGGCTTCGGCGGCACGGGCCGGGCCCTGATCCGCTCGGCCCTCGGCCTCGGCTTCCGGGAGATCCTCGTGTGGAGCCCGCACATGGAGGCCGCCCGCCTCGACGCGGCCTTCGGGCCCGCCGCCGCCGCCCTCGGCGCGGCCCTGCGGCCCGCCGCCCTCGACGAGCTGCTCGCCCTGTCGGACTGGGTATCGGTCCACCTGCCGCTCAAGCCCGAGACCCGCGGCTTCGTCGGCGCGCGCGAGCTCGGCCTCATGAAGCCCGACGCGGCCCTCGTCAACGTCTCGCGGGGGGCGGTGGTCGACGAGGAGGCCCTCGTCGAGGCCCTCGCCTCGAAGGGGCTAGGCGGGGCCGGCCTCGACGTCTTCGTCGCCGAGCCCCTGCCCAAGGGCAGCCGCCTCCGCTCCTTCCCGAACGTGGTCCTCAGCGACCATTCGGCCTACGCCTCGCGCGAGTCCATACGGGAGCTCAGGAAGAGGACGGCGGAGAACGCCCTGGCCGCCCTCGCGGCGGCTGGCCTGGTCGCCGGGTCCGCGTCCCGGCCCTGACCGGGCTCCAACAGGCTTCGAGGCACTCGGCAGGGAGGCCCTCCGGCCGGGACCTCCCCTCAGCCTCCGCTCACCAGCACCGACACGAGCCGTCCGTCCCCGCTCAGGGCCTTCTCGGGATTGAGGGGGTCGGGCAGGTACTCGCCGCGGTAGACGAAGGCGTAGTGGTGGATGCCCGGGGGCAGGGGCAGGGCGAGCTCGTAGGTACCCGGCGAGGTCTCGGCCAGCTCGTGGATGAAGGGGTCCCAGTTGTCGAAGTCGCCGCAGACGGTGACGAGCTCGCCCGGCGCCCCCCTGAAGAGGAAGCGGGCGGTCCGGCCGTCCGGGCCGAGGATGGCGTAGAGGCCCAGGTGGAGGTCGCTCAGGTAGGGGACCTCGACGACCGAGAGCTCGAGCCCGCCCGCCGCCTGGTAGGCCCTCCTCGGGTTGAGGCCGTCGCTCATCCAGGCCCCGTCGGCGACGAGGCGGTAGACGAGGGGTTCCCGGCGCTTGAGCGGTATGGGATAGGCGAGGACGAAGACGCCCTGCTTGTTCCGCGCGAAGGGATGGATGAGGGCGAAGCCCTCGTGCTCGAAGGCCGCGCCGACGAAGCGGTAGGGCCCCTCGACGGAGAAGACCATGCGGTCCTCGAAGGCCGCCGGGGGGGCGGCCCGCTTGAGGCCGGCGAGATGGAGGTGGAGGGGGAGGGATTCGACCTCGTTCTCCGTGCGCATGGCCGTGCCGGCCTCCGCGGAGGCGGCTAGGGACAGGGCGGCCAGGGCCGCGGCGAGGATGAGTACGCGCTTCACGGTATAGAATATCGGCCGACGGCCCCGCGCGGCTTACCCGCATTTCCTAATTTCCTATACAAAGGCGAGAATCGTCCGTTAATATAAGCAAGGAAACCATGCCGCGGCTCCAGGACATCGAACGGTTCAAGCGCGATCTCGCCGCGCTTTCCCGCGAGGCGGAAACCCTCGCGCGCTGGGGAGAGACCCCCGAAGGCCCCGCCGCCCCCGCGGCCGCCCCGGAGGAGTCCCTCTCGGGGGCCGAGATGCCCGACGAGGGCCTCCCCCCCGATTTCGCCGCCCTCCTCGACGAGCTTCCCCTCGAGAAAGCCGAGGGCGCCGAGGCCGAGCCCTTCGACGCCATGGGAGCCGAGCTGGAGGCCCTCCTGGCCCCCGCCGGGCCCGAGGAAGCCGAGCCCGCCGCGGAGGAGCCCGCCGAGGAAGGATCCCCCGAGGAGGCCTTCCCCCTTGAGGCGGCTCCCGAGGGAGGGTCCCAGGATACCGAGGACTTCCTCGCCGGCCTCGACCTCGGGGAGGCGCCCGCCGATGAAGGCGGTACCGAAACGGAAAGCGCCGGCGGCTTCTCGATCGAAGAGCTCCCCGCCGAGGAGCCTTCCGCGGAGGAGCCCGCCTCCGCCGAGCCCCTTCCCGAGGAGGCGGCCCCGGGAGCCGAGGACTTCCTCGCCGGCCTCGAGCTCGGGGAGGAGGGCAGCCAAGAGCTTCCCTCCGAGGTCGAGCCCCTCGAGGCAGGCGCGCCTAACGCGCCCGAGGAATCCGGCCTCCCCGGCCTCGAGGACTTCGCCATGCCCGACTTCGGCGAGCCGGGCGCCTTCGAGGCGCCGCCCGGCGAGGAGACCGCCGGCGAAGCTGGCCCCGGCGAGGCCGCGGCGCCCGCCGAGGACTTCGCCCTGCCCGAGGATTTCTCCATACCGGAGGCCGAGCCGAGCCCGGAGCCGGACCAGGGCGCCGCCCCCGCCGAGGAGGATTTCTCCATCCCCGACTTCTCCGAGGAGGCCCCGCAAGCCCCTGCGGCCGAGGCCCAGGCAGATGATTTCTCGATACCCGACTTCGATCTCGAGGCGCCGGGGCCCGCGGCCTCCGGAGAGGGCCCCGAGGCCGGGCCCGCGGAGGCCGAGGCTCCCGTCCCCGGCTTCGAGGCCGAGCCCGGCGGCCCGGGCGCCGAGGATTCGAGCCTCGAGCCCCTCGCCTCGGGAGAGGGGGAGGAGGGCTTCTCCTTCGCCCTCGGCGAGGAGCCCGCCGCGGGACCCGGCGGCATGGGCGGCTCGGCCGGCCTGCCCTCGGGCGACGACTTCGAGTCCTTCAGCTTCGAGGAGCCGGCCGCGCCCGGCCTCGGCGGGAGGGAGGAGGCCGGGCTCGGCGGGCTCGGCGGCGACCTGGACAGCGAGCTCGCCTCCCTCGGCGATGCGGGCGCCGCCGCCGACACCTTCTCGATCGACCGCGACTGGGGCGGCTTCGGCGAGGCCGCCTCGGGAGCCGAGCCCCCGCGCCAGGCCCCGCCGCGGCCCTCGTCCCGCCCCGCAGCCGAGGAGCAGTTCAAGCCCGTGAGCCTCTCCGAGGCCCAGGTCGACCGCCTCCAGGACAGCCTCCTCTCCTATCCCCTGAACCTCCGCGTGGCGATCGAGGACATACTCGCCAACGAGAAGGGCAGCGAGGCACAGCGCTCCCGCCTCGTGTGGGCCATGGTCGAGGGAGCCTCGGCCGAGGACGCGGCCGGGGCCGCCGCTCGGGTCCTCAAGCGGCGCATCGAGATCCCCAAGGGCTTCGAGAAGCGGACCGGCGCCGCCTTCGAGGCCGAGAAGGGCAGCCTCGCCTACGCCTTCATCCACACCGTCCTGCCCGTGCTCCGCGTGGCCCTCGTGGCGGCCGCCCTGGCCGGGACCCTCGGCTGGCTCGGCTACCGCTACGTCTACAAGGCCCTCGCCGCCAACGCCGCCTACCGCTCGGGCTATCAGCGCATCGCCGAGTCCCGCTACCCCGAGGCCGAGGCCTCCTTCGAGAAGGCGCGCGGCTACCGGGACCACGTCGCCTGGTACTACCGCTACGCGGAGGCCTACGCCGCCAAGCGGCAGTACCTCCTCGCGGAGAAGAAGTACGCCGAGCTCGTCGGGCGCCGCCCCAAGGAGAAGAAGGCCATCCTCGACTGGGCCCGGCTCGAGAAGGAGCAGCTCAAGTTCGAGGAGGCGGTCAAGGTCCTCAAGGGCACGGAGATCCGGCGCGAGGCCGACCGGGGCAAGACCGGCCTCCTGTCCTGGGACTACTTCAACAAGGACGCCCTCCTCCTCCTGGGCGACGTCTACCTCGACTGGGCCGAGGAGGATCCCTCCAAGTACGCGGAGGCCCGGCGCAACTACGCCTGGCTCATCGAGCGCTACGGCCAGACCGACCTGTACATGGGCCGCATGCTCCTGTACTTCATCCGCACGGACAACATCGCCGAGGTCGACGCCCTCGTGGAGCGCTACGTCTCCGGCCGGGAGGAGTCCGAGAAGGCGAAGATACCCTTCGAGCCGCGGACCCTGGCCGAGCTCGGCGGCTACCTCCTCGACCGGGAGAAGCTCGCCGATGTCCGCATCATCCTGACCTCGGCCGCCCTCAAGGACCCTGCCCTCCCCGAGGCCCACTACCACCTCGCCCGCTACTTCCGCCGCGCCGGGGACCGGGCCGAGGAGCGCAAGGCCCTGGACAACGCCCTCAAGACCTTCGCCCTCCTGCCCGGCCTCGGGGCCAAGCGCCAGGCCCAGTACATCGACGGCCTGATCTGGCGCGCGCGCTTCCGCCTCGAGGGAGGGGAGTGGATGGCGGCCGAGCAGGACTTCGGCGCGGCCGCGGCCGAGTACGAGCGCGGCCTCGAGCTCGGGCGGCTCAAGCGGGGCCCCCGCTTCGCCGAGGCCTACGCCGGCCTCGCCGAGGTCGCCTACTGGCAGCGCATGGACCTCCCCGCCGCCCTCGGCCTCTACGAGCGGGCCGCGGCCGACGGCTTCGACCCGCCCGACGCCCGCTACAAGCGCGCCTACATACTCTACCGCTCGGGCAGGACCGCCGAGTCCCTCGTCCTCTTCCACCGCGCCGGCCTCGAGGGCGAGGGCAGCCCCTACCTCGACTACGCCTTCGGCGCCGCCCTCTACGCCCGCGGCGACTACTTCGCCGCCGAGGGCTACTTCCGGCGGGTCGTGGAGCGGATGGGCGACGAGCTGCGCAAGCTCTCCCTGCCCCAGCCCCAGAAGAGCCCCTCGCAGGGCGAGATCGTCGAGCTCCTCATGAAGGCCCAGAACAACCTCGGCGCCGCCCTGTACAAGGTGGCGGGCCGGGTCGGCGACCCCAAGCGCCGGGGCGCGGCCATGGCCTCCTTCGCCGAGTCGACCCGGCTCTTCGACTCCCTGACCCGCGACCAGGAAACCCTCTCCCGCACCGAGGCGAAGAACCTCGGCTTCCTCAACATGGACTTCATCCTCCACCCCCAGCGGGGCATCGACCTGGCTATCTACGCCGAGATCGAGCGGGAGATGGCCTTCCCGCGGCGGCGCTGAGGGCCGCTTGAGACGATGCGTGAGAGTAAAAGCAGCGCCCCTGCGTCGCTGCCCTCGCTATGTATGCATGGAATTGTCGCCTGCTGCCCGCGGTTCGGCGGATGCTGTCCTGCACAGTGATCGTTGAAGGACGCTGATGGGCGATACTGGGATTGAACCAGTGACTTCTACCGTGTGAAGGTAGCACTCTCCCGCTGAGTTAATCGCCCGGAATCGTGGGGCGATCCTAGCATTCGACCCATTCGCTGTCAAGACTGAAGCCTATCTCCGTCGCCCGCGGTCTCGATGGATCTCTTCCGCGCTTGTCGTTTTTTTCATACAGTGCCGGTAGGCCGGCATAAAGCCGAACCGATCCATCATTGAGCCATAAGGACTTATACACTCGCATGCGGCCACTGTCCCCTGGCACTCTTCTTGCATTATACTAAGCGAGCTGGTAGAAAAGCATGACGACAAACCGACTAGCGATGAAGACGCAGAGCGTTCCTCGCGGATTCCTGGCCCTCAGCGACGAGCTCCGGATCGAAGTCCTCCGCAAGGGCATCCACCTCCTGATCGGCTTCGTGCCGGCCCTCGCTTCCCTCAATTTCAGCTTGACCATCGGCCTCCTCATGGGAGGGATCCTGTTCTACGCTACGAGCGAGCAGCTCCGGATCAAGGGCCGCGCCGTGCCCCTCGTCTCGCGGGTCACCTCGATGGCCGCCCGGCGCCGGGACGGGGGACGCTTCGTCCTCGGCCCCATCACCCTCGGCTTCGGGGCCCTCCTCGCCCTCCTCCTCTACCCCGATCCGGCCGCCTCGATAGCGATCTACGCCCTCGCCTTCGGCGACGGCCTGTCCAGCCTCGTCGGCAAGGCCTTCGGCCGCGTCCGCCTCCCCTTCACCGGGGGCAAGTCCCTCGAGGGCAGCCTCACCTGCCTCTTAGCCGTCTTCCTCTCGGCCTTCGGCCTCACGGGCGACGCCCTCCGCTCCTTGGCCGTGGCCCTCGTCGCGACGATCGTCGAGGCGGTGCCGACCAAGGACTTCGACAACATCGTCCTCCCCGTCCTCACGGGCGCGGCCGCCCTCCTCCTGTTCTGAGGGCCGCGGGTCCGGCCCGCTCCCGGCCTACTGCCACAGGTAGTAGGCGTGGAGCCTCGAGATGAAGAGCCAGGAGCCGGTCGCGAGGAGGGCGAAGCCCGCGACCAGGGCGAAGGGGTTCCATTGGGACACGAGGAGCTGCCTCCCGAGGAGGAAGGCGGCGCAGCCGAGTCCCACCGTCCCGAAGGCCGTCTCGCCGGCCGAGCTCGCCGCGTAGAGGAAATCGGCCACGGCCACGAGGGAGGCGACCGCGAAGAAGGCGGCGTGGAGCTCGGCGTAGCCGGCGCGGAGCTCGAGGCTGGCCGCGTAGGAGCCCGTGTTCACGGGCACCGAGGTGGCCAGGCCCACGGCGACGGCGACGATGAGGGCCGCGACCGTGCCGAGCTTCTCGTTGCGGAAGCCGGCCGCGTAGAGGCTCGAGGCGAAGAGGAAGAGGTAGCCCGCGTAGCGCGAGAAGAGCAGCCCCTTGGCCGCGATCATCTGCCAATACGGCGATCCCCCCGAGGCCGCGAGGACGAAGACGACGAGGCGCAGGACCTCGAGGGCGAGGGAGAGGACCCAGAACGAGAAGAAGTAGACTTCGGAGGAGACGGTCGTCCTGAAGGAGTAGAGGATCTGGCCGAGGGTGAGGACCGCGTAGAGGGCCCCCAGCCCGATCCCCGCTCCCGCGAGCCGGGGCGAGGGGATGCTCGCGCCGAAGAGCTCGAAGCGGCCGAAGGCCTTCGCGGCCACGAGGAAGGCCGGCTCGGCCGGCGAGGCGACGAGCTCGAGGTAGAGGGGCACGAAGGCCGCGAGGCAGAGGCAGGCGAGGACGAAGAGGGCCCAGTACCAGCGGCGCCGAGCGGCTATGGTCATGGGTCGAGCATAGCGGCCGCGCGGGGCCCTGGGAAGTGGTATCCATCCCGCCCATCCCCTGCCCGCCAACGATCTTGGATGCGCTTATTCGGGCTAAGGAGGGCCGCCCAAGGGGCCGATACTGAAGCCGAAGGAGTGCGCAATGAAGAGAAGGACACTGCTCGCGGTAGCCGCCGCCTTCGCCGTCGCGCTTCCCGCCCTGGCGGGGGACGTGGCCAGCTTCGTGAACCTGGGATTCTCGCCGGACTCGGCTTATTTCATGTTCGGCCAGTACGGCCTGGACGAGGCCGCGGGCGCTCCCTACGCGGAGACCTACCTCGTCGACAACAAGCGCAACGACTTCGTCAAGGACGGCGTCGCCCGCCGGAGCTTCGACGCGCGGCTCGAGCCGGGCCAGGACGCCTCGGGGGCCTTCTACGCCCTCTTCGCCGACCAGGTCCCCCTCGCGCGGAAGCACAAGATCGACTTCCTCAGGCCGGGGCGCCTCCTGTACATCCTCGTCGACGGCCAGGAGCCGCCGGCCCTCCTCTCGTTCCGGGACTTCAAGACCGGGGCGGCCTACGAGGTCTCGCTGAACCAGAAGGCCGCCGAGGCCGCGGGCGGGATCAGCTCCTCCTTCGGCATCGCCCTGAGCTACACGGCCAAGGACGGTGCCTCGAAGCGTGTTGTGGGGGGGAATCCCGACATAAAGCGCGCGGGCGTCAAGGCCTACGTGATTCGCCGGATCATCGCGGCTCCCGACGAGAAGACCCTGGTCTTCATCGTCGAGAAGCGGATGCAGGCGAAGGGCGACAGCGCCGTCCGCTACATGGTCGAGGCCCTCAAGCTGCCCTGAACGATTGCAAAACCATGCAAGAAGGCCCCGCCGGCTCCAGCGCCGAGCGGGGCCTTTTTTTATCGATTTCGCTTGCGAAGCTTTCCTAACCTGCATACACTACTACGGAAATGGAATACCGTTCCATTATGCAGGAGGCCCTATGAAGAAAGCGTCGCTCGCGATCCTCGTCCTGGCCCTCGCGCTGGCTCCGGCCTTCGCGGCCGGCCCGGTAGAGCTCAAGTTCGGCCACTACCTCGTGGAGACCCACCCCGGCCACCTGGCCGCCCAGGCCTTCGCCGACGCGGTCGCCGCCCGCACGGGCGGAGCGATTAAGGTCGCGATCTTCCCGAACTCCAAGCTCGGGAACTCCCAGGAGATCCTCGAGCAGGTGAGCCTCGGGGTCGTCGACCTCGCCATCCCGACCGAGCCGGCCATGGCCAAGTACGTGAACAAGTTCAACATGGTCGGCGCTCCCTTCGCCTTCAAGGACTACGCGGCGACCGACAAGTTCTTCGCCGGCGGCTTCATCGCCTGGGTCACGCCCGACGTCGAGAAGGCCGGCTTCAAGTACCTCGCCCGCTGGGAGTACGGCTTCCGCAACTACACGACCTCCAAGCGCCAGCTCAACAGGCCCGAGGACATGAAGGGCCTCAAGATCCGCACGCCCCCGGACTTCGTGAATTCCGCCACCGTCAAGGCCCTGGGCGGCGTCGCCCAGACCATCGCCTTCACCGAGCTGCCCATGGCGCTCAAGCAGGGGGTGGTCGACGGCCAGGAGAACCCGATAGCCACGATCTACTCGAACAAGATGTGGGAGACCCAGAAGTACCTCTCCATCCTCAACTACACCTACAACTCGACCCACCTCGTCATGAACAAGGCCGCCTTCGACCGGCTCACGTCCGAGCAGCGGCGGATCCTCCTCGAGGAGGCGGCGAAGGCCGGCCAGGCCATGATGAAGAGCATCCGCGAGCAGGAGGCCGCCCAGGTCGCCGAGCTCAAGAAGCAGGGCATGGAGGTCGCGACGCCGGACACGGCGCCCTTCAAGGCCGCGGCCGCCAGCGTCTACGACGAGCTGAAGGCCAAGGTCGGGGAGGCCGACTACAAGACCTTCATGCAGCTCCTCGACAAGGCGAAATAACCCGCCCCGGCCGCGGCCCGGGTCGCGACCCGGGCCGGTCCGAGGCACAGGGAGTGCCCGAATGCTCACCATCCTGATCTTCGCCCTCCTCCTCGCCCTCATCCTCCTCGGCCTGCCCATAGCCGTGGCCATGTCCTTGACGGCCATCGCCTTCTTCGTCGGCCTCGGCCAGGGCGGCTTCCTGGCCATGCTGCCCCAGCGCCTGTACTACGGGACCACGGGCTTCACCCTCCTCGCCGTCCCCTTCTTCATCCTGGCCGGGAACCTCATGAACACGGGGGGCATCACCAACCGGATCTTCCGCTTCGCGCGCTCCACGGTGGGCCACAAGGCCGGGGGACTGGGGCACGTGTCGGTCATCTCGTCCATGATCTTCTCGGGCATGTCGGGCTCCGCGGTGGCCGACGCCGCGGGCCTGGGCCAGATCCAGTACAAGGCCATGGTCGACTCGGGCTACGAGCCCGTCGTGGCGGCCTCCATCGTCGCCTCGGCCTCCACGATAGGGCCCGTCATCCCGCCCTCGATACCCTTCGTCCTCTTCGGGGCCCTGACGGGGGTCTCGGTCTCGCGGCTCTTCCTCGCCGGTTTCGTCCCCGGCATCCTCATGGGCGCCGCCCTCATGGCCGCCATCGCCCTCATGGCCCGGCCTCGCGGCTTCCCCAAGACGGAGAAGGCCGCGATGCGCGAAATAGCGATCAGCCTCAGGGAGGCCGCCCTGCCCCTCTTCGCCCCGGTGATCATCATCGGCGGCATCATGTCGGGGATCTTCACGCCGACCGAGGCCTCGGTGGTCGTCTGCCTCTACGCGCTCCTGCTCGGCTTCCTCTACCGCGACCTGCGGCTCTCCGACCTGCCCGGCATCTTCTGGAAATCCATCAAGCAGTCGGTCTCCCTCCTGTTCATCATGGCGGCGGCCAACTTCCTCGGCTGGTTCACCATCTACCGCCGCATCCCCGACGAGATCATCTCGAGCCTGGCCTCGATGAGCGTCTCGGGGGGCTCGGTCATGGCCATGCTCGTCGCCGTCGTCCTCGTCCTCGGCCTCTTCCTCGAGGGGAACGCCATCTTCCTCATCACGGTCCCGATCTTCCTGCCCATAGCGGCGCAGTTCGGCTTCGACCTCGTCAACCTGGGGGTGGCGATGACCCTGCTCATCATGGTAGGGAACCTGACGCCGCCGGTGGGCATGTGCCTCTTCGCGGTGCAGAGCTTCAGCAAGGTCGGGCTCATGGAGCTGGCCAGGGAAAGCTGGCCCTACATCGCCGGCATCCTCGCCGTGACCCTCGTCATAGCCTACGTGCCGCAGATCGCCACCTTCCTGCCGAACCTCCTCATGGGTCCGGGGATGTGAGGAGGCGCGGCATGACGAAACTGCGATCCGCCCTCGGCGCCGCGGACCGGGCCCTCGCGGCCCTCCTCAAGTGGGTCACGATAGGCCTCTTCGCCGCCCTCACCCTCATCCTGACGGCGAACATCGTGGTGCGCTTCGTCCCGATCCTCTCCCTGCACTGGCTCGACGAGATCGTCGAGCTCTGCTTCTCGGCCCTGGTCTTCTACGGGGCGGCGGCGGTCTGGATGGAGAAGGGGCACTTCAGCGCGGGCGACTGGGTCGAGCGGAGGATCACCGGTCCGCGGGCCAAGCGCGCCTACCGCCTCGCCCTCGAGCTGGCCTCCTTGGCCTTCGTCCTCGTGCTGCTGAAGTTCTCCGTCCAGCTGACCGCCCGCTCGCGCGAGGCGACGGCGGTCTTCCAGATCCCCAAGGCCGCCCTCTACGCCTGCATGCCGATCTCCGCCGCGATCATGGCGGCCTACTCGATCGCGCGCGCGATAGGCGAGATCATAGGCCTGTGCAAGGGAGAATGACCGGGGCCGCCGCCCGGCCTAGCGCCCGAGGCGGCCCGTGCGGGCCGCGCCGAGCCAGGAGAGCCGCGCCGCGTTGCGCAGGACGCCGAAGAAGCAGGCCGAGGCCAGCCAGGAAGCGAGGCCGGGCTCGAGGAGGAAGGCGATCCTCCAGCTCACCGTTCTCCCGAAGGCGAGGCTCATGAGCTCGGGGGCCGCGAGGGCGACGAGGACGCGCAGGGCGATCCCGAGCCAGGAATGGGCGAGGGCGAAGGCCAGGCTCCCCCTCCCCCCCGAGGCCTCGACCCGGTCCCGCAGGGCCTTGGCCCAGGAGAGGGCCCTCCCCGTCTGCAGGGCGAGCACGAAGAGGTGGACGGCGGCGACGACGGCGAGGAGGATGTAGAGCCTCCCCAGGGGGAAGGGCCGCTCGGCGCTGCCCTCGATCATGATCCGCCGCGCCCCCTCGACCAGGGAGGGCATCGAGAAGAGGGATTGGAGGATGGAATTCTGGGCCGCCACGACGGCTATGGCCGAGCCCTGGGCCGGCCAGAGGGCGAGGCGCGAGGAGAAGCCCTCGAGGGAGCCGTCGTGGAAGGCCGCCCGGGCCGCGCACTCGCCCTCGAGGTACCAGCCCCAGCCGTAGCCGATGCCCGGCTCGAGGGGCTCGAAGAGGAGGCGTACCGCCTGGGGCGGGAGGGGGGGGCGCTTCTGCTTCTCGGGGCCGGCGAGGAAGGCGAGGTAGAGGCCCAGGTCCGTGGCCGTCGAGACGACCGAGGTCGAGGGGGCCTCGAAGGGCCGGGTCGTCACGGCGCGGGGCAGGCCCAGGCCGAAGAAGCAGGCGTTGCCGAGGGGGGCCGCGACGCCGAGGCCCTCGGGCCGGGCCGTGCTCCGGCGCATGCCCAGGGGCTTGAAGAGGCGCTCGGCCACGATGTCGGGGTAGGCCTTGCCCGCCGCCTTCTCCATGACCAGTCCCAGGGCCTCGTAGCCGGTGTCGAGGTAGCGGAAGGAGGAGCCCGGGGCCGCGGCGGGCCGGGCGGTCGAGAGGGAGCGGACCGCCGCCTCGAGGTCGGGGGCGAAGTCGTGGGCGTCGTCGAAGTCGGCGTCCGAGACCCCGCTCGTGTGCGACAGGAGGTGCCTGGCCGTGACCTCGGCCCCGGCCCCCTCGGCGAAGCCGAACCAGGGCAGGTAGGCGCGGACCGGCCGGTCGATATCGAGGCGCCGCTCCCGGGCCAGGGAGAGGGCGGCCGCTCCCGCCATGGACTTGCTCGCCGCCCCGATGAACAGGGGCGAGTCCACGGTGAGCTCCTTGCCCGAGCCGTCGGTCCCGAAGGCGTCCAGGTAGAGCACGGAGCCCTTCTCTACCGCGGCGACGACGTAGCCGGAGTAGGCCTGCCGCCGCCGCTCGACCCGGAAGAAGGTGGCCAGGTCGGTGTAGCGCTCGGGCCCGATGTCGGGGAGGTAGAGGAGGAGGACCGCCGCCGCCGCTATGACGACGCCGGGCATCGCCCGGCGAATGAGCTTCATCGGGTCGAGTATAGCACGAATGGGGCTTGCGCCGCATCGAGGAGGATGCTATAACCGCCGGCGGTATGCAGACGGCCGGTTGGGCGCGCCCGGGCGCGCGCCAGGGGCTCCCCTCGGGAGCTCGCCGCCCCGCGGGGGCGGAGCCGCGGTCCTTCGGGGCCGCGCCCCGGCCGTTTCAGCAGTTCATCAATGGGACCGTCCCTTCGGACGGTCCTTTTTTTATACCCAACCACCTCAAGGAGGCCTCATGAACGCCAAGAAGAACCTGTGGACCGCGCTCGGGTTCCGCCCCGGGGACGACCGGGAGGGCCTCTTGCCCGACGAGGCCCCGAGCCTCGGCAAGCTCCTCCTCTTCGCCCTCCAGCAGTTCATCGTCATGTTCCCGGCCACGGTCCTCGTGGCCCTCTTGACCGGCTTCCACGTCTCGACGACGGTCTTCGCCTCGGGCCTCGCGAGCCTGTGCTTCATCTTCGTGACCGGCGGCAAGATCCCCCTGTACTACGGCTCCTCCTTCTCCTATATCGCCGCGGTGGTCTCGATCACCGGGGCCAGGGAGTTCGGCCAGGTCGCGCCCGACGCCCTCATCAGCCAGGCCCAGTTCGGCATCATCCTCTCGGGCCTCGTCTCCATCCTCGCCGGCTTCCTCATCGACCGCTTCGGCCGCGACAAGATGGACCGGATCCTCCCGCCCGAGGTCACGGGCTCCATCGCCGTCGTCATCGGCATCACCCTCGCCGGCTCGGCCATGGGGCAGGCCGCCGGGGACTGGGGCATCGCCCTCGCGACCCTCGTCGTGACCATCCTCGCCTCGGTCTTCCTCAAGGGCTTCATCGGCCAGCTGCCGGTCCTCATCGGCATCGTCGCGGGCTACCTCTTCGCCCTGGCCCTGGGCAAGGTCGACTTCGGCGCCGTCGCCGCGGCCTCGGTGATCCAGACGCCCCACTTCACCATCCCCGCGGTCTCCTGGGGAGCGGTGGCCGCCATCATGCCCATCGCCATAGCGACCATCCCCGAGTCGACCGCCCACCTCTACCAGATCGACCTCTACGTCAACAAGCTCGCCGCCAAGCGCGGGGAGAAGCGCTACGAGATCGAGGGCAAGCTCGGCCGGAACCTCATAGGCGACGGCATCGGCGACATGGTGAGCGCCCTCTTCGGCGGCCCCGCCGGCACGAACTACGGCGAGAACATCTCGACGATGACCGTCACCCGCGTCTTCTCCGTGCCCGTCCTCATCGCCACCGCCTTGGTCGCCATCGTCTTCAGCTTCCTGGGCAAGTTCTCGGCCGCGGTCAACACCATTCCCGGCCCCGTCATCGGCGGCCTGTCGATCTACCTCTTCGGCGTGATCGCGGTGCAGGGCGTCGGCATCATGATCGAGAAGAAGGTCGACCTCTTCGACAACCGCAGCCTCGCCGTGATCGCCACGATCCTCATCATCGGCATCGGCGGCTCCTTCGGCTTCCCGAACGGCATGATCCCCGTCTTCGGCGCCAAGCTCCCCGCCATCGCCACCGCGGCCGTCTGGGGCATCCTCCTCAACCTGATCCTCCAGGCCACCAAGAAGAAGGCTTGAGCAGGATTAAATCGGAGAAATAGAAGCCACAGAGGCACAGAGACACAGAGGAAGAACGAGAAGGAATGAAGGATGTTCGCCATCCTTCATCATCTCTCCTCCCTCTTCCCTCTGTGCCTCTGCGTCTCTGTGGTCCTTCTGTTTTCTTCTTTCCTCTTCCAGCGAGTTTCCTTTGCCAAACCCGGCGCGATGGGCGATACTGCATCCCTAGGAGGCAATCATGCTCAACAATCCCGAGGCCACCCAGAAGGCCCTCGCCATCCTGCGCTCGGGCGAGGACTTCCAGTGGTACGTCATCCCGATCTTCGCCCTCGTCGTCTATCTCTACCTCGACGCGGTCGGGCGCAAGAACTGGAAGGGCATCGCGGCGGGGCTCTCCCTCTACGCGGTGCACTGGCTCTTCGAGATCGGCAACGCCCTCGTCCAGCATTTCTCCGGCCACGCCCTCTGGACCGTTCCGACCGGCACCTCCTACCTCCTCCTCGTCGGCGTGGGCATCGAGCTCTCGCTGATGTTCTCGGCCGCCGGCCTCATCCTCTCGAAGCTCCTGCCCGAGGATCCGAAGGCCAAGCTGCTCGGGATCAACAACCGGATATTCTTCGCGGTCGCCAACGCCGCCCTCTACTCGGTCATCGAGATCTTCCTCGCCTCGACCCCCGCCTTCGTCTGGGTCTATCCCTGGTGGGGCTGCGTCCCGGTCTTCGTCACCGTGTACATCCCCTTCTTCGTGATCTCCTTCCTCTGCTATGACTGGAAGCCCTCCGTCCAGCGCGCCTTCATAGGCGGCCTCTTCGCGGTCGACGCCCTGGCCCTCCTCGTCTTCGCGGGCATCCTGCGCTGGATCTGAGCGGGGAAGCGCGGCTGGGGGGGGAGAGGAGGGTATCGGATGCGGTACCTCGGCAAGGCGGGAGAGCTCGTCGAGGTCCTGAGGCGGAGCCGGGGCGCGGCGACCGCCGCCTATCTCGCCCGCGAGCTGGGGCTTAGCGAGCGTACGATCTACCGCTACGTAGCCCGGCTCCGAGCCGAGGGGATCGGGATCGAGGGAGAGGCGGGCGTCGGGTACCTCCTCCGGGAGAGCCGACGGATCCCGCCCCTCCCCCTGACCGCGGAGGAGCTCGAAGCCCTGGTCCTTGGCTCATCATTCGTCGCGGCCTACGCCGAGCGCGGGCTGGCCGAGGCCTCGCGGGGAGCCCTGGCCAAGATCGCCGACGCCATCCCCCCCGCGCTCAGGAAGAGACACCTGCCCGCCGCCCTCCTGGCCGGCCAGGCGCGGCGCCCGTGGGCCGACGACGAACTCCTGCGCGGCCTCAGGCGGGCCATCCGCGAGGGCCGCAAGGCCAGGATCCAATACCGCGACCGGGAGGGCATCTTGACGGAGCGCGTCGTCTGGCCCTGCGCGATCGCCTACTTCGACGAGGCCCAGGTCCTCGCCGCCTGGTGCGAGCTCCGTTCCGCCTTCCGCCACTTCCGAGTCGACCGGATCGCGGTCCACATACCCTCGGCGGAGCCCCTGCCCATCCCCGCCCGCGAGCTTCTCGAGCGCTGGCGCGTGACGCAGGATCCCGGGCTCGAAATAACGGAGTTCTGAGCTCTCCTGACAGATCCTGCCAGCCACGCAGGCTAGATTCGGAGGCGGCTTCCGAATCGGGAAGCGGGGAGGTCGGATATGGCTACGATGAGGGCGGCCGCGATCAGGCGCTTCGGACCCGAGTCCGAGATCGGCGTCGAGGAGTTGCCGATACCGGAACCGGGGGAAGGCCAGCTGCTGCTCCGCCTAAGCTACGCGGGGATAGGCTCCTGGGACGCCTTCGAGCGGGAGGGCGGCTACGCCTCGATGCTCGGGACTCGCGCCTCCTTCCCCTACATCCTCGGCTCGCAGGGCGCGGGCCTCGTGGTCGAGGCGGGACGCGGGGCCGACCGCCTCAAGCCCGGCGACCCGGTCTGCGCCACGGGCTTCCTGAACCCGAAGGGCGGCTTCTACGCGGAATACGCGGTCGTCGACGAGGAGCTCGGCCTCCCGATCCCGCGGGGCTACTCGCGGCTCGAGGCCGCCGCGGTCCTGGGAGCCGGCCTCACCGCCCTCCGCGGCCTCTCGGACGCGCTCCGGCTCCGCCCGGGCGAGACGCTCTGCGTCCTGGGGGCGAGCGGGGGCGTCGGCCACCTCGCCGTCCAGCTCGCCGCGGCGATGGGCGCTCGGGTGGTAGCCCTCGCCTCGGGCGAGGACGGGGTCGCCCTCGCCTCGGCCTGCGGAGCCTACCTGGCCCTCGACGGCAAGGGCCCCGATCCCCTCGACGAGCTCCGGGCCCGCGGGATCGCCTCCTTCGACAAGCTCCTCCTCCTCGCGGGCGGGAGCCTCGCCGAGGAGCTCTGCCGAATGACGCGGCCCGAGGGCGCGGCGGCCTTCCCCGCCGGGATCGCCCCCGAGCCCGATCCCTCGGCCTTCCCCGGCGCGCTGCGCTTCTACGGCGAGCCCGACCGGGAGATCTCGGGACGGCTGCTCGCGGCCATCGAGGCCGGCGGGATCAGGCCCCACGTCGATCGGGTCTTCGAGCTCGAGGAGCTCCCCGCGGCCCATCGGCTGCTCCGGGGCCATCACCTCGGCGCCATGGCGGCGCGGACGGCCCGGGACTCGCCTAGAGGCTGAACAGCAGCTCCTGGTAGCCGGGGAAGGGCCAGCGCGCCTTGTCGACCGACTTCTCCAGGAGGTCGACCTTCTCGCGCAGGGCGTTCATCCGCGGCACGACCTGCTCGCGGTAGCTCTTGGCCTGGGCCAGGGGCTCCTCGATCTCCTGGGCCCCCGCGAGGGCCTTCTCGAGCTTGTCCGCCTCCTCGGCCACGGCCCCGGACAGCTCGGCGAGCTTGCGGGCGCGGAGCTCCTGGGCCTGGGACGCGGCGCCCACCGCGGCGAGGGCGGCCGCCGCGCGCGCCAGATCCTCGACGCAGGCGGTGGCCGCGGGGAAGATCGAGCGCCGCGCCATGTCGATCATGACCCCCGCCTCGATGTTCACCTGCTTGGCGTACTTCTCGAGGTAGATGACGCAGCGGCTCTCGACCTCGTCCTTGGTGAAGACCCCCTGGCTCGAGAAGAGCTCCACCCCGGCGGCCGAGGCGAACTCGGGTATGACGTCGACGGCGGAGCGGAAGCTCGGCAGGCCCCGCTTCTCGGCCTCGCGGCGCCACTCCTCGGAGTAGCCGTTGCCGTTGAAGACGACGCGGCGGTGGGCCTTGTAGGAGCCCGCGATGATCTCGCTGATCTCCAGGGCGAAGTCGCCCCGGTTGGCCGCCTTCTCCAGGCGGTCGGCGAACTCGCCCAGGACCTTGGCCACGGCGGCGTTGAGCACGGCGCAGGGGGTGGCGGCGGATTGGGAGGAGCCGACCATGCGGAACTCGAACTTGTTCCCCGTGAAGGCGAAGGGGCTCGTGCGGTTCCGGTCGCCGAGGTCCCGGGGCAGCTTGGGCAGGGTGGCGGTGCCGATCTCGAGGCGGCCGCCCTCGCAGGCCGCGCAGGCCCGGCCCTCGGCGGCCGCGCCGAGGACCTCGGCCAGCTGGTCGCCCAGGAAGACCGAGATGATGGCGGGGGGCGCCTCGTGGCCGCCTAGGCGGTTGTCGTTGCCCGCCGTGGCCACGGAGGCCCGGAGCTGGGGGGCGTAGCGGTCCACCGCCTCGATCACCGCGGAGACGAAGAGGAGGAAGCGGGCGTCCGAGGCGGGGTCCGAGCCGGGCTCGAGGAGGTTCACGCCCGTGTCCGTGGCCATGGACCAGTTGAGGTGCTTGCCCGAGCCGTTGAGGTTGGCGAAGGGCTTCTCGTGGAGGAGGGCCGCCATGCCGTGCCGAGCCGCGACCTTGCTCAGGGTCTCCATGACGAGCTGGTTGTGGTCGGCCGCGACGTTGGCGGTCTGGAAGACGACGGCGAGCTCGAACTGGTTGGGGGCGACCTCGTTGTGCTGGGTCTTGGCGGGGACGCCGAGGGTCCACAGCTCCTCGTTGAGCTCGCGCATGAAGGCCAGGACCTTCTCCTCGACGATGCCGTAGTAGTGGTCCTCCATCTCCTGGCCCTTGGCCGGGAGGGCGCCGAAGACCGTGCGCCCCGCGAGGATGAGGTCGGGCCGCTTCTCGTACAGCTCGCGCTTGACCAGGAAGTACTCCTGCTCCGGGCCCACCGTCGCCGTCACGCGCTTGATGTCCTCGAAGCCGAGGGCCTTGAGGACCCGGAGGGCCGAGCGCTGCAGGGCCTCCATCGAGCGGAGGAGGGGGACCTTCTTGTCCAGGGCGTGGCCGAAGTAGGAGACGAAGGCGGTGGGGACGCAGAGGGTCGTGCCCGAGGGGGCCTTCTTCAGGAAGGCGGGGCTCGTCACGTCCCAGGCCGTGTAGCCCCGGGCCTCGAAGGTCGCGCGCAGGCCGCCGGAGGGGAAGCTCGAGGCGTCGGGCTCTCCCTTGACCAGCTCCTTGCCCGAGAACTCCATGATGACCCGGCCGTCCCCGATCGGGGCGACGAAGGACTCGTGCTTCTCGGCGCTGATGCCCGAGAGGGGGTGGAACCAGTGGGTGTAGTGGGTCGCGCCCCGCTCGAGGGCCCAGTCGCGCATCGCGCTGGCCACCACCTCGGCTATCTCGAGGGTGAGCTCGCGCTTGCCCTGCTGGGCGAGGAGGAGCTCGGCGAAGACGCTCTTGGGCAGGCGCTCGCGCATGACCGTGTTGGAAAAGCAGTTCGAGCCGTACAGCAGGGCGAGGTCGATCGATCCTCGCTCGGTCGCTCCATTCATGGGGTGCTCCTCTCGGGCGCGCCGCTTCGCGCGGGCCGCCCGTTTCCCGGGGATGGTATATGCGACTAGACAAAGCAAGGACCGCGCCAAATAGAACCAATTGAGCGCGAAAAAGAGAGAAAAAAGGGAACGAGTGAGACTGTTTCTATCGGACAATATTTCTTTACCCTGTATGAGCACTTCCTAGGGGGACAGAGCCGTAGCGGTGCCTCAGAAAGCAAGTCCCGCCACAGGAGTTCTCGAGCACAAGATAGTTACCTACATTTATGTATTAATCGTTTTATTTTCCTACATTTATGTACGGAATCGTCGCCAATCAATGGCGAAGCGATGGAGGGCCAGGCCCATGCGCCGCTCGCTGATCCCCAGGCGTCGCGCCGCGGCCGCCGCGTTGCCCCGACTCTGCTTCAGGGCCTCGACGAGGAGCTCCCGCTCGAGGCGGGCCAGGGCAGCGTCGAGGGTCGAGGCCGGGCCGGTGCCCGTGGAATCGGCCGACTGGAGGCTCGGGGGGAGGTGGTAGGCGTGGATCACCGAGTCGGTGGAGAGGACCACGGCCCGCTCGATGCAGTTCTCCAGCTCGCGGACGTTGCCCGGCCAGTGGTACATGCACAGGAGGTCGATGGCGGGGCTCGAGATGCGCAGGATGCTCTTGCCCGCCCGCCGGCCCTGCTTCTCGGCGAAGTGGTCGGCGAGGAGGACGATGTCCGAGCGCCGCTCGCGCAGGGGAGGCACGCGGAGGGGGAAGACGGCGAGCCGCCAGTAGAGGTCCGCGCGGAAGCGGCCCGCGGCCACCTCGGCCTCGAGGTCGCGGTTCGTCGCCGCGATGACCCGGGCCCCGCTGCGCAGGGTCTGGGAGCCGCCGACCCGCTGGTACTCGCCCTCCTGGAGGACCCGGAGGAGCTTGGCCTGGACCGCGGGGGAGAGCTCGCCGATCTCGTCGAGGAAGAGGCTGCCGGAATCGGCCAGCTCGAAGCGGCCGCGGCGGAGCTCCTGGGCCCCGGTGAAGGCCCCCCGCTCGTGGCCGAAGAGCTCGCTCTCGATGAGGGACTCGGGCATGGCGGCGCAGTTCACCGCGACGAAGGGCCGCTTCGCCCGGCTCGAGCGCTCGTGGAGGGCGCGGGCGACGAGCTCCTTGCCCGTGCCGCTCTCGCCGGCTATGAGGACGGTCGTCTCCGTGGCGGCGACCCGGTCCATGAGGGCGTAGAGCTCGCGCATGGCCGCCGAGGTCCCGACGATGGAGCCGGGGGCCCAGCCCTCCTCGGCCGCGGGGGCCGGGGCCTCGCGGCGGGCCTCGGGTGCGGGCTCCCGGAGGCCGGGGCCGCCGCGCTGCGGCTCGCCTTCGCCGCCCCCCGCGGCCTCGCCCCGGGCCAGCCGCCGCCTGAGGAGGAGGGCCTCGGCGGCCAGGGCGGCGACGGCCTCGACGAGGGGCCGCCCTCCCTCGGCAGCCTCGAAGGAGAGGGCGCCGACGGCGCCGCCCGCGACCAGGATGGGCGCGGCCACCGCCTTCCCCTCGAGCTCGACCGATGCCGAGGCGATGGCCCTGCCGAGGAGGCCCTCGCCGAGGCGGAGGGGGCTCCCCACCCGACCGGGCTCGCGGGTCGAGGCGGCCAGGAAGAGCCCCTCGGCGCCCGGGCCGGGCAGGGCGAGGCCCGAGAGGGCCGCCTCGCCCCCGGAGAGGCCGGCGCGCTCCTCGACCAGTCCCAGGAGGGGCTCGAAGGCCTCGGCCAGGTCGGCGTAGCGGCCCAGGAGGCGCGCTGCCTCGAAGAGGAGGGGGAGCTGGGCGGGGTCGGGGGAGATCAGGCTCGGGCTATCGTGCCGCATGGCACGATAGTGCCGCTTGTGCGCCGGGCTGCGCAAGGCGATACTCGGGGCATGGAAGAGAAACGGAAATCGCCCCGCTTCAAGATCAACCAGCTCATCGCCTACCTCCCGAACCGGGAGGAGTACCTCTACGCCGAGGGCCTCGACCTCTCGCGCGGCGGGATGAAGTGCCGATCCTCCCAGCTCGTCGAGCCGATGACGAACCTCTTCATGATGCTCAAGCTGCCCCAGCCGGGGGCGGAGATGCGGACCGTCCAGTGCGAGGGCTACGTCTCCCACGCCCGCATGGACGGCCCCTCCTGCGTCTTCGGCGTCACGATCAACAGCGTCTTCGAGGACGACAAGGCCTTCTTCGATTCCTACATGGCCTCCCTCGAGGCCGGGCCGCCCACGGCCTAGCGCCCCTCACTTGGCCTTGAGCGAGGCCACGCGCTCGCCGATCTGGGCCGCCAGCTTGCGCATCTCCGACACGACGATCTTGAAGCCGCGGCCCTGCTCCCCGAGCCGGGCGGCGATCACCGCCCCGTTCAGCGAGAGGACGAGCATGCGCTCGGCGATGTCGTTGATCTCGGCCTTGATCGAGGCGACCAGGCCGCGCTCCCGCTCCATGGCCTCCCGCCGCTCGAGCTCCTGCCGCAGCACGAGGCAGGCCATCTTCTGCGCGGGCCGCACCATCTCGGGATCGCCGGAGATGCCGATGCAGGCGCTCCGCTCGCCCCGGTACGAGAAGAGCCCGTTGTAGCCCGGCTTCACGCCCGACATGGAGGCGGCCATCTCGGGGCTGATGGCGATCTCGTCCAGCTCGCCCGCCATGATCCGGCGCGCGCCCTCGTGGACGCTGCCCTCGCGCTTGGGATCCGAGGAGGCGATGATCAGGCCACCCGGGCCCATGAGGTTCACGTTGCTGCCGGTGGCCTCGTGGACGAGGTCCACGATCCGCTTCGCGATCTCGCGCGACAGCTCGACGGAAGCGCCCATGCGGGACCTCCTCTGAATCATCCCCGCCCGCTCGGCGGCTCCCGGTCGACGACGAGGAGCTGCAGGTCGCAGACGTTCGTGTTCGTCGGCCCCGTGCGCAGGAGGCCGCCGATCCGGTCGAAGAAGGAGTAGGAGTCGTTGTCGGCGAGGTAGGCCTCGGGCTCGAGGCCGGCGGCCCTCGCCGCCTCGAGGAGGGAGGCGTCGGCGAAGGCGCCGGCCGCGTCCGTGGGCCCGTCCGAGCCGTCGGTCGAGGCGGCGAGGAGGCAGAGGCCCTCGGCGCCGCCTCCCTCGCGGGCCAGGGCGGCGAGGAAGGCGAGGGCCAGCTCCTGGTTGCGCCCGCCCTTGCCCTTGCCCCGGAGGGTCACGGTCGTCTCGCCGCCGAAGAGGAGGCAGGCCGGGGCCCGGCCGGCCCCGCCCGCGGCGGCAGCCCGGCCGGCGGCGAGGATGCCGAGGGCGGCCTCCCGCGCCTCGCCGACGAGGCCCGCGTCGAGGATCCGCGCCTCGTAGCCGAGCTCGCGGGCCTTGGCCTCGGCCGCCATCAGGGCGAGGCGGTTCGTGCCGATGAGGACGTTCCGCACCCGCGCGAAGATCGGGTCGCCGGGCTTGGGCGTGTCGCGCAGGGCGCCGCCGCCCGAGGCCCCCGCGAAGCCCTGGGCCCCGGCCCGGCCCCGCGCGAGGAGCTCGGCGACCGCGGGGGGCAGGGAGGCTCCGATCCCGCGGCGCTCGATCACCGCCGCCGCGTCGGCCCAGGTGGTCGGGTCGGGGGCGGTCGGCCCCGAGGCGATGGCGTCCAGGTCGTCGCCGATCACGTCGGAGAGGATGAGCGAGACCACCGTGGCCGGGGCGAAGGCCGCGGCGAGGCGGCCGCCCTTGACGGCGGAGAGGTGCTTGCGTACGCAGTTCACCTCCTGGATCGTCGCGCCCGAGCCCAGGAGGAGGGAGGTGACCACGGCCTTGTCCGCCAGGGAGATGCCCTCGGCCGGGGCGCAGAGGAGGGCCGAGCCTCCGCCGGAGACGAGGACCAGGACGAGGCAGCGCTGGTCGGCGCCCCGGGCCAGGGCCAGGAGCTCGGCGGCCGCGGCGGCCGAGCTCGCGTCGGGCACCGGGTGCGAGGCCTCGACGAGCCTGACGCGGGAGACGGCGTCGAGGTGGCCGCGCTTGACGACGACGACCCCGCCGGAGATCCGGTCTCCCAGCGCCTCCTCGAGGCCCCGCGCCATGCTGGCCCCCGCCTTGCCGAAGCCGGCCACGAGGACGCGGTCGAAATCGGCCAGGGGGTAGCGGGCCTCATCGAGCTCGGTGCGGACGACGAGCTCCTCCGCGCCGGCGGGGCCCTCCACGCCGACCGCCTTCCGGACCATCGCCGCCGGCTCGACCCGCGCGAGGGCCGCGCGGAAAATCGCCTCGGCCTCGGCCCTGGCCTTGCTTTCGCTCATCGCGTCGCCCTCCCTTTCCGCGCGCCGGCGCTGCCCCCGTCCGCCGCGGCCCGCCGCGCGAGCTCGACGTTGCGCCCGCATTGGGGCGAGCCCGAGAGGGCGAAGGCCCGCTCGAAGAGCTCGAGGGCCCGAGCGGGCCGCCCGAGGGAGTTGAGCAGGACGCTGCCCGCGTTGTTCAAGGCTGGCCAGTGGCTCGGGTCGAGGGCGGCCGCCTCCTCGAAGGCCGACGCGGCCTCCTCGAAGCGGCCCTCCTCGCGCGCGGCCTCGGCCTCGGCGAAGCGGTCCTGGGCGCGCCGGCTGCGCGCGAAGGCGGCCGGGTCGGCGCAGGCGGCCGCGCGCGCGGCGAGGAGCTCCCGCTGGGCCGGGCTCCGCCCCTCCGCGGCCTCGGGCTCGCCTAGGGCCGCGCGGTAGCGGCGGAGCGCCTCCTCGCGGCGGCCGGCCGCGTAGGCGAGATCGCCTAACGCGCAGTGCCGGTGGAAGGAGGGGCCGTACAGCTCCTCCTCCCGGCCGAGGTACCGCGCCGCGCCCTCGGCCTCCCCTTTGGCCAGGAGGATGACGCCGAGGTTGCGCAGCACGCGGATGCTCTCGCCCTCCCGGGCCTCGAGCCTGCGGAAGCGGGCCTCCGCCTTGGCGTAGTCCCCCGCGACGTAGGCGTTGAGGCCCATGCGCTCGTGGAAGGCGGCGATGAGGTCGCGCACGGGCCCGAGCCTATCAGAAGACGAAGGACATGATCGCCACCATGCAGAAGGCGACGATCCCCTCGACGGCGGTCGCGGAGGAATAGGCCTTGTAGGCCGTCGTGACCGGCATGCCGGAGAACTGCGAGACGACCCAGAAGTAGGAGTCGTTCGCGTGGGAGACGACCATGGAGCCGGCGCCGATGGCGATGACGGTGAGGGCCGGGTCGAGGCCGAGGGTCTGGAGCAAGGGGGCCATGATGCTCGCCGTGGTCACGATGGCGACCGTCGAGGAGCCCTGGGCGGTCTTGAGGGCCGCGGAGATGATGAAGGGCAGGAGGATCCCCAGGTTCATGCCGGCCATGTTTGTCTTGATGAAGTCGACGATCGGGCTCGCCTTGATGATGGCGCCGAAGGAGCCGCCGGCCGCGGTGATGACGAGGATGATGGCCGAATCCTTGATGCCCTGGCCCATCCAGCCGTCGACCGCCTCCTTGAGCTCTCCCTTCCGGACGAGGAAGAGGGAGACGAGGACGCCGATCATGAGGGCGGTCACCGGGTCGCCGATGAAGGAGATAAGCTTTTGGAGGCCGGCCGCGCCGAAGGGCTTGGTCGGGAATTCGGCGACCGACTTGAGGAGGATGAGTACGATGGGCAGGATGATGGGGAAGAAGGAGAGGAAGGTGCCCGGGAGCTTGCCGTACTTCTTCACGATCTCGGAGTAGGACTCGTGGGACTCGGGGCTGATCTCGTACTTCCTCGCGACCTTCGTGGCCCATAAGAGGCCCGCGAGGCTGGCGGGGACCGCGGCGATGAGGCCGAGGAGGATGACCCGGCCCAGGTCCGCGCTCAGGGCCCCGGCGGCGGCGATGGGGCCCGGGGTCGGCGGGACCATGGTGTGGGTCGCGTAGAGGCCCGTGGCGAGGGCGACGGCCATGACCGACATCGAGGTCCCGGTCTCCTTGGCGAGGGCCTTGTTGAGGGGGTTCAGGATGACGTAGCCCGAGTCGCAGAAGACGGGGATGGAGACGACGTAGCCGGCGATGTTCATGGCCAGGGGCGCCCGCGTCTTGCCGACGAGCTTGAGGATGGCCTGGGTCATCGCGAGGGCGGCGCCGGTCTTCTCGAGCACCGTGCCGAGGATGGTCCCGGCGACGATGACGATGCCGATGCTGGTGAGGGTCCCGCCGAAGCCGGTCTTGATGTCGCCGACGACCTTGGCCGCGGGCAGGCCGATGGCCAGGCCGTAGGCGAAGGCTATGCCGATGAGGACCAGGAAGGCGTTGATCTTGCACTTGCCGGTCAGGACGATGATGATCGCGACCGCGACCACCAGGTACACGAGAGCCACAGCGCCGGATACCATGGTCAACCTCCTCGATAGGGAAATATCACCACAAGCTTAAGCCCCTCCGGCGGAAGGCGAAAGGGCGGAATCGGCTTTTCCCGCCCGGGGAACAGTGCACGATGCACAGCTAGCGGCTCAGGTCGAGGAAGCGGAAGAGGAGGGAGAGGAGATCGCGGCCCCGGGGATCGAGCCGGGGATCGAGCCCGAAGAGCTCGCTGATGGCCTCGAGCCGGGAAGCGAGGGTGTTCCGATGCACGCCGAGGGCCCCGGCCGCCTCCTTGGCGTTGAAGCCGCTCTCGACGAGGGCCCCGATCGTGCCGCCTATGCCGGCCGCGAAGCCGGGAGGGAGTAAGGAGGCCAGGGAGGCGAAGGCGTCTACGAGCTCGGCGCGGGGTATCCTGGACGCGAGGTACTCGGAGAGGCGGCGGTGGAGGAAGACCGGGGCCGGCCCGCCCTCGGGGTAGCGCTCGGAGAGCCAGAGGGCCTGCCGGTAGGCACCGCGGTAGCGCCCCAGCTCGTTCTGGAACATGCCGACGTAGGCGCGGAAGGGCGCTCCGGAGCGGCCCCGCCCCCCCAGGGCCCGGGCCGCGGCCCCGAGGTAGGCCTCGACCTGGGACTCGAAGGCGGAGACGAGGCCTCCCTTCCCGAGCTCGACGGCCTTGAAGACGAGGATCGAGCCCTGGTTCGTCACCGCGGAGAGGTCCTCGGGCCCGTGGAGGCCGCAGCGCTTGACCGCCTTGAGGGACTCGCCCGCGTCGAGCTCCTCGCCCAGGAGCATGAGCAGGGGGGCCCGGGGCAGGCTCGCGTCATAGCCGAGTTTGGCCGCGAGGGCCGCGGTCCCGGCCCGCGGGGCCTCGTCCTCGTACAGGAGCGAGTTTAAAAGGAGGTTCTTGCGGTCCTGGCGCCTGAGCGTGAGCTCCTTGTAGAGCTCGAGCTCCACCATGGTCTCGACGCTCGTCTTGACCGCGTAGGCCACCGGCTCCACGAGGGCCGGCTCGCCGGTGACGCCGACCACGCCGATGGCCTCGCCCTTGTAGAGGATCGGCAGGTTGACGCCCGGCCTCACCCCGGCGGGCAGGCCCGCGCCGGGCTCGACCGCCTCGATCGCGCCGCCGGACTCGAGGAGGCGGTGGGCCGCCTCGTGGTAGCTCCCGAGCCGGGACTGGTCCCGGCTCGCGATGATGACCCCGTCGCGGTCCATGATGTTGATGTTGTAGTCGATGCGCTCCCCGAGGCGCCGCACGAAGGCCGCCGCCATGGCGGGGTCGAGGATCGTCCTGTCCATCGAGCCGAGTATAGCCGCGGGCCGCGGCCCGGGGTAGCGGCGCCTCGGGCGAGGGGCAGCCGTTGCGGCGTATAGTAACCGGCCCGCGAGCCGCGCTATACTGCCCCCGGGAGGCGCACATGGCGTACGAGCTGGGCATCATCGGCGCGGGCAAGATCGGCGAGGCCCTGGCCGCGGGGGTCGTCTCGCGCGGCCTCATCCCGAAGGACCGCATCCTCCTGTCGGTGCGCTCCGAGCGCCATCGCGCCGAGCTCGAGGCGCGCCTGGGCATCAGGGCCGTGACGGAGGACGGGCTCGTCGCCCGCGAGTGCGACAACCTCATCCTCGCCGTGAAGCCCAAGGACGTGGCCGAGGCGATGGCCGGGATATCGGGCAGCCTCGGGCCAGCCAAGCTCCTCGTGTCGACCGCCGCCGGCGTGAGCCTGGGCATGCTCGAGGCAGCGGCCCCGGCGGGCACCCCGATCATCCGCACCATGCCCAACATGGCAGTCGCCATCGGCCAGGGCATGACCGCCCTCTCCCCGGGCCGGGCGGTCACGTCCTCGCGCCTCGAGTGGGCGACCTCCGTCTTCCGCGCCTGCGGCCGGGCCCTCGTGGTCGGCGAGGAGGACATGGACGCCGTGACCGGGCTCTCGGGCTCGGGGCCCGCCTACATCTACATCGTCATCGAGTCCCTCGCCGACGGGGGCGTCAAGCTCGGCCTCTCCCGCGACGTGGCCACCGAGCTCGCGGCCCAGACCGTCCTCGGGGCGGCGGCCAACGTCCTGCTGACGGGGGAGCACCCGGCCAAGCTCAAGGACCAGGTGACGACCCCCGCGGGCGTGACCATCGACGGCATCCTCGAGCTCGAGGAGGGGCGGCTCCGCGTCACCCTCATCAAGGCCGTCGTCAAGGCGGCCGAGCGGGCGCGCCAGCTCATGCACCGTCCGCGTTAGGCGAACTCGTCGGCCTAGGCCTTCCGGCGGAGGAGGACGGCCGTCACGTCGTCGGCCTGGGAGGCCGAGCCGACGTGGTAGCGCCAGTCGTCCATGAGGTAGTCGAGCATGTCCTGGGCGCTCCCCTCGGGGGCGCGGCCGTAGGACGTGAGCAGGCTCTCCGCGCCGAAGGCCGCGCCCTCCTCGCTCCTCGCTTCGACCAGGCCGTCCGTGTAGGCGAGCAGCGAGTCCCCCGGCTCGAGGCCGAACTTGACCGCGCGGTAGGGCGCCTCGATCCCCTCGCGGCCCAGGGGCGGGCCCTTGTAGTCGTCCACGTTGGCCGGCACCAGGAAGTTGGCCCGCGCGTGGCCCGCCCGCCGGAAGGCGAGCTCGGCGTGGGCCGCGCTCGCGTACTCGACCGAGCCCTCGCGGAGGCGCAGAAGGACGCAGGTCAGGTAGTTCTCCACTGAGGAGAGCTCCTCGGACATCTCGGAGTTCACCTCCTCGAGGACGCGGCCCAGGGAGTGGGCGGCCAGGGCGCGGAAGGAGCGCCAGAAAACCGAGCGGGCGAGGATGGTGACCAGGCCCGAGGCTATGCCGTGGCCCGAGACGTCGCCCACGACCAGGCCCTCGAGGGCCCCGTCCTCGACGTAGAAGTCGTAGAAGTCCCCCGACACGCCCGAGACCGGGAGGTAGGCGAAGGCGAGCTCCCAGCCGGGCACCTCGGGCGGCTTCGAGGGGAAGATGCCCTGCTGGACCTGGACGGCCATGCGCATGTCCTTGGCCTGGATGTCCATAGCGTTCTGCAGCCTGAGGTTGGACTCGCGGAGCTTGGCGACGAGCTCCGACTGCTCGGCGACCGCGAGCTCGAGCTCGGCGGTGCGCTCCGCGATCCGGCCTTCGACGCTCGCGCCGACCCGCTCGGCCTCCTCGAAGGCCCGGCGGCTCTCCGCGAGGAAGTCCCAGGCGGCGCAGGCGAGGAGGGCGAGGAAGCCGAGGCGCGAGAAGCGGGGCTCCCTGCCCGCGACGAAGCGGGCCGCGTCGCCGCAGATCGCGGCGAGGGCGGCGGCGGCCCCCGGCAGGAGCCGCCCGAGCTCGGCCCCGGCCCGGGCCAGCCGCGCCCCCTCGGCTCCCCCTCCGCCCGCCCGCGCCGCCCGCCTCGCCGCGGCGAGGGGCCGGGCGAAGCCGGCCACGGCGATGTAGCCCAGGGGCAGGGGCAGGCTGAAGAACCAGGCGGCGAGGGCCGTCCGGGGCGCTACGAAGGCCGCGCCGAGGCCGGCGAGGAGGCAGAGGGCGGCGTAGGCCCAGCTCGCCATCGACACCGAGGGGCGGGCCACGAGGTCGAAGAAGGCCATGAAGGCCGGGAAGAGGGCCAGGAGGGCAGCGAAGCCCGCGGCCCGCGGGAGGGAGGGATCGGCGAAGGCCCCGGCGGCGAGGGGACTCCAGGAGAGGAGGCAGAGGGCCGCGAGGAGGAGCCCGATCCCGAAGGCGAGGCGGGAAGGCTTGGCCGGGCGAAGGGCGTAGGCGAGAAGGTGGAAGAGGCCGAAGGCCAGGAAGATGCCGAGGAGGGCGAAGTCCAGGCCCGCGGAGCCCGGGCTCGGGGGGAGGCCGCCCGAGCGGAAGCCGAGGGCCGCGGCCCCGGCCGAGGCGCCGAGGAGGGCGCAGGACGCCAGCGCAACCTGGAAACGAGCTCGCTTCGTGGCCATGGCATTTCCCCTCGCGACTTTTTGTTTGCGGGCTCCGCCCAGCGGCTCCCGGCTCAATTGTAGCCTGGCGGCAGGGAAAAGCAACCGCCCGCCGGGCTCCGCGCCCGCCTCGGGCGGCCGTCCGGGAGGGCCCTAGGCCCCGCCCTCGAGCCCCTTGAGCCGGTCCCGCAGGATGGCCGCCCGCTCGTAATCCTCCTCGGAGATGGCCTGTTCGAGCTCGGCGCGGAGGCGGGGCGCCTCGCCCTCGGCGGAGGCGAGCGAGGGCAGGACCGGGGGCTCGCCCTCCCCGGCCTGGCCGTTCACGAGGTTGACCGAGATCCCCGCCTCCTCGACCACGGCCTCGGCGATGAAGACGGGGCAGGCGGCGCGGACGGCTATGCCGATGGCGTCCGAGGGCCGGGAGTCCACGAGGATCTCGCGCCCCTCGAGGGTTAGGGCGATCCGCGCGAAGAAGGTCCCCTCGCGGAGGTCGCAGACCTCCACGCGCGAGACCGCGGCGCCGAGGGAGCCGATCAGGGAGAGGGCCAGGTCGTGGGTGAGGGGCCGGGGCACCTCCACCTTGCCCATGCCGATGAGGATGGACTGGGTCTCGAGCTGGCCGATGAAGATGGGGACCGCGAGGTCGGAGCCCTTGGGCCGCACGAGGACCACGTTGCCCTGGTCGGTCTGCGCGACCGTCCAGATCTCGGCCTCGACGAAGGTCTGTCCCGGCATCGGCCCTCCTACGATCCAGTATACGCCCGGCCCGGCCTTCTGCAAACCGAGCCCGCTCCCCGCGGGCGCCGCGCCCCGGGGCGCCCGGGCGGAGATCAGCCCCCCGCGAGCTCCGGCACGAGGAGGGCGAGGAGGGCCCGCGCCTCGGCGGCATCGGGCCCGGGGGCCCGGTCCGCGGGGCAGAGCCCGGCCACCTCGGCCTCGGCCCGTCCCAGGAGGCCCCGCGCCTCGGCCTCGGCCTCCTCGAGGGCCCCCGTCGCCGCGATGAGCCCGATGGCCTCTTCGACCGCGGGCGACTCGGCCCCCCCCGTCCGCGCGGCCTCGAAGAGCCGCCCGAGCCGCGGCGCGAGGGAGCCCTCGCGGCCGCAGGCCAGGATGACCGGCAGGCTCTTCTTGCCCTCGACGATGTCGTCGCCCCGCTTCTTGCCGGGATTGCCCGAGCGCAGGTTGCGGACGTCGTCGAGGATCTGGAAGGCCACCCCCGCCGCCTCGAAGGCCGCGCCCAGCCGCTCGGCCTCCGGCCCGGGCGCCCCGGCCGCTATCGCCCCGAGCTCGGCCGCGGCCCGCGCGAGGACCCCCGTCTTGAGGGCGCACATCGCGAGGTAGTCCCCGCGGGCGGGCAGCGCCGCGTGGTCGCGGTGCCAGGCTATGTCCATGGCTTGCCCGAGGTGGAGGCGCCGCATATGGAGCGCATAACGCGCGTGCAGCTCGAGCCTCATCGCGCGATCCGTCGCCGGCTTCGCCGCCGGCGGCGAAAGTCCGTCGATCAGGGCCAGGGGGAGGAAGTACAGGAGGTTGCCCGCGTTGATGGCCGCGTCGACCCCGTGGACGAGGTGGATGGCCGGAGCGCCGCGCCTCGTGTCCGAGGAGTCCTCGATGTCGTCCACGATGAGGGTCCCGTTGTGGGCGATCTCGACCAGGGGGGCCAGGGAGAGGGCCCCGTCCTCCCGGCCGAAGGAGCGCGCCGCCAGGACCAGGACCAGGGGCCGCCAGCGCTTGCCCCCCCGCCGCAGGAGGTCGAGGGCCGGCGCGTTCAGGGCCCGGCGCAGCTCCTCCCGGGGCGGGGCAGGCAGCTCGCCGAAGAAGCGCGCGAACCACTCGTCGGAAGGCCGCTCGGGGAGGAGGGCCGAGAGCTCCCCTTCAATAGCCGCCAGGAGCCGCGTATACTCGCTTCGCATGGCCCTCACGATAGCGCGGGCCCGAGGGGGATGTCCATGTCGAGCTACGAGAAACCCGATTTCTGGGCGCAGCAGG
>JAKLFE010000033.1 GCA_022711355.1 Spirochaetota bacterium | reverse complement strand
GTATGGCCGCCGAATCGTCGACTATCAGGATTTTCTTTGGCATCGATCGCTCCTTGCGTATCTAGACGCGCCCTTCAGCGGGCGCGGCGCTGCACTTCCTGGGCGATCGCGCCCAGGCCAAGTACCATGTCGACCCCGCCGAGCTTGATGGCCTCGTTGGGCATCCCGAAGACGACGCAGGAGGCCTCGTCCTGCGCGATCGTATAGGCGCCGGCGTCGTGGAGCTCCTTCATGCCCCGGGAGCCGTCGTCGCCCATGCCGGTCATGATGACGCCCACCGCGTTCCGCGCCGCGTAGCGGGCGGCCGACCGGAACAGCACGTCTACGCTCGGCCTGTGCCGGCAGACCAGGGGCCCCTCCTTCACCTCGACATAATAGCGCGCGCCCGAGCGCTTGAGGAGGGTGTGCCGGTTGCCCGGGGCTATGAGGGCGCGGCCGCGGATCACGGTATCGTTGTCCTCGGCCTCCTTGACGTTGATGCGGCACAGCCCGTCCAGGCGCATGGCGAAGGCGGCGGTGAAGTGCTCGGGCATGTGCTGCACGATGACGATGCCGGGCGCGTCCTCGGGGAAGGCCTCGAGGAACTCCTTGAGGGCCTCGGTGCCGCCCGTGGATGCGCCCACGACGACGACCTTCTCGGTCGTCTCCACGAAGACGTGGCCGGAGTCGGGCTTGGGGAGCATGACGTCGGCGGTCAGCTTGGGTGCGACCTCGGGGATCGGGGCCCGCTCCCGGGGCTTGCCGAGCTTGCGCCGGCTCAGGTCGGCGGCCTTGACCGCGTCGCAGATCCGCATCCGCGATTCCTCGAGGAACTGCTTCGTGCCGAGCTTGGGCTTCTGGATGATCTCCACCGCGCCGTACTCGAGGGCCCGCATGGCGTTCTCCGATCCCTCCTCGGTCTTGCTCGAGCAGACGACCACGGGGACGGGATCCTTCTCCATGACGCCTCGGAGGAAGGTCAGGCCGTCCATCCGGGGCATCTCGACGTCGGTGATGATGACGTCGGGCTTGTCGGACTCCATGCGCTTGAGCGCGAAGATGGGATCGGCTGCCGTCCCCATGACCTCGATCTCCGAGTCGGAGTCGAGTATCTCCTTGAGCGTCTGGCGGACGACGGCGGAATCGTCCACGATCAGCACCCGTATGGCTTTCGGCATCCTCACCCCCGCTCGGCTAGGTACGGCAATAGATCGTGGGCGCGACGTTCCGCAGGGGGACGTCCATCCCGGTGAGCGTCTCCGAGTGCCCGAGCACCAGCCAGCCGCCGGGACGCACGTGGCGGCAGAGCTTGCCGAGGATCTGCTCCTGTATCTTGCGCTCGAAATAGATGATGACGTTGCGGCAGAAGACCACGTCGAAATCCTCGGCGGCGGGATAGCGGTCGTCCATGAAGTTGATGCGGGCGAAGGAGAGGCGCGAGCGGAGCTCAGGCTTCATGCGGACGAGCTGGGCCTGGGGGTCCTTGCCCCTGAGCATGTACTTGCGCTTGAAGCTCATGGGCACGACCTCGGCCTTCTCCGCCGCGTAGACCCCCTCCTTGGCCTTGCCGAGGACCTGGGTGGAGAGGTCGCTCGCGAAGATCCGGTAGCTGAAGCGGGGCTCCTTGTCGCGGTGCTCCTCGAGGACCATGGCGATGGTGTAGGGCTCCTCCCCCGTCGAGCAGCCGGCGGACCAGACGTTGAAGGGCTTGGCGATGCCGGAGCCGAAGCGGCGCTCGGCCTCGGGCACGATGGACTCGAGGAGGTAGTCGAAATGGTCGGCCTCGCGGAAGAAGTCGGTCTTGTTGGTCGTGACCGCGTCGATCATGTTGATGAGCTCCGACTCCCGGCCCTGGGGCGAGAAGACGAAGTCGACGTATTCGCCGAAGCCCGAGAGCTTGAAGTGCCGCACGCGCTTCTGCAGACGGGACTCGAGCATGACCCGCTTCGTGTCCGGCATGCGGATGCCGAGCTCGCTCTCGATGTATTTCGCGAGCCGGGAGAAGTCCGCCTGGGAGAGAGTGGCCGAGGCGGGCACCGGCCTGAGGAGCTCCTCGTCCTTTCCGTTCGCCATGCTAGGCCCCCGCGGCCGAATTCCGCCGCAGCCCCTCGCGCTGGACCACCTGCGCGAGCCGGTTCACGTCGAGGATCAGAGCGACCCTGCCGTCGCCGAGGATCGTCGCCCCCGAGACGCCCTCGACGTCCTTGTACATGCGGCCGAGGGGCTTGATGACCGTCTGGTAGTCCCCGACGACCTGGTCCACGATGAAGCCCACCCGCGAGTCCTGGGCCGCCGCGATGACGATCTGCTGGATCGAGGGCTCCTCGCCGCCGGACTCGAAGAAGGTGCGCAGGTCGACGTAGGGCACGAGCTCGTCGCGGTAGCTGATGATCTTGCGCTCCCCCTTGGCGGCGAGCTCCTCCTTGGGTATCTCGATGCAGCCGTCGACGGAGGAGAGGGGCACGACGTAGAACTCCTTGTCGATGCGCACGAGGAGGCCCTCGATGATGGCCAGGGTGAGGGGGATCTTGAGGGTGACCGTCATGCCCTTGCCGGCCTCGGAGGCGAGCTGGACGGAGCCGCCGAGGGAGTCGATCTCCCGCTTCACGACGTCCATGCCCACCCCGCGGCCGGAGACCTGGGTCACGACCTTGGCCGTGGAGAAGCCCGGCGCGAAGATGAGCTGGTAGGCCTCGGCGTCGGAGAGGTCCTGGCCGGGGGAGACGATGCCCCGCTCGATGGCCTTGGCGAGGATGGCGTCCCGGTCCAGGCCCTTGCCGTCGTCGGAGACCTGGATGAGGACGTAGGCCCCCGAATGCCGCGCCGCCAGGAGGATATGGCCCGCTCGGGGCTTGCCCGCGGCCTCGCGCTTGGCCGGCAGCTCGATCCCGTGGTCGAGGGAGTTGCGGATGATGTGGACGAGGGGATCGCCGAGCTTCTCGATGACCGTCTTGTCCAGCTCGGTCTCGGCCCCCTCGGTGAGGAGCTCTGCCTCCTTGCCCAGCTCGAGGGAGAGGTCGCGCACGACGCGGCGGAACTTGTTGAAGGTCGAGCCGATGGGGAGCATGCGGATCGACATGGTGTTGTCGCGGAGCTGGGAGATCAGGCGCTCGTACTGCTCAGCTATGGAGGAGAGGGGCCCGTCCTTGAGGTCGAAGGAGGTGCGCGAGAGCCGGGCCTGGAGGGTGACGAGCTCGCCGACGAGGTCGACGAGGGCGTCGAGCTTGTCGCTCGCGACGCGGATGGAGCCGACGGAGGTCTCGGCCCGCTCCTGGACCTTCTTCAGGTGCTCCTGCTCGACCAGGGCGGATTCCACCTGGGGCCTCGAGACGATGTTCTTCTCGACGAGGACCTCTCCCAGGCGCTTCTGGGATCCGAGGGCCTGCCTGAGATCCTCGGCGCTGACGGCCCCCCGCTCGACGAGGATCTCGCCCAGGCGCCTGCCCCCCTCGGCGGCGAGCTGCTCGGCGACGGGCTCGATCCCGAGCTCGACGAGGTCGTCGACGAAGATGAAGACGTCGCGTATCGCGTTCGTGCCCTTGTCGGTGGTGAGCAGGACGTCCCAGGAGCAGTAGCAGCGCTCGGGATCGAGCTCCTCGAGGGGGGGGATCGACTCGGTATGGGGGAACACGCCGGCCTGGCCGAGCTCGGCGAGCTCCTGGACGAGGTTCAGGACCCGCGTCCCGTTCCTGAAGATCTCCGGCTTCGGCTTGAGGACGACCCGGTAGGTCGCGCTCTCGGCCTCGGCATCGGCGGCCGGAGCCGCGGAGGGGCTTCCGCCGCCCGCGCCCTCGGCGCCGCGGCCGGCCTTGGCCGGGCGGGGCCCCGGCCCGCCCTGGGCGAAGTCGCGGAAGCGCTGGAGGAGGGATTCGCCCTCCTCGGCGATCGGGGGCTCGGGGGGGCCCTCGCGGTCGAGGAGGATGCGGATATGGTCGCGGGCCTTCAGCGTGAGGCCGATGAAGTCCTTGGTGATCGGGAGCTCCCCGTTGCGGCACTTGTCGAGGACCGTCTCCACCTCGTGGGTGAATTTGGAGACCGAGTCGTAGCCGAACATGCTCGAGGAGCCCTTTATCGTGTGGATGGCCCTGAACGCGGCGTTGATCAGCTCCCCGTTCAGGGGCTGGGACTCGAGCTCGAGGAGGGTATCCTCGAGCTGGCTGAGGAGCTCGAGGGCCTCCTCTCGGAACGTCGCCTTGAATTTATCGAGCATCGGTCTCCCCTCAAGCCGTGAAATCGACGAGCGAGGCCTCGAGGTCCTCGGCCCGATCCGAGCTTCCCCGGGAGAGGCCGCTGGCCGCGAGGCGCTTCGCCACGCGGGCGGGCACCGTACCCTGGAACCGCAGCCGCTTCGCCCGGGCCGAGGCCGACCGGGCTGCGGCGTAGAGCACCTGCAGGCAGGCGAGGTCTATATCCTCGACCAGGGAAAGGTCGAGGATGATAGCGTCCGACGCGTCGAGGGCGGCGAGGAGCTCGTCCCGGAGCGGGGCGGCCTTGTCCACCATCAGCGAGCCTGAGGGTTTGACGATCGTCGGAGAGCTCTCGTGTTCCATTGAAATCGCTGCCTCCGTGAATCCACTATAAAGCCTGGCGATGAAAAAGCAAGGTCGGAGGGTAGGCCTGGCGCCGCCAGGCGCTAGAGGAAGGCGGAAACCTCGAGGGGAGCGGGGATTTGGAGGATGCTCTCGAGGAAACCGGCCTTCCGCTTCTTGACCCGGATCTGGATCACGGCGGCGCGGCTCTCCTCGTCGAGGAAGAATCGGCGGAGGGCGAAGGGATCGTTCGCCGAGAGGCCGGCCTCGTCGGCTATGGTGCCGGGCCAGACCCGCACGACGCTGTACGAATCCGGCTCGAGGAAGCTGCCCGGCTGCCTCGCGGCCTCCATGCCGAACAGGGGCGCGAGGAGGCGGTCCCGGCGATCGAGGCCGAAGGCGTCCTCGATGGGCGAGAAGGGGCGCTCCCCGAGGCGGCGGAGGAGGATGCGCTCCCCCTCCCCCGCGCCGGGCCCGGCGAGCCGGAGGGAGACGAGGCTTCCCGGGCTCCGGCCCGCCATGAGGGCCTGGGCCTCGGGGATCTCCTTGATAGGCTCGCCCCCGAGGGCCAGGAGCCGGTCGCCGCCCTCGATTCCCTCGGCGGCCCGGGGGTGGCGGTACACGACCTCAAGGCCGCCGTGGCTCTCGGCCAGGGAGAGGCCGAGCCAGGCCCGCTTCAGCTCGCCGCCGCGGAAGAGCTCGGGGAGGACGCGGAGGGCCCAGGCCGAGGATATGGCGAAATTGAGGTTCTGGTACTGGTTGAGGCCGGCGAAGACGATGCCTACCGCCCGGCCCTCCTCGTCGATGAGGGGCCCCCCGGAGTTGCCGGGATTGAGGGCGGCGTCCACCTGGACGGCCTGCCCGGCCTGGAAGAGCTTGCGCCCGACGGCGCTGACGATGCCCGAGGTGACGGTGCTCTCGAGCCCCACGGGGGAGCCGATGGCGAGTATCTTGTCGCCGGGCGCCAGCTTCTCGTCGTCGGCGAGGGAGAAGACGTAGGCCGGCTTGAGGTCCACCTTGATGAGGGCGAGGTCCAGGATGCGGTCCCAGCCGACCACCTTGGCGGCGATGCGGGCCTCGGGATCCTCGGCGATGCGGATGCTGAGCCGGGAGTAGCCCTCGTAGCCGGGATCGACCTCGCTCTCGATCACGTGGTAGTTCGTGAGGAGGTAGCCCGCGGGATCGACGAAGAAGGCCGAGCCGAGGACACGATCGGGCACGCCCACGCCCTGCTGGATCTTCATCCCCCGATCGACGCGGACGGTCACCACGCCCTTGCTCATGAGGCTCACCGAGTCGCGCGAGGAGCTGAAGCCCTCGGCCCCCTCGGGCAGGGGGATGCCGGCGGCCTTCGCCGCCTCGCCGAAGGCCTTGAGCGCGGAGCGGTCCTTGGCCGCGAGGGCCCGCGAGGCCCAGATGCCGAGCTCCCGCGGATCGAAGCCGGGGCCCTCGGCCCGGCCCTCGCGGAGGGCCTGGCGATAGGCCAGGAAGGCGGGCGTGGAGAGCTTGCGCGCGAAGTAGTCCTCGGCCTCGGCGGCATGGAGCTCCGCCACGATGGACCGTCCCCGGGAAGCGGCCTCGGCGGCCTCGGGCGCGAGGGTCTTCGCGGTGAAGGCGTCTGCGGCCAGGGCGGTCAGGCTCTCGATCGAGGCGCGGGCCCTCGGGTAATCCTTGGCCCCGAGGGCCTCGCGATAGGCGGCGTAGATCTTGGCCGAGGCCGCGCCGGCGAGGGGCTCGAGGGCGGCGGGATCCCCGGGGCCGGCCGTGGCCCCGGCCGCCCGGGGGCTCCTGGAGATCGCGGCGAAGGCCTCGAGGAAGGCCTCGGGTTCTTCGGTCGAGAGGGCTGAGAGCTCCTCGAGCTTCATGCTCCCGTAGGAGGGGCCCAGCTTCCCGGCGGCGTCCTTGGGGGGCTTGGGCAGGCCCCCGCAGGCGCCGAGGGAAAGGATAGCCGCGGCGAGGAGGAGGTTCCTGCCGCGAATGGAGGAGGGGGGGCGGCGGGAGATCCTCACGGCAGCACCTCGGCGAAGGCTCGGGATCCGGCCCTGACGAGCCGGTAGCGAATGCCCCTCGAACGGAAGATACCCTCGCCCTCGGGGAGCTCGGGACCGAGATCGAAGGGCTTGCGGCCGATCCAGCAAAGAGCCGGATTGGCGTCGGGCACGAGGTCGAGGGGACGGCCCCCCTTCTCGAGGGCGACGATCTCGCCGCCGCGGAGGAGGAGCACCTCGTCGAAACGGCCGTCGAGCCGCGAGGAGTACTCGCAGCGCAGGCTCCCGTCCCGGAGCTCGAAGCTCCGCGCGTCGATCGAGCCGTTCCCGTCGAGATCCCATTCCTTCCGGAAGGGGAAGGCGCTCTCCTCACGGTACTCGAAAATCCCGTCCCCGTCCGCGTCCACCCGCGCCCAGGCGACAGGCTCGGCCCCGAAGGGCCCGGCCTGGGCGCCCGCGCCGGCGGGAGCGAAGCCGCGCTCGGTCTCGAAGCGGCCGTCCCCGTCCAGGTCGGCGCGCTCGAGCTCGGGCCGGCCGAGGCGATACTCCCGTACGGCGCGGAGGCGGCCATCGCGGACGATCTCCCGCCGCTCGGGAATGCCGCGGTCGAGGTAGAGGCGCTCGAGCCCCTCCTCGGTCTCGGCCTCACGGACCAGGGAGGCCGCCACGAGGGCGCGGGGGCTCGGAGCCGGCTCTCCCGTCGGCTCGGGGAGGAGTATCGAGGAGCGGCCCCTGCCCGCGATACTCGATATCCGCAGGGGGGCGTAGGAGAGCTCGCCTTGGGCGAGCTCGTAGGAGGAGGCGCCCCCGGGCCCGCGGAGCGTGGCCGAGGAGAGCAGGGGATAGGCCGCGTAGTCGAAGCCGATATCGGCGCCAGAGCTGCGGGCGAGACCGGAGCGGGGCAGGCCGTCGGAGAAGGAGAGCTCCAGCTCGGCCAGCCCGTCCTGGTCGGCGTCGAGCCAGTAGGAGAGGACGAGGCCGCCCGCCACCGCGGTCCGAGCCTCGACGATGCCGTCGCCGTCGGGGTCCGATTCGATCATGCCCTCGTAGCGGCCGAGGGCCGCGGCGAGCTCGTCGCGGCCAGCCTCGTTCCGGGCCAGGGCGAGGGCGCGGCGCAGCTCCTCGAGGCGGGGGGGCCTGGCTCCGGAGAGGAGCTCGGCCGCCGCTCCGGCCTCGCCGACCAGGCCCTGCTCCAGGGCGAGGAGGGTCGCGGCCGGGCTCGAGCCCCCGGCGGCCCGGAAGGCCCTGAGGGCGTCGAGGGCGGCCGCGCGGTCGGGCATGAAGGGCGTGGCGATGGCCGCCAGCTCGGGGTCGGCGGCGCCGAGGCGCGCGACGCGCGAAAGAGCGAGCTCGACGAGGGGGCGCAGGGCGGCCGGCGCCGAGGAGGGCGGCAGGCGCGAGAAGAGGAGGCGGGGGAATCGCGGATCCTCGGGATAGCGGCGGAGGGCCTCGGCGAGCTCGGAGGCGTAGGCCGCCTCGTCGGCGAGGCCCAGGAAGGCCCTTGCCCGGACGAGGCGGCGCCCCGGCTCGAGGGCCGAGCCCGGGGCGGCCGGGGGCAGGACGCGGAGGGCCTCGGGCCAGCGGCGCAGGTCGGCGAGGAGCTCCCCGGCGAGGAGGCGGGCCTCGGCCTCGTCGCAGTCGGAGAAGCGCCCCGCCTCCAGGGCCGCGTCGAGCTCGGCCAGGGCGGCCTCGCGGCCGAGGCCGGCAGCCCGGGCCGCGAGGGCGGAAAGGTAGCGGATGTCGGAATCGGAGCCGTCGAGGGCCCGGGCCTCGGCCAGGAGGCTCGCGGCGGCCGCCCAGGCCCCGGCCTCGGACTGGGACAGGGCCTCGTCGAAAAGGGCGCGGGCCAGGGCCCGCGATGCCTCGTCGGGCGCCGCGGCGAGGGGAGGCGGCGCCGCCGCGGCCGCCGCGAGGGCCAGGCCGAGGATGAGGCCGCGGAGCCGGGGCGCGGCCATGCTAGGCCTTGGCCTCCCGGGGAGGGAAGCCCAGGAGGAGCCGGACGTCGGCGTCCTCGAGGGTCTCCTTGAGGACGAGCTCGTCGGCCAGCTTGACCAGCTGGTCGCGGTGCTCGGTGAGGAGGGACATGACCCGGCCCAAGGCCCGCTCGAGGATGCCCTTGACCGCGGCGTCGATGCGGCGGGCGGTATCCTCGGAGTAGTCCTTGTGCTGGGCGATCTCCTTGCCGATGAAGATGGGCTCCTCCTCCTCGCCGAAGGCGACGGGCCCCAGCTCGTCGGCCATGCCCCACTCGCAGACCATCTTGCGCGCGAAGTCCGTGGCCTGCCTGATATCCTGGGCGGTGCCCGTCGTGGTCTCGCCATATACGATCCTCTCGGCGGCGAATCCTCCGTACATGACGGCGATGCGGTCGTCGAGCCAGGAGCGGGAGCGGGAGTAGACGTCCTTCTCGGGCAGGGAGAGGGTTAGGCCGAGGGCCCTGCCCCGGGGCACGACGGTGACCTTGTGCAGGGGATCGGAGTGCGCGAGGTGGTAGTGGATGAGGGCGTGGCCGGCCTCGTGGACGGCCGTGGCGCGCTTCTCCTCGTCGGTGATCACGAGGCTCGTGCGGGCGACCCCCATGAGGATTTTGTCGCGGGCCTCCTCGAAGTCGGCCATCGTGACCGTGGACCTGTCCTTGCGGATCGCGAAGAGTGCCGCCTCGTTGACGAGGTTGGCGAGGTCGGCCCCCGAGGTGCCGGGGGTGGCGCGCGCCAGGCGGGACACGTCGACCTCGCCGTCCACCGGTATCCGCTTCATGTGTATGGAGAGGATGGCCTCGCGCTCCTTGACGTCGGGCATGGCGACCACGACCTGGCGGTCGAAGCGGCCGGGCCGGAGGAGGGCCGGGTCGAGGACGTCGGGGCGGTTGGTGGCCGCGAGGATCATGACCCCGTCCTTGGTGTCGAAGCCGTCCATCTCGACGAGCATCTGGTTCAGGGTCTGCTCGCGCTCGTCGTGGCCCCCGCCGTAGCCCGCGCCCCGGGTGCGGCCCACGGCGTCGAGCTCGTCGATGAAGATGATGCAGGGCGCCGAGCGGCGGCCCTGGTCGAAGAGGTCGCGCACCCGGCTCGCGCCCACGCCGACGAACATCTCGACGAAGTCGGAGCCCGACATGTGGAAGAAGGGGACGTTGGCCTCCCCCGCCACGGCCTTGGCCAGGAGGGTCTTGCCCGTGCCGGGCATGCCGACGAGGAGGACGCCCTTGGGGATCCGGGCCCCCATCTTCACGAACTTCTGGGGGTTCTTGAGGTAGTCGACCACCTCCTGGAGCTCGTACTTGGCTTCCTTCTGGCCGGCGACGTCGGAGAAGGTCACCTTCTTGGCCGGCTCGACGTAGCGCTTGGCCCGGCTTTTGCCGAAGGTGAAGGCCTTGTTGTTGCCCTGGACCTGCCTGAGCATGATCCAGATGATGAAGAAGCCGAAGAACCAGGGCACGAATTCGACGAGTATCTGCCAGGGGCTCGCGCCCTTCGAGGCTCCGGAGACCTGGACATCCTTGTCGCGGAGCTTGGCCAGGAGGTCGAGGTCGGCGTAGGGGATGGTGGTGCGGAAGAGGGCCTGGGCCCCGGTCTTGCCCTTGAGCGTGCCCTGGATCTCGGATTGATCGAGGATGCGGACGCTGTGCACCTCGCCCTGCTCGAGGTGGGAGAGGAAGGAGGAGTAGCTGATCTCCGCGGGGCCGCCCTTGTCGTTGAACACGAAGAAGACGGAGAAGAGCACGGCGAGGCTCAGGAAGAGCGCGAGGGCGGCCCGGCTGCCCCTCGCGGGACCCTCGGGACCCTGCCTCCGCTGCGGCGGCTCGTTCTGGTCGTTGAAATCCATATGCTGCTCAGGCTCCTTTCACGTCGATGGCGAGGCGGGGCGGATCGCCTAAGGAAGGGCCCCGCCTATAGCGGTCCTTGGATCCGAGGCAGCCGCCGAGCAGGGCCACGATCCCCCGGCGGTCTTCCGCCACGGGAACGCGGTCGCGCTCATCGGAGGGCAGGCTCATCTCTGAGAGGAGCACGTCCAGGCGCTTCGTGCCGCCGGGCAAGGCTATCTCGTCGCCAGGCCTCCGCGAACGGACGACGAGGGGGAAGTCGAAGGCGTCCGCCCGTATCCCGCGGTCCGGCGACCACGAGGCGCTGACGACCAGGCCGCCGGCGCGGATCGTGCCGGGCCCTTCGATGAGTACAAAATATCCGCCGCGGCCCGGAAAATCAAGGCATGGCGAGATAACGACCGAATCGCCCTCGAGGGCGAAGGCCAGGCCCCCCGCGCGATGGGAGGAGCCTCGGGAAAGCGCGTCGAGGGCGGCGAGGGCGAGGCGGGCGGAGGCCCGCTCCCCGCGGGCGCCGCCCCCCCTCGGCCGAGGCGCCGCGCGGAGGACGAGGCCCGAGGCCTCGACCAGGGCCCGCAGGGCCAGGGCCCGCGGCGCCGCGACGAGCGGCGCGGCGGGGGCGCGGGCGCTGCGGCCGCCCTCCTCGAGGGAGAAGGCCAGGCCGGCCGCGGCCCGGGAAAGGGCCTCGTCCTCCAGCTCGGCCTTGCGCGAGGCGAGGAGGAGGCCGCGGGCCCAGCCGTGGAAGGAGCGGTCCAGGGCGGGCACGAGGTCGAGCCTGGCGCGGTTGCGGGCATAGTCCCGTGACGCGTTAGTCGAATCGATGGAATACTCGAGGCCCCGGGCCTCGGCGTAGGCGGCCAGCTCGCTCTTGCGCAGGTCGAGGAGGGGCCGGAGGAAGGGGCCGTTGCGGCGGGGGATGCCGCGCAGGCCGCCCGAGCCTGAGCCTCCGAGGAGGCGCATGAGGATCGTCTCCAGCTGGTCGTCGAGGCAATGGGCGGTGAGGACGCAGCGGGAGCCCCGCCGATCCATGATCGCGAGGAGGGCGCGGTAGCGGAAGCGCCTCGCGGCCGCCTCGACGCCGAGGCCCTCGCTGCGGGCGAGCTCGAGGACGGCCCCGGGCCGCACGCGGGCCGCGCAGAGCGGCAGGCCCAGCCGCGCGCAGGCGCGCCGGGCGAGGGCCAGCTCGGCCTCGCGTTCGGCCAGGGGGCGGATGCCGTGGTCGACGTAGGCCGCCGCGAGGCCGGGGAGGCCGAGGGCCGCGGCGGCCGCGAGGAGGGCCGAGGAGTCCGGCCCCGCCGAGTAGGCCACGAGGAAGCCGCGGCCCCCGGCCAGGCCCGCCTCGCGGAGGCGGTCTCGGAGGCGCTCCTCCACGACGGCTCGCGCTTTCCCCCGCTCCATGCTCTCCTCGCGAAAAAAAGGGGGAGGGGTCCGGGCCTCGGCCCGGCCTCCCCTCCCCTTCCGGCCTTCGGTCGCGGCCGAGGCCGCGCCGGAGCTTTACTTCTTCTCGGCTTTCTTCTCGGCGGCGGGGGCTGCCCCGGCGGCGGCGGCGGCCCCGGCGGCGGGAGCGGCGCCCGCGGCGGGAGCGGCCCCGGCGGCGGCGGCCTCGGCGCCCTCGGCGGGAGCGGCGGCGGCGGCCTCGGGCTCAGCCTCGGCCTTGGCGTACTTCACCGCGGCGACCACGAGCTCGGCGCTCGTGAGCACCTTGACTCCGGCGATAGCCGGGATGTCGCGGACGTGGATGGAGTGGTTGGCCGCGAGGTTGGAGACGTCGATCTCGATCTTCTCGGGGAGGACGGAGGGATCGCACTCGACCTCGATCTCGTGGGCGGGGTTCTCGAGGATGCCGCCCTCGCGGACGCCGACAGGCGTTCCGACGAGGTGGATGGAGACCTTGGCGTGGATGGCGCGGCCCTTGACGACCTCGATGAAGTCGACGTGGATGATCTTGCCGGAGACCGGCTCGCGCTGGCGCTCCTTGACGAAGGCCTGCATCTTCTTGCCGCCGACGTCGATGGAGATGATGGTGCTCTCGGAGATGCCCGAGGTGGCCTGGGCGAAGTCCTTCTCGTCGAGGAGGATCGCGGTGGCGGCCTCGCCGCCGCCGTAGATGACGGCGGGGATCTTTCCGCTCACGCGGAGGCCGCGAAGCTCGCCCTTCGTCGTCTGCGCGCGCGCGACGGCGTTAAGAACGGGATGATTCATGTAAAGTCTCCTTGCCCTAGAAATTCTATGTGAAAGCTGGGACGGCAGGATTCGAACCTGCGAATATCGGAGCCAAAGTCCGAGGGCTTACCGCTTGCCGACGTCCCAATAACGAAAGCGCTGGACGCCCGATGAAGGGAGCTAGTCGAAGTCCGCCGGGGTGGCGTCGGTGAGCGGGGCCGTCTCGAAGGCCTCGAGGATCTTCTCCTGGAGGCGGGAGCGGAAATCGGGATGGATGGGATGGGCGATGTCCTTGTACTCGCCGTTCCTCGTCTTCCTGCTCGGCATCGCGATGAAGACGCCGCTCTTACCCTCTATTATCTTCACGTTATGCACGACGAAGCAGTCGTCGAAGGTCACCGTCACGTACGCCTTGAGCTTGCCCTCGGTCGTGACCCTGCGGATGCGGATGTCCGTGATCTCCATGGCGGCGACACTCCTTGACGGCCCACGCTTTGTACCGGCTACGATTCTAATCGAGGGCAGGCGGGCGCGCAAGCGGCAGGGCCAGGTAGGCCTGGAAGCCTTCCGCCGCGAGCCGGGCGCGGGCCGAGCGCGCGGCTTCCGGATCCTCGTAGGCCCCGAAGAGGGCGCTGCCGGAGCCGCTCATGGCGGCGAAGCCGGCTCCCGCGGCCAGGAGGCGCTCCCGCGCCGCGAGGATGGCGGGGCGCCGGGAGGCGACGTAGGGCTCGAAGGAGTTGGCGAAGGGCCAGGCAGGGGGCCCGGCGCGATAGGCGGCCTCCAGCACGGAGGGGCCAGGATCGGGCTCCCGTGAGTCGTCGGGGCGCTCCTCGTCGAGGAGGGCGTAGGCCCAAGCGGTCCCGACCGGAAAGCCGGGGAAGATGACCACGAAGGCCAGGTCCCCGCGGCAGGCTATGCTCTCCACCGCCTCTCCCCTCCCCGAGACGAGGGCCGCCCCGCAGGATAGGAAGAAGGGAACGTCGCTCCCCACGGAGGCGCCGAGGCGCTCGAGCTCCTCCTTGGGCAGGGCCGTGCCGAATAGGGCGTCGAGGCCGCGCAGGACCGCGGCCGCGTCGCCCGAGCCCCCGCCCAGGCCGGCGCCGGCCGGCACGCGCTTCTCGGCCGCGAGGTGAAGCCCCTCCCTGATGCCGGTGGCCTCCCGGAACGCGAGGGCGGCCTTGTAGAGGGTCGTTCGCTCGGGCGGACAATCGAAGACGCCGTCGACCTCGACGGCATCGGGCTTTTTCAAAGAACGGACGACGATCGTGTCCGAGAGGGTCAGGGCCTGGAAGAGGCTCGAAATCCCATGGAAACCGTCAGGCCGCCGACCGTAGACGCGGAGATGGAGATTGATCTTGGCCGGAGCCTGAACGCGGACGCTTGCCGCCATCGAGGGCGTCATTATACCGATAAACAAAGCCTTGTCAAACCCCGCGGGGCATGCGCGGCCAGGGCTGCGGGGGATTCCCCGGCCTCGCGGGGAGCTCGCGGTCCAGGCTTCCTCCCCCGCCCCGCCCACTGCCCGCGGCCGGAGCCTCGAGGCCCTCGGCGGCACCCTCCGGCCGCCCGCGAGGCCCCTTTCGCGGCCGTCATTTATTTCATATTCGTAGTTGACAGACCGGCGATTACTCTTTTAGATTTCGATTGGCTAGGGGCGGAACGAGGCTCGAAGCCGCCCCCACCGCTCGTCCCGGGCCTCAGCAGACCGGAGGCGCCACTTTTCCTCAGGAGGATATAAGATATGGCTCCCACCTACGGCGAATCCGCTTCTTTCGAAGCCCCCGAGCTGGCGCTCCTGCCGATCGCCGGCGAGGGGACTGAGGGCCCCCAGCCGGGCATCCTGCTCTTCGACGACAGCTACGACGACTACGAAGACGACGATTTCGAGGAAGAAGAGGAATTCGACGACCTCGAGGACGAGGACGTGGACGACGCCGACGACGATTTCGACGACGAGGACGACGATTTCGACGACGAGGACGATGAGTCGGGCGACGACTTCGACGACGAGGAAGAGGACGAGGAAGACGCGGATTACGATTATGAGGACGACATAGACTACGACGATTTCGACGAGTGAGCCTCGGATCAGTAGGCGGGAAGGCGGGGGCCGTCCTCTCAAGGGGCGGCCCCCCGCATTTTAAAGCGGCTTGCCCGAGGCTTCCACGCGGGTGGCCTTGGACTGGAACCAGAGCTTCTCGAGCTCGTAGAAGGCCCTGGCGCGCTCGGTCATGACGTGGACGACGACGTCGCCGTAGTCGGCGAGGGCCCACTCCTCGTCCTCCGCCAGCGAGGATCGGTTGATCCGTCCGAGGCCCCGCTCGGCGGCGTACTCGTCCGCGAAGCGCGCGAGGGAGCGGAGGTGGGTGCCGCTCGAGGCCGTGGCGATGACGAAGTAATCGGTCCAGCCGGCCTGGGCGGCCAGGTCGAGGGCCAGGACGTCCCCGCCCTTGTGGTCGGCGAGGACCCGGGCGAGGCCGAGGGCCTTCGTCCTGCTATCGGATGCAGTATCTTCCATTGAAGTCCTTCCCCAGGATGACGGTGAAATCGGCCTCCGCCTTGGCTCCCTCCTCGAGGGCGCCCCCGACGAGGCTCAGGTTCTCGCAGCGGATCACGCCGGCTATCGACTTGGCCGCCTCGGCGTTGGAGAAGCGGTCGACGACGGAGGTCCGGTCGACGTCGTCCCGCTCGGCGTTGCCCACGGAAACGACGTCGTAGCCGAAGCTCTGGAAGATCTCGGCCGCGCGCTTGGCCAGGCCCTTGATCGGCGTGCCGTTCAGGACCTCGAGGGTGAATATCTTGTCGGCCGGGGAGGCCGAGCCCGAGTTGGCGAGGGCGTTCAGGGTCTGCTTGACGATGTCCCGGACGAGCTCGCCGTCGTAGTGGGGGAAGAGGAGGCGCTGCCCGTCGACGCTCCGGTAGGCTCCGGTGACGCGCTGGAGGAGGAGCCGGTCGGCGTCCATCTTGGCGAGCTCGGGCAGGAAGCGCCTGAGGGAATCGTCCGAGAGGTTCGTGCGCAGGGAGCCGCGGAAGGCCGGGTAGACCTCGCGCCGGGCGAGCCAGGGGGCCTTCTCGCCGATACGCCGGATGAGGGCCTGGAAGAGCCGCTGCCGGCGCGCGGCGCGGTCGGCCTCGGCCTCCTCGGGGTCGGCGTAGAAGGCGTACTGGGCGGCCTTGTCCCCGTCGAGGAGGAGGGCCCCGGCGGGGAGGAGTGCACGGGGCGGTCCCGGCTTGTCGACCGCCTCGGGTACGAAGATCTCGATGCCGTCGAGGAGGTCGGTCGCGTCGCGGAGGCCCTCCTCGTCGAAGACGATCCAGTAGGGCAGCTCGGCCTGGACGAGGCCGGCGATCTCGGCCACGTAGGCCCCCGGGCGGCGCCGGTCGTAGAGCACGTCGATCCGGTCTACCTTGTTGAGGGACTTGATGATGAGGCCCGTCTCGCCGGGCACGTCGAGGAGGGCGGCGCGGGAGTTGGCCGGGTAGAAGAGGAAGACCTGGGTCGAGGCCGGCTTGCCATCCCGCTCGATGATGATCGCGAGGTTGAGGATGCGGTCCGACTTCATGGCCTGGTCCACCGCGTCCGAGCGGAGGGAAAGATAGAGGAAGAGGACGGCCCCGGCCAGGACGGCGCAGATGACGAGGAGGAGGATGGAGCTCTTCTCGAACGCGAGGCGTTTCATGATGCGATCTTCTTCCCTTCGAGGTACTCGAGGAGCTCGCGGGTCTCGGGCGCCACGGCGAGGCCCTCGGACTCGAGCCAGCGGACGGAGCGGGGCACGACCTCTGCCAGGAGGGGCCCCGGGGCCAGGCCGAGGCAGCGCTCGCGGAAGCCAGCCTCGAGCTCCCCGCGGCCGGGCTCGAGCTTGTCCGCGCAGTAGACGATGACCTCGAGGTCGGACATGCCCGGCCGGCCGAGGGTATGGTGGGCGACGGCGCCGAGGAGCTCGGCGTCGTCGACGCCGAAGTCCCGCGCCAGGAGGAAGGCCGCGGCGGGGCCGTGGGAGGCCTTGTCGCGGAGGAAGGCCGAGGCGGCCGCGCCGGGATAGGCGGCGGCGAGGGCCGCCTGCTCCTCCTTGGGCAGCTCCTTGCACATGTCGTGGGCGAGGCCGGCGGCCCTGCCCCGCTCGGGGTCTATCGCCGCCCGCTCGCAGAGCCGGGCGGCGAGCTCGGCCACGCGGCGCGAATGCCCGAGGCGGCGGGGCGAGAGGGCCGCCGGGCCTCCCGAGATGCGCGCCTCGACGCGCGAGGCCAGCTCAGCGTAGTCCATAGAGGCGGTTCTCCGTGATGTAGTCGCGGACCCCCGCGGGCACGAGGTAGGCCCAGGCCCCCCCCGAGGCGACGCGCTCGCGCACGAGGCTCGAGGAGATGGGCAGGAGGCTGTTGTCGGCGCAGCGGTGCGGGAAGGGGAAGCTCGGGCGGGCTGCCGAGAGGCGGCGCGCGCAGATGAGGTCGGCCTCGGCGGCTATGGCCTCGGGCTCCCGCCAGGAGGGGAAGCCGGCGAGGAGGTCGTCGCCGAGGATCAAGCCGGGCTTGCCCTCGGGACGGTAGCGGGAGGCCAGGTCGCGTATCGTATCGATCGTGTAGGATATCCCGCCCCGCGAGATCTCGGCGTCGTCCACGGCCATGGCGCGGTCGCCCTCGACGGCGAGCCTGAGCATGACCAGGCGCCGCTCGGGGCCGGGGTCTCCCTCCAGGCCCTTGTGGGGCGGGCTGGAGGCGGGCACCAGGACGACGAGGTCGTAGCCGAACTGGACGCGGACCTCGTCGGCCATGACGAGGTGCCCGAGGTGGACGGGATTGAAGGACCCGCCGAGGAGGAGGAGCCTCACTCGGCCTCTCCCGGCGCCGCCTCGTCCTCGGGACCAGCGTCCTCGGGGCCGAAGAAGTCCTCCCCCGGCTCTCCGGGAGCCGCGGGAGCCTTCTCGCCCTCGAGGACCATGGCGAGGAAGGCCTCGCCGAGCTCCTCGACGCCCCTGCCAGAGAAGACCGAGAGCCCGAGCACCCGCTCGCCCGGATGGGCCGCGGCGAAGGCCTCGAAGCGCTCGGCGGCCTCGGGGAGGTCGAGCTTCGTGGCCACGAGGAGTCGGCGCTTGTCGGCGAGGAAGGGGGCGTAGGAGCGAAGCTCCTCGAGGAGGACGCCGAAGGCCGATTCCCAGTTCTCGTCGGAGAGGTCGACGAGGAAGGCCAGGGCGGCCGCCCGCGAGACGTGCTTCAGGAAGCGCAGGCCGAGGCCGGCGCCCTCGTGGGCGCCCTCGATGATGCCGGGGATGTCGGCCAGGACGATATCCCGATCGTGGATCCGGAGCATGCCGAGGTTGGGGATCTTGGTGGTGAAGGGATAGGGGGCGATCTTGGGCCGGGCGTTGGTGAACTTGTCGAGGAGGGAGGACTTGCCTGCGTTGGGGAAGCCCACGAAGCCGATATCCGCGAGGAGCTGGAGCTCGACGCGGAGGCGGGCCGTGAGGCTCGGCTGGCCGGGCTGGAAGGTCCGCGGCGCCTGGTTGACCGAGGTCTTGTAGTGGGTATTGCCCCAGCCCCCCTTGCCGCCCTTGAGGAAGACCCAGCGCTCGCCCTCGCGGGAGGAAGCCGCGGCGAGGGAGCCGGCGCCGAAGTCCTTGATCAGCTCGCCCGAGTCGGCGTCCTTGACGATGGTGCCCGGGGGCACGGCCACCACGATATCGGCCCCGTCGCGGCCGTGCATGTTCTTGCCCATGCCCGGCTGCCCGTTCTCGGCCTTGAAGCTCTGCTGGTAGCGGAGCTGGGCGAGGGTGCGGAGATTGCGCCTGACCTCGAAGACGACGTCGCCGCCGCGGCCCCCGTCGCCGCCCGCGGGCCCGCCCATAGGCACGTACTTCTCGCGGCGGAAGGCGACGCAGCCGTCCCCTCCCTTGCCGGAGCTGACGGTGATGGTGGCTTCGTCGGCGAATCTGATCACGGGGCTAGAGCTCCTCTTGCGGGTCCTTGGACGGGCGCATTGTACTATACTCGGGCGGCTTCGACAGCCGGGGGGGGGGCGGCGCTGGGCCCCATAAAACGCGACCGCCCCGGCGCTCGGGCGCGGGACGGTCCTTGATCGAGTACCGCTCGACTGAAGGCGGCCCGCGGAGGCGGGCCCGGACTCACTCGGCCGCGGCCTTGGCCTCGACGCCGGCGAACTTCTTGCCCTTGAATTCCTTGAAGAAGACCGTGCCGTCGACGAGGGCGTACAGGGTGTCGTCCTTGCCGAGCCCGACGTTGAGGCCGGGGTGGATCTTCGTGCCGCGCTGGCGGACGATGATGGTCCCCGCGGTGACGACCTCGTTGGCGTAGGTCTTGACGCCGAGGTGCTGGGGGTTGGAATCGCGGCCGTTTACGCCCTTGTGTGGCATATCATTCCCTCCAATAACGTTCTATCGAAAGCCCCACCCGGCCGGGGAACTCGCGCTCGAGTCCCGATATCCCGGTCAGCAGGAAATCGGCGATCCCCTCGGCCTTGGCGGCTTGGCCGGGCTCGATCCGCCTCACGGAGAAGCGGAGCAGCCCCGGCCCGGGGGCCGCCCCCTCGACCTCGGCGCCCGGCAGGGCGGCGAGAGCCTCGTAGGCGGTCCTCGCGAGGACCGTGAAGGCGGCGCAGACTATGTCGCTGCCGGCGGGAGCCCCGCCGTGCCCCGAGGCCTCGAAGCGGACGAGCCGCCCCTCGGCGTCGAGGACCACCTTCGCGGCGATCATGGCCCCGCTTAGCCTACGATCTCCTCGACCTTGAGGAGGGTGTAGAGCTGGCGATGGCCCTGCTTGCGGCGGTAGTCCTTCTTGGGCTTGTACTTGAAGACGACGACCTTGTCGCCCTTGACCTCGTCCTGCACCGTCGTCTTGACCGCGGCGCCGGCGACGTAGGGGGAGCCGACCTTGATCTGCTCGCCCGAGACGAGGACGACCTTGTCCAGGGAGACGGCGGCGCCCTTGTCGGCGTCGAAGCGGTCGACCTTGAGGAGAGCGCCTTTCTCGGCGCGGTACTGCTTTCCGTTGAACTCTACGACTGCGTACATTCCGGTAACCTCGGTAAAAACTATGGTCGGGCTGGCATTTATACACCGCAAGGACTTGCGATGTCAATCATCCTTACATCGACTCGAGGAATGGTATGCAGGCCAGGCCCATGCCGGCCTCGAAGGTCCGCCTGACCGCCCGGACGAGCTCGAGGCGGCTGGCGGCCAGGTTCGCGTCGGGGTTCGCGAGGACGGGATTGTCACGGTACCAGGTGCCGAAGTCGGCGGCGAGGTCGTGGAGGTAGCCGGCCAAGGCCGAGGGCTCGAGGCCGGCCGCGGCCGCGTCGACGGCCTCCGGGAAGGCGGCGAGGCGGGAGATGAGGGCCCAGTCCGCATCGGAGCCCAGGAGGGCCGGCTCGGCCTTCCCCTTGGCCGCGTTCCCCTCCCCTCCCTCGTGCTTGCGGATGATGGAGGAAGCGCGGGCGCCCATGTACTGGATGTAGGGGCCCGTGTCGCCGGTGAAGGAGAGGGAGAGCTCCGGGTCGTAGAGGATGTCCTTCATGGGAGAGGTCTGGAGGAGGTAGTAGTGGAGGGCGCCGAGGGCTATCTTCTCGGCCACGGCGGCGAGGTCGCCCACGGCCCCCTCCCGGCCCTTGGCCTCGATCTCCTTTGCCGCGAGGGCGGCGACCTCGTCGACGAGGTCGTCCGCGTCGACGACCGTGCCCTCCCGGGTCTTCATGCGGCCCGAGGGGAGGTTGACCATGCCGTAGGCCAGGTGGTGGAGGTCGGAGGCCCAGCCGAAGCCGAGGCGCTTGAGGATCTCGAAGAGGACCTGGAAATGGTACTTCTGCTCGTTGCCCACCACGTAGACCAGGCGGTCGTAGGGCCAGTCCTCGTGGCGGGCGATGGCCGTCCCGATGTCCTGGGTGATGTAGATGCTCGTCCCGTCCTTGCGCAGGAGGACCTTGGTGTCCAGGCCCACGTCCTCGAGCTTGACGCTGACGGCCCCGTCCTCCTGCCGGAAGAAGACGCCGGACTCGAGGCCGCGCAGGACCTCGCGCTTGCCCAGGTCGTAGGTGTCGCTCTCGAAGTCGTAGAGGGTGAAGGAGACGCCGGTGCGGGCGTAGGTCTCCTTGATCCCTTCCATGACCCAGTCCTTCATCTTCTGCCAGAGGGCCCTGACGGCGGGGTCGCCCTGCTCCCAGGCCAGGAGCATGGCCTGGGCCTTCTCCTCGGCCTTCGGGTCCTCCTCCTTCAGCTTGTTGAAGAGGACGTAGTACTTGCCGACGAAGTGATCTCCCTTGAGGCCCTCCTGGGCTGGCGTGCGGCCCTCGCCGTAGCGCTCGTAGGCCAGCATGGACTTGCAGATATGGATGCCGCGGTCGTTGATGTGGTTGACCTTGCGGAGCTCGGCCCCCGCGGCCCCGAGGATCCTCGAGAGGGACTCGCCCAGGACGTTGTTGCGCAGGTGCCCGAGATGGAGGGGCTTGTTCGTGTTCGGGCTCGAGAACTCGACGAGGACCCGCTTGCCCGCGAGGCTTCCGGTCCTGCCCCAGGAGGCCGAGGCGGCCGCGGCGAGGACGGCGGCCGCCTCGGGCCCGCGGGCGAGGCGGACGTTGAGGTAGGGGCCCTCGGGCAGGGCGGCCCCGAGCCTGGCCGCCTCGGGGTCGCGGGCGACGATGGCGGCCAGGGCGGCGGCGACCTGGGCGGGGGCGGCGCGCAGGAGCTTGGCGTAGGGGAACATGGGGAAGCCGAAGTCGCCGAGCTCGGGCTTGGGAGGCCGCTCGAGCACGACGGACTCGGGCGCGGGGGCCTGGACGGGCGAGCCCTTCTCCTTGATGTACTCGGCTATCGCCCGGGCGACTATCCTCTTCCACGCGGCCTTGGTCTCGACCATGGATAACGGCTCCTTCCGAATGCGGCTTGTCGCGGGCAGTGTAGCGCGGAGCGTCGAAGGCTTTCAACCGGAGGCCGGGACGCGATGCCGGCCCGCCGCGCCGGGCTCAGAAGGCCCTGTCCTCCCTGATGCTGAGGCCGCCCGACTGCTCGACCCAGACCGAGAAGCGGTCGCCCGCGCGGACGAGGCGGTGCACGGCGTTGCCGTAGAGGCTGCGCACGATGCCCTCGCCGCGCGCGGCCTCGTCGCTGCGCAGTATGGCGGACAGCTCGGCGAGCCGCTCGTCGTAGGCCGCCGCCTCGATCCCGTAGAGCCCCTCGGGCGGCCTGCGGTACATGAGGGGTACCCCCCGGGCGTCGAGGAGGCCGAGCTCCTGGCCCTCGGACTGGGGCAGGAGGTCGGTGAAGGCCCGGTAAGGTATGGCCAGGTTCACGGCGCGTCCGGCGGCGATCTCCGAGTAGTCGAAGTTGCAGACGATCGCGTCGATGAAGAGCTCGCGGCCGGGGAGGACGAGCTCCTGCCTCCTCGCGGGCGCGTTGGGCGAACGATAGTCGTAGTAGGCCAGCTCGACCCGGAGCCGGCCGCCCGAAGCCTCCAGGACGGCGACGTCGATGGCCCGGCAGCGGCGCTCGAGGTTCCGGACCGTGGCCCTGAGCTCGGCGACGCGCTCGCGGCCCGCGAGGTACTCGTCGAGGCGCCGCGAGGAGTCGGCCAGGGCGACGACGCCCAGGGCCGCCACGGCCGCGGCGAGGAGGGCCGGCAGGGCCGCGGCGGCGCGCAGGCCCATCGCCGCCAGCTCGCGCAGGGCCAGGCCCAGGGCCGCGCCGCGCCCGAAGCTCTCGCCCGCCGCCTTGGCCGCGAGCCTGCGCCCCGCGAGGCTCCCGCCGAGCCTCAGGGCCGCGGCTAGGGCGAGGAGGGCCGCCGCGACGCAGAGTCCGAGGGAGCTGCCGAAGAGGAAGGACAGGAGGTCGGCGAGCCCGTAGAGCAGGGGCTTCAGGGAGCCGAGGCGCTCGAGGCCGATGGTGTCGCTCATCGTCAGTCCTCCATGATCTCGATGCCGCCCTTCGCCCGGCATACGACGCGGTAGGTGACGCCGAGCTCGAAGCGCGCGAGGGCGGAGACGTCGTGGAGCGCCGAGCCGTAGGCCCGGTCGCGGGAGCCCCGGCCGGGCGCGGCCTTCCCGGGCTCGGGGGGGAGCTCGGCGGCCTCCCGGGCCCGGGCGAAGAGCTCGACGAGGGCCTCGCGGGCCGCGGGGGAGCCGCCCGCGGCCTCGCTGCCCTCGGCCCCGCCGAAGATGGCGGGGAAGCCGCCGCGGTCGTAGGCCTCGAAGAGCCGGGGCCCGTCGGCGGCGGGCAGCTCGTCGGTGAAGAGGCGGAAGGGGAAGGCCAGCCAGGACTCGGAGGGCCCCTGCCCCGGCAGGGGGAGGAGGAGGAAGTCGAGGTAGAGCTCCCTGCCAGGCAGCTCCTCCTCGAGGAGGGCGAGCTCGGCGCCGGCGAGGTCGTAGAGCCTGAGCCGGAAGCGGAGGGAGCCGCCCTCGCGCGAGAGGAGCATGAAGCGCGCGGGCACGGTCCCGGCGGTCAGGCGGGAAGCCAGGGACTCGAGCTCGGCGATGCGCCGCGCCTGGGCGCGGCCCGCGCTCCCGAGGTAGAGGTAAGCCGCGAGGCCGGCGGCGGCCAGGAGGGCGAGGAGGAGGAGGAGGGCGGCCTTCGCCCTGGCGAGGAGGCTCATCGCCGCCCGACCAGGGCGAGGAAGGCCTCCTCGTCGATGAGGGCGACGCCGTAGGCCGCCGCCTTCTTGTTCTTGTCGGAGCCCGAGCCGGGGTCGTTCGTCACGAGGTAGGACAGCCCCTTGGTGACGGAGGCCTTCACGGTTCCGCCTAACTCCTTCACGAGCTCGGCGGCCTCGGGGCGCTTCATGGAGGCGAGCTCCCCGGTGAAGCAGAAGCTCTTGCCCGCGAGGGCCCCGCCCCGGGCCGGGGCCTTGATGCGAAGGGCCCCGGTGGCGAGGAGGCGGTCCATCGCGGGGCCGAGGGAGGCCAGGCCCTCGGCGAGGGTCCTCGCCGTGATCTCCGCGTAGCCGTCGACGCGGGCGAGCTCCTCGAGCTTCGCGGCCCTGAGCTTGTCCAGGCTGTCGAAGCCCGCGTCCACGGCCTTCTGGGCGAGGAGCTCGCCGATGCCCTCGATGTCGAAGCCCGCTACGAACTGGGCGAGGCCCACCTCGGCCTTGGCCGCGAGGTTTCGCAGGATCTTGGCCGCGGACTTCTCGCCCATGCGCTCGTAGCCGGCCAGCTCCTCGGTCCCCAGGCCGTAGAGGTCGGCTATCTCGCGGACGCGGCCGGACTGGTGGAGCTTGCCGATGATGCCCACGCCGAAGTCGCGCACGTCGAGGACCGAGAGCCACTTCTCCAGGCGGTGCAGCTCCTTCTTGGGGCAGCCCTCGTTGGGGCAGTAGAGCCTCGTGCCCTCGTCGACGAGCTCGGCGCCGCAGGAGCAGCGGGCGGGCGCCTCGATCTCGGCGGCTCCGGGGGGATTCTCGACGAGGCCCTCGATCTTGGGGATGATCTCGCCGCGCTTGGTGATGACGACGCGGCTGCCGAGCTTGAGCCCCAGGGAGCCGATGATGTTCGTGTTGCAGAGGTTGGCGCGCTGGACGGTCGTGCCCGCGAGGCGCACGGGATCGATGATGCCGATGGGCGTGTAGAGGGAGCCGGACTCGCTCCACTCGACGGCGCGGAGGGTCGAGACCGCCTCCTCGAGGCTGAACTTGAAGGCTATCTGCTTGTCGGGCCGGGAGCGGGCCATGTCCTCGGGGTCGATGTCCCTGCCCTTCACGACCAGGCCGTCGATGTCGTAGGGCAGGGAGGGCCGGAGGTCCATGACCTGGGCCCGGTAGGCGACGACCTCCTCGCCCGTCGCGCACAGGCGCAGGGGTGCGGTCTGGAAGCCCATGCGGGAGAGCCACTCGAGCTTCTGCAGCTCGTCGGAGAAGGGGGAAACGCGGGCGGGGCCTCCGAAGAGATCGCCCTGCCCCCGCGCGGGCACGCTGCCCAGGGCGTCGTAGCAGAGGACGAGGAGGTCCTCGGAGCCGAGCCCGTCCTTGCGCTTCATCAGGCCGTTGGCGGCGTTGCGGCAGTTGGCCTTGTCGGCGTACTTCGAGGCGTGGACCTCGCGCGTCATGAGGACCTCGCCGCGCAGGCCGCCGGAGAAGGGCTCGGGCAGGGAGGAAAGGACGCCGCGCATCCGCCTGGCGTTGGGCGTGATATCGTCCCCGACCTCCCCGTCGCCGCGGGTCACCGCCCGGAGGAGGCGGCCCTCCTCGTACTGGAGCTCGAGGCTCGCGCCGTCGAGCTTGTATTGGACCAGGTACTCCGGATGGGCGGTCTTGGCGCACCAGGCGAGGAAATCCTCGGGGTTGGAGGCCTTGGCCTGGCTGCCCATGGGCATGAGGTGCCGAGCCTTGGGCCAGCCGTCGGCGAGGTCGGCGCCGACCCGCGAAAGCAGGGCGTTCCCCGGGTCGAGGGCGGCCAGCTCGTCCCAGAGCTCGTCGAATTCGGCGTCGCTGAGCTCGGGCTGGCCGTTGTAGTAGAGGTCCTGGTGGCGAGCTACGAGGGCTTCGAGCTCGGCGACGCGCTTCGCTGAGCCGCTGCCGGGCCGGGCCCGAGCCGCCTTCGGGGCCTCGGCGCCTTCTTCATTCCTTGCCATGTGGCCCAATACTACGCGCGGCCCGCCTTCCCTGTCAAAGGCCGAGCCCCGGCGGAGCCGCGCGGCTTGACGGGGTCCCGATACGGGAATATGGTTAAGTATCTTATTTGTTAAGACACCTATCTTAAAGCGGGTCGAGGCATGAAGGATCAGAGAGCTTTGCTCGAGCGCGCCGTGGACAGCCTCCTGGACACGATGCCGCCGGTCTGGGAACGGACCCGCGCCAACTTGCGGGCGGCCGCGACGGAGGAATTCGGCATCACCCTGGATCAGTTCCACACGCTCCGGCACATACGCCGCGGCTGCCGCTCCGCGGGGGAGCTCGCCGAGAGGCGGCAGGTCAGCCGGCCCGCGGTCAGCCAGACCGTAGAGGCCCTGGTCGCCAAGGGCCTGGTGACCCGCAGCCCCTCGAGCGGGGACCGGCGCTGCCACCTCCTCGAGCTCACGCCCTACGCCCGGGAGGCTTTGGAGGCCAACTACGAGGCCAACCGCTCCTGGATGAAGTCGATGATGTCCGGCCTCTCGCCGGCCGAGCTCGACTGCGTCAGCGAGGCCATGGAGGTCCTGAAGCGGACCTTCGCGCCCGCGGGCCTTCTCGGGAAGGAGGGCTGAGCGCGTGCGGGACCTCCGGAAGCTCCTCGCCTTCGTGCGGCCCTACCGGGGGCTGGCCGCCCTCTCCCTCCTCGCCCTCCTCGCGATGGTGGCCCTGAGCCTGGCGCTGCCCCGGCTCGTGGAGCGGCTCATCGACGAGGGAGTCAGGCGCGGGGACCTGGGGGAGACGCTCAGGACGGCCGCCCTCATGCTGGGGCTGTCGGCCCTGAGCGCCTTGGCCACGGTCCTCAACAGCAACTGGTCCATACGGGTCGGCGAGAGCGTCGGACGCGACCTGCGCGAGGCGGCCTTCGCCAAGATCCTCTCCTTCTCCCACGCGGACATGGACCGCTTCTCCACCGGCCAGCTCATGGTCCGCCTGACGAGCGACGCGGGCGCCGTGCAGCGGCTCTTCCAGATCTCGCTCAGGATCGGCACGAGGGCTCCCCTCACGATGATCGGCTGCATCGCCCTCATGATCGTCACGAGCCCCCTCCTCGCCGCGGCCATGCTGCCTATCCTCCTCGGCTCCATCGCGGTCATCGCCCGCTTCAGCGCGAGGATGGAGCCCCTCTACCGCTCGGCCCAGGGCAAGCTCGACCGGCTGAACACGGTGCTGCAGGAGAACATAGCCGGGGCGCGGCTCGTCAAGGCCTTCGTCCGCGCCGGCAGGGAGTCCGAGCGCTTCGAGCTGGCCAACGGCGAGCTCGCCGAGGGGACGGCGAGCGTCATGCGGGCCACGGCCCTGCTCTCCCCCCTCCTGACCTTCCTCGTCAACCTCGGCATCGTCCTCGTCGTCTGGCTCGGCGGGATCCAATCCGCCGAGGGACGCCTCTCCCTGGGCCGCCTCGTCGCCTTCGCGAACTACCTCCTCGCCCTCCTCCATCCCCTCACGATGCTGAGCCAGCTCTCGAACGTCTGGGCCAACGGCATGGCCTCGGCCAAGCGCCTCGGCGAGGTCCTCGACAGGGTTCCCTCCGTCGCCGACGCGCCCGACGCGGCCGGCCTGCCCGAGGGCTCCCCCTTCCGCCTCGAGTTCAAGGGAGTCTCCTTCCGCTACGCCGGCGAGGCCTCCTCTACCGTCCTCGACTCCATCGAGGCGGCCGCCGAGCCCGGCTCGAGGATAGCCCTCCTGGGATCCACGGGCTCGGGCAAGTCCACCCTCGCCAACCTCATTCCCCGCTTCTACGACCCCGTCTCGGGAAGGGTGGAGATCGACGGGATCGACCTGCGCCGCCTCAGGCGAGGGGAGCTCCTCGGCCGCATCGCCATGGTGCCCCAGGAGAGCATCCTCTTCTCCGGGACGATCCGGGAGAACATTTGCTACGGCAAGCCCGAGGCGGGCGAGGCCGAGGCGGTCGCCGCGGCCAAGGCGGCCCAGGCCCACGGCTTCATCCTCGGCTTGCCGCGGGGCTACGAGTCGCGGGTCGAGGAGCGGGGAGTCAACCTCTCGGGCGGGCAGCGCCAGCGCCTGGCCATAGCCCGCGCCCTCCTCCTCCGGCCGCGCATCCTCATCCTCGACGACGCGACGAGCGCCGTCGACGTGGAGACGGAGGCCAGGATACACGAGGGCATCGCCGCGCTCCTCGGCGGATCGACCTGCTTCATCGTCGCGCAGCGCATCTCCACGGTGCTGGGCGCGGACAAGATCCTCGTCCTCGACGAGGGGCGGATCGTCGCCGAGGGCCGTCACGCCGAGCTCCTGGGCTCGAGCACGATCTACCGCGAGATCTACGATTCCCAGCTCGGGGGAGGGCTCGCATGAGCGAGCGCGACGCCCCCTTCTCGCCCGCCCCCGACCTGCGGCAGAGCATGCAGCGCCGCGGCGGCAGGCCGCCCAAGATCGAGCGGGCCCGCGACCCGCGGCGCGCCCTCGGGCGCCTCCTGCCCTTCTTCGCCGCCCAGGCGCGGCCCATGCTCCTCGTCTCGGCGGCCGTCCTCGCCTCCTCCCTCCTCGGGCTCGCTGGCCCCTACCTCATGGGAAGGGCCATCGACTCAAGCCTTGCGGGCGGGAAGCTCGCCCGCCTGGGGAGGACGGCCCTCCTCATGCTCGGCTCCTACCTCCTCTCGAACGCCCTCCTCGTCCTCGCGAACCGGATCATGGCGCGGGTATCCCAGGAGGCCCTCCGCTCCCTCCGCGCCGAGCTCTTCGCCCGGCTCCAGGCCCTCCCTATGGCCTTCTTCGACGCCCACTCGGCCGGCGGCCTCATGAGCCGGCTCACGAACGACATCGACGCCGTCAACCAGGCCCTTTCGCAGAACGTCATCTCCCTCCTGACCAGCGCGATCACCATGCTCGGCATCCTCGCGGCGATGTTCGCCCTCAATCCCGCGCTCGCCCTCGGGAGCGTCCTGGTCGTGCCGCTCATGTACGCCTTCTCGGGCTTCATCGCTCGCTTCACCCGCGCCGGCTTCCGCCGCCTCCAGGGCGAGCTCGGCGAGCTCAACGCCATCGCCGAGGAGGCCATCAGCGGGCAGCGGGTCATCAAGGCCTTCAAGCGCGACGACGCGGCCATCGAGGCCTTCCGCCGGAAGAACGAGGCGGTCTTCGAGGCCGCCGTCCAGGCCAACTCCTACGCCATGCTCCTCATGCCCCTCATCGAGGTGCTCGGCAACTTCTTCGTCATAGTCCTGGCCGGCCTGGGCGGCTGGCTGGCCCTCCGCGGGAAGGCGAGCGTCGGCACGATCGCGACGTTCATCAACTACGGCCAGAACTTCACCTCGCCCCTACGGCAGCTCGCCAACCTCTACAACTCGATCCAAGCGGCCCTGGCGGGCGCCGAGCGGGTCTTCGAGGTAATCGACTCCCCGCCCGAGCCCGACGCGCCCGGGGACGCTGGGCCGGGGCCATCGATCCGCGGGGACCTCAGCTTCAGCGGCGTCCAGTTCTCCTACCTGCCCGGCCTCCCCGTCATCCGCGACTTCGACCTCGAGGTCAGGGCCGGCCAGACCATAGCCCTCGTGGGCCCGACCGGCGCGGGCAAGACGACCCTGATCAACCTCCTGACCCGCTTCTACGAGCTCTCGGGCGGCCGCATCGAGATCGACGGGAGGGACATACGGCAGATGCGGAAGGAGGATCTGCGACGGGGCCTGGGCCTCGTCCTCCAGGACACCTTCCTCTTCGCCGACTCGGTCCTGGAGAACATCCGCTACGGCCGGCTCGGGGCGAGCGACGAGGACTGCTTCGAGGCCGCGGCCCTGGCCGAGGCCGACCACTTCATACGCCAGCTCCCCCAGGGCTACGGGACCATGCTCTCCGAGCGCGCGGGCAACCTGAGCCAGGGACAGCGCCAGCTCCTGTCGATCTCCCGCGCCATCCTCGCCGACCCGGCCATCCTCATCCTCGACGAGGCCACCAGCAGCGTGGACACGAGGACCGAGCTGCGTATCCAGAAGGCCCTGCTCCACCTCATGGAGGGGCGCACGAGCTTCGTGATCGCGCATCGACTTTCCACGATACGCGACGCCGACCTGGTCGTCGTCATCGACGGAGGGAGGATCGTCGAGAAGGGAAGCCATCAGGAGCTTCTGGAACGCAGGGGCTTCTACCATCGGCTCTACGTGAGCCAGTTCAAGGGGCAGGCGATATGAGGCCGCGTCTCCGCCGCCCTCCCGCCGCCCTCCTCCTCGCCGCCGCCGCGCTGGGGGCCAGCCTCGCCCTGCCCGCCTGCCGGGCGGACCCGCCAAAGCTCCGGCTCGAGGCCGAGCCCCGCCTCGAGCCGCGGCTCCGGGCCATCCTCGAGGCGGGGCCCCTGCCCGGGCGCTGGTCCCTCGCCGCTCCGGCCGAGAAGGCGCGCGCGGTCCTCGCCCTCGTCCCGGCCGAAGCGGCAGGCGCAGGGGGCCGGGGAGCCGGCAGGCTCTGGTCGGCGCCCGCCCTCGAGCTCGCCGATCCGCGCTTCGACCTCGGCGAGTCCGAGGCGCGGGAGTTCGGCCTCAGGCCCCTCGAGTCTATCCTCCCACCCCTCCGGGCGCCCTCGGTCGAGGGGCGCTGGCCCGGGGAGGAAGGCTACCCCTTCGTCGAGGAGCTCGCCCTCGTCCTCCGCGGCGAAGGCCGCCTGCCCCCTCCCCGCGAGCTCGCCGCCTGGGCCGAAAGGGCCGCCGCGGCCGCCGCGGCCCGGGATGGGGGACCCTCGGCCCTCCGCGCCGTCGGCGATCTCCAGGCCGGCCCGGCGGAGCTCTCCATCCTCGCCTCGGGGGGGAGCCGCATGGCCGAGCTCTTCCGGGGGGGGCTCCTCGAGGAGCTCCGCAAGGCCGACCTCCTCCTGGGCAACCTCGAGGGGCCGATCAGCTCCCGGGGCTCGCCCAACCCCCGCAAGCGCTTCCTCTTCCGCATGCCTCCCGGCTCGGCCCGCGCTTTCTCCTCGGCGGGCTTCGACCTCCTCCTCTTCGCGAACAACCACGCCTTCGACTTCGGGCCCGAGGCCTTCGACGATACCCTCGGCGAGCTCGCGCAGGAGGCCCTGCCCTTCGTGGGAGCGGGCCCCGACGCGCAGTCGGCCCTCGCGCCGCGGCGGCTCGAGCTGCCGGCAGGGGGAGCCATCCTGGCCTTCGGCTTCGCCGCCTATCCTCGCGAGCGACTGGGCTTCACGACGGGGGAAGCGGCGGCCGGCGAGGGGCGGCGCGGGATCAACGCCGACGAGGAGGCGACTCTTGCCTCCATCCGCGCCGCCGCCGACCAGGCTCGGACGAGAGGGGACGAGGCTCTCATCGTCCTGGCCCACGGCGGCCACGAATACGTCCCGGCGCCGCCCCCCGAGCTCCGCGACCGCTACCGCCGCTTCGCCGAGGCGGGCGCGGCGCTCGTGATCGGCTCCCATCCCCACGTCCTCCAGGGCGTGGAGGCCCATGGCCATACCCTCATCGCCTACTCCCTGGGGAACTTCCTCTTCACCGGCCTCGAGGAGCCGCCCATCGCCAGGCGGAGCGCCGCCCTCGATTTCCTCCTCTACCGCGGCATAGCCCGGGGCATCCGCATCCTCCCGGTCATCGTGGACCCGCGGGGCAGCTCCCTCGATCCCGATCGGCGGGCGGCGGAGCGGCGTTTCGCCGCCCTCTGCGCGGGCTTGGAGCGAAAATAAAAAGGGGAGCCCCTCGGGGCTCCCCGCGTATGAAGGGGATGCTCGCTCAGCTGCCCTGCTTCACGAAGGCGTCGCGGTAGCCCATCGACTTGATCCGGTAGAGGATCGTGCCGCTCTCGTCGCGGCTCAAGGGGCCGATGTAGAGGCGATACGCGTCGCGCCCGCCCTTGGCCACGATCTTCTCGACCGCGAGGGGGTAGGTCGAGCGGAAACCCTTGACCGCTCCGTCGAGGGAATCGCTCGTCCCGTAGACGCCGATCTGGACATAGTACGAGCCCCGCGCGAGGGAAACGAGGACGGGCACGGAAGCCGGCGGAGCCAGGGGCTTGCCGGGGACCGGCTTCGCGGCTGGCGCGGCGGCGACGGGGGCCGAGGGGCTCGGCTGAGCCGCCGGCGCCGCGGCGGGCTTGGCCGGCTCGGGCTTGGGCTGGGCGGGAGCCTGGGCGATCGGCGCCGAAGCGGGGGCGGGAGCCGCCTCGGGAGGACGGGGAGCGGTGGGCTCGAGGGCCACTACCACCTCGCCTTCCCCTGACGCAGGCCCCTCCGCGGGTCGATCGACCCCAAGGCTCTCCGCGGGAAGGGGGGCCGCAGGCTCGCCGAGCTCGGCCTCGCTTCCCTCGCCGCGAGCGGGGACCTCGACCGCCACGGCCGCGGGGCCCTGCTCCTGGGCGTATTCGATGTACGCGGGTTCTTCGAGCTCTGCCTGGCCCGCCGAGGCCTCTCGGACCGGGGGCTCGGCGGCGAGGCTCTCGGAGGGCCGGGGCGGATTAGGGTCCGCGAGAAGGGCGAGGGCCGAGGCCTCTCCCTGAGGCCGCTCCGCGGCCAGGGCCTCGGGCCCGGCCGACTCGAGCAGGGCGAGCTCGGGCTCATCCTCCCCTATCTCGGCGACCGATTCCTCCCTCGCGGGACGCTCGAGAGAGAGAGCCTGGGGCCCTCCAGCCTCGGCGCCGGCCGCGAGCTCCTCCGAGATCACGATCTCGTCGAGGGCCATATCAGGCAGCTCGGGCTTCGGGCCAGCGAGGCGAGGCAGGAGCTCCTCGGGCAGCTCGTCGGGAGCGAAGACCAGCTCGGGCTCGGAGAGACCGGCCTCTTCGCGGGACCCGGGGAGGGCCGGCCTGGCCAGCTCGTAGAGGCTGGCGCTTTCCTCGGCGGCGGGCGCCCCGGGGCTCGCTTCGCCCGCCTGGGCTTCCAGGGCGGGCGCCGAGGGCTCCGCGCGCTCGCTGGGCTCGGGGAGGTAGACCCGGGCCATGGCCTCGGCCTTGGGCTTGGGTACGGAGCCGCCGACGAGCTCGGGACGGCTTGCGGGGAAGCTGCGGGCGGGAGGGCTGCCCTTGGTCACGGGTATGGGCGCGGCCTCGGGCTTGGGAAGCTCGAGGGCGAGCATATCGGGCCGGGGTTCGCCGGGAGAGGCCGAAGCCAGCTCGGGCAGGGGATAGGGATCCGCGACGGGTTTCGCGGCGGGCTTGGCCTCGGCGCTCAGGGCTTGCTTCTCCTGGACAGCGGCCTCGGCGGCTGGCTCGGCGGGAGCCGCGGCGCTCGGCGCGGCGGGCTTGGGCGCCGAAGCCTGGGCGATGATCTCGGCGGCGGGTTCGGGGCTCGGGGCCGGGGAAGGCTCGGCCGGCGCCTCGGCGGGGGGAAGGGGAGCCGCCGCGAGCGCGGCTGCCGGCGCGGGGGCCGGCGCGGGAACCGCCTCCGGGGCAGTGGCAGCCGCCGCTGCCGGAGCCGCGGCCTTGGCTGACGCGCTCTTGTCCCGCTCGACGTAGACCTTCGGATTGAAGTCGGGATCGGCGGTCTCGCCAGCCCTCGCCGCGGGGAGGCTCGCCTCGGTCTTGGAAAGGGAGAGGGTGGTCGCGCGCACGCGGGCTGCCGCGCCCTGCCGCATCCCGAGCTCGGCGGCGGCCTTGGGCGAAAGGGCTATGAAGACGCCCGGATTGTCCACGTTCTTGGTGACGACGACGGTGACGGCCTTGCCGTTCTCGAGGTTGCGCACCTCGACCGAGGCGTCGCGGGGGAAGGAGTTGCAGGCCGCGTAGAGCCCCTCGCCGGGGAAATCGTTCGCGCCGCCGACCACGGCGCTGCCCTCCCAGGTCGAGGCGCCGCCGGCGAGCAGGGCGAGGAGGACGATAGCCGCGAAGCAGAGCCGCCTGTTCATGGTTTCCCTCCCGGAATGCGAGCCTCGAAGACGGCGAGGCAGAGGGCGCCGAGCGAGGCGCCGAAGCTTTCCGCGTTCCGCGCTGCCGCGGCCGCGACGGATTCAGAATCGGCAGGCCCCTCGAGCCTTCCCGAGGCGGCCAGCTCGCCGTCGGAGACGCGCAGGATGCGATACTCTGCCGAGCCCGGTATCCAGGCGTCCTTTTTAAAGGCGCTCGGCCTCCAGGCGACGAAGATGCCCACGACGTAATCGACGCGGCCCTCCCGGGCGGGGCCGAGGACCTCGGCACCGCCGCCCCACTCGGCCCGTCGCAGCGAGGCGCAGGCGGCGTCGGTGGCGATGAGGCCGGCGTCGAAGAAGGAGCCCATGCAGCCGGAGACGACGCTGTCCATCGGGGCGGGCGTCTCGGCCTCGGCTGCGGAGCTTTCCTGGGCCGGGGCGATGCTCACCGTCAGGGCGAGGATCGGGGCCCCCCTCGCGGCGAGGAGGAGGAGGGAAAAAAGGGCTAGTGCGGCAGATCTCACGTGTACCTTCCTGTGCATTTTGACTATCGGCCGGGGGCCGCCCCCGCCTTACAGCAATTTCGTTCCCGGCCTTCCATTGCGTCGGCCGCCGCCGCCGTGCTACCATTTCCTTCCTTAGATGCAGTATTACGCGATCCAGGTGATGACGAGGTCCGAGGACGACTACCAGAAGCTCGCGGCCCTGCGGCTTCCCGAGCGCCCCCTCATCGTGCCCAAGCGCATGATGAGCATACGCAGGAGGGGGAAGACCCGGAAGGAGCTCCTCCCCGTCTTCCCCGGCTACGTCTTCATGGCCGCCGAGGACCTCCTCTCCGAGCTCGACGCCTACTGGGTCCTCCGCAGGACCTCCGGCTTCATCCGCTTCCTCAGGAACAACGCCTCCCCCACCCCCTTGAGCGAGCGCGAGCTCACCCTCCTTCGGCACTTCATGTCCTTCGGCGAATACGCCGATACATCGAAGGTAAGCTTCGACGAGAACGACCGCATCGTCGTTCTCAAGGGCCCGCTCAAGGGCCTCGAGGGCCGGATCAGGAAGGTCGATCGCCGCAAGGGCCGCGCCAAGGTGGCCCTGGACATGTGCGAGACGGGCTTCCTCATCGATCTGAGCTTCGAGGTCGTCGAGCGCGCCGCGGAGAAAGGCGGACCGGTCGATGAGGATGAGCGATAGGGAAAACGCGCGTATCTACATAATCGGGGCGGGCTTCGCCGGCAGGGCGATAGCGCGCGAGATCAAGGAGAAGGCCGTCTTCGGCACGGTCGTCGCCTTCCTCGACGACGACGCGGCCAAGATCGGCGAGAAGATCGACGGCATCACCGTGCTCGGCCCCATCAAGGAAGTCGTCAGCCTCCTCCGCCGCACCCCCGCGGACGAGGCGATCATCGCCATCCCGAGCGCCGGCCGCGAGGCCCTGCGCGAGCTCTACTTCCTTTTAAAGCGCGCGGGCTTCGTCCGCATCCGCATCGTTCCCGGAATCGCCCAGATCGTCGAGGGCGACGCCCACCTCATCCAGGCCCGTGAGATCGAGAGCCAGGACCTCCTCGGCCGCAATCCCGTCGCCATCGGCCTCAAGGAGAGCCTTTCCTACCTCCGGGGCAAGCGCGTCCTCATCACCGGCGCCGGCGGCTCCATCGGCTCCGAGCTCTCCCGCCAGCTCCTCTCGGCGGGCGTGTCCCGGCTCTACCTCCTCGGCCACGGGGAGAACTCGATCTACCAGATCGACCGCGAGCTCCGCCTCCTCCGGGGCGAGGGGGTCGGCGAGAAGACCTCCATCGTCCCGGTCATCGGCGAGCTCAAGGACGCCGACTACATGGCCTGGGTCCTCGGCCGCCTCAAGGCCGACGCCGTCTTCCACACCGCGGCCTACAAGCACGTGCCGATGACCGAGGAGAACCCGGTCGCGGCGATCCACAACAACGTCATCGGCACGCGCAACCTCGTCGAGGCCTCCATGGCCGCCGGGGTGCGCCGCTTCGTCCTCGTCTCGACCGACAAGGCCGTGGAGCCCGTCTCGGTCTACGGCGCCTCGAAGCGCATCGCCGAGCGCATCGTCCTCGCGGCGAGCGCCAAGGCCGCCCCTGGCCGCGAGTACATGGTCGTCCGCTTCGGCAACGTCTTAGGCTCGCGCGGCTCCATCGTCCCCCTCTTCCGGCGCCAGATCGAGACCGGCGGCCCGGTCACCGTGACCCACCCCGAGGCCAGCCGCTACTTCATGACCATCCCCGAGGCCTGCTCCCTCGTCCTCAAGACCGGCGGCGTGGGCAAGGGGGGGCGCTGCTACATCCTCGACATGGGCGAGCCGGTCATGATCCGCGAGCTCGCCGAGCAGATGATCCGCTTCTACGGCTACGAGCCGGGGCGGGACATCCGGATCGAGTACGTGGGCCTCCGCCCCGGGGAGCGCCTCGAGGAGCGCCTCTACGCCGCCGACGAGGTCCTCGTGCCGACGGAGTATCCCCGGATCAACAGGCTGGAGCGTCGGGAAGAGGCCGACGGGGAGCTCGAAAGCCTCCTTTCCGAGCTCGAGCCCCACTGCCTGCTCAAGGCGGGCTCGGAGAAGCTCTACCGCAACCGCCGCTCGATCCGGGCCGTCTTGAAAAAATACGTCCCGACGCTTATCGTTCCGGACCATGAGCCAGAGCTCTGATTTCGTCCCCTTCGCCCTCCCCTCCATCGGCCCCGAGGAGGAGGAAGCCGTCCTCGCGGTCCTGCGCTCCGGCTGGCTCACGACCGGCAAGGCCACCCTCGCCTTCGAGGCGGAATTCGCCGCCTACGTCGGCGCCCCCGCCGCCCTCGCGGTCAACTCGGCGACCTCGGGCCTCCACCTGGCCCTCGAGGCCCTCGGGGTCGGCCCCGGCGACTTCGTCGTCACGAGCCCCTACACCTTCGTCTCCACGGCCGCGGTAGCCCGGCACCTCGGCGCGGAGGTCCTCTTCTGCGACGTGACGCCCGCGGGCTACGACCTCGACCCCGAGGCCCTCGAGGCGGTCCTGCGGATGAACAAGGGCGTCAAGGCCATCATCCCCATCCACGTCGGCGGCTACCCCTGCCGGATGGGGGAGATCCTCGAGCTGGCCCGCCGCCACGGCTGCGCCGTGGTCGAGGACTGCGCCCACGCCTTCCCCGTCCGGCTCGAGGAGGGCTTCGCCGGGACCCTCGGCGACCTCGGCGTCTACTCCTTCTACGCCACGAAGACCATCACCACGGGCGAGGGAGGCATGGTCCTCGCCCGGGACGAGGAGCTCCGCAAGCGCATGGCCACCATGCGCTCCCACGGCTTCGACCGGGGCGCCTGGGACCGCTACACCTCCAAGAAGGCCTCCTGGCGCTACGACGTCGTCGAGGCCGGCTACAAGTACAACCTTCCCGACCTCCTCGCAGCCATCGGCAGGGAGCAGCTCAAGAAAGCCGGGCGCTTCCTCGAGGAGCGGCGCTCCATCGCCTCGCGCTATCTCGAGGCCTTCGGCGGCCATCCCGCCTTCGAGCTCCCGCCGGTCCACCCGGCCCACGCCTGGCACCTCTTCAGCCTCAGGCTCAGGCCCGAGGCCCTCCGCGTCGGCCGCGACGAGTTCTTCGAGCGCCTCCAGGCCAAGGGCATCGGCCTCTCGGTCCACTTCATACCCCTCCACACCATGGCCTACTGGTCCAAGCGCTACGGCCTCAGGCCCGAGGCCTTCCCCAATGCCCTCGACCGCTTCTCCCGGACCATCTCCCTGCCGATCTGGCAGGGCATGTCGGCCGCCCAGGTCGAGCGCGTCGTCGAGGCGGCGCTCGAGACGGCGGCCGAGGCGGGAGCCCCGGGCCCGGCCGCGGCGGGGGCCTAGGCGTGCGGCGCCGCATGGGCGCGGAGGCGGGGGGCCGCCCCTGCCTGACGGACTTCCGGGCCGAGGGCATGATCTACGCCCTGGCCCTCCGCTCCCCCGCCGCCCGCGGCTCCATCCTCTCCATCCGCTTCCCCCGCCTCCCCTCGGGCTACCGCGCCGTCCTCCCCGCCGACATCCCCGGCCAGAACCGCCTGGTCTGCTTCGGCGCCGAGTTCCCGGTCCTGGCGGCCGAGCGCGTCTCCTACGCGGGGGAGCCGGTGGCCCTCATCGCGGGCCCGGATCCCCTGCTCCTCGAGGAGCTCGTGGCCGGCTCCGTCGTCGAGTGCGAGGCGGAGGAGCCCCGCCTCTCCTGGGAGAGCTTCTCATCCGAGCAGGTCGCGGCCAAGCGGGTCGCCGTCGTGGGCGATCCCGACCTCGCCTTCTCCATCGCGTCCGTGACCCGCGAGGACTCCTTCACGAGCGGGGCCCTCGAGCACTACTACAGCGAGCCCCAGGGGGCGGCGGCCGCCTACGACTACGACAAGATGGGCATCTGGTGCGCCACCCAGTGGCCCTATCACGTGCGGGACTCGGTGGCCCTCGCCCTCGGCTGCAAGGCCGAGGAGGTCTCGGTGCGCCCGACGAGGCTCGGGGTCCACCTCGACGGCAAGCTCTGGTACCCCTCCCTCCTCGCCTGCCAGGCCGCCGTCGCCTCGGTGGCCTGCTCCCGGCCCGTGAAGATCCTCCTCAGCCGCGAGGAGGACTTCCTCTACACGCCCAAGCGGGCGCGCAGCTCGGTGAGCGTCAGGTCAGCCCTCGATCCCGCCGGGAACCTGGCCGCCATGGACGTACGCATCGCCCTCGGCATCGGGGCCTACGGCCCCCTCGCCGAGGAGATCGTCTCCCAGGCCGTCCTCGCCGCCACGGGCGCCTACTCCTGCCCGAACCTCCGCGTCGAGGGCTACGCCGTCAAGACGGACACGGTGCCCTCGGGGGCCTTCGGCGGCCTCGGGGCCTCCCACTCCTTCTTCGCCGTGGAGGCCCACGCGAACCGCCTCGCCTCCCTCCTGGGAGAGGACCCCATCGACTGGAAATCGCGCAACGTCCTGCGAAAGGGCTCCTCCCTCCTCACCGGGGAGGCCCTCCGGGAGGCCGTCCCCTACCAGGCGATCACCGAGCGCCTCGCCGCCTCGAGCGACTTCCGCCGCAAGTACGCCTGCTACGAGCTCGTCCGCAAGCGCCGCTCCGGCGCCTCCGACCGCCCCCTGCGCGGCATCGGGCTGGCCTTCGCCTACCAGGGCGCGGGCCCCTTCCTCTCCGGCGACGCCTCGAACTCCTACACGGTCGAGGCCACCCTCGACAAGGAGCTCCGCCTCCTCCTCCGCACGAGCGCCGCCGCCTCGGGCGGGGGGGTGATCGAGATCTGGAAGCGGAGCGCCGCCGCCATCCTCGGCATCGAGGCCGACAAGGTCTCGGTGGCCGAGCCCCAGACGGGCGAGGTGCCCAACTCCGGGCCGAGCACCCTCTCGCGGAACGTCACCGTGGTCAACCGCCTCGTCGAGCGGGCCTGCCAGGCCATCCAGAAGCGCCGCTTCCGCGATCCCCTGCCCCTCACGGCCAGGAGCCTCTACCGCGTACCCCGCCCCATCCGCTGGGAGGAGGGCCGGGTATCCGGCTCGCCCTTCGATACGGCGGCCTGGGCGGGGGCCGTGGTCGAGCTCGAGCTCGACGAGTGGAGCCTCGAGCCCCGGCCCCTCGGGGCCTGGCTCTGCGTGGACGGCGGCCAGGTGGTCTCGCCCGAGCGCGCCGCCTCCTCCCTGCGATCGGGCATGGCCGACGCCCTCGGCTCCTGCCTCCTCGAGCGGATGGAGTGCGCCTCGCCCGGGTCCCCGGGGACCGAGTATTTCCGCTACGGGCTCCAGAGCCTCCGCGAGCTGCCCGCCCTCGAGGTCGAATTCCTCCCGGCCGCGAAGGGAGCTCCCGTGAAGGGCATCGGCGAGCTGCCCTTCGACGCCCTGCCGGCGGCCTTCCTCTCCGCCCTCTCCCAGGCCTCGGGGGCCGCCCTCTCCCGCCTGCCCGTCCCCGCCGCCGAGCTCATCCGGGCCCTGGAGACCTCATGAACCTCTCCTTCATCCTCAACGGCGAGGACGTCTCGATCCGCGCCCGCACCGGCGATCGGCTCTCCGACCTCCTCCGCGATGGCTTCGGCCTCCTCGGCCTCCAGTCGGACTGCCGCTGCGGCCGCTGCGGCCGCTGCCTGGTCTTCCTCGACGGCGAGCTCGTCCCCTCCTGCCTCCTGCCCGCCTTCCGGGTCCGAGGCTGCGAGATCGTCACCATCGAGGGCTTCGCCCTCACCGACGAGTACCACGACATCCTCGACGGCTTCGCCGAGGCCCGCGTCGAGACCTGCGGCTTCTGCGAGTCGGGCAAGATCATGGCCGTCGGCGCCCTCCTCGAGCGGAAGACCAGGCCCTCGCCCGACGAGATCCTCGAGCAGCTCTCCTCCGTATCCTGCCGCTGCACCGATCCCGTCACGATGATCGCCGCGGTCCAGGCCGCCGCCGAGCTCCGGGCCAGGAGGCTGTACCGCCGTGCTCGTCAGTGAGATCCATCAGCCCAAGGACCTGGCCGAGACCCTCGAGATCATGGCCCGCCATCCCGGGGCCCTCCTCTACGCCGGGGGCACGGATATCCTCCGCGAGCAGGGGGGCCGCGGCCTCGACCTGCCGCCCGTCGTCGTCTGCCTCCACGCCGTCCCCGAGCTCAGGCGGGCCGGCCTGACCGAGCGCTTCCTCGAGATCGGCGCCTCGGTCACCCTGGCCGAGGCCCTCGAGCTCGGCGAGAGCGCCCTGCCTTCCCTCCTCGCCCAGGCCCTCAAGGGAGTCGGCAGCCCCGCGATCCGCAACCTCGCCACCCTCGGCGGGAACCTGGCCTGCCGCGAGCGCTTCATGGACGCCTGGCCGGCCCTCGCCTGCCTCGATGCCCTCGTCGAGCTCCGGGACCAGGGCGGGGCGGCCTGGATGAACGTCAACCGGCTCGCCGGGCCCGGCGGCGAGCCGGCCTTCCCCGTGGGGGCCCTCCTCACGAGGATACGGGTCCCCCTCGAGCGCTGGGACGCCCTGGCCCTCCGCAAGGTCGGCAACCGCGATTACCCCGGCCCGGACACGGCCGTCTTCGCCCTCGCCGCGCGCGCCGACAAGGGCCTGCTCTCGGAGTTCCGCCTCGCCTTCGCCGGCGAGCGATCGCTCAGGCTGCGGGAGATCGAGGCCCGCATCATCGGCCGGAGCCTCCCCCTCTCCGACCGGGAGCGGAGCTATTTCGGGGCCGAGTACCGGGAGGCCGGCTCGGCCCTGCCCGAGCCCCTCGCCCTCCAGTTCGGGGCCCTCGTCGAGGGGGCCCTCGACATGCTCTCGAGGTGACCATGGAAGGGAAGCTCGGCGTCCTCTACCTCGTCCCCAACCTCCTCGACCCCGAGTCCCCCCCCGAGGCTGCCCTCCCCGCCCAGGCCCTGGCCCGAATCCGTCTCCTGCGCCGCTTCGTGGTCGAGGGCGAGAAGGCGGCCTGGCGCCTCCTCGGGCGGATCCTCGACCCGGAGGCCGCGCGGGCCGCGACGCTGGAGCGCCTGGACGAGCACACGCCCCCCGAGGCCCTGCCCGCCCTCCTCGATCCCCTGAAGGCGGGCGAGGATCTCGGCCTCCTGTCGGAGGCGGGCCTGCCCTGCGTGGCCGACCCGGGCTCGGCCCTCGTCGCCCTCGCCCACGGCCTGGGCGCCCGGGTCGTCCCCCTCGTCGGCCCCTCCTCCCTCCTCCTCGCCCTGGCGGCCTCGGGCCTCGACGGGCAGCGCTTCTCCTTCCTCGGCTACCTTTCCCAGGAGCCCGCGGCCCGGCGCTCGGCCCTGTCGCGGATCGACGCGGGCGTCCGCGCCGACGGGGCCACGCGCATCTTCATCGAGACCCCCTACCGCAACGCCCGCCTCCTCGAGGACTGCCTGGCCTCCCTCTCCCCGGGGACGCGGCTCTGCGTGGCCGTCGACCTCACCGGGCCCGCCGAGGCGCTCCGATCCGCACCCGTCTCGGAATGGCGGGCGAGGCCCTGGCTCCCGGGAAAGCTCCCCGCGGTCTTCCTCGTCGGCGCCGTCCCGGGCACCAGCCTTGACCGCGGCGCCTTCTACGGGCATAGTGGAGATGTATGCAAAAACAGGAAACGATGAGCTACGAGGAGCAGTTCAAGGACGCCGTCGTGTCCTTCAGCCCCTACGTGCTCTCGTCGACGGGCATCGTCCAATCCCAGACCGCCCTCAAGGTCGATACCTATACCCTCGCCTGCGCCCCCTACCAGCTCTCCATGACGAGGGCCGTCCTCCTCGGCTCCTTCACCAAGGACGAGGTCGCCTTCTTCCAGCGCTACAAGAACGCTCTAGCCGGCCTCACCCTGACGGTCCAGCCCCCCAACGCCCGCGAGCCGGAGAAGGTCTTCTGCCGCTGCCAGATCGCCGCGGTCGGCATGATGAAGGGCCGGGACTGCGTCGGCCTCGTCGTCTGCGACTTCAAGCCCATCCCCCCGGCCCTCGCCGAGCTCCTGGGCGGCCACCTCCTCCGCCTCGAGCGCCTCAAGGCCGAGTGGTCGGACTTCCGCGGCAAGTCGGTGCAGATCAACCCCGACAGCTCCAAGAAGCTCGGCTTCAACAACTACGCCGTCATGTCCGCGGGCGCCGAGCCGCAGAAGCTCGCCCTCTTCTCCGTCGGCGTGGACCGCCTCGAGTTCCTCATGCCCCTCCGCTCCCCCGACGTCGCCGTCGGGACCAAGGCGACCTTCAACCTCTTCTTCCAGAAATACCGCTTCAACGTCGGCGGCTCGATCCAGAGCGCGACCCGCCTCCCCTCGGGGGTCCAGAAGGTCGTGGCCAAGCTCGAGTTCTCGGCCGAGCTCGTCGACATCCTGTCGGCCTACTTCTACGCCTCGGTCGCCAGCCGGCGGGCCTAAGCCCCGCCCCCTTCCGACCTCCCCCTTCCCGCTGCGCTCGCCTCGCCCGATGCTTCACTTCCCCGCCATCGGCCAGGCGAGCGGCGTCTCGTCCTCGGCAATGCTCCGCGCGTAGGCCTCGAGGAAGCCTGCGTCGAGGCGGGATACCAGGCTCTCCGCCCGCGCCGCCTCGGGATCGGCCGCCGCCTCGAAGTCCTCCCCGGAAAAGAAGCGCGCGTTCCTCCGCGCGAGCAGGGCCGCGAGCTCCATCCTCTCGCGCGCGCTCAAGGCCCCGCCGGCGTCGCTCCCCTCGATCAGGGACGAGAACATGCCCGCCGACCGCTCGAGAAAGAAGGACTCGGCCTTCGCGGCGAAGTCTGCGAGGCCCGGATCGCCGGGGCGCTCGGAGCTCGCCCAGGAGGCCACGTCGAGGGAGGCCTTCGAGTAGCCGATCGAGCCATCCGCGCCAAGCTCGAGGGAGCCGACGAGGTGGGGATAGACGGCCAAGGAGCCGCTCGAGAGATCGACGATCTTCCCGCTCGGCGTCGCGGCCTCGGCGATGTCCTGCACGTGGGTGTGGCCGCTCAGGACCAAGCCGACGCCAAGGCCCGCGAGGAGCTCGGCCAGCTCCTCGGCGCCCTCGACGGTGTAGCCTTGGTTGACGACCGAGTTGTGGTCGACAAGGCTATGGTGCATGGCGGCGATGAGCCGCTCGCCCGCGGCCGAGGCGCGGGCGGCGGCCCGGCCTATCCATGCCCTGGTCTCGTCGGATACCGAGCCGCCGCAGACGGGATAGCCGAGCTCCCCGTTCCGCTCGCTCTCGGTCGTGTCGAGCATCAGGATGCGCAGGCCAGGGGCCGCGCGGGCGACGTAGCTCAGGCTCCCGAGGTCGCGGTCCAGCGCCTCGGCGTAGCCGAAATCGGCCCAGATGGCGGCGAAGTCCTCGGGACCGACCGACTCCGTCGCGAGTGCGAGCTCGCCCTCGAATCGGCGGGCGTAAGGATTCGATAGATCGTGGTTGCCCGGCAGCACCAGGACCCGCGTCCCCGAGGCGAGGAGGGCCCGCAGGAGGGCGGCCAGGGCGAGATGGCTCCCGCGCTCGCCGTTGAGGGTCAGGTCGCCGGTTATGACCAGGCAGTCGGGCCGATCGGCCCCCTCCGCGAGGCTCCAGGCTAGGCAGGCGGCCAGGTTCTCGACCTGGGCCAGGTTCTTGCAGTCGCCCCCCTCGAGCAATGTCGCGTAACGCGGGCCCGAGTCATGGAGGGCGGGCGCCAGGTAGTGGAGGTCGCTGGCCACCGCGATCCGCGCCGTCCCCGGGCCCTCCGCGGCCGCGCTTCCCGCCGCCGAGGCGAGGAGGGCCGCGATCAGGGCGAGCCGGTCCATCACGAGCCTCATTTCGCGGCCTTCCCGAGCGCGTCCTCGACGGCCGACATGATGCCGTGGCTGCTCGCGGTGGCCCCCGAGACGATGTCGATCTCGGTGCCCTGGGCGGCGACGATCCTCCGGGGAATCACTCCGGAGACCATGCTGAGCCAGCGCGGGGTCTCGTCGTTCTCGGCGATCCGCACCGAATCGATCTTCCCGCCCTTGACCGCAACCTCGACGCTCAAGCCAGGCATGTAGCCATCGGCGGTCCCGCGATACATGCCGTCCTTGAGACTTCCGCTCGGATAGGTGATGCCCTGGGGTATGGTGGCGTTCGAATAGCGCCTGCCGCGGGCGGAGAGGGGCGCGGCTCCCAGCTGCAACAGCAAAAAGAGCGCGGCGAAGGCGATCGCGGCCTTGGCCAGACCCACTCGTTTTCCCGCGAATCCGGCGGGGCGCCTTAATCCGAGCTTCATTGTATCCTCCACAGTCCGCGGCGAGCTCCTCGCCGCGCTTCGCGATGGCCGAGAGGATATCCGGGAGATGTAAAGGGACTATGAAGGGAGCGAGGGAAGAGTATGAAGGAGGCGTGGTCCGCGCGTCTGGGCGCTCCCCCGTGAACGATTAGCTCAATAATGCGGCTAATCGTTCACGAAGGAACTCGCTCTTCTCGCGCAGGCCGATCGAGCCGGTCTTGATGACCAGGACGTTCGGCCGCTTGGGGTCGAGCTTGATGCGGCCGCCGGATTCCCGCATGAGGCGGAGCACCTTGTCCACCGAGAGCTTGGAGACCTTCGAGAACTCGACGGTGACGGTCCCGCCCCGCTCCTTGAGGTTCGCGATGGAGAGCTTGCGGCAGATGACGCGGATCTCCGCGAGGGCGAGGAGGCTCTCGACGTCCTCGGGCAGGGGGCCGAAGCGGTCGGACATCTCGGCGCGGAGGGCCTCGAGGTCCTGGTCGGTGAAGATCGAGGCGATCTTCTTGTAGATCTCCATCTTCACGGTCGGCATGGAGATGTACTGGTCGGGGATGTAGCCCGCGTAGTCGAGCTCGAGGTAGGGCTCCTCCTCGGGCTCGTAGTGCTCGTCGGAGAGGCGCTGCACGGCCTCGTCGAGGAGCTTGAGGTAGAGGTCGAAGCCCACCGCGTAGATGTCGCCGGACTGCTCGCGCCCGAGGAGGTTGCCTGCCCCGCGGACCTCGAGGTCCTTCATGGCGATCTTGAAGCCCGAGCCGAGCTCGGTGAAGTCCGAGATGATCTGGAGCCGCTTCATGGCGAGCTCGCTGAGGGCGCGCTTGTCCGGGTAGAAGAGGTAGGCGTAGGCGACGCGGTCGGAGCGGCCCACGCGGCCGCGGAGCTGGTAGAGCTGGGAGATGCCGTACATGTCGGCCCGGTCGATGACGATCGTGTTGACGTTGGGGATGTCGATGCCGTTCTCGATGATGGTCGTCGAGACGAGGACCTGGAAGCCGCCGTGGATGAAGCGGTGCATGATGTCCTCGAGCTCGCTCGGGTCCATCTGCCCGTGGGCGGTCTCGACGAGGACTTCGGGCACGGTCTGGGCGAGGAAGGTCTGGATCTCCTGGAGGCTCTCGATGCGGTTGTGGAGGTAGAAGACCTGCCCTCCCCGCTCGATCTCCTTGCGGATGGCCCGGGCCACGAGCTCGGGGTTGAACTCCTCCACGACCGTCTCGATGGGGTGGCGGTTCACCGGCGGGGTGTTGAGCACGGACATGTCGCGGATCTTGAGGAGGGACATGTGGAGGGTGCGGGGTATGGGGGTCGCGGTGAGGGTGAGGCAGTCCACGCTCGCCTTGATCTCCTTCAGCCGCTCCTTGTCCTTGACGCCGAAGCGCTGCTCCTCGTCCACCACGAGGAGGCCCAGGTCCTTGAAGTCGACGTCCTTCTGGAGGAGGCGGTGGGTGCCGACGACGATGTCGACCTTCCCCTCCTTGAGCCCCGCGAGGGTCGAGCGCTGCTCCTTGCGCTCCACGAGGCGGGAGAGCATGGCCATGTGGAGGGGGAAGTCGCCGAGCCGGTCCTTGAGGTTCTCGAAGTGCTGCTCGGCGAGGATGGTCGTCGGGGCGAGGAAGGCCACCTGCTTGCCGGCCGCGGCGGCCTTGAAGCAGGCCCGCATCGCGATCTCGGTCTTGCCGTAGCCCACGTCCCCGCAGATGAGGCGGTCCATGGGCTTGGGGCTCTCCATGTCCTGCTTGACCTCGTCGATGCAGCGCAGCTGGTCGGGGGTCTCCTCGTAGGGGAAGGCGGCCTCGAAGGCGAGCTGCCACTCCCCGTCGGGGGGGAAGGAGTAGCCGGCCGCGGCCCGGCGCCGGGCGTAGATGCGGATGAGGCGCTCGGCGAGCTGCTCCACCGAGGCCTTGACCTTGGCCTTGCGCGTCTCCCAGGACTTGGAGCCCAGGCGGTCGAGCTTGGGCTCCTCGCCCTCGTTCCCGATGTAGCGCTGGACGAGGTTGGCCTGCTCGATGGGCACGAAGACGACCTCGTCCTCCGCGTACTCGACCTTGATGTAGTCCCGCTCGAGGCCGAGGACCTTCATGCGCTCGATGGCCGAGAAGCGGCCTATGCCGTAGTTGACGTGGACCACGTAGTCGCCCGGCGCGAGCTCGACGAAGGTGTCGATGGCCGCCGAGCGCGCGGTCTTGACCGACTTGGGCACGCGCTTGCGGCGCCCGAAGATCTCGTTCTCCTGGATGACCAGGAGCTTGAAGGAGGGCAGGACGAAGCCCGCCGAGAGGGGGGCGACGAGGACCTCGATAGCGAAGTCCTTGAGGAGGGAGGCTATGCGCTCGGCCTGGATCTCGGTCTCGGCCACGACGTAGGCCGAGTAGCCGGACTTCAGGAGGTTGGCGAGCTCCTCCTTGAAGTACTGGATGTTGCCGAAGAAGGAGCGGGGCTGCTCGGAGCCCAGCTTGAGCCTCCCCTCCTCCTTCGCGTCCTTGAGGGCGAAGCTGCGGATCGTGGCGAAGCCCTCGAGGGCCCGTCCCTCCAGGGAGGCGAAGGAGTGGAGGCAGCGCTCGGGAGGCGGGACCGGGGACTCCTGGAGGGCGCGGCGGTAGAGCCCTGCGTACTCCTTCCTCGCGGCCTCCTCCTGGGCCTCGAGGCGCTCGTGGTCGACGAGGAAGACCGAGGAGCCGGCGGGCAGGTAGTCGAGGATGGAGCCCGGGCCCTGGCCGTGGGCGAGGGGGTACCAGAGCTCCTCCCCTCTCGCCTCGCCCTTCTCGGCGAGCTCCTCGAGCAGCGGCCCCTCGCGGCCCTTGAGGCCGGGCAGGGCAGGCAGGGCCGCGGCGAGGGCGGCGATCCGCTCGGCGTCCCAGAGGAGCTCCTTCATCGGGCGCAGGGCGACCCGCGCGAGCCTTCCCGTCCCCGACTGGAGGCCGGGGTCGAAGGTCGAGATGCGGTCGATCCGGTCGAAGTCGAAGACCAGGCGCAGGGCCTCCGGATCCCCGGGCATGTAGAGGTCGAGGACCTCGCCGCGGAGGGCGAACTCGCCCGGCAGGGAGACCCGGGGCACGCGGAGGTAGCCGTAGGAGGCCAGGCGCTCGCCCACGGCGCTCGGGTCGATGGCCCCGCCCTCCTCGAGGGGGAAGACCAGGGGCTCGAAGGCGGCGCGAGGCGGGACCGGGGTCACGAAGGCGCGCTGGCTGGCCACGACGACGGGGCCGGCGCCTCCCCCCTTCGCGGCCCCCGCGAGGAGGAGCCTGGCCAGGCAGGCCGCCCGCTCGCCGAAGACCGGGGCCCGGGCCCCTACGGAACGGTAGGCCGCGGTCCGCCACCAGGGCAGGATCTGGGCCTCGATGCCGAGGATGCCGAGGTCCGAGGCCAGGGCCTCGGCGTCCTGGTCCGAGGGAAGCACGACGAGGAGGCCACCGCCCGCCCGGGCGCCGGCGCCGCGGATGGAGGCAGCCACGATTGCGGCGAAGGGCCCCTCGGCCTCGGCAAGGTCCAGGGGGAAGGGCCCCGAGGCCAGGCGGCCGGCGAGGGAGGCGAGGGGGGGGTAGGCTCTGAGCCGATCCAGCACGGCTTGCGGGTGTAAGGTATTCATCGTAACATTCCGACAATGGAGTAGGTCATCGCCGGACCGTAGTATACGACGGACCGCAGCCCTTGTTCCAGATCGAAGGAAGCCAGATGGCACTGTCGCTCGCACGATGCCCGCGGATCGCCTCCCTCCTCGCCGCGGCCCTCTCCCTCGCTCCCGCCTTCGCGGCCGGACCCGCGGCCCAGGCGCCCGCCGCGCCCGCCCAAGCGCCCGCCGCGGGGGTGGAGCTCTCGATCCGCTTCTACGACAAGCGGATATACTTCCCCGAAAGCGATATCCCCATCAAGGTCACGATAGCGAACAAGGCCCCCTCGGCCTTCCGCTTCAAGCTGGCCGACGACCGGGTCCACAGCCTATCCTTCGAGGCCCGGACCCCGACCAACCGCCTCCTCGACCCGAGCGACCAGTACCGCCTCGCGATGAGCGATACGCGCCCCGTCTTCTACCGGGAGCTCTCGATCGAGCCGGGCGAGGAGTACTCCTTCGTGGAGAGCCTCGGCCGCTACCTGCGCATAGAGGGCCCGGGCGCCTTCACGATCAGGGCCAGCCTCAGGCCCGAGCTCGACGCCCCCTCCCCCGCCCTGGCCTCGAACGCCCTCTCCCTCTCGATCAGGCCCTCCCCTGGCCTGCCCCCCGCGGCCGACTCGATCCGGGCCCAGACCGGCGAGGTCCTCCAGGCCCAGGCCCTCCCCCCCGACGAGGTCGTCAGGCGCACGATCGCCGCGCGGCAGAAGGGGCTGTGGAACGAGTTCTTCCTCTACCTCGACCTCGAGTCCCTCATGGCCCGCAATCCCGACCAGAAGCGCGCCTACGACCGCGAGTCGGACGAGGGGCGGCGCCGCATGCTCGAGCGCTACCGCGCCGACCTCCAGCTGAGCGTGGTCGACGAGGACATCGTGGTCCAGCCCTACTTCTTCGAGGTCCTCGAGACCCGCTATACTCCCTCCCGCGGCTTCGTGCGGGTCCTCGAGAAATTCCAGAGCCAGCAGCTCCGGATGGTCAAGGAATACAGCTACGAGCTCGAGCGCCGCGACGGGATATGGTACCTGGTCGGCTACAGCGTCCTGAACAAGGGCACCGAATGAAGGCCCTCCTCCTCGTCGACGACGACCGCGTGGCGGATATCGCCCGCTTCTACCTCCGCCCCCTCGGCTTCGAGGCCATCCGCTACCGGAGCCCGGTCAAGGCCATCGACAACCTCGACGAGATCGCGCCCGACGCCGTCGTCGTGAGCGCCCGCGACTACCCCCGGCATTGGAAGATCGTGACGAGCGTCATCCGCGCGGAGCGCGGCAAGGAGGATTGCGTCATCGTCCTCCTGAAGGGCGAGTACTTCCCCTTCGAGGAGGCCGCCAAGGCCGCGAGCCTCGGCGTGAACGGCGTCGTGCGCGACGCCCTCGACGACCGCAGGGAGCAGGCCCAGTTCCAGCGCCTGCTGAAGCGCTACGTCGTCGTCGACGAGGCCCGGGTCGCCGAGCGGGTCACGCCCGAGCCCTGGGACCGCCTCGACTTCATGTTCGCCCACCCCCGCAGCCTCGCCCCGGTGGCCGGCAAGCTCGAGACCGTCTCCGCCTCGGGCTTCTCATTCGCCCCCGACAGCCACGCCCTCGTCTCGGACCTCGAGGCGGGCTCCGCCATCGAGGACTGCTCGCTCCGCGCGGGTGACCGGATCATCTCCCTCTCCTGCAGGATCGCGCGGGCCGACCGGGTCCTCGCCCTGACCATCACCGCGATGGGCGAGGAGGATCGGCGCTACTTCGAGGCATACCTCGCCTCCTGCCCGGAGCGCGAGATGCAGGCCCTCCTCGGCCGCTGAAGGGCCCCGCGGCGCCTCCCGCCCGGGCGAGCTTGCCAAGGATTCCCGTATAAGGTAGGCTTCCCACCATGGCCACCGAAGAGCGACACTGCCCGGACGACTACCTCGTCGAATACGCGCGCAAGCTGAAAGCCATCGGCCATCCGATCAGGCTCAGGCTCCTCTGCCTCATCGCGCGCGAGGTGGACCCCTGCGTCTCGGACCTCTGGCGCTGCCTCGACCAGCCCCAGCCCGTCATATCCCAGCACCTGGCGATCCTCAAGGCCAACGGCCTGGTGGCCGCCGAGGTCCAGAAGACCAAGCGGGTCTACACGATCTCGGACCCCTTCATCAAGGACCTGGTCAAGCGGATCATGAAGGAGAAGGCCTAGGCTAGCGCGGCCGCGCTCAGGGCCGAGGGGCCTGGGCGGCCCCAGCCGCCAGGGCCGGCCTGGCGAGGGCGGCCCTCGCCGCGGCCGCCTGAGCCCCCGCTCCCCTCGCTTGAGCCACCGCGGACCACAGCTCGCGGGCCGACTCCCGGTTCCCGCCGCGGGCCAGGGCCTCGCCGAGATTCACCATGTCGCGATACAGCCCCGAGTCCTCGGCGTAGCGCGAGAGCGCCGCGTCCGAGCCGATGCGCCCGAGGAGGCCGCGCAGGTCCCGGTAGGCGAAGCCCGGCTCCTTCTCGCGGATCCCGGCGATCTGCCGGGTCAGGGCCATGTTGACCGCCGCGGCGAGGTAGATGACCGCGACCGTCCGGCCGTTCCGCAGGTAGAGCTCGCCGAGCTTCGAGCAGGCCGAGCGCGCGAAGGCGTCCTCCACCCGGTAGAGGGTCATGAATTTATCGATCCCGTCGCGGGCGAGAGTCCGCTCCATGGCGAGCCGGAGGTACTCCTGCCGCTTGCCGAAGAGCTCGGCCTCGTCCGCGACCTCGCGGAGGGCGAGCTCGTAGTCGCGGAGCCGGTCCTCGGCGCGGTAGACCTCGGCGAGCTCCTCGAGCATGGCGTAGCGGTCCTCGGGGACGTCCAGGGAGGCCGCCAGGTCGAGGGCCCGCCTGATCTGCAGCTCGGCCAGGCCGAGCTCGCCCTCGGCGCGGTAGATCCGCCCGATGGCCATCTCGGCCTCGGGATAGTAGCGCATGGCCGCGGCCTCGGCCCTGAGCGCGGCCAGGGAGTCGCCGATCCGCGCGCCCCCGCGCTGCTCGACGACGAGCTTGGCCGCCCGGAGGAAGGAGTCGAGGAGGCCGGAGACCCTCCGGGACGCGATGGCCGACATCTCCTTGAGCAGGGAGCCGCCGGCCTCGGCCCTGATCCGCGCGAGCTCGCTGGAGACGAGGTCCCGCGAGGCGAGGAGGCCGACGAGGGCGCGGATCGAGCCTTGGGCCCGGCCCGCGTCCTTGTCGGCGAGGGCGGCGTCTATCCGGGCCACCGCCTCGTCGGAGCGGGCCGCGCGGGCCTCGACGGCCTTCTTGAAGGATTGGAGGGCCTCGCCGAAGCGCTTCTCGCCGTAGAGGGCCCGGCCTTCCTCGTACAGGAGCCAGGAAGGATCGGCAGGGGTCGGCGGGGCGGGAGGCGCGGGGAGGGGCACGACGAGGCGGGGCACCGGCGGCAGGTCGACCGCCTCGGCCATTTCCTTCTCGCCCGCGGCGAAGGCCGGCAGGGCCGCCGCCAGCGCGAGGATGGCGGCGAGGGCGCGCGGGCCGCGCCGCCCGGGCGGCCGGGTTCCGTATCTCGGCATCAAAGCTTGTTCAACTCCTCTTCGAATACAGTATCGGCTTCTTCCGGCCGGATCGTTCGGGCTATCTCGCCCTTTCTGAATATGACGACCTTGTCGCCCGCGCCGGTGATGCCCAGGTCCGCGTGCCTGCCCTCGCCGGGACCGTTGACCACGCAGCCCATGACGGCGATGGTCGCGTCCGCGCCCAGGGCGTAGAGGCGGTTGGCCCAGCGGGCGGTGAAGGCGTGGGTGTCGAAGGAGGCCCGCCCGCAGCGGGGGCAGGAGATGAGCTTCACCCCGCCCCGCCCCAGGCCCGCGCAGGACAGGATCTCCCGGCCTGCCAGGACCTCGTTCTCCATGCTGTCGGAGAGGGAGACGCGTATCGTCTCCCCGATGCCCTCGGAGAGGAGGGGCACCAGGGCGGCCGCGTTGCGCGCGACCCCCTGGACGAGGGGGCCGGCCTCGGTCACGCCGAGGTGGAGGGCGATGCCGTGGCGCGAGGCGAAGGCGCGGTTGATCGCGAGGGTCTCGGCGGCGTCGCTCGACTTCATCGAGACGATGACGTCCCCGAAGCCGAGCTCGTCGAAGATCGCGATCTCGCGCTCGGCCGCCTCGACGATGGCCGCCGCCCGGTCGGGCCTGCCACGCAGGTCCTCGGGCAGGGAGCCGCCGTTGACGCCGATGCGGATCGGCACGCCCTTGCCGCGGGCCTTGGCGACGACCTCCTCGACCTTGTAGCGGGCGCCGATGTTGCCGGGGTTCAGGCGGATCTTGGCGAGGGGATAGTCGAGGCAGCGGAGGGCGATGCGCCAGTCGAAGTGGATGTCGGCCACCAGGGGCATCGGCGACTCGCGGGCCAGCTCGCCGAGGGCCTCGGCAGACGCGAGGTCGGGCACCGCGAAGCGGAGGATGTCGCAGCCGAGCTCCTTGAGCGAGCCGATGCGCCGGAGGGCGGCCGCGCGGGCGGCCTCCCCCGCGGCCAGCGGCTCCTTCCACATGGTCTGCACCGAGACGGGGAAGCCCCCGCCGATGATGACCCCGCCGACCTTGACGGCCCGCGTCTCTCGATTAGCCATGGGCCCAGGATAGCGCGGATGGGCCGGGAAAAGGAAGCGGCGGCCCCGCGAGGCCGCCGCTCGTCGGACGCCGGGACCGCTCTAGCCGATGACGGCGAGGGAGAAGGCGAGGACGAAGATGGCGACGGTCTCGCAGAGGCCGACGACGATGAGGTCGGAGGCGAAGCCCTTGCCGGTCTCGCCGAAGGCGTCGCAGCTCGCGGCGGAGCACTTGCCCTGGGCGACGGCCGAGTAGCCGATCGCGGCTCCCGCGAGGATGCCGAGGGCGAGCTTGAACATCGCCTCCTTGGGCGAGCTGATCATGGAGCTCATCACGATGAACCCGTAGATCGTCTGCGTGAGGGGCGCGCCCGCGAAGACGATGAGGAGGAAGGAAGCGGGCTTGTTCTGCAGGTAGTTGCGCTTCCAGGCCCCGATAGCCGACTGCCCCGCGATCCCCGCCCCGATGCCGCTGCCGAGCGCGGAGAGGCCGAAGACGGCCGCGATCCCGATGAACTCGATCATATTCATACGCCAGACTCCTTTCCCTTGTTCGCCGTATCCTC
>JAKLFE010000032.1 GCA_022711355.1 Spirochaetota bacterium | reverse complement strand
CGCCAGGAGGCAACCTGGCTTGCGTACAGACCCTCCCGCCGCAGGATCTCCCCGACGACGCCCTTGCCTTCATCGCGCCGCCGGTCGATCTCCTGGAGTATCCGTAGTTTGTACTCGGGTGTGAATTGCCGCCGTTCCGGCAGGTCGCTCACCTTCTCGTCGGCCACCTCTGGCTTGGACATGGACAGCTCCTTTGTACTCCCATTTTAGAGTACCAACTGTCCCCTGGCACATACCGATCGGGTCGGCGCTCCGCTTCGAATCCCCTATTCTCACTCGGCCCAGAAAAGCAAAACGGCCACCCGTTCAGGATGGCCGTTGTAAAGGTGGAGAATAGGGGATTCGAACCCCTGACCTATAGATTGCGAACCTATCGCTCTACCAACTGAGCTAATTCCCCATAGCACCCTACGTGCCTTTATATACTATTGAAGTAACGAAATAAAGTCAATACACTCGACTTCGTGTTCCCCCCGGTTCCCTAGTATTCCCTTGTAGAATGCAGACTTGTTCTGACAATTGATCTTGCAATCCCTATAAGCTTCTCATCAACTGGAAGGGGAGGGTAAGGCAGGGGCGGGGGATGAATTGGAGAATCTACACATAGAAACGCATAGCGAATAAAAAGGCCAGAGCCGAAGCCCTGGCCTGCACCAGAAACAGAATGACTTATATCCTGATCATGTCAAAGCGGCGGGATGGGAGGCTTCGGAGGTACTACCTTTCCTCCCTTCAATGGATCGTCAAACCAATCGCCTTCATCAGAAAGGTCAAAGCACCGTGCAGGGTCACGGTTGCCATACGTTAGGCACCCGATCACTCCCCCAATGTGGACATCCCGAATTTCCCCACGGCATTTCTTCGTCCAATAGTCCTCGAAGAGAACAGGCAATCCACTTTGGAGAAGCATGCACATGCTTCTATCGATTAACGGTAAACCAATCTCGGAAGCTTCCATGAGGATTGCCTGTTGAGCTAGAAATGCTTTTGCGAATGACGGATGGCTTTTTTTTAGCTCAAGCCACTCTTTGAGATTAGCCTTACGTTTGTCTTCTTTCATGAAGTGCCTCCATGGTATTGACGCACAACATACGCTTAACTGCCGAAAGAAGCTCGCAGTATTTAGCTCTGCTTTCAATGACGACTGTCAGAGTTTTAGCCTCTAGTATGTATTAATTAAATGAAATTCCTCGACTTTTAGCAAAGTCTCTATATGTTCGCATATCACTAAAAATGATACGTGGTAGTTCTAAATCAATGTCTACTCCCCAAGCTAGAAATAAATCCAAGATTTCTTTCCTTGAATCAGAAATTGCTTCAAAGAGCGGACTAATGTAATTGCTTGCAAAGACTAATGGAGAAGCTCCTTCTTCAAGCAGTAGTTTAACTAAATCTACATTGTTCTCACAGACAGCATGCGTAAGAACATAATAGTATGACGTTGTTTCATTGAAGTTCACGCCCAAATTTCGTAGAATTGTACATAATCTGTGAGTGACTTGTTTACCTTCCGAATTTAATGTCAAACTCAGGATATGGTAGATTTTTTCTGCGTCAAGGAATTTTACAATCCGTACATCCACAGCGCCACTAAGTATTTGGTTTACTTGATCTAGAGGATACTTTGAGGGGAAAGCTAGACTGTAGTTATTGAGCATTTGTTTTAGAAAAACGATATCCTCTATTCTGTCTTTAATCTTTGCAGAAATAGCGACATTGGCAATTCTGTTACATATACTTAACAGCAAGTCTTCTCTGTATATAAAATTGAGGACCTCAGGAATTATCTCAATAGTAGTTATGAACAGTAATAACTCAGAAATAACAGTTTGCTCATGATCTTTAAGAACATCATTTATCTTGCTCTTATCTACAGCGTTTATAATTCTTGCTAGAATGGCAGGATCATTAATCTTTCGTAGTACTTTTTCTGACGGTACAAGGTATTTGGGATTAATATAAACTTCGTATAATAATGATTGATCGGATATCCTATCCAGTATTTTTTCTCGTAATAATTGTGATTTTGATTCTATTACCGGTAACAATTCACTTTGTACTATATCTTCGCCAAGTAGTTTTAGAAAGCATTCAGCAGCCGCTCCATTTTCTGGACCGTTTTCAGCAATCTGAAGTAAAAATTCTTTATCTGTTATTTTCCCAAGAATCGCTTTCTTAACACTAAGCAAATCTATCTCTTTATAGATGCTTTTTAGTCTTATTTCATTTTGGATTTTATTTACTGCAATTATTCTTGTAGTTCCCTTCATTGGCATTTTTACTAGTTCTATTAGCTTATCTTCTGATGTAATGCGAGAAACCGCAGCACTCCTTACATCATCACTAATATCTGTTGTCGCAATCTCGAATAGTAAATTTTCGTCATGTATCTCATTGATCGCTGACATCCTGATTCCTTCATCCTTATTCTTCCATTTAGGGGTAAAAATGCTCATTTACCTCTCCTTATACTGGATTTAGCGATAATATGACATTCAATTACATGTAGCATCTATGGTAGCTGGGATTATACGTAGTACTACAAATAAACCAGCTTAACCTGAAAGACATTATTGTATTTTCACGCAAGAGGATTGTTTGTTTAATACTCCTGGTTCCATGCTAAATGATCCCAGACGACGCATTCTCTTTTTTGTCTCAATATTGATTGCTATGCGAATACTTGATGTGCAAGTAGTATCACTTTGTATCGATATGCAGTTAGAAAACAACATTTCTTTTATTGTTTAGTCTTGTTAGTATAAAACGTAATCTTGAAGCGATAAACGCTCAATAAAAGAGGATAGTCACTAAATCAGTTCATCATTGAAACAAGTAAAGAACCGAGCTATATCTATAATTAACTCCAATTGCTTGCAATTGTGCATCAAGTAAAGAGCTTACTGCTTGTTCTTTATTTAGGCAGGATAGCATCATTAGTATATTTTTATCGGTAATTGCATTGATTGCTCGAATCTTGTTCTCTTCCGAAGTGATACCGCTAATAACGCTCTGAGCGAGACTTGCTTGACATGCTATACTGTTGTCTATTGGTTTATCTTCATTAGCTGTATACTCAGCATAGTTGTTTTCTTTCAACTGTATTTTATATTTCCTAGAAAAAAGATTCGCCCAACACTTTTTTTGATCTTCAATAATCCTATATAGTATATCTTCGTCATTGAGTAGATATGACTCTTTATTAGCATCGCCGGATAAACTACTTAGCCAAGTGTTCCACTTTAATAATTTGACAGCCATAACTGAATCTGATTCAGCGGTGCTTTCATGTACGTTTGTTTTTCTGCCATTCTGCTCCGTCATTTTTTCTTCAACGATATGCGAAGGTAATGTACCATTCCTTTCTTTCAATTCTGCTGTCGCATACCGTGCCATCGCATTTTCATCTGGTTTTATTGTAGATGTACCAATAGATAAAACGAGAAATACTCCGCTAAAAATCACACCATACGATACTATCTGGGCTACTGTTTCTAGTGCAGTACCAAAAAAACCAATAGCGATCATGAAAAATATAAACAGCACTACTGCAAAAAAATGAGCTAAAAACGATAATCGAAATAGGAAACGTATGGTTTCTGTTCCTCCCATGTATTCACAGAAAACATGGTCATGGATGTTATTCAAGTTCATTGTTGTTGAAGTTGTACTGTTACTAGAAGTATATATTGCAGTACCAGTATAGTAGGCGTTTTTTTGACGATCTATGACCTGCTTTATGATACCAACACTTCTAAACGAACATGTATACCGCTTAATCCGTTTAAATATCTTGTAGCATTTCTTGCAAGGGAAATTCCTTTTCTCCAATTTCATGCAATTGAAAAATGGATTATACTCATGTCTGCAGTTTGATTTTTCCAATGGTCACTCCTTTGTTTAGTATTCAGGATACTATCTATGATATGATTAATTGACTTGTATCTCGAAGCTGAAATGCTAGATTGCCGAACGCCTAGAGAGTGGCGCTAGCTAACTTGTACATAGAACATTTATTTGACATCTGCTACGTGATTGGTACGGTTAATCGTCATGTAATCAGCATAAATATCGATAGGTGAAGGTGTCAGGGCTATGTGATTCCTGTGATTATTCTCCATTTGACAGTATTGAGCAGATGTATAGTATTTATGGTGACAATTAACATGAAACCGTTTATTCTGAAGTTCCTATTGCTTTCCCTAGCAATACTTTTCTGCCAGAGAGAAATGTATAGTCAAGAAACATCAATTACAATCTTGTATTATGAAAGGATGCCATTCTTTGGCCAGCCTTATACAAATGACGAAGGCTTCATTATTAGTATTATGCGCTTGATTCTTGATGATGCGGGGATTCCTTATACTTTTCAAAAAGGGCCACTAAACCGGCTTTTTGAATATGCTAAGAAAGATGAGCTCGTTTGTTTGCCCGGTGTATTCAAAACACCAGACCGTGAATTGTCGTACACGTATTCAAAGTTTCCAATATATCAGGACGCTTCTCCACGATATATAATTCGTCAAAGTGATAGTTTAAGCTTCCAAAATGTACATACAATAAAAGACCTCCTATCAAGTAAAAAAACATTAGGAGTAATCAGAAATTATTCATATGGCGCTTGGGTCGATGAAAATGTAAAACTGTATAATCCGCCAATGGTTATCACTGATATTACAGATGATCAAAGCAATTTTACACGAATGCTACTACTTAAGCGATTTGATTACTTCTTTGCTGGTGGTGAAGAGTCTATTTATAGCATTCGGGTAAACCCGGAGACTAAAGGCTTGACTACGATGATGCTTCTTGATGATGCTCCTATAGGGAACATCAGGTGGATTATATTTCCAAGGACATTTCCTGAGGAGCTACTCGAAAAAATAAACAGCTCAATAGAGTATGTAAAAAGAGGAGTTATGTATAACTCCATTATAAAATCAATAATCAATGAATAGGAGACATGCGTCTACATATTTCTTGGAAGAAGGTGTCAACCTTACCAAGGGTTTTATTGATCGGGAGTTCTCTTCAGCTGCAACTTCTAGTGAACCACTCGTACTCTCGGTCAATGTACTTCCTTCCCATACTACATACTTTTCCAAAACTCATCGTAATGAGGAATGCACATGCCTGGATTAACGTATGCGGATTCTCAAGAACGTTAAGAAATGAAACCCAAGCACCATGCGTTACTAAATTGCGATGGCCAGTACACCTCGGCCGAAACACGATGACGTAAAAGCCATCCTGCTAGCGGTTATTGTAAATGTACTAGTGGTGTACGTAAAGAACTATTTCTTGACCTAAGGAATCCACTGGGATCTACAATTGACGCAATAATGTTATGATTTCTTCTTTGATTTTTACTTTATCTGACGCTTTTCTTGGAAAGAAATCCCCTGCATTCACACCTAGGGCATGTGCAATTTTTAGAACAGTTGTGACTGAAGGTTGTTTCTTCCCGGCCTCAAGGCTAGCCAAGAAGCTCTGAGAAATATTTGCTTTCTCAGCAAGGTTTAATTGAGAAAGACCTTGGCGAATTCTCATCTCCCGTATTCGGTCAATAACCTCGCCAAGTTCCTTATCTATCTCCATAGAGTAATTTTACTTTTCTATTGATACTCAAACAAATATCTATAGTATATAATAGAGAACCTATAGAGCTATTAAAAGGGATCGGAATGGCTACAATGACTCATTGCAGGACATATGGTAAAGAAATAGCAAAGTCTGCGGAAATCTGCCCCGGATGCGGCAAACGTCAGAAAATGGCATTCGGAAGGCGATTACTCTTCGTCATTGCTGTATTCATCGTAGTGGGTGCCATCGGGAACAGTCTTGGTGGGGGGTAAGCCGACTCGATGCGGGGCGGAGGGCGCGATAGCTTGTAGGTGGCCCCGATGGGGGAGGAGGTTCCATGCTCCGTCACCGTATCGCCGTCCTCGCGCTCGCCCTCCTGGCCTCGAGCCTGGTCGCCGAGGCCGGAAGCCGCCCGGTCACCTGCTATTTCCTCGCGGAGGAGGGGGATTCCGCGGAGGGGAACGCCCTCGCGCGGCGCTTCATGGGGCTCGAGCCGGCCCTCCTGGCCGGCTACGCCCCTGTCCGCTTCGAGCGGGTGAAGGGGGGCTACGCCTTCTCCGCCGAGGGGCAGTTCGGCTTCAGCGCGGGGGAGAGCCGGGAGCTCGAGCGCTACGGGCGGGTGGTCCTGAGCTCGGCCCAGGTCGAGCTCAGGGCGCCGGCCCCGCCCCGGGCCTGGAAGAGCCGCAAGGTCTCGCTGCGGGTGGTCGAGCTGGCCGCACGGCGGGGGGCGGTCCAGCCGGCCCAGGCGGCGATCGAGGCCGCGGCCCGGGAGCTCGGGCTCGAGCGGGGCAGGGCCTGGATCATCTCGATGGAGCTCCTGGGCACGGGGCTCCTCCGGGCGACGGTCGGCTTCGCGCGCTAGGGCCCGGGGCTCCCGGGGCGGCGGCCCGGCCCGTGGGCCCTTACTTGAGGCCGGGCTTGAGCTCGAAGGAGGGGCAGTGCCGCCCCGTCGCGGCGAAGACCTCGAGGGAGGGGAGGCGGGGGCCCTTGATGCCGAAGACGAGGCAGGCCCGGGGCGTGGCCGGCTCCCAGGTGATGCGGAAGTGGAGGCACTTGAGGCAGTTCGGGGCCGTCTCGGGCATGGCTATCCTCGCTCCCCACTGTAGCGAGGGCGGCTCGGGCGGGGCAAGACGGCCCGCGGCTTGTCCGGGGCCGAGGAATTCCGTACCATTGATTCATGCGTCGCGACTCCCTCATCCGCCGGCCCTTCCGCTACTCGAACCGGAACGCCGCCGTCTGGCTCATCGCCATCAACGTCCTGATCTTCGCCCTCGAGTACGTCTTCCCCCGGCTCTCGGCCTTCGTGGTCATGAACCCCCGGGCCGTGCTCGCCGGCGCGGTCTGGCAGCTCTTCACCTACATGTTCTCCCACGCCGACATGAGCCACCTCCTGGTCAACATGCTCGGCCTGTACTTCTTCGGGACCCAGGTGGAGCGGGAGCTCGGGACGACCGAGTTCCTCCTGTACTACCTCCTCACCGGCTTCCTGGCGGGGCTCTTCTCCTTCGCCGCCTACCTCCTCGCCGGGGCCTACTCGATCTACCTCCTCGGGGCCTCGGGGGCGGTCTTCGCCGTCCTCCTCGCCTTCGCGACGATCTATCCCCAGGCCGAGATCTACGTCTGGGGCATCCTCCCCCTCCGCGCCCCGATCCTGGTGATCGGCTACACGGCGATCGAGGTCGGCTCCCAGCTCTTCAGCTTCCGCAGCGGGGTGGCCCACCTCACGCACCTGGCCGGCTTCGGCTTCGGCTGGCTCTACTTCCTCGTCCGCTTCGGGGTGAGCCCGGGGCGGCGCTTCTTCCCGAGGAGCTAGGGGCGGTGCGCGGAGGGGGGGATCGGGCTTTGGGGCCGCGCGGCCGCGCGGCCGCTCTCGCGATCGCTCTCGCCTGCAACCTCGCCGGGCCGGCCCGGCTCGCCGCCCAGGAGGTGAGCGAGCCCCGCCTGCGCGCGGCCTTCTGGGTCGAGACCGAGCCGGTCGCCTCGGCCGGCGAGGCCTGGCCGGTGAGCTCCGAGGAGGCCGCCCGGCGCCTGGTCGACGAGGCGGCCTGGGTCTTCGCCGGGATGGTCTGGGGCTTCTCCTTCGAGTACGTCCCCCTCGACCGGGCGCGGGGCATCGAGGAGGGCTTCGTCCTCGAGCCCCTGGGCTCGATACCCTGGGGGGACCCGCGCCTGATCCCCGGGAAGCTCGAGCCGGCGGGGAGCCGCCTCCTGCCCGAGGCCTCCTTCGGGCCCTCGACGGAGCTGCGCGCTTACGTGGAGTACCGGCCCGAGGCCGAGGGGGCCCGGCTCATGGAGGCCTACGGGGCCGAGCCCTGGGTACGCTCCCAGGGCCTGGGGAGGGCCGATATCCTCGGGGGCTGGAAGGCCCGCCGCGCCGCCTACGAGGACGCCCTCCGCGAGGCGGTACGGGAGTACCTCCGCTCGATCGAGCCGAACAAGCCCCGGCGCGCCGCGGGCAGGGTGGTCTTCGAGCGGGTCCCCGCGATCACGGTGCGGGAGGGAGCCTACCTCGTGCAGGCGCGCTCGCGGATCGAGGTCTTGGAGCTCGCGCCCTACGTCGTGTATTAGCGACACCCCTATACTCGCTCGGACTTCGCCGTGGGCGGGGCCCCGCTCGCGCCGCGGCGCATCGCGCTGTCGCGCGACGCGTCGCCGCGCGGCGCCCCGCCACGGTGGAGGTGGTGGCGTGGAGTGTCGATCGTTTAACCCCGTGAACCTCTGAGGAATAAGGCGGGTGGCGCAGGGGAGGAAGTGGGGCCTGGGGAATCCGTTGTGGGGCGCGTGGCGCTGCGCGCGGCGCCCGCTCGCAGGGGGCGGCGCAGGGGAGGAAGTGGGGCCTGGGCAATTCGCTGTGGGGCGCGTGGCGCTGCGCGCGGCGCCCCGCTCGCTCGACGACGGCGTATCGCGCGGCGTTAGGCGCTATGTCCCGGTAAGGCGGTCCTTCTCGACGGCCTCGTGCATACGCTCGAGGCGGAGCATGATCTCGTCGGCCACGGCCTGCTTCTTGTCCTCGCGGTGGTGGTGCTCGCGCTTGACCCAGGCGCGGAACTCGGCGCAGTCGGTGACGGGGCCGACCTCGTACAGGACGCGGTCCTGGCAGACGAGGTCCTCGTGCATCTCTCCCTCGGGGTTCAGGCGGAGGATGTTGCCGTTGATCGTTACGAGGCACATCTTGGAGAAGCCCTTCACGTAGGAGTCGATCTCGCGGACCGCCCGCTTGGTCGTCGGGTCCCAGGGGCGGAAGCGGGTGCCGGCGGGGAAGACGAGGACGAGCTTGCCGGAGACCTTGAGCTGGGCGAGGGCCTTCATGGCGGCGCGGTTGACGGCGGTGCTGCGCATGAGCTCGGCGACGAGCTCCTTGGGCTCCTTGATCTTCTGCTTGATGATCTCGAGGGAGCGGCTGGGGTAGATGACCAGGCGGGTGTAGGCCTCGGTGAAGGCCAGGACGACGGGGTTGGTCTCGTTGAGCTTGATGCCCGCGATGGCGACGATGGCGGCCGCTATGTCCTCCCGGCCCGCCTTGCGGAGCAGGTAGTGGAAGACGGGGAGGTCGAAGTTCGAGTAGTGCTCGACGAGGAGGAGGCAGGGCTCGCCGGCCGCGGCGGCCTTCATGAGGAGGTCGAGGTGCTCCAGGCCGCGGACGCCCGAGCCGGTCAGGAGGTTCTCCTCGACGATCCCGTCGATGATGGGGAGGACCTCCGCGTTGCCGGCCTGGCTGACGTTGTGGTCCTCCACGTGGGACTGCCCGCGGGAGAGGGCCATCATGCGCATGATTCTCTCTCTATACTTACGGCTGATGGGCTCCACTGTCGCTCCTCCTGATGCTCGGGCGAGTATAGACGCGCCTAGGACCCGAGTCAACGCGGGGCGCGCGGCCGGCGAGCTCAGTAGCCGTCCGAGAGCGAGCGGTTCACGTCCTTCTGGTAGAGCTCCTGGTAGATGTAGCTCCGGCCCTTGAGCTTGTCCTTGATCTCCTGGGCGAAGGGTATGTAGCGCCAGAAGATGCCGCGGACCTCCTTGTCGAGCTTCTGCGTCCCCTCGCTCTCCTTGGTGATCCAGGCGAGGTAATCCTGGATGAAGAACTCCTTGACGTCGCCCTTGAGCTTGCGCGAGGTGAAGTTCTGGTAGTAGTTGCCGGTCAGGCCCTCCTCCATCCAGTAGTACGAGGCCTTCTCCTTGGCGACCTGCCAGCGCAGGTCGGCCACGGCGGTGATGACGGCCAGGGCGAGGTTCTTGGGGTACATGGGCAGGGCGACGCGGCCGCGGCTCGTGGCCCGGTTGAAGCGGTCGAAGGGCTCCCAGCAGATGCCCTGGTCCCCGTAGCAGGGCAAGAGGACGATGAAGGGCACGATGCGGTGGAGGGTGTTCTTGTAGGGCCGGCAGAAGGCCTCGCAGTCGATCGACTCGATCCAGGAAAGGAGCTTGACCACGTTCTCGCGGGTGCCGATGTCGCGGATCCCGCCGTGGAAGTACTCCCGCGAGAGGATGGGGAAGTGGTTGCCCTGCCGCCCGATGCAGAGCTTGGTCATCTGCCGGACGGTCTCGAATTCCTGCGCGAGGGTCTGGAGGTCGGCCCGGGCCTCGGGGGCGTTGCCCATCTTGTCCGCGACGCTCTTGAGCTCGTCGCCGGCCCGCTCGTAGTCGGAGACCGTCTGGCCGAGCTCCTTGTCCGCGGCGACCATGCGCCGGACGATCTCGGAGAGCTCGCCCATCGTGCGCTTCTGCGCCTCGCTGTAGGGCGCCGGCACGTGGAGGAGGCCCGGCTGGCTCTCGTGGGCGCAGATGATGTCGACCCGCTCCTTAAGGAGGGACTCGAGCTGGCGGCGCTCCTCGGACTTGGACTTCATGATGCCCTCGGCCGAGTCGCGCTTGCCCTGGAGCCTCTGCATGAGGGCCTGGTAGTGGGAGCGCTCGTCGCCGCCGCCCTTGGCCCGGGGCTTGACCTCGTCGGTGGCGCTCGGCGCGACCATGCCCGTGGCCACGGCCCGCATCCACTCGTCGACGTAGTAGACCGGCTCGTCGATCTCCTTCTCGAAGATCACGCGCTGGAAGACGTCGGCCATCTCGGGGGAGAGGAGGCTGGGCAGGAGGGCCGAGAAGCGGACCGTGAGCTTCTTGGCCAGGGGGGCCTGGCCGCCGATCGAGCGCAGGGCGATCTTGGAGGCCAGGTACCAGTAGGCCGAGACGAGCTGCTGGCGGTAGACGCCCCGGTCCTTGGGGTCGGTGGCCTTGACGTACTTGCCCAGCAGCTCGTGGACGCGCTGGGCCTCCTCGCCCTCGCCGTTCAGGGCGGTCTTGTAGTAGGCGGGGTCCGAGAACCAGGAGGCGGGCTTCTCGGCCTCGAGGCGCTCGATGGGGGCGAAGCCCTTGCGGGAGAGGTCGACGTCGGACTCCCGCTTCTCCTTGTGGTCCCCGTCGACGCCGAGCTCGCCGAAGAGGGTGCCGAAGTCCGGGGCGGGGGGGAGGCCGCCGGGGCCGGGCCGGGCCCCGGGCGCGGCCTTGGCCTGGGGACCCGAGGGGCGATACTCCTCGACCGAGCCGCCAATGAGTGCCGCTATCTCGGGATCGATCTCGTCTGACACGGTGCCTCTCCGGAATCGAGCTTTTGCAGGTAATTGTATCGCCGCCCCGGACCGCCATCAAGGCCGGGGCGGGGGGCTCCGCGCTTGCCCAATGCCGCGCCGATTACGTATCCTTCTAGTCATGCGCATGAACATCCCCGAGTACCCCGAGTTCGCCCCGATCTCCCTCGAGATGCGGGACTGCCTCTATCCCTCCCTGAACCTCCTCCGGGACGGGATATCCGAGTTCACCTTCTCGAACCTCTACCTCTTCCGCGAGGCCTACGGCTACCGCGTCTCGCGGGTGCCGGGCCGGACCCTGGTGATCGAGGGCTCCAAGAACGGGAGGTCCTTCTTCTACCTCCCCTGCGACCTGCCGGAGCGGGAGGTCTTCGACGAGCTCATGGCGAGCCACGACTACCTCAAGAACCTCTCACCCAGCCAGCACGAGCGCTGCCGGGTGGCCCTCGAGCAGTGGGGCTACCGGGTCGAGGAGGATAGGGACAACTTCGACTACCTCTACCGCCGCGCCGACCTGGCCGAGCTCTCGGGCAAGGCCTACCACAAGAAGCGCAACCTCGTGAACGCCTTCCTGAACTCCTACAGCTACGAGCAGAAGCCCCTGACCGAGGCCAACGTCCCCGACGCGATCGCCGTCCTGGACGAGTGGCGGGACTCCAAGGGCATCGAGGGGGACTACGCCGCCTCGCGCGAGGGCCTCGAGCGCTTCCGGATCCTGGGCATGCGGGGCTGCGTCTACTACGTGGACGGCCGTCCCGCCGGCTGGTGCCTCGGCGAGCCCATCGCCAAGGCCCGCATGTTCGCGGTCCACTTCGAGAAGGGCAGCGAGCAGTACAAGGGGATCTACCAGTTCATCAACCAGGCCTTCGCCCAGGCCCTCCCGGCCTACTTCCGCTCGATCAACCGCGAGCAGGACCTCGGGGACGAGGGCCTCCGGCAGGCCAAGATGACCTACCGGCCCTACGGCTTCGTCGAGAAGCACCGGGTGACGCGCCCGTGAGCGGGGGCCCGGGGAGCCCCGCCCGCCGGGGCGCCGCCGCGCGGGAGGAGCTGGCCGCCCTGGCCGGCCCCGGCCACGCCCAGGCCGCCGCCGCGCGGGGCCGACTCGCCGCGCTCGCCTTGGAAGCGCGCAACGCCTCGGCCGAGGCGGCGGGGCTCCCGCCCCTCGGCTCGGTCGAGGCCTACGCCGCCGAGCTCGCGCGGCGCACGGTCTGCCTCACCCTCCTCGCCGGCTCGGGCTCGCGCTGGCTCGCCTCCCTCGCCGAGGCCCGCGGCCGGGGCGACCCGGCGGCCCTGGCCTTCGATCCCGAGCGGCCCCGGGGCCTCTTCCCGGTGGCCGACTACCTGCGGCCCCCGGCTCCCGGCTCGGCCTCGGACGGGCCCCGGCGCGGGAGCCTGCCCGTGGCGGCCTACGCCCTCGCCGCGGTCCGGGGCCTGGGGCGCCATCTCCTCGTGGTGCGGGGCTGGGAGGAGGCGATCGACGCCGAGATCCTGGCTCCCCTCGGGATCGGGCCCGGGGAGCGCGAGTTCTTCACCCAGGAGGCTCCCTTCGGCAAGCCCCTGGGCCACGGGGACGCGGCCTGGCAGTGCCGCTCGCGCTGGGCCCGGGCCGACTACGTCCTGGCGAACTTCGGCGGCGACGCCAACTCGCGGCGGACCGCCCTCGCCTCCCTCCTCGTCCTCGACGCCCTCTCCGGCCCCGGGGGCGGCGGGCCGGCCGGGGCCGTCGACCTCCTCGTGCCGGCGGCCCCCGTCCGCCTGCCGGCCTACCCGATCGAGCTCGACGCGGGCGGCCTGCCCAGCTCCTTCGGCCAGGCCAAGCTCCAGGGCCGGAAGGTCGAGGTCGAGGCGGGCTACACCAACGTCGGGATCAGGGTCTACCGGGCCGGGGCCCTCCTCGAGAAGGTCGAGTCGATCCGCCGCCGCTTCTGGGCCGAGGGCTCGGGCTACGCGATCCCCGGCAACGATCCCGCCGGCCGCGAGTTCGCCCTCGACAACGTCGACGCCGAGCTCGCCGCGGAGGGGCGGGCGCGGATCCTCGCGGCCGCCCGGCCGGAGGAGCTCACCCCGGCCAAGAACTACGGCGACATCCCCGCCTTCGAGGCCGCGATGGCCCGCGTGGCCGCCGAGGCCGGCGGAGCGCCGGACTGAGTCCGGCGGAGCGCCGGACTGAGGACCGCGATTCCCGGGCCTGGAGCCGAGCTTGCGGCGCGATGCCCCGTGCCCGATACTGTGGGCGAGGAGCGTCGATGCCCGAATCAGCTGGCGCCTTCGCGGCGGTAAAGGTCGAGGGCGAGCCGAGCCCCGTCCTGGTCTCGATCACGAGCGGCAAGCCGGCCATCTCCGGCCGGATCCTGGACAGGTGGCAGGGGATCGTCGACCTCGTGGCGAGGATCATGCGCGTGCCCACGGGCCTCATCACGAGATTCACCGAGGAGAACCTGGAGATCCTCGTGGCGAGCCGCGGCGCGGGCAATCCCTACAAGCGCGACGACCGCGATCGCCTGGGCATCGGGATGTTCTGCGAGACGGTCGCGGGGCGGCGCCGCGAGATGCGGGTGGACGATTCCTCGGCCTCGAGCTACTGGGCGGCCAATCCCCACGCGGCCTTGGGCATGAGGTCCTACCTGGGCGTGCCGATCGCCTGGGAGGACGGCGAGCTCTTCGGCACCTTCTGCATGCTCAACGACCGGGCCAACGCCTTCGAGGACGAGTACCTCGAGCTCATGCGGCAGTTCAAGGAGATCATCGAGTCGGACCTCCGCTGCCTCCTTTTGCAGGACGAGCTCGAGCGGCGGCTCTCGGCCAAGGAGCTCGAGCTCCGCGAGACGCGCCACCGCCTCAAGAACCAGCTCAACCTCCTCATCAGCTATATCAGGATCCGGGCCAGCTCCAGCTCCGATCCCGGCACCAAGGAGCTGCTCAAGGAGATACAGCACCGGGTCTTCGCGGTCTCGGCGATCCACGAGGCCCTGTACAAGGGCTCCTCCGCCTCGGCGCCCACCCTCGATCTCTACCTCAGGCAGCTCTGCGGCCATATCATCGGGGACCTCTCGGAGGGGGAGATCGAGCAGGCCTACGACATCGAGCCCCTCGTCCTCGCCCCGGAGCGGCTGCTCCCCATCGCCCTCATCGTCGCGGAGCTCCTGACCAACACGCTCAAGCACGCCTTCCCCGAGGGCGGGAAGCGGCGCGTCTCGCTGCGGGCCGCCCGCCTCCCGGACGGGAGGCTCTCGCTCGAGTACCGCGACAACGGGGTGGGGCTGCCTCCCTCCTTCGACCTCGCCTCCGCGAAGAGCCTGGGCAGCGTCCTCCTGCGCGCCCTCGCCGGCCAGCTCTCCGGCGAGGCGAAGGCGGAGAGCGCGGAGGGAGCGCGGTTCAGCTTCTCGTTCGGGATCTAGGGGCGCCGGGGGCGGCCCCGGCTCAGAACTCCATCCGCGCCTGGAGCCCGATCGACCAGGCCCCGGCCCCGAAGGGCAGGGTGAACTCGCCTTGCCCCTCCCCTCCGTAGCAGCCGAGGACGAGGCTGAAGGGCGGCGCGCCGGGGATCGAGAAGTCCTCCGCGAGGCGGGCGTAGAAGCTGCGATCCGAGAGGTTGGCCGTCGCGGAGAGGGAGCTGTCCAGGCCGGCGAGGGGGAAGTCCTCGGCCTCGAGGCCGGCGTAGGCGTAGAAGCGGCCCATGTACAGGGAGCCGGCCGCGGCCATCGCGGCCGGGTCTCCCCGCAGGTCGCCGCCTTCCGAGTTGTAGAAGCCCTCGGCCGAGAGCTTCCACTTCCGGAGCTCGCCCAGGGCCCGCGAGGCCCCGAGGGAGGCCTCGACCGAGCCTTCGGCGGGGGCCCAGGCCAGCTCGCCGTAGACCGCGGTCCCCAGGAGGTAGCCGGAGAAGTCCCCGCCGGCAAGCTCGGCTTCCCGGCCCGAGGCCCTGCCCGAGAGGCCGAACTCGAAGCCGCCTAACGCGGCGTCGAGCCGGCCGGAGAGGGCCGCGGTCTTCAGGGGGTCGAGGGCCTCGCCTGATTCCGAGACCGTGCCGGAGAAGTCCGCGAAGAGGAAGGCGTTGGCCGAGCCCAGGGGAAGGTGGGCGCGGAGCCCCGCCTTGCCGGCCCGCAGGTCGATCGGGGCGAAGAAGTCCTCGCGCTCGGCGTTGACGAAGTCGACGGGGCTCCAGACCCGCGAGGGCCCCCAGGCGACCAGCTGCTTGCCCAGGCGGAGGAAGAGCTTCTTGCGCAGGTCGAAGCTGTAGTGGAGCTCAGAGAGCTCGAGCTCGGGCTCCTCGAGGTCGTAGGCGGCCCCGCCCAGGGAGGGTCCCTCCCCCGCGAGGCCGGCGAGGAACTGCTGCCGGCCCGACCAGGAGACGAAGAGGGAGCCGTAGTCGGGCACGGCGACCTTGGCGAAGACCTTGCCCGCGGCGTAGGAGCTCGCCGCGTAGCCTTCGAGGCCCGGGTCGAGGTAGGCCTGGGCCGAGACGAGGGCCGAGCCCCCGACGAGGCGGCTCGGCGCCGCTCCGGAGGCCGCGCCCGAGGCCGGCCCGGCGCCCGCGGAGGACTCGGCCGCCGCGGCCTCGGCCTCGAAGGCGGCCGCGTCGAAGGGATCCTCGGCCTCGGCTCCCGGCGCGGCCCCGGCCGGGGCCGCCTGGGCGGAGGCGAAGAGGGCCCCGGCGAGGGCCAGGGCCAGGGCCAGGGCAATCCGGGCTTTCCCGCTCATCGCTGACCTCCGTCGCCTACCGCGACTGCTCCTCGAGGAAGGCCTTCGAGAATTTGTAGTCGGCTATCCGGGCCGTCGTGATGCCCTCGTTGGACAGGAGGGTCCTGCGGCCCTTCTCCAGGGCGTCGGTGGACAGGAGCTTGGCGAAGATGAATTTGCCCTTGGCCACCTCCTTGTACTCCACGTAGTAGACCGTGCGGAGCAGGGTCTCGCCGGCCGAGAAGTTCTCGACCTTGACCGGCAGGCCGTCGCCGCGCCGCAGGTACCACTTCTGCACGGGGTAGGAGACGTCGAGCTTCTTCGCGTCGAGCCTGACCACGTCGCATTCCCAGGAGGCGACCTTCGCGGTCCCGGCCATGGTCGCCCAGAACTGGCCCAGGGCGTCGGGCCTGCCGAAGAGGTCGGTGCGGATGTCGGTGGAGCCGACGTCGTCCTTGCGGTTGCGGTACACGAACTCCCGGGTGGAGGGCAGGTAGAGGTAGAGGTCGGCCCCGCTCCTCCAGTAGCCCTTGCCCCGCTCGCTGTCGGGGTACTGGAAGACCAGGGTGAAGGTCTCGGCCGCGTCGCGGCGGTAGACCCGCACGCGCAGGACCCGGTCGGCCTCCCCCTCCTTCTTCTGCACGAGGGTGAAGTCGTTGGTGACGTCCAGGCCGGCGAGGTCGAGCTTGGCCTCGAAGGCCCGGACGAGCTCGGCGGCAGCGGGATCGGTCTTGCCGGGCTTGGCCGGGGACTGGGCCCCGAGCCCGAGGGCCGCGCCGAGGAGGAGGGCGGCCGCCATGCTAAACCGCACAACGCGTACCATGGGCGCTTCCTTTCCCGCCCTAGAAGGCGGAGTTCAGGGCCTCGACCGGGGCCACGCGCCCCCCGCGCCGGGCCGGAAGCCAGGCGAAGGCCGCCGCGAAGGCGGCTATCGCGGCGGAGATGGCCGCCATGTCCCCGAGCCGGGGCTCGAGGGCCAGGCGCCCCGCGTCGAGGAAGACGGCCAGGCTGCCGCCGGGTGGGAAGCTGGCCGCGAGGCGGAAGGCGAGGCAGGCGAGGGCCCCGAGGGCCGAGCCCGCGAGCGAGAAGGAGAGGGCGAGGAGGGCGGCCTCGAGGACGAAGAGGCCCGAGACCGCGGAGGACTCGACCCCTATGGCGCGCATCGTGCCGATCTCGCGCAGGCGCTCGTTCACGCTCATGCGGAGGTTGATGAAGATGGAGGCCGCGATGACCAGGAGCATGACGGCCGCGACGAGGGCGCCGACCGCGCTCACCGCCCCGAGGACGCTCCGCACCAGGCCCAGGACCTCGTCCAGGGTGGAGAGGGTGAGCATGACGCGGTCGCGGCCCTCCTTGTCGGTCTCGTAGCGGATGCTCGCCGCGGAGACGGCCGAGATGGCCTCGGCATCGCTCGCGGGCCGCGAGGTCTCGAAGCCCGCGGCCGCGAGGGCCGCCTCCAGCCGTTCCCGGGCCGCTCCCGCCTCCGAGGCCCGGGGCAGGTAGGCGTAGATCGCCGTGGCGGCGTCCTCGGGCGCGAGGTCCAGGCCGCGCAGGAAGGCGAAGTGGGCCAGGGCGAGGTCGCGCATGAAGTAGTTGTCGGTGGCGTAGACCCCGCGCACCCTGGCGATGCCGGTGTTGAAGGCGCCGAAGCGGCTGCGCAGGGAGATCACCAGCTCGTCCCCGGCCCCGATGCCGAAGTAGGCTGCCTGGGCCTCGGTCAGGGCCACGCCGTTCGGGTCGGCCGCCCACTCGGCCCAGCTCCCCTGGGAGAAGCGCATCTGGGTCTCGAAGCCCCGGTCGATCGAGGCGTCGATCCCGGTGAAGGACAGGCGCTTGGACAGGCCGCCCTTGTAGACCGCCGACCTGACGAGGTAGCGGGGGAGGACCTGGGCGCCCTCGCCGAGCTCCCGCCGCGCGATGGAGGCGACCTCCGGGGCCCTGAGCATGCCCCCGTAGACCCTCCCCGAGGCCGCGTACTGGCCCGAGACGGTCAGGTGGCCGGCCGAGGCCCGCACGAGGCTCGTGGACACGTTGCTCGCCGCCCCGCGGGCGAAGGCGAGGAGGGCGGTCATGACGAAGGCGACGATGGCGTAGTTGACCCCGAGGGTCAGGCTCCGCTTGGGGCTGCGGAAGAGGTTCTTGAAGGCCAGGCCGAGGTAGCGCACCGCGGTCCTCCTACTTGTCGCCCATCGCCTTGACCGGCGCGATGGAAGCGGCTACGCGCACCGGGTAGGCGGTGGCGAGGATCGAGACGAGGACCGCGACGGCCGTCCCCAGGGCGAAGGGCCAGGCGGCCGGGCGGAGGGGCAGGGGGCCCCCGCCGATGAGGAACTGCGAGACCGTCTCCGGCAGGGGGAGGCCGCGGCCGGCGAAGGCCAGGATCGCGGCCCCGGCGGCCAGCATGCCGACCGCGGCCGATGCCAGGTTGAGGGCCAGGGCCTCGGCCACGAAGAGGCCGCCCACGAAGGAGCGGTCGGCGCCTAAGGCGCGCATCGTGCCGATCTCGGCGGCGCGCTCGGTGACGTTGATGATGAGGGTGTTCGTGAAGATGAGGGCCACGACGAGGAAGATGAGGGCGGTGGCCGCGAAGATGAAGGCCTGGAGGGCCCGGGATATCTGGGCGTAGAAGCCGGAGGCGGCGTCCCAGGGGGCCGCCTTGATCTCGAGGCCCGCGCCGGCGCCCTCGATAGCGCCCATGACCTCCCGGAGCCGCCCGCGGCCCTCGAGCCTGACCGCGATCATGGTCGCGCCCGAGAGGGGGGCGGCGACGAGGCCGCCCAGGTCGAGGCTCGACAGGGACGCGTCCCCGGCCAGGCCGAAGATCGCGTCCTCGCCGGCCTCGGCGGCGGCCAGCCCCCGCTCGAAGGCCTCGGGCAGGGCCTCGACCCCGGCGAAGGAGTAGAGCTCGGCGTAGCTCCCGGCGTCGAGGAAGTTGATGTAGTTGAAGACCGACGCGTAGCGCTCGGGCGCGAAGGTCCCGAGCACCGTCGAGGCCGCGGCGCCGACCCCGCCCTCGGTCACGCCCAGGAGGGTGACCCGCTCCCCCGGCGCGAGCCTGAGGCCGTAGTTCTCCTCGTACTGGCCGTTCTGGTACTCGGAGATCATGAGGCCCCGCTCCCCGCCGCTCCCGCCGAGGGCCGAGCCCGAGGAGGGGCGGATCGGCCCGAAGACCTCGGCGTAGGAAGCCGGCTCGATGGCGTAGAAGACGAAGGGGAGGTCGACCTTCCGGCCCTCCCGCTCGGCCTGGACGATGCCGTAGTTCTGGGCGTAGGGGGCGATGGCCCGCACCCCGGGCAGGGCGCGGAGGAAGGCCTCGACCGCCTCCGCGTCGCGGATCCGCGGCAGGGGGGTGTTGAAGGCGAAGGGCGAGGGGAGGTCCTTGGCCTTCGACGAGTAGACGATGAGGTCCCCGGTGAAGTGCTCGACGATCGCGTCGCGCGAGGCCTCGGCCGCCGAGGAGGCGAAGGTCGCGCCGAAGACGACGACGAAGGTGCCGAGGGCCACGAGGGAGCCGATGAGGGCCATGCGGCCGGAGCGCCTCGCGAGGGTCCTGAGGGCCAGCTTCAGGGTGAGCACGGCCCTACTCCTTCCCCGTTCCGGGGGCGGCCCCGGCGTCCTCGACGCGGCCGTCGAGGATCCGCACGACGCGGCGCGCCTTGCCCATGATATGGGCGTCGTGGGTGGAGAAGATGAAGGTCGTCCCCTCCTCCTCGTTGATCTGGCGCATGAGCTCGACGATCCGCGCGCCGGTCTCCGAGTCGAGGTTGGCCGTGGGCTCGTCGGCGAGGACGATGAGGGGCTTCGAGACGAGGGCTCTCGCGATGGCGACGCGCTGGCGCTGGCCGCCGGAGAGCTCCCCGGGCTTGTTCCTGAGCCGGTCGGCGAGGCCCACCTCCTCGACGAAGCGCATGACCAGGGCCTCGCGCTCTTTCTTGGCGAAGCCCTTCTTGAGCAGGAGGGGGAACTCGATGTTCTCGTAGACGTCGAGGACGGGGATGAGGTTGAAGGACTGGAAGATGAAGCCGATCTTCTCCCGGCGGTAGCGCGTGAGCTCCCGGTCCCCGAGGCTCCCGACCTCGACCCCGTCGACGAGGACCTGCCCCGAGCTCGGGACGTCGATGCAGCCCACGAGGTTGAGCATCGTGCTCTTGCCCGAGCCCGAGGGCCCCGCCACGGCGAGGAACTCGCCCCGCTCGATCTCGAGGTCGACGCCGCGGAGGGCCTCGACCCTCGTCTGGCCCAAGCGGTATTCCTTCCGCGCCTTCCTCAGCTCGACGACGGGCATGCGTTCCCCCTTCCCCGAAGCCTAAGCCTGTCCGCCGGCCCGGGCGCCGCCGCCCTCTCGCGGCGAGCCGACTACGAATATACGCAAAGTACTTGCGTTTTGTAAATAAAATACTTCCAGATCTGTATCGAGTTCAATGCGCGCGGCCGAGCTTCTCCCGCCGCGGAGGCTCCCGGCGCTAGAGGAGGCTCTCGGGCTGGTGGACGAAGTAGCCCTGGGCGAAGTCCACGCCGATCTCGGAGAGCCGCCGCTTGATCTCGAGGCTCTTCACGAACTCCGCTATGGTCTTGATCCCCATGACGTGGCCGATCGAGTTGATGGCCTCGACCATGGCGTAGCTCACCTGGGACTCGTCGACGCTCTGGACGAGGGAGCCGTCGATCTTGAGGTAGTCGACGGGGAGGTTCTTGAGGTAGCCGAAGGAGGAGAAGCCCGAGCCGAAGTCGTCGAGGGCGAAGGTGAAGCCCTCGTCCTTGAGCCGCTTCATGAAGCGGGTCGCGTAGGAGAGGTTCTGGATGGCCGCGGTCTCGGTGATCTCGAAGCAGACCTTCGAGGAGGGCACCGCCTGGGCGGCGGCCTCGGCGAGGATGAGGTCGACGAGGGAGTCGTCGAGGAGGGAGGGGCCGGAGAGGTTGATGGAGATCATCCGCTCGGCCAGGGGCGAGCCCCGGTCGGCGAGGAGGCGGTAGGCCGCGAGGGCGTTGCGGAGGACCCAGCGGTCGATGAGGGGCATGAGGTTGTAGCGCTCGGCGGCGGGGATGAAGTCGCCGGGCCGGGCGATGCTCCCGTCCTCGTTGACGAGGCGGACGAGGATCTCGGTCTTGGGGCGGAGGCCGGCGGCCGCGTCGAGGGGCTCGATCTCCTGGTGGTAGAGGACGAAGCGGTTCTCCTCCGCGGCCCGGTTGATCTTGGCGATCCACTCCATGTCGCCGCGGCGCTTCTGGAACTTCGAGTCCTGGACGTGGAAGACGTTGATCTTGTTGCCGCCCTCCTCCTTGGAGAGGTGGCAGGCGTCGTCGGCGGCCGCGAGGACCGCGTGGATGTCCTCGCTCTCGCGCGAGAGGGGGACGATGCCGACGGAGAGGGTCACGGGGAAGGCCGAGGCCTGCCAGCTGAACTTGCGGGACTCGACCGCCTCCTGGAGGCGCCGGGCGACGTTGACCGAGTCCTCCGGCTCGCAGTCCTGGAGGATGATCGCGAACTCGTCCCCGCCGATGCGCGCCGAGATGTCCTTGCGGGAGATGTTGGCCTGGACGTGGGAGGCCACCTGCCGCAGGAGCTCGTCGCCCGCCAGGGCGCCGGCGGTGTCGTTGACGGCCTTGAAGCGGTCGACGTCGATGACGACGAGGGCGTGCCTCGCCTCGCCGGTCTTCAGGGTCTTGAGCAGCTCGCCGAGCTTGAAGGAGAATTCCTCGCGGTTGGACAGGCCGGTGAGGGCGTCGTGGCTGGCCTGGTAGTTGATGGTCTCCGACATCCGCTTGATCTCGGTGATGTCGCGGAGGGCGAGGAGGAAGCCGTCGACCGCGTTCTCCTTCTCGTGGATGCGCGTGAGCGAGCCGTCGACGACGAGGGCCTGGCCGAGGGCGTTCTTGACGAGGACCTCGTTGAAGAAGTAGGGCTTCTCGTCCACGTTGGGCGGCACTCCCACGAGGAGCTCGCGCTGGGTGCGGCCGTCCATGATGGAGATGACCTCGGCGGCCGGGCGGCCCTTGGCCGCGGCCTCCTTCCAGCCGGTGATCTCCTCGGCCACCGGGTTCATGAACAGGACCCGGAGGTCTATGTCGGTGGCCACGATGCCGTCGTTGATCGAGTGGAGGATGGCCGAGAAGAGCCGCTCCTGCTTGCGGAGCTTGCGGTCTATGCTGTTCTTGTAGAGGGCTATGTCGATGGTCGTGTAGAGCTCGCGCTCCTTGAAGGGCTTGAGGATGTAGCCGAAGGGCTCCACTTCCTTGGCCCGCTCGAGGGTCTTCTCGTCGGTGTAGGCGGTGAGGAAGATGACCGGGACGCCGTAGCGGTCGCGGATCTGGCCGGCCGCCTCGATCCCGTCCATCCCCCCCGCGAGCATGATGTCCATGAGGATGATGTCGGGCGCGCGCTCCTTGGCGAGGGCCACCGCCTCCATGCCGTCGGAGGCCATCCCCACCACGGAGTAGCCGAAGCGCTCGAGCCGGCGCTGCAGGTCGAGGGCGATGATCTTCTCGTCCTCGACGATCAGGATTCGTTCGTTGTTCATGTGCCGCTCCCTCTAGTATAGCCGAGGAAGGGCGGGGCGCAAGGAGCCATCGCCGATCGGCTCATAGGCCCGCGAGGAGGTCCCAGGCCGCCTTGGCGGCCCCCGCCCCGAGGATGGCCCAGAGGGGCGAGAGCTTGGTGAAGGCCGCGAGGGCGAAGGAGGCCAGTGCCAGGCCCAGGACGAGGGGGTCGAGGGAGGCGGGGCGGAGGGTCCAGAGGGTCATGAGCATCATGGCGAGGGTGGCGGTCCGGAGGGCCTCGTCGAGGGCGCCCTGGTCGAGGCCGCGGCCCCGGGCGGCCAGGCGCGAGGCTATGAAGCCCGCCGAGGCGACCGCCAGGACCGGGAAGGCGAGGACCGAGCCCGTCGCCAGCAGGGCCCCGAGGATGCCTCCCCGCTCCCAGCCGACGAGGGTGGCGGCGTTGAGCGCTATAGGCCCGGGGGTGGACTGGGCTATGGCGACCAGGGAGCGGAAGCCCTCGTCGTCGAGCCAGCGGGGCACGACCTCGTGCTTGATCAGGCCTACGATGGACCAGCCCCCCCCGAAGGAGACGATCCCGACCTTGAAGAAGGCCCAGGCTATGCTCAGGATTTCCATCGGCGCTCCGCGAGGTAGAGGATCGTGGCCGCGCCGAGGAAGACCGGGAGGGTGAGGCCGGGGAGGAGGGCGAGGGCCGCGGCGAGGCCGAGGGTGGCGGCCGCGCGGGCAGCGGTCCAGGAGCGCTTGCGCGCTATCTTCCATATCATGGCGGCGACGAGGCCGGGGACCGTGGCGCCGGCTCCCGCGAGGAAGCTCCGCACCGGGGCCAGCTGGCCGAAGCGGCCCAGGGCGGCCCCGACGAGGAGCAGGGCCCCGAAGGGGGGGAGGACGACCCCGGCCGCCGCGGCCGCGGCGCCCCGCGTCCCCGCGAGCCTTCCCCCCGCGACGAGGGCTATGGTGAAGGCGTTGGGGCCCGGGAAGGACTGGGCCCGGGCGAAGAGGCGGTAGAACTCGTCCTCGTCGAGCCAGCGGCGCTTCTCGAGGGCCCTCCCGATGACGGGGACCATGGCGTAGCCCCCGCCCACGGTGACCGCCGAGATGCCGAAGAAGACGCGGAAGAGCTCCCCGGGGCTCGGCTCGCGCGGGAGGGCGGCTCGGGCCTCCTGCCCGGCGGCGGGCCTTCCTGAGTCTTCTCCAAGTATGGGCATGGCGGCCTATGGTACCCGGCGGGGCCTCAAGCTGGCAAGACGGGAGAGAAAGTGAAGGGGCAATCCGGGAATTCAGGCTCGGGAGCCTCCGAAAGGGAGGGCGCGGCGCCGTCGGCGTCCACGGGGACGGCCCGGCCGCCCCCGTACAGGTAGAAGATCCAGGCCTCGGCCGGGAGGCCGAGGATCTCGGCGGCGGCGCGGCGGTAGGCGGCGACCTGGAGCTCGTGGCGCTCCGGCTCGAGGCGCTCGTCGGTCTTGTAGTCGACGACGACGACGCGGCCTTCCCCCCCTTCGCCGCGCTCGACGAAGGCGAGGTCTACGCTCGCCTTGGCGATCCGCTCGGCCCCCGAGGGGCTCCGGTAGGCGATCGCTATCCGCCACTCGACGTAGCGCTCGGCCGAGGCCAGGGCGCGGCGGCCGAGCTCGGAGCCAAGGAAGAGCTCGGCGAGGCGATCCGCCGCCGCGATCGCCGCTTCCCTTCCCGCCCCTTCGCCCAGCTCGCCTTCCAGCGCGGCGAGGAGGGCGGGGGGGAGGGAGGGCGGGGCGGGGGCGGTCGAGAGCCGCGCCTCGAGGCGGGCGTGGACCAGGCTGCCGAAGAGCTCCGGGGCCAGGCCGGGGGGCGGCTCGAGGCCGGGCCCGGCCTCGAGGGCCTCGCCGGGAGGGGCCGCCGGGACGCGGCCCGCGGCCCTCCGGGCCCGGAAGCGCTCGGCTATGGCGGTGAGGGCCTCGGAGGGGGGCAGGGCGGGCCGCGAGGGGGGCGGGGCCGCGGGCGCCGGGGCCGCGCCCCCCGCGGCGGCGCCGCCCGAGCCTCGGGCCCGGGCGACGAGGGCGTAGTACTCGAGGTCGCTGCGCTCGGGTATGAGGCCGACGAGGGCCCCGCTGGCGAGGCGGGAGAGGGGGCCGAAGGGCGGGAGCTCCGCGCCGCCGGGGGCCGGGGCGCCGCCGGGGGCGAGGGGGGAGGGGGGCTCGAAGAGGCCCAAGGGGCCGGCCAGGAGGGAGCGGAAGCTCCGTCCCCGCGCGTCCTCGCCCCGGGGGGCCACGGCGGTCACGATGAGGTGGGACTCGGCGCGCGTCAGGGCCACGTAGAGCAGGCGCTTGAGCTCGGCCGACTCCATGGCCTCCCTGCGCTCCCGGGAGGCCTCGAAGAAGGCGTTGCGCGACTTCGATCCGAGGGCCTCGGGCGGCTTGAAGGTGGGTCCCAGTCCCTCCTCCCAGTACCAGGCCGCGCCCGAGCCGCCGTCGCGCCCGACGTTGTTGGCCTGGGGGAGGATGACGACGGGGAACTCGAGGCCCTTGGACTTGTGGATGGTCATGATCCTGACCCCGGGACGTTGCTCCCGGGGCAGGTCGATCTCGAGCTTGTCCGGGGCGCCGACCAGGCCCTCGAGGCCCGCGACGAAGGCGGCCAGGGGCCTGCCGCGGGAGTCGGCCTCGACCGCGAGGGAGTGGAGGAGCTCGAAGTGCTCCTCGAAGGCCGAGGCGACGGGGTCGGCGAGGAGGGAGGCGCGATAGCCGGCCTCGTACCAGAGGTAGCACAGGCAGCGCGCGACGCTCGCGCGGTCGGCCATCGCCTGGACGGTCCGGATCGTCGCGCAGGCGCGGCGCCAGGCGGGGCGCGCGCTCTCGGCGACGAGGCCCTCGATCCGGGACGAGGCCTCGGGCGAGAAGGGCGAGGCTTCCCGGCCCTCGGCCGCGAGGGCGAGGAGGGCGAGGACGACCGACTCGTCGGGGATGGCAGCGAAGGGGGAGCGGAGGTAGGCGGCGAGGGCGTTGCGGTCCCCGGGGAGGGCGGCGAGGCGCAGGGCGTAGTAGAGGTCGCAGGCGACCGCCTCGGAGAAGAGGCCGCAGGCGTTCTCGGCCCCGTAGGGCACCCCGAGGAGGCGGAAGTACTTCTCGAAGTGGACCTGCTTGCCCGTGGAGCGCAGGAGGAGGGCGAAGTCCCCGTAGCGCGCGGGCCGGGCCAGGCCCGAGGCGCGGTCGGCCACGAGGAGGCTGCGCCCCTCGACGGCGTCGCGCACGATGCGCGCCACCTCCCAGGCCTCGCACTCGGCGGCCTCGCGCAGGCCCTCGCCGCCCTCCTCGCGGCGGGGCAACTCGAGGTAGGCCAGGCGCGGCTCGACCCCGGGGGTGGGCGGCCTCGACTCGAGGGGGACGAACTCGGCCTCGAAGGGCTCGGGGCCGCGGTCGGGGTCGCGGGGGGCCATGACCGAGGGGAAGATCGCGTTGAGCAGGGCGATGAGGCCCGGCTCCGAGCGGAAGTTGCGCGAAAGGCCGAGGGCCCCGGCCCCGCCCGGGCCGCCGAGCTCCACGGCGAGGGAGCGGAAGACCGAGACGTCGGCCCCGCGGAAGAGGTAGATCGACTGCTTCTCGTCGCCCACGAAGAAGAGCTTGTCGGGGCAGAGGTCGGCGGCGGAGGGCTCGGGAGCCCCCGGCGAGGGCTCCCAGCCGGGGCGGGCGGCGAGGAGGTAGAGGACGCGCTTCTGGAGCTCGTCGTCGTCCTGGAACTCGTCGATCATCACGAAGCGGTAGAGCCGCTGATAATGCCGCCTAACGCTCGAATCCGATTTGAGCGTGTCGAGGGCCAGCTCGGCCACGTCGCGGAAGCCGAGGACCTTGCCGGCCCGCCGGGACTCGTCCCAGCGGGCGCGGAACTCGTCCAGGCGGCGGTACAGGGCGAGGCGCCCGGGGTGGGCCGCCCGGGTGGCCGCGATGCCGCGGCACTCCTCCGCGGCCTTCCTGATGCCCGGCACGGCCTCGGAGAGGAAGAGGGAGGCCTCGTCCCGGGAGTTGGCCCCGGGCTTGCGCAGGCCCTCGAGGCCGCCGAGGAAGGCCAGGAGGGAGGCCTCGTCCTCCCCGGGATCGGCCGCGAGGGCCGCGAGCCAGCGGGCCGAGGTCTCGGTGGTCTTGGCGCCCGCGTAGTCGAGGGCCGCGGCGCGCATCGCGAGGAGGCCCTCGCGGGAGGCTGCGGCCAGCTCCTCGAGGCGGGCGGCCTGGGCGGCGTGGCAGGCCGCGAAGTCCGGGGGCGAGGATAGGGCCATGCGCCGGACCGCGAGCTCGGCCAGGAGATCGTCGCGGGCGCCGGAGAGCCCGAGGGCCGAGACGAGCTCGCGCAGCTCCTCCTCCTCGCGGCGCTCGAGGATGAAGCCCAGGGCCAGGTCCGCTGCGGCCTCCCGGGCCCGCTCCTCGTCGACGGCGAAGTCGGGGGCTATCCCGTAGCGGGCGCAGCCCGAGCGGGCGACGCGCGCGGCGAAGGCGTCGAAGGTGGAGATCTGCGCCTGGGAGAACTCGGCGAGGCTGGCGGCGAGATGCGCGGCCAGGCCGGGCTCGGGGGGGGGCGAGCCCGGCTCGCCGGCCCGGGCCTCCGCGCCGGCGGCGCGGGCGGCGGCCTGGGCGAGGCTGCCGTGGATGCGCGCGTACATCTCGGCCTGGGCCTTGCGCGTGAAGGTGAGGACGAGGACGTTGCGGGCGTGGACGCGCTCCCCCGACTCCATCCGGCCGGTCTCGAGGAGGCGGACGAAGCGCGCGGCGAGGACGGTGGTCTTGCCCGAGCCGGCCCCGGCGGCGACCACGGCGTTGGCCGCGGCGCAGGCGGCCTCGCGCTGGGCGCCCTCGAGCTCCTCGGCCCGCTTGTAGGCGCGGCCTCCGGTCACGGCCTGCCTCCCGCCCCGGCGGCCGGGGCGAAGCGCAGGGCGTAGCGCTCCCGGCAGATGCCCCGGGCCCCGCAGTCGCGGCAGGCCTCGCGCTGCTCGTCCTTGGGCGCGAAGGGGAAGCTGCCCGCCGCGATCCCCTCGACCGTCCGCTCGAGGGCCGCGTCGAAGGCCTTGAGGAGGGCGTCGAGCTCCTCGCGGGGGACGTAGGCCCCCTCCCGGTCGCCGAAGGCGCAGGCTCCCGAGCCCGGCGCCCTCCGCCCGTCCCCCTCGATCGTGAGGTACCAGGCCGAGTCCAGCTCCTCCCCCGAGGCCGAGGCCAGGCGGAGGTAGCAGGGCAGCTGGGCCTCGGCTATGGAGCCCGAGCCGTCGGGGGCGACCGAGCGCTTGTCGGGCAGGCGGCCCTTCTTGTAGTCGACGATGACGGCGCCCCGCGCGGAGCGCGATATGCGGTCGATCCGGCCGCGGAGGAGGACTCCCCCGGCCGCCTCGGGGTACTCGAGCTCGAGCTCGGCCTCGAGGGGGCCCACCTCGAGCGCGCCGAAGCGCTCGGCCTCCCGCTCGAGGAGGTTCGCGAGGTAGGCCTCGAGCCGGCCGCGGTAGGCCGCGAGGACGACCCGGACGAAGGCTCCCCGCTGGCGGGCGAGGCGGGCGAAGGCCTCGTCGAGGCAGGGGCCGAGGAGGGAGCGGTAGGCCCCGACCCGTTCCGGCCGGAAGCTCCCGTCCTCCTCGCGCACCCGGGCGAAGAGGAGGGCGAGGGCCTCGTGGTAGGCGTCCCCGAGGAAGAAGGCGTCGGCGAACTCGATGCCCGAGGCCTCGGCCCCGGCGCCCAGGAGGCGGAGGTAGAGGTAGGCGTAGGGGCACGCGAGGTAGTAGTCGATGGCCGTCGAGTCGATGCAGCGCATGACGCGGCCGTCCGACGCGGCGCGCGTTAGGCGATCGAAGACCGCCCGGGCCGCCGCCGGCGCGAGGAAGGCCCCCTCGCCCGAGCCCGGGCTGCCCGCCTCCGCGGCCGCGGCCCGGCCCGCGGCCTGGATCCGGTGCGTCCGCTCGGGGCGGGGGCCCTCGCCCGCCAGGTAGGCGGCCTCCTCCCGGTAGGAGGGGTCGATCGCGGCCTCCGGCTCGGGCTCGGCCGCCTGGGCGAGCAGGCCGTTCACCGCCTGGTCCCCGTCCCAGCCGGACTCGGGGCAGGAGAAGACGACGCGCGAGCCGGAGAGGGCGTAGGCCTTGATGAAGTCGGGGGCCGCGTCGCGGCCGGCGGCCTCGGGATCCCGGTAGAGGGCGGAGGAGAGCTTCCGCCGGAGGGACTCGCCGAGGAAGTCGAAGCTCCGCGCGGGGGTCTCGAGGGCGTCCTGCGAGGCGCCCAGGAGGTAGTGCCGCTCCGGGTAGGAGCCGGCCGCGACCCGCCACTCGTAGACGGGGACCCCCGCGCGGGAGCCGGCCTCGACGTAGCGCGCGGACTCCAGGCCGCGCGCGAAGATGCCGAAGGCGTCCTCCACCTCGATCCCCAGCTCCTCCTGCGCGGCCGCGAGCTTCTCGAGCTCGACGACGCAGCGGGCGAGGGTGAGGTCGGCGGCCGGGTCCCAGCCCTCCGCGGAGAGGAACTCGCCCTTGAAGGCGCCGTAGGCCTTGAGCAGGGAGCCGAAGCCGGGGGCCTGGGCGATGGCGGAGACCCGGCGCTTGAGGCCGCCGTACCAGCGCAGGAGCTGGCCCTCGAGGCTGCGCTCCCAGGCGTCGACCGGCCTTCCCCCCTCGGGCCAGGGCGCTATCGCGTGGAGCCGGCGGCCGGCCTCCAGGAGGGCGCGGCCGTAGCCGGGCTCCTTCCAGGGCCAGGCCGGCGAGGAAAGGAGGTCGCGCAGCGAGTCGTAGGAGAAGCCCGAGGAGTAGGCGTCGCGCAACGCGGCGAAGAGGCGGCCCCCGGGGCTGGCGCTCAGGCTGCCGCCCGAGCGCGCGGCGATGGGGACGGAGAGGAGGGCCGCCTCGCGCTCGAGGTAGGGGCGGTAGCGCTCGAGCCCCGCGACGGTGACGGCTATCTCCGAGGCCTCGGCGCCGGCGTCGAGGAGAGCGCCGATCTCCGACAGGGTCCCGCGCAGCTCGGCGAGGGCCGTCCCCGGCCGGCGCAGGCGGGCCCGCGGCATTTCAGCGGGGAGGGCCACGAGCCGGGCCGCGGCGCCCTCGGCCGAGCCCCGCACGAGGGCGGTTCGATACTCCTCGAAGTCCTCGATGAGCTCGGGGTAGAAGATGACGGAGCTCCCCCGCGGGAGGCGGAGGGAGCGCGGCTCGTAGGAGGGCTCGAAGCGGCCCTTCTCGGCGAGGAAGGCCTCGTAGCGGCGCCTGGCCTCGAGCCAGTCGGCAGCCTCGGGCTCCCCCTCCGCGCCCGGCAGGCCCGCGGCCGCGAGGGCCTCGGGCAGGAGGCCGAGGCGGGGCAGGCGCGAGGCGAGGTAGGCGGCGAAGGGGCGCCAGGAGGCGGCGTGCTGGGGGGGGATCAGGGCCGAGAGGAAGGGCCTGCGGGCGTTGTCGGCGAGGAGCCTCGCGGCGAAGATCCGGCGGAGGCAGTCGTCGGCCGGCCTCCGGCCGTCGGCGGCGGAGGCCTCCTCCTTGAGCCGGTCCCAGCCGAGGAAGCGGTCGGACTCGAGGGCGCGCCGGCCGCCTAAGCCCAGGCGCAGCGAGCGGCGGAGCCAGGCCTCGGCGCAGATCTCGCTGGGAAAGACGAAGCGCGCCGAGCGGTCGGCGGCGAGGGAGGCTATGACCTGGTCGGGGATGGGATCCATCGGCTAGCGCGTCTCCCCGCCCGGGCCGCCGCGGGCCATGGGGGCGGCCGGGGTCATCCTTCCCCGCCGATCGGTTTCGGGGGCTCGAGGGCCTCCCGCAGGGCGTCGAGGCTGTAGCCCGCGCGGCGCGCGGCCTCCATGAGGTCGAGGGCCAGGCGGGCCGGTTCGGCGATGCCGCCCGAGGGAGCCTCGCCGCCGGCGGCCCCGCGCGCCGCCGCGAGGAGGGAGGCCAGGGAGGCGGCCTCCTCGAGGCGCTCCTTGTTGATCCAGGTCACCCCGTCGAAGAGGTTGACGCCGAGGAGGGAGCGGAGCTCCTCGTCGGCCGAGAGCTCGGCGACGAGGGCCGCCGCCTCCCTCCGCCGCTCGCCCTCGGACCGCGGCACGCCCGGCGCCGGGGCGGGAGCGCCCGCGGGGCTTCCCGGGCCGGCGCCCAGCCGCGCGAGGAGGGCCTTGACGAGGGCCAGGCCGCGGAAGGCCTCGTCCCCGCGCATGCCGGCCTCGCGCAGGGCCTCGCGGAGCTTCCGGTCGAGGCAGTAGCGGTCGACGACGCGCCTGGCCGCCTCGGCCGCGAGCCGGGCCTCGGCGGGCCGGGCGGCTCCCGCCGCGCCCTCAGGCGGCTCGCCCGGGGCGCAGAGCTCGACCAGGCCGTCGAGGAGGGCGTAGCAGAGGGCGAGCTCGGCCTTGCCGGGGGCGGCGAGCTCCCGCGCGAGGAGGGCGAGGGCCTCGGCCTCCCGGGGCCCGGAGGGGGAGGCCCGGAGGCGCCGGGGGAGGGAGGCGAGGGCCGCGAGGGAGGCCTGGAAGCGGGCGGCCGCGGCCTTGGCCGCCGCTTGGTCCCGTTTAGCCAGGGCCCGGGCCCTGGCCGCCGCCCTGGCCTCGGAGCGGGCCGCGCCCGAGGCCGGGCGGCTCGCGGGGGCGCCGGGACCCGCCGATCCCGGCCGGTCGCCCTCCGGCGCCCAGGCGGGGTCTCCGGGGAGGCCCTCCTCGGCGGCGGCCTCGCGGAGGAATGAGCGGGCCGTGGCGTAGAAGGCGAGGGCGGCGGCGCGGCCCGGGGGAGGGCGGAGGGGGGAGCTCCCCGCGGGCGCCCGCCCCGCGCTCGCCGCGGCGCCCCGCCCGGCGGAGGCGAGGCCGGCCCGGGAGGCCAGGCCCCTGGCCCAGGCCAGGAGCTCGGGGCGGAGGAGGGCCGAGAGGGAGGCGTACAGCTCGGCGAGAGCCACGTCCTGGACCGCCGCGGCCAGGTCGGGGGTCCCGGCGCCGCCCAAGGCGTCGTGCACCGCGCGGTACAGGCCGGCCTCGTCGTCCTCGACCTCGAAGATGTCGAGGAAGACCTGGCACTGGAAGCCCTCGAGGAGGAGGGCGAGGCCCCGCTCGGCTATCTCGCGCGAGGGACGGAGGAACCAGAGCTCGGAGCGCTGCTCGCGCATGACCAGGAAGCGCTCGCGGCCGCCGCGGGGATGCTCGGGGGCGAGCCCGAGGGACTGGGCCAGGCTCGGCCTGGCCAGGCGCTTGCCCCCGCCGGGGAGCTTCTCGGCGTAGGGGCAGGCGAGGCGGACGCGGCCGGCGGCCCGGGCGAAGGAGTTGTTGTAGGCCACCAGGGCCCGCTCGCCCTCGTGGCCGTTGGAGTAGACGAAGGCGTTCTCGGCCACCGAGCCGTCCTCGGCGACGAGGTCGTAGAGCCGGAACTCCTCGACCCCGGCGAAGAGGGCGCGCCGCTTCAGGAGGGGGAAGATCTCCCGCTCGTGGCGCTCGAGGAGGGCCCGGTCCGGCGACTCGTCCTTGTAGGCGCGCCGGTACTCCATGCCGTACTTCTCCGTGAAGCCCTCGAGCTGGCCGTGGCCGAACATGGGCAGGCCCGGCATGGTGGCCATCATGGCGCAGACGCCGAAGTACTTGTCTCCCGAGCCGAACTGGGCGACCGCGGTCTCCTCGTCGGGGTTGTTCATGAAGTTGACGAAGCGCTTGAGGATGTCCCGGTCGAACTCCTGGGTGTTGCGGATCGTCTCGCGGTACTTCGCGTTCTCCTCGTTCTTGAGCATGTTCATGAAGGCGGAGTTGTACACGCGGTGCATGCCCAGGGTGCGGACGAAGTAGCCCTCCATCATCCAGAAGGCCTCGGCGAGGAGGAGGGTGTCGGGGGCCTCGCGGGCGCACTCGTCCACGACCTCGCGCCAGAACTCCTCGGGCATGGCGCGCTCGAAGTCCGGCCCCGGCAGGGCGCGCTCGGCCCGGGAGGGCACGTCGCCGCCCGAGCCGGGCTCGGGGTACCACAGGCGGCGGAAGGATTTGCGCGCGAGGACCATGGCCGCGTCGAAGCGGACGATGGGGAAGTTGCGCGCCACGTGGAGGATGCGCTCGCGGACGGCCGCGCGCGCCTCGGGCTTGAGGAAGTCGATCTGGGCCGTGTCGCTCCAGGGCAGGCCCGTGCCGTCGTTGCCGTGGTAGACGTAGAGGGTCTTGCCCGAGGCGCGGTCGACGCGGCGGAAGACGACTGCCGCGTCCGTGCGGGAGTAGTAGTGGTCCTCGAGCTTGAGCTCCACGCGGCCGTCGCCGGAGAGGTCGGCGCCGCCGAAGGAGTAGCCGGGGAAGGGGCTCCAGTCGGAGCTCATCAGGAGCTCGGGCCGCTCGCGCACCCAGGCGGAGTCGATGCCGACGTGGTTCGGGACCATGTCGGCCGCGAGGCGGATGCCCCGCCAGGAGCATTTCTCGCGCAGCCGCTCCAGGGCCGGCCAGCCGCCGAGCTCGGCGGCGATCTCGTAGTCGAAGAGCGAGTAGGCGCTCGGCGCGGCCTCGGGATTGCCGCAGCGGCGCTTGATCTCGGCGCTCGCGGCGCTCCGCTCCCACAGGCCGATGAGCCACAGGGCGTTGAAGCCCCGGGAGGCGAGGAGGTCGAGCTCCTCGTCGGGTATGGCGTCCAGAGTCCGTATGCCGCGGCCGTAGGAGGCCGAGAGCTGGGAGAGCCAGACCAGGACGCTCTTCGCCATCATGACGACCCGGGGCATCCAGTCCTTGTCCTGGCTGAAGCGCTCGTACTCGCGCTCCATGCCCGCGTAGGCGTAGGCTCGGGTCGGGCCGGGGCCGGGGAAGCGGGGCTTCTCCTCCTCGCGGATGAGGTCGAGGCCGCCCAGGAGGCGGAGGAGGCGCTCCCCGAGGAGGAGGCCCCAGCGCGCGCGGATGTACTCGAGCTGGCCGGGCAGGGAGAGGGGGGCGGCCGCGGCCGGGCTGCGCAGCATGGTCACGAGGTCCTGGGCGTCGGGGCCGAAGGGGGGGAGGGCGGCGAAGCGGCGCTCGAGGGCGCCTATCGCGGCGCGGTAGGCCGGAGCCTCGGGCAGCCCCGGTCCCGCGAGGAGGGTCTCGTCGAAGAGGAAGCGGAAGGGGCCGAAGGCGGGATCCTCGTTGGCGAGGCGGAGGAGGAGGAGCTCCTCGAGGGCCTGCTCGCGGCGCGTCGCCGCGGCCGCGGGCCCCTCCCCGGCGCCGTCGAGCCAGGCGGCGGCCGTGAGCTCGCCCCGGTAGACGGCCAGGGGGGGGAAGCGCTCGGCGAAGGCCGCGAGGAGGGCCCGCGCCGGGGCGGCGCCGAGCTCGGCCTCGAGGTCGGCGAGGGCCAGGGAGAAGGCCCGGGGCTCGACCTGCTCGCGGTAGAGGCGGGCGACGTCGTGGAGGATCTCGTCGATCAGGGCCATCGCGTTGAGCCGGCCGGCCTTGACGGCGCGCTCGGGGAGGAGGGCCGCGTCGACCGACTCGTTGATGCGGCGGGCGAGGGCCCGGGCCGCGCGGAAGTCGGGGAGGATGAGGTTGCCCGTGCTCTGGAAGAGGGAGTCCTCGATGCCCAGGCCCTCGCGGGCCGGGCGGGAGAGGTGGAACTCCATGAGGCGGTCGCCCGGCCGCGGCTCGAGGGGCCCGGGGCCCTCGAGGGCCGCGAGCCTCGCGACGAGGGCGGCGGAACGGTCGCTCATGGCTGCCTCCACGGGGAACGATACTAAACCACGAGGAGCCCGGGGACAAGCGAGGCCGGCGTCACGGGCCCGGCTCGAGCGGGAGGCTCAGCGTGAAGGTCGTGCCCGCGCCCTCGGCGGAGGAGAACTCGACCTTGCCGCCGAGGTAGCGCTCCCCGAGGAGGCGCATGCCGTAGCTGCCCAGGCCCCGGCCCGGGCCCTTGGTGGAGAAGGAGCGCTGGAAGACCCGGGCCCGGACCTCCTCGGCCATGACCGCCCGGTTGCTCACGGAGAAGCGGGCGAGGCCCCCCGAGCGCTCCGAGCGGAGGAGGACGGCCTCGCCCCGCTCCGCCGCCTCGAGGGCGTTCTTCACCATGTTGGCGAGGACCCTCCGGAGGAGGACGGGGTCGGTCCTCAGGGAGAAGCGCTCCGAGCCGGGCTCGATCCTCGCCTCGGCCTCGCGGTTGTACAGGAAGTACTCGAAGCAGCCGACGGCCCCGCGGAGGGCCTCGAGGCTGTCCACCTCGTCGAGGGCGAGGGCGAGGCTCCCCTCCTCGGCCGCGCGCAGGGCCCGCTGGGAGTCGATCTCCTCGACGAGCTGGGCCGAGGCCGCGCGGAGGAGCTCGAGGCGCCGGGCCTCCTCCCGGTCGGGCGCCGCGCGGAGAAGCTCGACCAGGACGCCGATGCCCGTGGCCGTGTTGGCTATGTCGTGATAGAAGACCCGCTCGAGGACCTCCCGGCGCTTCTGCTCGGAGATGTCGCGGGCGGTGAGGAGCGTGCAGGCCCTCCCCTCGAGCTCGAGGGGGCTGGTCCAGACCAAGAGCTCGATCGAGTCGCCCCCGCCTTCCGAGGCCTCCCGGCTCACGTAGCATTCCTCGTGGGCGGAGGAGCCGGAGGCGCTGGCCTCGATGGCCCGGGCCGCCCCGCAGTAGCGGCAGAAGGAGCCGGTGCCGCAGCCGTTCGGGGCCTCGGGGCAGCGGGCGCAGCCCAGGGCCTCGCCTAGGCGCCGGCCGAGGGCCAGCTCGGGCGCCAGGCCGAAGAGGGACGAGGCGGAGCGGTTGGCGTAGAGGATCTGGCGGCTGTCGTCGAGGACGAGGGTGGGGAGGGGGTGCTCGTCGAAGAAGCGGGCCGCCAGGCCGCGGGCGAAGAGGCGCGCCGACTCGGCGACCTCGGCCGCGGCGCGCCGGCGGGCGGGAAGGTAGTAGGTATCCAGGCGGGCGTCGGCGAGGGCCATCAGGGCGCGTTCCCCTTTCGCTCCCACGATACCCGGATTCGGCCTCCCCGGCAAGGCGACGCTTTCCGCCCGCCCCGCTTTGCTGTATACTAACACCCCGACGCGGGGGGTGAACTTGTCAATCGCCATCGAGCACGAGAAGCGCAAGCGCGAGATACTGGAGAAGGCACTCGACGTATTCATCGACGAAGGCTACGAGGACACGACCTTCCAGAAGATAGCCGAGCGCTGCGGGATCACCCGCACCATACTCTACCTCTACTTCAAGAACAAGCGCGAGATCTTCTCCTTCAGCATCAAGCTCTTCACCGAGCGGATCGAGGCCGACATCCGCGCGGTCAGCGCCGACGAGGCCCGCTCCCAGGCCGCCAAGCTCGAGGCCATCCTCGCCCTCGTATCCGAGAGCTGCGCCCGGAACCGGCGCCTCCTCCTCATCCTCCTGGATTACCTCGGGCACCAGCGCACCGCCGGCGGGAGCCCCGACGAGCGGGTCAGGAGGCGGACGATCCGCATGCGGCACATCCTCGCCGGCGTCCTCATCGAGGGCCAGCGCTCCGGCGAGTTCGGGAGCTTCCCCGTCAAGCAGGCCGGCGACCTCCTGTACTCCCTCATCGAGGCGGCCATCTTCCGCATCGCCGTCTTGGACCGGCCCGACGACGGGGGCCTCGCCGCCCAGGCCGGCCTCCTCGTCACGGGCCTCCTCGCCCGGCCGGCCCCCGCCGGGGAGGCCGGCCGTGCGTAAGCCCGACTGGCTCAAGGTCGCCCTCCCCTCCGGCGAGAACTGGCGGCGCGTGTCGGCCGTCCTCGAGCGCCGCGGCCTCCACACGGTCTGCGACTCCGCGCGCTGCCCGAACAAGGCCGAGTGCTGGGGCCAGGCCACCGCCACCTTCATGGTCCTCGGCGCGACCTGCACGCGGGGCTGCCGCTTCTGCGCCGTCGAGCGGGCGCCCGCCGGCGAGAGCGTCCGCGCCGAGGAGCCCGCCGAGCTCGCCGCCGCGGTCGCCGAGCTGGGGATCCGCTACGCCGTCCTGACGAGCGTCGACCGCGACGACCTGCCCGACCGGGGGGCCGCCCACTTCGCCGCCTGCGTCCGCGCCATCAAGGAAGCCGACCCCGGGGTCAGGGTCGAGGTCCTCATCCCCGACTACCGGCAGGGCGAGATCAAGAGCGTCCTCGACGCCGGCCCCGACGTGGTGGCGCACAACGTGGAGACCGTCGAGCGCCTCCAGCACCTGCGCGACCGCCGGGCTTCCTTCGCCGCGAGCCTCCACACCCTCGAGCTCGCGGCCGACCGGGCCGGCCGCTCCGGCCGCCCCCTGGTCAAGTCGAGCATCATGCTCGGCCTGGGCGAGCGCCGGGACGAGGTCCTCGCGGCCATGGACCGCCTGCGCGCCGCCGGCTGCCGGAGCCTCGTGCTCGGCCAGTACCTCAGGCCCACGGCGGCCCAGGTCGAGGTCGCCGAGTACCTCCGCCCCGAGGCCTTCGCCGAGTACGCCGCCGAGGCCCGCTCCCGCGGCTTCTCGGCCGTGGTCGCCGCCCCCCTGGCGCGCACGAGCTACCACGCGCGCGGAAGCTTCGAAGGCGAGCGCGGGGCCCTCGAGGGCGAGCCGCGGCGCTGAATCGGCTAACGCCGATTCGGCGGCCAACCGGAGGAGGGCCGAGATGATCGTGCGGATGGACCGCAAGCCCGCGGGCGGGAAGCTCCTGCGGATAGAGCTCGAGGCCGAGGAGGGACGCGTCCTCCGCGCCCGGGTCCGGGGCGACTTCTTCGCCCATCCCGAGGAGCTCTTCGAGGCCGCCGAGGCCGAGCTGGCCGGGACCGAGCTTGCGCGCGCCTCGGAGACCGCCCTCGGCCTCTTCTCGCGGCCGGGCCTCGTCCTCTACGGGGCGAGCGCGGCCGGCATAGCCGAGGCCCTCGGGGAGGCCGCCCGTGCGCTTGCGGCTCGTTGACTCGGGGCCGGCCCCCGGGGCCCTCAACATGGGCATCGACGAGGCCGTCCTCCGCGCCGTGGCCGGGGGCTCCTCGCCCCCGACCCTGCGCCTGTATTCCTGGTCCCCCGCCTGCGTCACCGTCGGCTACTTCCAGTCCCTCGAGGACGAGGTGGACCTCGAGGCCTGCCGCGCCGCGGGCGTCGACGCGGTGCGGCGCATCACGGGGGGCGGCGCGGTCTTCCACGAGGCCGAGATCACCTACTCCATCGTCCTGCCCGAGGGGCATCCCCTCGCGCCGGCGGGCATCCTCGAGTCCTACGAGCTCCTCTGCGGGGGCCTCGTCGCGGGCCTGGGCCTCCTCGGGGTCGAGGCCGCCTTCGAGCCGATCAACGACATACGGGCGGGGGGGCGCAAGGTCTCGGGCAACGCGCAGACGCGCAAGCTCGGCTGCCTCCTCCAGCACGGGACGGTCCTCCTCGGGCTCGACCTCGAGAAGATGTTCTCCCTGCTCAAGGTGCCCAAGGAGAAGCTCGCGGGGAAGCTCATCGCCCAGGCCAAGGAGCGGGTCACCAGCCTGGGCAGCCTCCTGGGGCGCGAGCCGGGCTACGCCGAGGCTGCCCGGGCCCTCGCGGCGGGCTTCGCCGCGGCCTACGGGCCCCGGGGCGTCGAGCTCGAGCGCGGGGAGCTCCGGGCCGACGAGCTGGCCGAGGGCCGCCGCATCGCCGCGGAGAAGTTCTCCTCCGAGGCCTGGAACCGGCGTCGCTAGAAGAAGGCCGCCGCGCGCCGGCGGAGAGCCGCCGCGGCGCCGGCCTCCGCGACGGCGCTAGCGGGCCGCGCCCGCCCCCGCGCCGAGGGAGGCGTCGGCCAGGGGAAGGCGGGGCCAGGCGCGGCGCGGCGCGGCCGCGACCTTGGCGGCGAAGAGGCTGTCGATGTTCTCCTGGTACTTCAGGATGCGGTAGACGTAGTCGAGGGTCCTCCGGGGCGTGGCCCCCCGGTCGACGCGGCCGTTGCCTGCGTTGTACATGGCGAGGGCCGCCACCTCGTTGCCCCCGGAGCGGAGGCAGTGCTGGAGGTGGGAGAGGCCGTACTTCGCGTTCGTCTCCGGGTCGTAGAATTCCTGGACGCTGAGCTTGGGGAAGGACTTGGAGTTGAGCTGGAAGAGGCCCCGGTCGATCGAGTCGGCGTTCTTGTTGACGGCGCTGACCGAGAACTTGCTCTCCTCGTAGGCGAGGGCGAAGGCGAGGGAGGCCGGGACCTCGTAGCGCTCCGCGTTGTCCAGTATGAACTTGGCCACGGGCTCGGAGCCCGTCACCGAGGCGAAGAACTCGAGGGTGGCCGCCCGGGTCCGCTCGTCCTTATAAAAGGCGCCGATCGAATCCTCCCGATCGAGGGCCTGGAGGTAGCGCGGCATCTCCTTCGCGTCGAGGCTGGCCAGCTCGATGAGCTCCCGCTCGAGGTCGGGGTGGAAGGCGAGCCTCGAGCAGGACGCTAGGGAGGCCGCGGCTATGCCGGAAAGGCATAGTATTATCGTTACAAGAACTATCTGTCGTCTCATGCGGAAGGAAGCTCCTTGTCGGGGTGTATGGAAGGCCTTTGTGCTGGGGGAAGCGCGGCGGGGATGCGTCGATCGCCCAGGCTCGCGGTTCGGCGACATTGTAGCGGTATAGCGGGAATGGTCAAGGGGCCCACGAAGGGTAGTCGGGTCGCTCGGGATGGCCACTAGGGGTAGTCGTAGCCCGGCTGAGTCCCTCGGCTTGCCAAGATCGGGGGCGCGGGTGCATAGTCGTGGGCATGGAACAGAAGCCCATCCGCGTCATCGTGACCGGCGGCACCTTCGACAAGCACTACGACGAGCTGCGCGGGGAGCTCACCTTCAAAGAGAGCCACCTTCCGGAGATCCTCCGCCTCACCCGGGTGACGGTTCCCGTCCAGATCGAGCTCAACCAGCTCATCGACAGCCTCCAGATGCAGGACGCCAACCGCCAGTCCGTCCTCGAAGCCTGCCGGAGGGCCTCCGAGGAGCGGATCATCGTCACCCACGGCACGGACACGATGGCCGAGACGGCCCGCCTCCTCGGCCCGGCGGGCATGGAGAAGACGATCGTGCTCACCGGGGCCATGGTGCCCTACAAGATCCAGGGCTCCGACGCCCTGTTCAACTTCGGCACGGCCTTCTCGGCGGTCCAGCTCCTGCCCCGGGGCGTCTATATCGTCATGAACGGCCGGGTCTTTCCCTGGGACAGGGTGCGGAAGAACCGGGAGCTCGGGGTCTTCGAGGGGGACTAATACCCTTCCGGGACGATATGTACGCGTCACGCATTGCGGTCTACCGGCTTATGAGATACAGTATGATGAGCATGATCGGCGTACGGAGCAACGATGTCTTCTAAACGGCGCGATTATCGGAACCTGATCTTCGAGATCGACTCCGAGCTCAGCAAGATCCAGGATGCCGACATCCTCCTCGAGCACATACTCCTGGAGGCCCGGCGCGTCGTCAACGCCGAGGCGGGCACCATCTACGTCGTCGAGGGCGGCCTCCTCGCCTTCAAGTACACCCAGAACGCGACCCTCGAGAAGCGCCTTCCCCCCGGCGAGAAGCTCCCTCTCTCCAACATGACCATCCCGATCGACGACTCCCGGATCGCCGGCTACGCGGCCAACAACAAGAAGGTCCTCCGCATCGACGACGCCTACGCCATACCCCCCGGCCGGCCCTACAGCTTCAACCCCTCCTTCGACAAGCAGAACGACTGGAAGACCGGCTCCATGCTCGCCGTCCCCCTGGTCTCCTCGGCCGGGAACCTCCTCGGCGTCATCCAGGTCATCAACGCCATGGACGAGGAGGGGAAGGTCATCCCCTTCACCAAGGGCGACGAGACCCTGGTGGGCCACTTCGCCGCCTCGGCCACGGGCGCCCTCCAGCGGGCCTACATGACCAGGGCCATGGTCCTGCGCATGAACCGCATGGCCGAGCTCCGCGACCCCAAGGAGACCGGCGCCCACGTCAACCGGGTGGCCGGCTACGCGGCCGAGATCTACGAGCGCTGGGCCTTCAACCGGGGCATCCCCGAGAAGGAGCGCGACAAGACCAAGGACACCCTCAAGATGGCGGCCATGCTCCACGACGTGGGCAAGGTGGCCATCTCGGACCTCATCCTCAAGAAGCCGGCCCGCTTCACCCCCGAAGAGTACAAGATCATGCAGAACCACACCTGCTTCGGCGCCCGGCTCTTCGACGATCCCCAGTCCGAGCTCGACCGGATCTCAGCCGAGGTGGCCCTGACCCACCACGAGAACTGGGACGGCTCGGGCTACCCGGGCAAGGTGGACATCTTCGCCGACGACCCGGTCAACGCGCCCCTCGAGACCGGCCCCGACGGCGCGCCCCGCCGCCTCAAGGGCGAGGAGATCCCCCTGGGCGGCCGCATCGTGTCCGTCGCCGACGTCTACGACGCCCTGGTCTCCAAGCGCGTGTACAAGGAAGTCTGGGAGGTCGAGAAGGTCTACGAGGAGATCCGCTCCCTCTCGGGCAAGAAGTTCGATCCCGAGATCGTGACGGCCTTCTTCGAGATCCGTCCCCGCATCGAGGATATCCGCAGCCGCTACCCCGACGAGTAGGTATGATTGACGTGCCCGGCGGGGCTCAATTACACTCGCCCCCATGATCAGCGCCAACGAGCTCCGCAGGAAATACATCGACTTCTTCAAGACCAAGGGCCACGCCGAGATCTCCGGCAAGTCCCTCATCCCCGAGAACGACCCCACGGTCCTCTTCACCACCGCGGGCATGCACCCCCTCGTGCCCTACCTCCTGGGCGAACCCCACCCGGCCGGCGCCCGCCTGGTCGACTACCAGAAGTGCGTCCGCACCGGGGATATCGACGAGGTCGGCGACCCGGCCCACCTTACCTGCTTCGAGATGCTGGGGAACTGGTCCCTCGGCGACTACTTCAAGAAAGAGTCGATCGCCTACAGCTACGAGTTCCTCACCAGCCCCGCCTGGCTCGCCCTCGATCCGAAGAAGCTCTCCGTGACCGTCTTCGCCGGCGACGAGAACGCCCCCCGCGACGAGGAGTCGGCCGCCTACTGGAAGTCCGTCGGCATGCCCGAGGAGCGCATCGCCTACCTCCCCGCCTCGGACAACTGGTGGGCCGCCGGCCCGACCGGCCCCTGCGGCCCCGACACCGAGATCTTCTACTGGGTCGGCCCCGGCATGCCCCCGGCCGGCTCGAACAAGGGCACTGACTCCAAGAACTGGATGGAGATCTGGAACAACGTCTTCATGCAGTTCAACCGCGTCGACGAGAGGACCCTCGCCAAGCTCCCCAAGCAGAACGTCGACACGGGCATGGGCCTCGAGCGCACGGTCACCGTCCTCCAGGGCAAGACGAGCGTCTACCAGACCGAGATCTTCGGCCCGGTCATCGCGGCCATCGGCGAGGCGGCCGGCTACGTCTACGGCTCCGACTCGGAGAAGGACCGATCGGTGCGGATCGTCGCCGACCATATCCGCTCGGCCACCTTCATCATCGGCGACCCCAAGGGCGTCCTCCCCTCCAACGTGGGCGCGGGCTACGTGCTCCGCCGCCTCATCCGCCGCGCCGTGCGCCACGGCCGCAAGCTCGGCATCGAGGGTACCTTCCTGCCCAAGCCCGCGGCCGTCGTCATCGAGAGCTTCATGGCCGCCTACCCCGAGCTCGAGGAGAACCGCCAGAAGATCCTCGAGGCCCTCGCCGCCGAGGAGGCCAAGTTCCTCGAGACCCTCGAGAAGGGGGAGCGCGAGTACGAGAAGATGCTCCCCAACCTCCTCAAGAATCCCCAGAAGGTCATGTCCGGCCGCCTGGCCTTCAAGCTCTACGACACCTACGGCTTCCCCATCGAGCTGACCGAGGAGCTCGCCGCCGAGAGCGGCATGAAGGTCAACCGCGCCGAGTACGACGAGGCCTTCAAGAAGCACCAGGAGCTCTCCCGGGCCGGGGCCGAGCAGCTCTTCAAGGGCGGCCTGGCCGACACGGGCGAGGCCGCCACGAGGTACCACACGGCCACCCACCTCCTCCAGGAGGCCCTGACCCGGATCCTCGGCCCCCACGTCGCCCAGAAGGGCTCGAACATCACCGCCGAGCGCCTGCGCTTCGACTTCGTCCACGGGGCCCCGATGAGCAAGGAGGAGCTCGAGAAGGTCGAGGCCCTCGTCAACGAGCAGATCGGCCGCGACCTCCCCGTCGTCATGACCATGATGCGGCTCGAGGACGCGAAGGCCTCCGGGGCCCGCGCCCTCTTCGGCGAGAAGTACGAGGAGACGGTAAAGGTCTACGCGATAGGCGATTTCTCCAAGGAAGTCTGCGGCGGCCCCCACGTTGAGCGCACCGGGATCCTGGGCAAGTTCCGCATCCAGAAGGAGCAATCCAGCTCGGCGGGCGTCCGCAGGATATACGCGGTTCTCGAATAGCTGATAGGCTCGCGGGGGCTTCCCTCGGGCCCCCGTTGTTTTCGTCGATAGGATCCTTGGCGGCCGGGGCGATATCCGCTAGAATGTCCGCCGGCGGGAGCCTGGGGAGGCGCCCGCCGACGGAGCGATCGAAAAAACGGGAGGGGAAGCCCATGCCATACCAGCAGCTCGCCGCGCCCGGGCGCGGCCTTTTCGCCATCCAGCTCGCCGCGATCACCGACCTCAGCCTCGAGCTCTCCAAGGCCGGGGACGAGGAGGAGCTCCTCCGCCTCGCCGCCGAGCTCGGCCACGAGCGCCTCGGCTTCGACCGGCTCGAGCTCAAGCTCTTCCCCGACTGGCGGGCGAACAACCGCCGCTGCCCCCTGCGCTACTACGAGGAGGCCGAGTGCCGCGACGCCGCGGGCGCCTTCCTCGGCCGGGCCGACCGGGCCGTGGCCCTGCTCTGGGACGGGGAGCGGGCCCTCGGCGAGCTGGGCGCCGACAATCTCCCGAGCGGCCGCCCCCTCGACGGGGGCTCCCTCGAGCTCCTCGTCCTCTACGCCCGGACCGTGGGCCACCTCGTCAGCCGGGCCCGCGAAGCCGAGGAGCTCAAGCGGGAGGCCACGACCGACAGCCTCACCGGCGTCATGAACCGCCGCGTCAGCCTCCTGTTCCTCGACAAGCAGCTCGGCCTCGCCTCCCGCTCCCGCTCCCCCCTCTCGGTGGCCTACGTCGACCTCGACGGCCTCAAGGCCGTGAACGACCGCCACGGCCACGCCGAGGGCGACGCCTACATCGCGGCCGTCTCCGAGCTCCTCGCCTCCTCGGTCCGCGGCTCCGACCTCGTCGGCCGCCTCGGCGGCGACGAGTTCCTCGTCGTCTTCCCGGACTGCGAGCCGGGCCCCGCCTCGGCCGTCATGGCCCGGATCGCCCAGGCCGCCGCCGCGCGCTCCGCGGCCGAGGGCAAGAGCTACGCCTACTCGCTGAGCTGGGGCCTCGCCTCCCTCGGCGAGCTGCCCTCCCAGGCCGGCGGGCCCGATGCCGCGAGCCTCCTCGAGCTCGCCGACCGCCGCATGTACGCCGATAAGCTCGCGCGCAAGGCCGCGCGGAACTAGCGGCCCCCCTCCCCGCGGCGCCTCGGCCCGCCTCCTCCCTTCGCTTGCGCCGGCCCGGGCGCCGGACTAGACTCGATACGGTGGAAGAGCGGGGGAGCGGCCGGCTCGGGGCCGAGGACGAGCGGCGCATCGAGGAATTGCTCAAGGGGGCCTTCGGCCCCGGATCGGCGGCCGCCAGCGCCCGCCTCCCCGAGCTGGGCGAGGGGGAGGCCGACGAGCCGGCCCGGCGGGCCTTCGTCGCCGGCCTGGTCGAGGGCCTCGACCTGGGCTCGGTGCGCCGCGCCCTGGACTCCTTCTCCGAGGTCAGCGGCATGGCCATGGCCCTCGTCTCCTCCTCGGGCGAGCTCCTCGTCGCGACGAGGTGGCAGCCCATCTGCAGCGGGTTCTACCGGGCCCACCCCCGGACGCGCCGGGCCTGCGAGGAGACCGACCAGGCCGTGAACGCGGCCGTCATCGCGGCCTCGGCTCCCGGGGCCGGCCCGGCTCCCGGGCCCTACCGCTACCACTGCGCCAACGGCCTGCGCGAGATCGCCCAACCTCTCTTCATCGAGGGCTGCCACTGGGCCACGATCTACATCGGGCAGTTCCTCTACGGCGACGAGGAGCCGGACGAGGCCGGCCTCGCCCGCGAGGCCGGGGAGCTCGGCTGGGACGCGGCCTCCTTCCTCGAGGCCGCCCGGGCGGTGCCGCGCTTCTCCCGCGAGGAGGTGGAGCGCGCCCTCGGCTTCTGCGTGGCCTTCGGCGACCTCGTCTCCCGGCTCAACCACGGCTACTACCGGGAGCGCCGCCTCGCGCGGCACTACCTCGAGGTCGAGAAGGCCCTGGCCGGCGCCCTCGAGCAGAAGAACTTCCTCTTCGCCGAGCTCCAGCACCGGGTCAAGAACAGCCTCTCCCTCATCGCGAGCCTCCTCTCCCTCGAGGCGGCCTCGCAGGAGGACGAGCGGGCCCGCCGCGCCTTCGATGACGCCAAGGGGAGGATCCGGTCGATCGCCCTCCTGTACGAGCGGCTCTACCGGACGGGCTCGGCGGAGAGCGTCGAGCTCGGGCCCTACCTCTCGGAGGCTGCCCGGGCCTCGATCGCGAGCCTCGCGGGGGCCGCCCCCCTGCTCGAGCTCGACTGCGCCCCCCTGCGGATGGACTCGCGCCGCGCCATCTACCTCGGCCTCGTCGTCAACGAGCTCGTCGTCAACGCCCTCAAGTACGCCTTCGCCGAGGGCCGGCCGGGCCGGCTCCGGATCGAGCTCCGCGCCGAGGGCGGCGGGGGCCTGCTCTCGGTCGCCGACGACGGCCCGGGCCTGCCCGCCGGCTTCTGCCTCGATTCCGAGGAGAGCCTGGGCTTCCTCATCCTCAGGACCCTCGCCAAGCAGCTCGAGGGCGAGATCGAGGCCGGCGTCGGCCTCGACCGGGCGTCCGGCGGCCCGCCGGGCGGCGGCTGCCGCGGCGCCTCCTTCGTCCTCCGCTTCCCCCTGTGATACCCTAGGGCCCGGACCGGGGCCTCGCGCCCCCGGTCCCCGCTCAGCCGCAGCCGCGCGAAGCGAAAAGGGGAAGCCATGGACCAGCGCAGCATCGTCGTCGTCGAGTCGAGCCCGCGGAAGGCGGGGAACAGCAGCCTCCTGGCGAGGCGCCTGATCGAGGGGGCCGGCTCCGCGGGCGCCCGGGTCGAGGAGTTCGCCCTCCGCGGCCTCAAGGTCGGGCCCTGCATCGCCTGCGACTCCTGCCGCCGCCCGGGAGCGCGCGGCTGCGTCGTCCCGGACGACATGCAGGCCATCTACGCCGCCATCCGCGCCGCGGAGGCCGTCGTCCTCGCGAGCCCCGTCTACTGGTTCTCGGTCAACGCCCAGCTCAAGGCCCTCATCGACCGCCTCTACGCCTTCGGCGCGGAGAAGTACGCCGCCCTCGCGGGCAAGCGCTTCGCCGCCATCCTCGTCTTCGGCGACCGCGACATCTACGAGTCGGGCGGCATCAACGCGGTCCGCAGCGTCGAGGACATGTGCCGCTTCCTCGGCGCTGCCAGGCCGGAGTTCCTCTACGGCAGCGCGGACAAGGCCGGCGAGATCGCGGGGAACGCCGAGCTCATGGCCCGCGCCTACGAGCTCGGGAAGAGATTGGCTAGCGAGTGAATCCACGTGTGATATACGTCTCCGTGGTCGGGGCCCCGCTCGCGAAAAATGGCCCTCGGCACGCGAGGGTCATTTTTCGCGGCGCCCCGCCACGGTGACTGATATCACGGATGCGGTCGCTCGTTCATCCCCGAAGGCTTTTGCGTGATCCGCGGCCGCGCCCCCGGCGAGTATCAGTGAATCCTGTAAAGTGAATCAGCGACCGCTCCGCGTCGGATCCGCTGCCGAATTCACCCGCCGGTCCACGGGGACGAACGAGCGACCGCACTGCGTCGGTACGTCACCGTGGCGGGGCGCCGCGCGGCGAGCCGTCGCGCGATCTAGCGCGATGGCTCGAAGCGCGAGCGGGGCCCCGCCCGAGGAGCCGTCATGGACAATGTATGAAGTGCCCGTTCCCGCCGGTTCCTCGAAGGGCGGACTTACTTCGCCGCTGGCGGCGCCGCCTTGAAGCTCGCCCAATCCGCGAGGACCGCGTTGATGACCGTGGACCCGGCCATGAAGCCGTTGGTCATGCCCATGGAGAACCCGCCGGAGCTCGCCGCGAGGCTCTCCGGGACGGTCTGCCCGGGATAGGGCTGGTCGAAGTTGACGATGTCGCGGCAGATCAGGAGGCGGTCGAGGAGGCCGAAGTTCAGGGCCGCCACGCCGAAGCCGTTGTCCTCCATCTGGGTCGCCAGGTAGGGCCCGGCGCCGTAGGCCGCGCAGACCTCGTCGGCATGGGCGGAGGAGCGGGCCCCGTGCCAGTAGCTGTCGCCGGTCACCGAGACGCCCCGGCGCACCGCGGGCTTCTCGGCCGCCTCCTTGGCGCCGTAGTTCGCGCGGTAGGCGGCGGCCTTCGGGTCGTCGGCCAGGGCGAGGCCCTTGGTTAGGCCGTAGGCCCAGTCCACGAGGCCCTTGTTCAGCTTGACGTAGCCCGAGCGGTCGTAGCCCTCGCTGCGCTGGAAGGTGGCCTTCGTCCCGGGCGCGATGTCCGATTCGGCCCAGGCGTGGCCGAGCTCGAAGTCGACGAGCTCCTCGGCCCAGACCACGTCGCCCAGGGTCCCGCGGAGGGGCGGCATTCCGGCGCAGCCGGAGACGAGGATGTAGGCCCGGGAGAAGTCGAAGCGGGGATCGGCGAGGATGGCCGTCAGCGTGGACGCGGCCTGGGCCTTGCCCATGCCGGCGACGCAGCCGGCGACGCCCTCGCCGTTCAGGAAGAGGGTCCCGGGGAAGCCGGGAATCGCGTAACTCGCCGCGCCGTCGAAATAGGCCTCGTAGTAGTGCTGGAACTCCCCGGCGAAGTCGCCCTCGTTCTTGCCCACCTCGAACATGCCCATGACGAGCACCTTGACCTCTCGCCTGCCCGCGGCTGGCTGGGCTCCGGCCGCCGCCACGCAGAGGGCTATGAGCATGAGAGCCGCCGCCGCCTCGATTCTTCGTTTCATACCTGCAGTTCCTCCGAGTATCGGGATGGCGGAGACTGTACGGCATCGGCTCCGGTTTGTATAGGTTTAGTATTTTTATGCATGATCCTGCGGCGAGCAGCGGCTCGACGCGCCGCGCGGCGCGGCCTGGTTGGGTGAGCGAGCCCCCGCCACCCATCCGCCCCGTCCCCCCGCTGTGGTGCCGCGCGGCGTAGCCACGCGCGGCTTGGTTGGGCACACGAGCGCCCGCACCTTGCCAATCCCGTCGCCGAGGCGGGGCGCCGCGCGGCGGACCATCGCGCGATCCTAGCGCGATGGCCCGAAGCGCGAGCGGGGCCCCGCCCGCGGAGCCGTTACGGACAATGTATGAGGTACCCGTTCCCGCCCGCGCGGCCCGGTTGGGTGAACGAGTCCCCGCCTCCCCTCCGTCCCATCACCGTGCTGAGCCGCCGCGCGGCGCAGCCACGCGCGGTTTTCCAGGCGGCGCGGCCTGGTTGGGTGAACGAGCTCCCGCACCTTGTCCATCCCGTCGCCGAGGCGGGGCGCCGCGCGGCGAGCCGTCGCGCGATGGCCCGAAGCGCGAGCGGGGCCCCGCCCGCGGAGCATGGACGCTTTCCGGTGCCCTGTCGCCCGCTGCGAGGCCCGCGGGGATGAACGAGCGACCGCATTTTGTGTCGTTCGTCGCCGAGATGGGGCGCCGTGAAAAAAGGACCCTCGTGTACGAGGGCCCTTTTTTCGCGAGCGGGGCCCCATCCACGGAGCCGTTCAATACAAGTGCATACGCTCGTAGGTTTCCTTGAGGCGCCTCACCAGCGGTTCACGACCTTCTCGCACCAGCCCCGCAGCCCCTCGACCCTGATCTCCCGCCCGTCCTCGAGGACCGCCCTGCCCGACCAGAGCCCGAAGACCTGGTGCTGGATCGAGGCGATGAGGCCGAGGTCCGTGGCCGAGGCACGGTCGAAGTCGGGCGCGAGGACCATGTCGAAGCGGCCGTCCTCGGAGACCGCGCGCCAGGGCTTGAAGAAGTCGCTATGGTCGAGCTCGACGCCGAGGCGGCCGACCTTGTGGGCCTTCCCCTCGTAGAAGACCATGTTCTCGCTCGCGGCCCTCGTGTCGCCGAAGCCGTGGCCGATGTTGAAACCGAAACTTTTGCCCCCGGCGAGCCCGCTTGCAGACCCCCAATACCAGGTGTTGGACCAGGTCCAGACGCCGCGGCCCCAGTCGAGGCAGCCGAAGGCCGAGCCCCTCTTGACCGGATACTCGCGGCCCCCGAAGCGGAAGGAGCCCTCGGCGCCCTGGCAGTTGATCTTCTGGTTGTAGTAGAAGTGGCGGGCCTTGGCGAAGGGCGTCGCGATCACCATGGACTGGCCGCCGGGCTGCTCGGTCAGGACGAGCTCGGCCTCGAGGCCGACCGGGGCGGGGGAGGGGGAGGCGCCGGGCCGCGAGGGCGGGCCGGCGGGGCGGGGCGGCTTCTCCGCGCAGAAGGAGGGCCAGGAGATCGCGAGCTTCCGCGTCCCGCCCGAGGACTCGAAGCGGAGGCTCGCGCCGTTCGCCTGGAAGGCGGTGACGCCCGAGGCCGAGCTCGAGGGCAGGCCGGTGCGGCCCATGGGGAAGGCTGTCATGATCTCGTCGGTGGCGTTCGTGCCGGCGGCGAAGTCGAGGACCGAGGCCGAGACGAAGCCCATGTAGCCGTTGTCCGCGATGGTGCAGGCGAGGGCGTAGTCCCCGCACAGGACGCAGTAGTAGTCCCACTCCTTGACGCGCCAGGCCGGGGCCTTGACCGCGGAGCGGTCGTAGGCCAGGAGGAGGCTCCGGGCGAAGCCGGGCTCGCGGAGGTTCCCCCTCGCGTCGAGCAGGCTGCCGGGAGCGACGATCTCGTGTTCCATGCCTTTTACCTCCGTTTTTCCTCATTCCTCGATGACGGGATTGCGCAGGACGCCGATGCCCTCGATCTCGACCTCGACCTCGTCCCCCGCCTTGAGGGATCCGACCCCGCTCGGGGTCCCGGTCGCTATGAGGTCGCCGGGCTCGAGGCTGAGGTTGCGCGATATGTAGGCGATGAGCTCGCGGACGCCGAAGATCATGGCCGAGGTGCGCGAGCGCTGGACGGCCGCGCCGTTCAGCCGGCACTCGATGGCGAGGTCGTTCGGGTCGGGGACGAGCTCGCGGGCGACGACGACCGGCCCGACGGGGCCGAAGCTGTCGAAGCTCTTGCCGCGGAACCAGCCGGAGCGATCGGAGTTCTGTATGTCGCGCTGGCTCACGTCGTTGAAGCAGGTGTAGCCGAGGACGTAGTCGAGGGCCTCGGCCGCCGAGACGTTCCGGCAGCGGCGCCCGATGACGACGGCGAGCTCGGCCTCGTAGTCGGTGCGGGGCGCGGCGATGCCCGCGGCCGAGAGCAGGGAGCTCGGCAGGACGATGGGGCAGTCCGGCCCGACGAGTACGTTGGGCGTCTTGGCGAAGAGGATGGGCTCGGGAGGCGCGACGGCGCGGTCCGTGGGCCGGGTGAGGATGCTGGGGCTCTCGTCGACGTGCTCGCGGTAATTGAGGCCCACGGCGATGATCTTGGAGGGGCGGAGCTCGAGGCTCCCCTGTTCCGAGGCGGCGGCCCCGGCGCGGCGGAAAGGCAGTACTACCATGTCGTCCTCCCAAGTGGGATACTATAGCCGATGCCCGGCCCGGGCGCCATCGACGTGCGGGCCGGGCCTCCCGCGCGGCCGCCCCCGAGCCGGGCGACCGCTGGAACGAGGGGCGGCCCTTCTGCTACAATGCCTTACTTCTGCAAGGAGAAACCATGGTCATACTCACCCTCAATTGCGGCTCCTCCTCGGTCAAGTACCAGGTCTACGACTGGGACCGCAAGGACGTCCTCGCGACGGGCATCGTCGAGCGCGTCACCCAGAGCGGCTCCTCCATCACCCACAAGGCCCGGGGCAAGGCCGACTACACCGTCGAGCACGAGTGCCCGACCCACACGGTCGCCATCGAGCTCATCCTCAACACCCTCGTCCACCCCGAGGCGGGCGTCATCAAGGACATGTCGGGCATCAAGGCCGTCGGCCACCGCATGGTCCACGGCGGCTCCAAGTTCGCCCGCTCGAGCCTCATCACCGACGACTTCCTCGCCACCTTCCGCGAGCTGACCGACCTCGCCCCCCTGCACAACCCCGCCAACCTCATGGGCGTCGAGGCGGCCAAGGCCGTCCTGCCGAACGTGCCCCATTGCGCCATCATGGACACGGCCTGGCACCAGACCATGCCCGGGCTGGCCTACACCTACGCCCTCCCGAAGGAATGGGAGGAGAAGTACATGGTGCGGCGCTACGGCTTCCACGGCACGAGCTTCCTGTACAACGCCAAGCGCGCCGCCGTCCTCCTCGGGAAGGATCCCTTCGAGGCCAACCTCGTCATCGCCCACATCGGCAACGGCTCCTCGATCAACGCCGTGAAGAACGGCGTCTCCTACGATACCTCGATGGGCATGACCCCGCTCGAGGGCCTGGTCATGGGCACCCGCTCCGGCGACATCGACCCCGGCATCGTCTTCCACATGATGCGCAAGGCGGGGCTGCACGCCTCCGACGTCGAGAAGAAGCTCAACAAGGAGTCGGGCGTCCTGGGCATCACGGGCAAGTGGGCCGACCGCCGCGACATCGAGCAGGCCGCCGAGAAGGGCGACCCCGTCGCCAAGCTCGCCCAGGAGATCGAGTCCTACCGCATCAAGAAGTACATCGGCGCCTACTACGCCGCCCTCGGGCGCCTGGACGCCCTGGTCTTCACCGCCGGCGTCGGCGAGATGGGCCCCGTCACCCGGCAGCTCTCCACCGCCGGCCTCGAGGAGCTCGGCATCGTCATCGACCAGGACAAGAACGCCAAAGCCAAGTGCCGCAACGCCGAGCTCGACATCACCGGCAAGGGCTCCAAGGTCAGGGTCTTCGTGATCCCCACGGACGAGGAGCTCGTCATGACCGAGGATTCCTACGCCCTCATGAAGGGGAGCTACGAGGTCCACACGAAGTACCGCTACTTCTTCCAGGACCGCAGCTACGTCAACAAGTCGAGGGCCGAAGGCTTGGTGCGCGACTTGGAGAAGAAGCCCTACCTGAAAGAGATAATCGCGAAACTTCCTTGATACGCCGCGCACCAAGCCTCTCGCGACGCGCCTGCGCGTCGCGGGACAGCGAAGGATGTGAGGCGCACGAGGCCTCTCGCGCCGCGCCTTCGGGCGCGGCGACTGCCTCGAAGCCTGTTGGGAGGCGAGCGGGAAGGCCGGGTGATGGCTCGGGGGGGGGGGGCCGGGCCGCCCTTGGATGAGAGAGCGCGAGAGGGAGACCTTGGGGAAGGTCTCCCTCTCGTTTCCCTCCCGGCTCCAACAGGATTCGAGGCAGATGGTAAAAAACCTTTGCGCGGAGCCCGGGAAGCGTGTAGTATCGAGCTAAAATGATTTCACCCTCGTTCCTGACCGCCGTCCTGATCGTCGTCGCCTTCTTCTGCTCCTTCCTCGGCATCGCCGGCGCCCTGCGCTTCCGGGTGCCGGGGGCCACGCCCTTCTCCTTCCTCATGTTCGCCTTCGCCGTCTACGCCGCGGGCTCGGCCTTCGAGCTCTCGGGGGGGAGCCTTCAGCGCATCGTCTTCTGGGTCAAGGTCGAGTACGTCGGCATCGTCCTCATCCCCCCCCTGTGGCTCCTCTTCGCCCTCGACTTCACGCAGAGCCGCGTAGCCCGCCCCCGCCTCCTGGCCCTCCTCTTCCTCGAGCCGGCCCTCAGCCTCGGCCTCCTGTGGACGACCGAGCTCCACGGCCTCTTCTACGCCCGCTGCCGGCTCAGGCCCGAGGCCCCCTTCCCCCTGGTCGCCATCGAGCACGGGCCGGCCTACTGGCTCCACAGCGCGGCGATGTGGCTCATGCTCTGCTCGGGGGTCGTCATCCTCGTCCGCTACGCCGCCTCCTCGTCCCAGGCCCTGCGGCGGAGCGCCCTCATCGTCTTGGGCGCCATGTTCGTCCCCTTCGCGACGAACATCCTCATCATCGCCGGTGCGACGCCCTACGGCATCGACCTCGGGCCCTTCTCCGTCCTCCTCAGCGGCGGGCTCTGCGGCTGGGCCATGGCGAAGCGGCGCTTCCTCGACCTCCTCCCCGTGGCCCGCGAGCGGGTCCTCGAGAGCCTCCACGAGGGCCTGGTGATCCTCGACCTCGAGGGGGCCGTGGTCGACTTCAACCCGGCGGCCGCCCGCCTCTTCGGCCTCGGCCCCGGGGCCGGCGGCGAGGAGATGGCGGAGGCCCTCGAGCTGCCGGAGCTCGAGCGCCTGGTGGCGGCCGAGGGGGAGGGCGAGCTCGCCCTCGCTCCCGAGGGGCGGTGGGTGGGCGGGCCGAGGCGGCTCAAGGCCCGCGCCTTCCGCGTGTCCGACGCCCGGGGCCGCCGCCTCGGCTCCTCCCTCCTCCTCACCGACGTCACCGAGACGGCCCTCCTCCTCGACCGCCTCGCCGA
>JAKLFE010000031.1 GCA_022711355.1 Spirochaetota bacterium | reverse complement strand
CCCGAGGCGAGGGCCTCGGGGAGGCTGAAGCCGCCGCGCGAGGCGAGGAGGGCGACGCCGAAGACCAGGCTGCTGATGACCAGCTCGTCGGCGATCGAGGCCGCCTTCGCGGGGAAGGCCGCTCCGGAGCCGGCCGCGCTCCTGCTCAGCGCCTTGAGCAGGGGCACCGCGAGGAGGGCGAAGACGAGGAGCTCGAGGCGCCCGAGGCCGAGGGGCTCGAGGGCCAGGACGCGGAGGCACCAGAGGAGGCCCGCCGCGAGCGCGTCGACGAAGGCGAGGGCGAGGGCGGATGCTAGTCCCTCGCTCCGCTGGCGCTGGCGGGGACAGGGCTCGAAGCCGTAGGCGAGGAGGGCGTTGGCCGCGAAGACCGAGGTCAGGACGATCCCGAGGTAGCTCAGACGATCCTCCTGCCGCTGGCCCGGAGCGCGGCGCGATAGAGGGCGGTCAGGAAGCCAATGAGGATGAAGCCGCCGGCGGGTGCGGCGATGAGGCGGAGGGGCGGTTCTTCGGAGAGCAGGAGGATGAGGCGGTTCTGGCCGAGTCCCGGCAGGGAGAGGCTCCCGAGCCCGATGAGCTCGCGGAGGGCGCCGAGGAGGATGGCGACGGCCAGGTAGCCGCCGGCGCCGCGGGCGATGATGCCGTAGCGGAGGGGCGCCTCGGCGGCCGGGCCGCTCGGGCGAGGTCCCTGCCTCGCTCCCTGGCGGATGGCCTGGAGGCTCAGGCAGTTGACCGCGAGGAGGGGAAGGTAGATGCCCAGGCCTTCGGCCGAGACGGGGAAGTAGGCCTCGATGAGCTGGCCGTAGAGGATCGCGAAGGCTGTCGCGAGGATGAGGGAGGCCGAGGCGCGGAAGCGCTCGGGTAGCTGGCGGCGCAGGGGGGGAGCCGCCAGGCCGAGGGCGAGGGCGCAGAAGGCCGCGCCGAGGCCGAGGAGGAGGCCTTCGGGGAGGCTCCTCGCCGCGACCGCCAGGGGGCCGAGGCCGAAGAGGCCGGCGAGGACGGGATTCGGGGTGAAGGGAGCCGCGTCTTCCCTCATGGGCGGGCCTCCGCGGCCTGGCGGACCGCGGCCGAGGCTCGCTCGAGGAGTTCTCGCTGGGCGAGGAAGCTCTCGGTCGCCCCGCTCACGGCCTCCGGCTGCCTCGTCTCGTCGCGGGTCGCGGGATAGGGAGACGGCCCTCCCCTGCCGAGGAAATTCGCGGCCCAGCCCTCGCGGGAATAGGGCTGGCTTCTCAAATTCTCCCCGAGGAGCCTGATCGACTGCAGCTCCCCGTCGGTCGAGAAGAGGGAGGCAAGGAGGGCGAGGCCTCGGCTCGTCCGGAGCGAGAGGACGGCCCCGTAGAGGGCTTGGCCCTTGCCTCCGATCCTGTAGAGCCTCGTGAAATCGGGGTCCCCCGTCTGGCGGGAAGAGCCGGATATGGGGCGCTTCGCCAAGGCCGAGAGGGCTTCGCGCTCGAAGGCTGAGCGGCGGGCGTCGACGAAGAGCCCCGTCGCCACGAGGGCGAGGGCCAGGACGCCCAGGGCTCCCGCGAAGGCGAGATTCTCGGCTAGACCGGACTTGTTCGCGGCGGCCATGGCCTAGGCTCCCCTTCCCGCGGCGGCGGCGCGCGAGGACCTCGCTCCTCGCCTGGGCAGTATGCGGCTGTCGAGGAAGGGAACGAAGCAATTCATGATGATGACCGCGAAGGCCGAGCCCTCGGTCGCTGAGCCGAAGAAACGCAGGAGGAAGGTCAGAAGCCCTACCCCGGAGCCGTAGACGATCATCGCGGCGCTCGAGGAGGGGGAGGTCACCGGGTCGGGCGCCATGAAGAAGGCGACGAGGAGTATGGAGCCGGTGAGGAGGGAGAACAGGACGTCTCCGGCGAAGAATCCGTTGCCGAGGGGCAGCCCCCCGAAGCTCCATTGGAGGAGGGCGAAGGAGGCGAGGATCGAGGCGGGGATCTCCCAGCGGAGCATCCGGCGCGCGATGAGGACGATCGAGGCGGCGAGGATGAGGAGGGCCGATATCTCGCCGAGGCTGCCCGCGCGGTTGCCGACGATGAGGTCGACGTAGCCCGAGGGAAGGTCGGCCCCGAGCCTGGCGAAGAGGCCGCCGTTGAGCGCCTCGGTGACGCCCCGGTCGAAGGCGCTGGGGTGGAGCCCCCCGGCGGCGAGGAGGGTGAAGGTATCGGAGCCGGCGGGGGCGGTCGCGAGCCTTTCCCGGAGCAGGCCGAGGGGGGTCGCCGAGCTGAGAGCGTCGGCCGCGGCGAGCTGCCGCGGTAGCTTCCAGGTCCCCATGGCCCGGGGCCAGTCGAGGAGGGCGAAGGCGATGCCGCCGAGGGCCGGGTTCATCCAGTTGGAGCCCAGGCCGCCGAAGGCCCCCTTGACGACGACGACGGCGAAGAGGGCCGCGGCGGCGGGTACGTAGAGCGGCACGCCGGGAGGCATCGCCATGCCGACGAGGAGGCCCGTCAGGAAGGCCGAGCCGTCGCGTAGGCTGAACCTGCCGGAGAGGGCCCCGGCCGCGGCCTCGCCGAGGAGGGCCGCAGCGATCGAGCACAGGAGGGGGAAGGCGGCCTCGCGGCCGAAGCAGAAGACGCTCCAGGCGACGGCCGGCGCGAGGAGGGCCGCCGTGCCCCACATGAAGGAGGCCGTCGTCTGCCGGTGGAAGATGTAGGGCGAGGGGCCTACGACGAGGCTTCGGGCACGCTTCATCGGAGCGCCTCGCCCGTCGCGGGGAGGGGCCGCCGGTAGGCGGCGAAGGAGGCCACGAGCGGGACCCGGGAGGGGCAGATGTAGCCGCAGGCCCCGCAGAGGGTGCAGCAGTCGAGCCCCAGCTCGACGGCCTCGGCCTGCCGGCGATTGCTCACGAGGCGGTAGAGGAGCTCGGGTATGAGGCGCTCGGGACAGGCTTCGGCGCAGCGCCCGCAGCGGATGCAGGGGCTCCTCCTGCTGCTCGATACCTCCTCGTCGGTGAGGGCGAGGACGGCCGAGCTGGTCTTCGTGACGGGGGCGTCGAGATCGTGGACGGCGTGCCCCCTGATCGGGCCGCCGAGGATGAGGCGGGCGGGCGGGCCGAGGAAGCCCCCGCATTCCTCGATGAGGTCGCCGATCGGCGTGCCTATCCTCGCCTTGTAGACGGCGGGATGCTTGACCGCTCCCCCGGCGACGGTCACGTAGCGCTCGAGCATGGGCTTGGCGAGAACTATGGCCTCGTAGACGGCGAAGGCCGCGGACGGGCGCACGATGAGGGCCTTCTTGCCGCCTCTTCCCCGATCGAAGCGGAGGGACTCGAGGAGCTGGCGCTCCATGTCCAGGGGATAGCGGGGCTCGAGGACCGAGACCTCGGCCAAGGCGGTTTCGCGGCTCCCTGCCGCGTTGGCCTTCGAGAAGGACTCTGCCGCGGCGGAATCGTCGAGGGCTATCACGCTGCGCTCCGGCGAAAGGATCTTGCGCAGGATATCGAAGCCGTCGAGGATCTCCTGGGCCTTGTCCAGGAGGATGGAGGACTCGGCGCGTAGGTAGGGCTCGCTCTCGACCGCGTTGAGGACCAGGAGCCCCGGCCCTTCCTTGTCGCCGAGGAGATCGTACAGGGGCCTGCCCGGGGCCTCGGTGTCGACGACTCCCCGGTCCCGGAGGGTGTTCAGCATGTCGCGCCTGGTCATGCTCTTCCAGAGGTAGCGCTCCTCGCGCCTGCCCAGGCGATCGAAGGAGCCTTCGAGGGCGATGACGACCGCCTCGGAGTCCCCGCCCTCGGGAAGGGATATGCGGCGGATATCGCGCACGACCCCGGGCACCGGGGCGTGGACGTTGGCGGAGCTCGGGGCCTCTGCCTTGCCGATCAGCATGCCCTCGCGGACGTATTCGCCCTTGCGGACGAGGCAGCGGGCGGCGGGTCCGGCGTGCTGCTTGAGGGGGACCACGGCCCCGTTGGGCAGGAATGCGTTCCTCGCGGGGCGCGCGGGCTGCCAGTCCTTCGAGGCATCGATCTGTATCCCGCCGTGCCTGAACCTAGGTTGTGATCTCATGCTTCCTGCCGCGTCTCTCTCGTTCCGGAGCCCCGCGCGGCCCAGAGGCCCGCGGCGATCCTGCCGAGGGGCGGGATCAGGAGGAGTATATACCGAAGGACCTCGATCGACGCAAGCGGTCGGCCTTTCCCGGCTCCGCCCGCCCGCGAGAAGGCGGCCACCGAGCCTTCCTGGGCGGCGAGCATGCCCTCGACGCTGAGGGGAGGGAGGGAGCGATAGGCCGCGCGGACCCAGTCCTCGTCGAAGCGGAGGGCCAGCTCCTCGCCCCCCGGCCGCGCGACCGCGACGGGCTCGAAGGGCTCCGGCCGCCTATCCCCGACCCGCTCGAGCGGAAGGGCTTCCTGGATGGCCCGATGCTCGAGCCAGGAGGCGAGGTCGGGCAGTCGGCCTCCCCCGCTCGCTCGGGCCCTTTTCCGGGCCTCCTCCGGACCGGGCCGAGGGCTTCCCTCGACCGGGGCCGGGCGGGGATAGGCCAGGGAGGAGGGCTCGGGGCCGGCATGAGCCTGGGCGCCGATGAGGTCGAAGGTCCAGAGCCCGAGGGCGAGGCAGGCGAGGCAGGCGAGCCAGGGCGATGCGGGGACGCGCGCGGGCAGCCGCCGTCCTATCGGCCGGGGGATGAAGGGCCTTCGTCCCTCGGCCGAGCCGGCGATCCGCAGGGCCAGGGCGCAGGCGGCGAGGGCGCTCAGCGATCCCATGAAGGCGAGGCCGATCGAGGGCAGGGAGGCCGGCTCGAGGAAGAGGGATGCGAGGGCCGCGGCGGCGAGGGCGAGGGGGGGGCGGGCCTGCCTGCGCAGGCTGTCGAAGGCCGAGGCGAGGGATCCCCGCAGCAGGTATTCATCGAGGGGGAGCTCGAGGCAGGCCGAGAGCTCCACGAGGGCGAGTCCCCAGAGGGAGGCCTGGGCGGCGAGGGGGAAGCCCGAGGAGGCGGCAGCCAGCCAGGGGAGTCCCGCCGAGAGCCTGAGGAGGAGCATCCGCAGGCTCGGGCGGGCCTTGCGACGCCCGGTATGGAGGAGGGAGATGAGGGCGGCCGCGACGAGGAGGAGGGTCGTCGCGGCGAGGGAGGGCAGTCCCTCGCGCGGCAGGCGCGGATCGCCCGCCTCCGATGCGGGGCGCAGGCCGGGAAGAAGGAAGCGTCCGTGGAAGGGCGCGAGGGCCTTGGACAGGGCCGCTTCGCCGAGGGCTCTCGTAGCGGGCAGGTAGTAAGCCCGGTAGGGCTTGCCCCCGACGCTCGCCTCGAACCAGGAGCCGAGGGACTCGATATAGGGATCGCGGCGGGGATCGCCCTCGAGGAGGCGCTCCAGGGCGAGGCTGAGGGGCATGGTCTCGAGGCCGACCCAGTCGGAGACGAGGACGGGCTGGGTGGAGGCCGAGAGGACGCGGCGGAAGCCCGCGGAGGAGAGGGCCACGAGGAGCTCGCCTTCGGGGATGGAGGCCTCCGCGAGGAGGACCTGATATTCCTTCCATTCGGTCTCCAGCGGCGCGGCGTACCCGGGCGCGGCGATGCGGGAGCCCGCCGTGAAGGCGGCCGCGAGGAGGGCGAAGAGCGCGGCGAGGCGCAGGAGGGCCTGGCCCGCGCGCCGAGCGGGGGCCTCGACCCCGGGGCTCGATCCTCCTTGGGAGCTCACGGGCGCCCCCGCTTAGAGGGTGCAGAAAGCCAGGGCGATGAAGAAGCCGAGCACGCTGCCGACGAGGACCTCGGCCGGGTTGTGGCCGTGGACTTCCTTGACGAGGTGGTGGGGGAGGTCGAAGCGGGCGGAGAGCTCCTTGCCGAGGAGGTTGAGGACGCGGGCCTGCTGGCCGGCTGCCCGGCGGACGCCGAGGGCGTCGCGGATGACGACGAGGGCGAAGAAGAGGGACAGGGCGAAGAGGCTCGTATCGAGACCCTCGATGTAGGCGATGGAGGTAGCGATGGAGATGGCGAGGGCGCTGTGGCTCGAAGGCATGCCGCCGGTCTTCCAGAGGAAGGTCGACAGGACCTCGCGGAAGGACGTGGAGCGCGAGCGGAGGATGCCGATGACCGACTTCAGGAACTGGGCGACGAGGAGGCTGAAGAGGGCCGAGAGGAAGACCGGGTTGCGGAAGAGATCTCCTCCGAGGGGGCGGGCGTTGGTCACCACGCCAGCCAGTTTCCCCGAAGGCCCCCGCGATGTCAAGGCGCCGGCCTCGCCCAGGTTGACCCTCGGGCCTCGGGGACGTACAGTGGGCCGATATGCCGGGACGACAGGACTTCGTCGAGCTGGCGGCCGGACCCGACGACGCGGGCCGCCGCCTCGACAAGGTGCTCAGGAGCCTCCTCGGCGAGGCGCCCCTTTCCGCCGTCTACAGCTCGCTCAGGCGGAGGCGCATCCTCGTCAACGGGAAGCCCGCCGAGGCGAGCCTCCGCCTCGCGCCAGGGGACCGTATCGCACTCGACCCCGCCCTCCTGCCCGCGAAGGCGGGGCCGGGCCTCCCTGCCGCAGCCAAGGACGGCCCCGCCCTCTCCGGCCTCATCGTCCTCGAGACCGAGGACCTCCTCTTTCTCAACAAGCCACGCGGCATGCTCGTCCACGGGAAGGACAGCCTCGAGGAGCTCGTGCGGGCCTACCTCGACGGGCGGAGCCGAGGCTCGCTCTCCTTCAAGCCGGGCCCCCTGCACCGGCTGGACCGCAACACCTCGGGTCTCGTCGCCTTCCCGAGGAGCGCCGCCGGGGCCCGGGCCTTCGCCGAGCTGCTTCGCTCCCGGCGGATCGAGAAGCGCTACCTGGCCCTCCTCGAGGGCAGCCTGGGCTCGCCCGCCGTATGGGAGGACCTCCTCGAGCGCGACGGGGAACGGGGGATCAGCTCGGCCGGGAGCTCGGGCCGGCCCGCCCAGTCCCGCGCCGTACCCCTCGCCGAGGCGGGCGGCCTCAGCCTCGCCCTGGTCGAGCTCGGCACGGGCCTGACCCACCAGATCCGGGCCCAGGCGGCGGCGAGGGGCCTCGCCCTCGCCGGCGACGCGAAGTACGGGGGCCGGCCCTTCCCCGGGGGCTACATCCTCCACGCCCTCGCCCTGCGCTTTCCCGAGCCTCCCTTCCCCGATCTGCCGCGGGAGGTGACCGCCCCCCTCCCCCCTCGCTCCCGGGCCCGTCTCGAGGCCCTCTACGGCGCCGAGGCGATGGGCCGGGCCCTCGAGGCCGCCCTCGCTCCCTGAGCCCGGCGGGGCGGGCGCGCCTTCCGCGCGAGCGCGAAAGACGCGCTTTCATTTTCCCCTCGATGTAGCTACCTTTATTTACGGAGGCACCTATGTCGGATAATCCAGGAGGCAGGATGCGCAAGGTAAGCCCATCCGGCCTCAAGCTGAGCCCGGCGCTGATCCTCGTCGCCCTCGCGGCGATTGCGGTCATCGTCTTCCTCTCGACGAGCTTCTTCGTCGTCGACCAGACGGAGCGGGCGGTGGTCACGACCTTCGGCAGGTTCACCAAGGTCGCCGAGCCCGGCCTGCACTACAAGATCCCCTTCGGGATCCAGAAGAGCTACGCGGTCAAGACCGAGGTGGTCCAGACCGAGCAGTTCGGCTTCCGGACCGAGAAGACCGGCGTGGCCACGGCCACCATGTACTCGGAGCAGCGCTTCCCCGAGGAGTCCACCATGCTCACGGGGGACCTCAACATCGTCGACGTCGAGTGGATCATCCAGTACAAGATCAACGATCCCAAGGCCTGGCTCTTCAACACGAGCGACCGGCACAAGACGATCCGCGACATATCCCAATCGGTCCTGAACCTCCTCGTGGGCGACCGGACCATTCTCGGGGTCATGGGGCCGGAGCGCACCGCGATACAGGAAAGCGCCGTGCAGATGATGAACGAGATCTTCTCGAGCTACGGCCTGGGCATCCAGGTGACCCAGGTCCAGCTCCAGAACATCGTGCCGCCCAAGGGCGTCCAGGACGCCTTCGAGGACGTCAACAAGGCCATCCAGGACATGAACCGCCTCATCAACGAGGGCAAGGAGGCCTACAACGCGGAGATCCCCAAGGCCAAGGGCGAGGCGGACCGCCTCGTCGAGGTAGCCATGGGCTACGCGACCGAGCGCGTCAACAAGGCCTCGGGCGACGTCGCCCGCTTCAACTCCGTCTACGAGGAGTACCGCAAGGCCCCCGACGTCACCCGCCAGCGCCTCTACTACGAGATGATGGACGAGGTCTTCAAGGGCGAGGAGGGGGTGGAGCTCATCGACAAGCGCTTCACGAACTTCCTCCCGCTCAAGAATCTCGATTCGAGGGGCGGAGCCGCCTCCGGGGAGGCGCAGCGATGAAGAAGCTCATCATAGGGATCGTCGTCGCCTTAGCCCTCTTCGCGGCCTTCCTCGCGATGGGGCCCTTCTACGTGCTCAACGAAGGGGAGCAGGCCGTCGTCGTCAGGCTCGGCAAGATCGTCTCGGTGCAGTCCGAGGCCGGCCTCAAGATGCGCTCGCCCTTCCTCGACGCGGTCGTGCGCTATCCCAAGCGGCTCATGCCCTGGGACGGGGAGCCTCAGCGCATCCCCACCAAGGAGAACCAGTTCATCTGGGTGGACGCGACGGCCCGCTGGCGCATCGTCGACCCGACGAGGTTCTACGAGTCGATGTCGAGCATCGAGAACGCCTACGGCCGCCTCGACGACGTGATCGACAGCGCCGTGCGCACCGTCGTTTCTTCTAACTACCTCCGCGAGGCGGTGCGCAACTCCAACGCCCTCGTCGGGAGCGGCACGAAGGAGAGCTTCCAGACCGGGGACGCCGAGGGCTCGGCGGCCCTCGACCAGCTCACCCAGACCGAGGTGTCGCACGACAAGATCGAGAAGGGCCGGCGCCGCCTCTCGGCCGACATGCTCGACATCGTCAAGGCGATCGCGCCCCAGTACGGCATCGAGGTCCTCGATATCATCCCCCGGCAGATCAAGTATTCCGACGAGCTGACCGAGAGCGTCTACAACCGCATGATCAAGGAGCGGAACCAGATCGCCCAGGCCTTCCGCAGCTACGGGGAGGGCAAGAAGGCCGAGTGGCTCGGCAAGCTCGAGAACGAGAAGCGGACGGTCCTCTCGGAGGCCTACGCCAAGGCCGAGGCGGCCAAGGGCAAGGCCGACGCCGAGGCTTCGCGCGTCTACGCCGCGGCCTACGGCCGCGATCCCTCCTTCTACGATTTCTGGAGGGCCGTGGAGTCCTACCGGCAGACCCTGCCGAGCTTCTCCAAGACCCTCTCCACCGACCTGGACTACTTCCGCTACCTCTACGGCCCGCGCGGCCGCTAGGCGCCGGGCGGCCTCCTCTCCCTCGCGGGGCGGAGGCCGCCCTTCCTTGCGCTCGGGGTGGCGGCGGATTATCATTCCATCCTAGATGAGTATCCGCCTCAAGATCATCCTGATCGTCCTCCCCCTCATCGTGGCCTCCATCGCCCTCGCCGGCCTGTCCTCGTACTTCGTCGCGGCGCAGGCGGTGACGCGCATCGCGACCGAGTTCCTCTCCTTCAAGGCCTCGGAGCTCGAGAAGTACGCCGAGAGCCAGTGGGGCCTCCTCGTCGACAACGGCTTCGCCGGCCGGCCCGACATGGAGGCGGCGGCCCGGGCCGCCGTCGAGTCCTTCGCCGGCTCCATCCGGCGCAGCCCGACCGAGGCTATCATCGCGGCCGACGCCGAGGGCCGGCTCCAGATGCGCTCGGGCCCCGATGCGGGCAGGCTCGCCGGCCCCCTCGGCGAGGCGCTCGCGGCCGAGGAGGCCGCCGCCCTGGCCTCCCTCGGCCGGGCGGGGAGCTCGGGCTTCGGCAGCTTCAGGCTCGGCGGGGTCGACCGCGTGGCCTCCTACTTCCCCTTCCCCGCCTTCGGCTGGACCGTCCTCGTCAGCGAGGAGAAGGGGGCCTTCTACGGCGAGGTCGAGTCGATCTTCCGCAGCTCGCTCGAGATACTGGCAGGGGCGGCCCTCGTCTCGGTCCTCCTCCTCCTCGCCTTCGCCACCTACCTCACCAAGCCACTGGAGAGCGTCTCCTCGGCCATGCGGCGGATCATCGCCTCGGGGGACCTCTCCGAGCGGGTCCCGGTCGAGTACGACGACGAGATCGGCCAGCTCTCCCACACCTTCAACCTGATGCTCGGGGAGCTGGGCAAGGCCTACAGCCAGATCAAGCGCTACGCCTTCGACGCGGTCGTCGCCCAGAAGAAAGAGACGAAGATCCGGAACATCTTCCAGCTCTACGTGCCCAAGGACGTCATCGAGTCCTACTTCCAGAATCCCGAGGCCATGCTCGTCGGCTCGAACCGCCCGGTGGCCGTCCTCTTCTCGGACATCCGCAGCTTCACGACCATCTCGGAATCCATGGAGCCCGACGTCCTGGTCACCGCCCTCAACCGCTACTTCGCCCTCATGGTCGACACGATCATGGACCGGGGCGGGGTCGTGGACAAGTACATTGGCGACGCCATCATGGCCATGTTCGGGGCGCCCACCAAGCACGAGGACGACGCCCTCCGCGCCGTCCTGGCGGGGCTCGAGATGACCGAGGCCCTCGAGGTCTTCAACATGGAGCAGGAGGCCCGCGGCATGCCCCCCTTCCGGATCGGGGTGGGGATCAACTACGGCGTGGTGACGGTGGGCAACATCGGCTGCGAGAAGAAGATGAACTACACCCTCATCGGGGACCCGGTGAACCTCGCCTCCCGGCTCGAGGGCGCGACGAAGCTGTACAAGCAGCCCATCCTCTTCTCCCAGGACGCGCACGAGCGGGTCAAGGACGCCATCCGCTGCCGCCTCGTCGACCGGATCCAGGTCAAGGGCAAGACCGAGGGGGTCAGGGTCTACACCGCCCGCACCATGCTCGGCCCCGACGAGGAGCGGGCCTGGACGATCAGCGAGGAGGCGGCCGCCGCCTACTACGGCCGCGATTTCCGCCGCGCCGCCGACGGCTTCCGCGAGCTCCTCTCGATCCTGCCGGGCGACCACGTCGCCCAGCTCTTCCTCGAGCGCTCGGATCGCTTCATGAAGAGCCCCCCTCCCCCGGAGTGGAACGGGGTCGAGGTGCTGACGGAGAAGTGATGCGGCTCCACCGAAGCTTGGCCGCGGGCCTCGTCCTCGCGCTCGGCTCCTCCCTCGGCGCCGAGCCCGCCGCCCTCGAACTGGACGGCGGCAGGGCCGTCGTCCTGGCCTCCCCGCGCGAGGCGGCCAGCGAGGGCTTCGCCGACTTCCTGGCCCAGGCCCTCGCCCAGGAGGCCGAGGCGGCAGGCCTGACCCTCGCCCCCTCCCTCGAAGGCGAGTACGGAGCGGAGGAACCGGCGGCGGCCAAGGCGGCGGCGGCCGGCTCCGGGGCCCGCTGGGTCCTCGCGGCGAGCTGCGCGATCGAGGGCTCGCGCCTCCTGTGGCGGGCCGCGGTCTACGACGGGGCCAGGGGCGAGCTCCTGGGCTCGGACGGCTTCTCCGCCTACGCAGGGCTCACCGCCCTACCCCTCCTGGCCGGCTCCGCCGAGGCTGCGCTCGCGGCGGCCCGCATCGGGGGGCGGAGCTCCGCGGACGACGCGGCCCCGCCCATCAGCTTCCGCCTCTCCTTCGCCTCGAGCGACAGGGGAGCCCTGCTTTCCCTCGGCGAGGGCGAGGCTTCCTTCCCCCTCGGGGAGGTCGGCGAGTCAGGCCTCGAGGCCCCCTACCTTCCTTTCAAGCCCGGGCAACGCCTGGTCTTCGGGCTCGAGAAGGAGGGCTTCTGGCCGGCTCGTAAGTCCTTCGTGGTCAAGGATGAGGAACGCGAGATCGCGCTGCCGCGGCTCCAGCCCAAGACGAGGATGGCCGCCTACTTCAGCTACGGGAGCTCCCGCAGGCTCGGGGCGGCCGCGGCCCTCCGCTGGTACCCCGTAGCCGACTGGGTCTACCTGCGGGCAGAAGATGCCTTCTGGTGCGCCTACGACTTCCTCCCCGGCTCCCGCCCGGTCTTCCACGACGAGCTTAGGCTGGGCTCGGGGGCCTACCTCTTCCTCTCGCCGAGCTCGCCCTTCCGCCTGAGCGCCGGCCTAGGATTCTCGGGCATAGCTACCTGGGTCGGCAGCTCCGGCCTCGAGCAGAGATCGGGCTTCGATCTCTGCCTCGAGCCTTTCTTCTGGACCCTGGAATGGCATCGTGGCCCCTGGGCCCTCGTCCTCGAGCAGCGCCTCCTGTACTCCCTCGGGAGCGAGGGGGGCTTCCTCGCGAGGGGCTGGGCCGAGAGCCCCGACGGGGTCCCCTTCCTCGCTTTAGGAGTGCTTTTAAAATGGTGAGCCGAGCTTCCCCCGCGGGCGCGATGGGGCTCCTCGCCTCGAGCCTCCTCGGCCTCGCGGCGGCCCTCGGCCTCTCCTCCTGCGCCTTCTTCGGCAGGGACATGTTCCCTTCGGAGCTCCAGTACCGCGAGGCGAGCTTCGACCTCGACGCAGCCCTCGCCAAGCTCGGCCAAACGTACCGCTCGGTGGCGAAGATCGAGCGCCTCAGCCCCGTAGGCGGCGAGAGCCGCCTCTTCGTCCTCCTGCAGACCGATGCCGGCCTCCGCCTCGCCATCCTCGACGATGATCTCGAGGGCATCGAGTCCCTCCGCTCTGACTCCAGCTTGGCGCGGTTCATGCTAGGCGACGTGGCCGGGGGCTACGCCTGCGGATCCCTCGTCCTCGACGCCGCCCTCGCCGTATCGGCGACCGCCGACGCGAGCCTCCAATCCGCCTACGACGCCGCGGGATACCGCGACGAGGCGAGTTCGACTAACGTCGCCCTGTGGATGGGCGGGACAACCACCCTTTCCGTCTATACCTTCCAATACGATTGGACGCTCTCGAGCTTCCCCGGCTACCCCCTCCTCCCGGTCAGCCCGGCGAGCGGCTACTACCTGGCCGACCTCCTCTCTATCGACGCCGCTTCCCCCTTCATCCTCGCCTTGCTGCCCAACGACGGATCGCGGCCCCTCCTCGCCGTCCAGTCGGATCGGGCTGCCTTCGACGCCTCCCGCGGCTTGGGCTACGGCGCCTCGGGAGCGGCGATGGTCTACCTGGATTTCCATCTCGACGATGGGCGGATATGGCTGACCGCAGACGGGGCGGTGGCCCTCCGCAACGACGACAAGGTAAGGCGCCTCTCCCGCATCGATTACGGCGACGGCGAGGAGCTCGATTACCTCTATCTCGGCGACTCGACCGAGGAGCAGGTATTTTCTTTCGAGCCCGAGGGGAAGTTCTGGTACCGCTTCGACGGGAAGAGCGGGATCCTGTACAAGCTGAGGACCTGGTGGTGAGGCGCGTATTCGTCCCCGCGGCCGCGGCCATCTTCCTTGCCGCAGCGATCCTCGCCGCCGCCGAGCCTGGATCCGAGAGCCTGCCAGTAGAGGATGGGGCGGGGCTGGCCCTGGAGGCGGCGCCAGGCCTGCGCGCCCTCGCGCGCTTCTCGGGCGAGGGGCTCGACCGGGAAGCCTGGTCCCGCTCCCTCGAGTCGGCCCTGCTCCGCTCGGGAGCCCTCGACTCGATCCGGCGCTCCCAGTCCGAGGGGACGGTTTCCGAGGAGGCGGCTCGGCTCGGCCTCGACCTGGCGGTCTCTGTCGAGGCTTCGAGGACCGAGGCTCCTCTCCCCTTGAGCCTCGCCTGGGCGATCTACGCGGCGGCCGAGGCGGTGCCCCTCGCGGAGGGACGGCTCGAGCTCGAGGCCGAGCCTGAGCTCCGTTCCCTCGGCGCGACCTGGGATGAGCTGGTCCTCGCGCTCGAGGCCGCCGCCCGGGGCCGAGGGCCTTCCGGCATGGCGAGCCTGTCGATTTCTGGAGCGCCGGGAACCAGGATCAGGATCGGGAAGATCGCGACGGCGAGGCTGCCCAAGGGGGGAGAGCTCCTCCTCGAGCTGCCCGCCCCGGCCAGCTACCGATGGAGGGCCAGCCATCGCGGCAGCCTGCCCGAGCGCGGGATCCTCGGCCTGGGGCCCGAGGGCGGGAGGATCGAGCTCTCGCCCGAGCCCCTCCGGCCCTGGAGGCTGGAAACGGGCCTCCTCGTCGCCGCCTATCCCGATTTCTGGGCCTCCTGGCGATTCTCCGAGGAGCGCTTCTACCTCCGCGCGGGGCTTTCCCAATACCTCCTCGGCCTCCATCTCGCCGACGAGGATGAGGGTGGATCAGCCTTCGCCTCGAGCCGCCTGCTGCAGCCGGGTCTCGGCGCGGGAGCCCTCTTCCTCGAGCCCGATTCACCCTGGCGTCCCTACGCCGGCGCCTCCCTCTCCTTCCGCCTGGTTTTCCCCCCGGGCGCCTCTCCGTATATCGACCCCGTCGGGCCCTTCTCCCTGGGCCTCCACGCCGGCCTCGAGTGGAAGCCCCTCGAGCGCTGGGCCTTCTTCTTCGAGGGCCTGGGCGAGCTCTACCTCTTCGGCGACGGGGAGCTCATGGCTGCCGCGCGGAGCGGCGAGGGAAGCTCGTCCAGCTACGGCCGGGCCTGGTTCCTCGACTTTCCCCTCATGCGCTTCGGCGCGAGGTTCTCGCTATGAGAGCGTATAACGCCTTCCTTGGCCTGGTCCTCGTCGGAGGCCTCTGCCTCGCCTCCTGCTGGAGCCCGCCCTTCGACCTCGATATCTCCGAGTCTGCGCGTTTTACTGGGAAGCTCGACGAGGTCGGGAGTTTCCTCGCCGAGGGGATCAATTCAGGGGAGGTCGAGGGCGGCTATTTCCTGCCCCATCGGATCCTCGAGCCCGAGGACGGATTCTGGGTCTGCGCGAGGGACTCGGAGCTCCGCCTGCGATTCGTGGACTTCTCCTCGGGCTCGGCGAAGCTGTACCAGTCCTCCTCCTATGCCAATGTCCTAGGGAAGGCGGCCTTGGCGAGCTCCCTCAGCGCCGCGTCGATAGCCTCGCTCAGCCCCACGGTCGGCCGGGGCGTCCTCATGGCGAGCAGCTCCGGCAGCGATGGCGTCAAGGCCGTCGGCGTCGACGACTGGCGCCTGCTCTCGAGCTACTCGGCCCTCGGCGTCTCGGGCCCGGCCTCGCCGCTGATCCTCGGAGCCCATCGGAGTCCCTACGACGAGACCAGGGACCGGCTCGCCCTCCTGTATCGGGACTCCTCCACGGGCTCCCTCTGGGGCGGCGCGGTTCTCATCGATAACGCGACGGACATAGGCTCCCCTTCGGTCGCCCTCGTCATGCCGGCGGCCTACGCCGACCTGGCGATAGCCCAAGGGTCCTTCTTCGCTTGCTCGCCGGCCGGGTACTACTACCTCTCCGGCAGGCTGGAGACTGACGGCAGCCTCCGTACCCTGCGCTGGGATAGCGTCTCCGGCCTCGCCGATCCCGTACCCCTGACCCTTCCCGGCGTCGGGCGCCGGCTGACCGCCATCCTTGCCGACGGGCGGCTCCTCGCCCGAGACGAGGATACTACCCTCGTCTACGACGCGGCGGGCCAAGAGCTCTTCGAAATCCCGACCGGCTTCCTGCGCTTCGTCCACGAGGTCTACGATTCGGGCTCGGGAACCTGGTACAGCTACTTCACCCGCTCCTTCTTCATAGCCGAAGGCGACGACGAGTCCTGGGGCGATCTTCGCGTGGACCTCTACCGTTGCAGATCGGACAAGCTCTCCTCCCTCGCGGATTGAGCTCGCCTGCCTCGCCGCCGCCTCAGCGGAGGCTTTTCTTGAGGCCAGCGAGGAAGTCGAGCATGGCCTTGTCCCCGGAGTAGCGCCGCTCGAGCTCGGCGTAGTAGCGGGAGCGGGCGGCCGCGTCCCGGGCCCCGAGGGCCCCGTCCACGAGGTCGAGGGCGTTGTACAGGACCTCGCGCTGGCCGGCTTCCTGGCGGGCGCCCTCGTAGCGGGCGATGCGCTCGCCGAGCCCGGGCAGGGCCTCGCGGGCCTCGGGGCCGGAGAGGAAGGCGTCGAGGGCCGAGCGCGCCTCGATCAGGGAGCCGGCCGAGCCCGTGGCGAGGGCCGCGTCCTCGGCCGCGGCGTAGGCCGCGTAGGAGGAGCTCACGCGCTCGTACTTCGCGGCCAAGGCGGAAAGCCGCTCGACTTCGGCGCCCAGGGCCGCCCGGTCTCCCGTGGCGGCGGCCGCGGTGGCCGCCGGCGGAGCCGCTTGGGCGGCGGCCGCCGCCCGGGCCGTCTCGGCCCTCGACTCGGCCAAGAGGCGCTCAAGCTCGGCGAGGCGCGAGCCGCGCTCCCCGGATTCGGCGGCGAGGCGGGCGTTCTCGGCGCGAAGGTCGGCCAGGGCCCCCGCCGACTCCGAGCCGAGGCGGGAAGTCTCGGCTCGGAGGCTCGCGATGGCGGCCGCGTCCGAGGCCGCGCGGGACTCGGCCTCCCGCGCGAGGCCGGCGAGGGATTCCTCGACCCCGCGCGAGGCTTCCCGCGCCTGGTCGGAGCCCGGGTTGAGCGAAAGGACGGAGACGAAGCCGCGGATAGCCTCGGGCCAGCGCGAGGCGGACAGGTCCCGCCGGGCCGCAAGTAGCCCCTCGCGGGCGGCGGAAGAGGAGAGGGCGAGGCGGCCGAGCTCGGCCAGTGCGGCCCCGAGCTGGCCTATGCGCGCGACGGTATCCTTGCTCGCCTGCTCCTCGAGGGGAAGGTAGGCGAGGGCCTCGGCGTAGCGGGCCCGCGCGGCCTCCAGCTCCCCGGCGCGCTGGGCCGCCTGGGCTTGGGCGAGGGCGTCGGAGAAGCGGGCCCGCCTGAGGGCCTCCTCCTCGCGGAGCCTCCCGAGGAAGTACTCGTGGGCCGAGAGTATGGACGGCACCTTCTCCAGGGCTTCGCGGTATTTCGCCCGCGCTCCAGACTCGTCGCCCGAGCGGAGGGCCCGCTCGGCCGCCGCCGAGGCCTCGGAGGCCGCGGCGAGGAGCTCGGCCTGGCGGAGGAGCTTGGTCGCGTCGGCCCCCGATCGCGCGAGCTCCGAGCGGGCCAGGTCGCCTAGGGCCCGCGCGGCGAAGAGGTCGGCCTCGCGCCGGGCCTGGAGGGAGGGGGCGGCGGCGACCGCCGGCTCGGAGAGGTAGGCGAAGAGGGCGTCGGCGCCGGCGGCGGCGGACTCGAAGCGCCGCTCGCGGAGGGCCGCGCGGACCAGGGCGTAGAGGCCGAGGAGGCGCTCCTCGATGGCGGCGTCGCTGCGGCGCCTCTCCTCGAGGCTCGCCAGCTCGGCCCGGGCCCGCTCGAGGCCGGCCGCGGCCTCGGCGCTCCTGCTCTCGAGCTCCCTGGCCTTGGCCTCGAGGCTCGAGCGGAGCTCCTCCTCGCGGCGGCGGGAGTCGTCCTGGATCCGCTTCCGCTCCGCGGCGAGGCCGGACAAGGTGCTCCGGTACTCCTCGCGGAGCTCGGCGTAGCGGGCCTCCGCGAGCTCGGACTCCGCCTTGGCCTGGCGCTTGAAGGCCTCGAGCTCGGTATCGAATGCGGCGCGCCGCTCCGCCTCGAAGGTCGCGAGCCGGGCCTGGATCGCCGCCTCGGCGAGGCCTTGCGCGGTGAGGCGCGCGCGCTCCTTCTCGAGCTCGGCCGCGAGGGCGGCGCGGAGCGCGGCCTCCCGCTCGGCTATCCTCGCCTCCATGCCGGAGGCGAGGGAGCTCCGCTCCTTGTCGAGGGCCGCGAGCCTGGCCGAGGCCTCCTCGATCGCCCGATCCTTCTCCCTGAGCAGGGACTCGGACTCGCGCTTGATCTCCTGGATGAGCATGCCCTCGGCGCTGGAGATGGCCCCGCCCTCCCGCGTGGACGCCGACTCCTTGAGCTCGAAGGCCCGGCGTATGCCGAGTATGAGGAGGAGGGTGATGACCAGGGCGGCGGCGTTGACGAGGAGGGGGAAGGCGAGGCCTCGGCGCCGCGGGGCGGCCTCGAGGGCCTCGGGGGCGGCCGAGAGACGGTTGGAGCGGGCTACCTTGTCGATGGCCTCGAGGATCTCGCGCTTGTCATCCTCGTTTATCCCCGAGCCGGCCCCGAGCTCCGCGTCGATGACGGCGCCCGTGCCGGTCGAGGATAGGCCCTTGGCGACGCGGAGCTTGGCCGCTTTCTGGAGCAGTCCCGTAGTGCCCGATCTTCTTCGCACGCTTGCTCTCCAGACATTAGTATCGGCGGGATGGAGCGAAAAGGCCAGGCGGGCGGGGAAGTTCGGCGGAAGATCGGCCTTCGCTACGAGAAGAGCTCGGCCGAGGCGCCGAAGGAGCCGGGCTTCCCCTCCTCGATCCGGAGGATGGCGTAGCGGCCCCGATTCGCCGGTCCGGGATTCACGACGAGGCTCGGGCCGATCATCCGAGCGCAGTGGGACTCGTGGATATGGCCGCAGGCCCAGAGGAGGGGGGCGCTCGCGTCAAGGAGGGCGCGGAGGGAGGTCGAGCCGACCGAGGCCCCGTGCCGCTCGTCGGCGCCCGTGCCCTTCGGGGGCTGGTGGCTCAGGACGAGGAGGGGGCCCCGGCGCCCGGCCTCGGCGAGGGCCGGTTCGAGGGCCGCGGAGAGCTCGTCCTCCCTGCGCTCGTAGGGAGTGAGGCCGCTGCGCAGCGAGCCTCCCCCTACCCCGGCGACGAGGAGGCCGCCGCGCTCGACGAGGCGGCCGTCGGCCGAGATGCCGAGCTCGGCGAGGCGCTCGCGGGCCGTCCTTCGGTCGCAATTGCCCGGGATGGCGACCAGCTTCGGGAGGAGCCCGCCGAAGGCCGACAGGATCTCGTCGAGCTCCCGCGCCCCGCCGAACTCCGTGAGGTCGCCGGCCGCGAGGATCAGGTCGAGGTCTCCCGCCTTGGAGAGGATGCTCCTCGTCCGCGCGGAATCGCCGTGGAGGTCGGATAGGAGGAGGAGGCGCATGGCTTTTAGTATACCCTCAAGCGGTAGAGCATGCTGACGCAATCCTCGACGAGAGCGAGGTAGCGCCGATCCCGGTCGGCGAGCCGGCAGGCCCAGCTCCGATCGCAGCCGGGCGGGCAGGAGGCGGCCGAGGCGGGGCCGGGGGAGGAGCCTGAGGATCCGTGCTGCTTGCGCAGGCAGCCGAGGCTTAGGAAGAGGGGGGGCTCGAAGCCCTCCCCGACGGGTACGAGGGGAGGCAGGCGGGGATCGGCTTCGAAGGCGGTCCCGGACGGGGCCTCGAGGTAGGAGTAGGCGAAGGCTATTCGCGGCAGGAGCTCGTCGAAGGCGGCCAGGGCGAGCTTGTTGGCGATGTAGAGGTGGATGTCCAGGAAGAAAGCCAGGCTATCCTCGGCCGCCTCCTCCAGTTCCACGAGTTCCCGAGCCAGGGCCAGATGGTGGAGGGCTCCAAGGCCGAGGACCAGCTTGGAGCCCCCCGCGAGCTCGTCCCGGACCCGCTCGCGCACGAGGCCCGCGTAGGCCGCATCGTCGATCACGAGGGGCGCGAGGGGGAGCCAGAGCCTTCCCTCGCGGCTCGGAAGCGCGCATCCCTCGCGCAGGACTCGGGGCGTGGCGAAGGGAAGGCCCGAGGGCAGCTCCTCGCGCGGGAAGACGAGGGCCGCGCGGGGCGGGGAGCCGACCTTCGGCCGAGGGGCGCCCCGCGCAGCGCCGAGGGCGGCGCGCGGGGATTCCCGGGCATAGGCCGAGCGGGCCTCGGCGAGGAGCTCGCCGGACCGGGCATAGAAGCGGTTCTTCTCGCGCTTGAGGATCGAGGGCGGAACGAAGATATCGGGCAAGGTCTCGGACCCAGACTTCGGCAGGAGTCGGAATTCGGCCTCACCGCCTTCGGCGAAGACCGAAAGGGCCTTCAGGAAGCCTCCCGGGTTGCGGGCGGCTTGGGCGGGAAGCTCGGGGCCGGGCTCGATGCCTGCCTCGATCCTTGTCGCGATGCTGCCATCGAGGCACGGGATGCCGATGGTCCCCGAGAGCCGGCCCTCGGCGAAGCGGAGCTCGAGGGGGAGCTCGAGGAGGGCCGGGGGGTACTCCTCGGGGCTCGCCGCCCGCCGGTCCTGGCGCCGATCGGAGATCCGGCGGGCCTCCGAGCCGGCCGGGGGAGAGCCGGGGCAGGCGAGCTCGACGAGGTCCCCGGGCCTGGCCGAGCTCAGGGGGCGGCCCGTCCTCTTGTCGCGGAGATCGGCCACCGCGAATTGGAGGGGCCTGCCTTGAGCGTCGAAGGCGAGAAGGCCGTCCCGCAGGCCGAGGGAGGAGGCGAGCTCCAGGGTCGCCTTTCCCCCGCCGCCGCCTCGGAAGGTTCCCGCTCGGCTCCCCCGGTGGCCGGGGAAGGACGCGTCGATGAGGCGGGCCCCGCCGCGCTCGAAGAGCCAGCCTTCCGTGCCCTCGCGGGCGAAGGCGGTGGCCGCGGCCTCGCGCCGCGTTTCCAACTCGGCCGTATCCAGGCCATCTATGGCGCCGCGGTAGAGCCGGGCTACTGCGTGGCAGTACTCGGGCGACTTCATCCTGCCCTCGACCTTGAGGCTGCGGATGCCCGCCGCCGCGAGCTCACCTACCCGCTTCGAGAGATCGAGGTCGCGGCAGGAGAACCAGTAGCCCCGTCCCCCCGCGAAGCCGGGCCGAGGCTCGGCCTCGTAATAGGAGCGGCAGACCTGGGCGCATTCGCCGCGGTTGCCCGAGCGCCCGAGGAGGCGGCCGGATGCTAGGCAGAGGCCGGAGAAGGAGTAGCAGAGGGCCCCGTGCGCGAAGGCTTCGAGCTCCAGCTCGGGCAGCTCGGCGTGGAGCCGGCCCATGGCCTCGAGGCTCGTCTCCCGCGGCAGGACGAGGCGCGAGGCTCCGAGCTCGAGGGCGATGCGGGCCGCCGCCGGCCCTTGGATCGCGGTCTGGGTCGAGGCGTGGATGGCGATGCCCGGATGCCGGGCCTTGATGAGGCGTGCGAGGCCCCAGTCCTGGATGATGACGGCGTCGGGGGGGAAGGCTCCGAGGAAGGCGAGGAGCTCGGCGAGGGCAGGCAGCTCTGTCTCGAGGATCACCGTGTTTATCGCCGCGTAGAGGGCCAGGCCCCGATCGCGCGCGAAGCGGAGGAGGCGGCGGTACTCGAGGGCATCGAGGTTCCGGGCGGCCTTGCGGGCGGAGAAGTCGGCGAAGCCGAAGTAGAGGGCGTCGGCCCCGCCTTCGATGGCGGCGAGGCCCGCGTCGAAGCTGCCCGCGGGGAGGAGGAGCTCGGGCCGGGAAGGGTTATCTCGTGCTGGCACCCCTCTTCGATAGCATAGCCGCGGAGGAAGGTCTACGGGGCGGCGCCGGCCAGAGGGGCCACGAGAGGACCATTCCGCCGCGACTACTTGCAGAAAACCGCATTATTTGCGAATAATAACTACGTGATAACCGTTACCGACCTCATGCTCGCCTTCGGGGAGCGCACCCTTTTCAAGGACGTCAACCTCAAGTTCACGCCGGGCAACTGCTACGGCATCATCGGCGCCAACGGCGCGGGCAAGTCCACCTTCCTCCGCATCCTCTCGGGGGAGATCAAGCAGGACAAGGGCGAGATAGCCATCGGCGCCCGCAAGCGCATGGCGGTCCTCCAGCAGGATCACTTCGCCTACGAGGAGCATCGGGTCCTCGACACCGTGGTCATGGGCTGGCCCAAGCTCCACGAGGTCAAGGTCGAGCGCGAGGCCCTCTACGCCAAGGCCGACTTCACCGAGGCCGACGGCATCAGGGCCAGCGAGCTCGAGGGAGAGTTCGCCGAGCTCGGGGGCTGGGAGGCCGAGGCCCAGGCCTCCATCCTCCTGTCGGGCCTCGGCGTGACCGAGTCCCTCCACGAGCGCCTCATGAAGGAGGTGGACGAGGGCATCAAGGTCCGCGTCCTCCTCGCCCAGGCCCTCTTCGGCAATCCGGACATACTCCTCCTCGACGAGCCCACGAACGGCCTCGACCTCGACTCGATCTCCTGGCTCGAGGAGTACCTCATCGAGTTCCCGAACATCGTCATCGTGGTGTCCCACGACCGCCACTTCCTCAACGCGGTCTGCACCCATACCGTCGACATCGACTACGGCAAGATGCGGATGTACTCGGGCAACTACGACTTCTGGTACCGGATGAACCGCATCCTCGTCCAGCAGCAGAAGGACCTCAAGAAGCGCAACGAGGAGAAGGCCAAGGACCTCAAGGAGTTCATCCAGCGCTTCTCGGCCAACGCTTCCAAGAGCCGCCAGGCCACCTCGCGCAAGAAGATCCTCGAGAAGCTCGAGCTCGACTCCATCGTCCCCTCCTCCCGCCGCTTCCCCTACGTCGGCTTCAATCCCGCGCGGGACGTCGGCAACAACGTGCTCAGGGTCGCGGGGCTCGCGAAGAAGGTCGAGGGCGAGCCGGCGCTCTCGGGCTTCGACCTCACCGTGAACCGCGGCGACAAGATCGCCTTCGTGGGCCGCGAGCACCTGGCCAAGACGAGCCTCTTCCAGATCATCGCCGAGGAGGAGCTTGCCGACTCCGGCGACGTGTACTGGGGCCAGACCATCACCTGGTCCTACTTCCCCAAGGACAACACCAAGCTCTTCGACTCGGATCTCTCCATCACCGAGTGGCTCCAGCAGTACAGCCAGTCAGAGGACGAGACCTACATCCGCTCCTTCCTCGGCCGCATGCTCTTCTCCGGCGACGAGGCCCTGAAGCCCGTCCGCGTCCTCTCCGGCGGCGAGAAGGTCCGCTGCGTCCTCTCCAAGCTCATGCTCTCGGGGGCGAACTGCCTCATCCTCGACGAGCCGACCAACCACCTCGACCTCGAGGCCATCACCGCCCTGAACGACGGCCTGGTCGAGTTCCCCGGGGTCATCCTCTTCACCAGCCAGGACCACGAGTTCATCACTTCGATCGCCACCCGGATCGTGGAGATCTGCCCCGGCGGCGTCATCGACCGCTACATGAGCTTCGACGACTACCTCCGGGACAAGCAGGTCTCCGAGCTCCGCGACCAGTACTACCACGGCCACATGGCCGCCGAGATGTAGCCTCCTCGCTGCCCGGGCGGCCTGCCTGCCCTCCCTTCGGCCGCCCGTGAGGGCCGCCTCGCCTTGACGGCCCTCCCGGGCGGCCGTATCATTTCCTCCGGCGCCCGAGGGCGCGAGCTTCTGCCAAACGGAGGTACACGATGAAGAAAGTCCTGCTTGCCGCCCTGATCGTCCTCATGGCGGCCCAGGCCGCGATCGCGGCCGATCCAACGGTCCGCCTCCTCACCGACGTCTCCGGGGTGGACGACAAGTCCTTCAACGCGGCGGCCTGGCGCGGCATCCTCGAGTTCTACGGCGACAGCCTCGCCAAGCCGAGCAAGAAGGGCTCGGCCTACGACGTCATCACCGCCCAGACCCAGGACATGTACATACCCAACATCAAGCAGGCCTCGGACGAGGGCTACGACCTCGTCATCGTCACCGGCTTCACCTTCGCCGACGCCCTCGGCGAGGTCGCGCCCCAGTACCCGAGCCAGAAGTACCTCATCGTCGACGTGGACTGGGTGAACCACCCGAACGTCATGCAGGCCACCTACACCGAGCACGAGGGCTCCTACCTGGTCGGCGTCGCGGCCGCCCTCAAGGCCAAGGCCGACAAGATCAAGAACCCGAAGTTCGGCTTCATCGGCGGCATCCCCGGCGCGGTCATCACCAAGTTCGAGGTAGGCTACGTCCAGGGCATCCTCTCGGTCCTCCCCGGCGCCCAGATCCTCGACTACTACGCCAACGACTGGGCCAAGCCCGAGCTCGCCAAGGCCCAGGCCAAGAACTGGTACGACTCCGGCGTCTACTGCATCTTCTCGGCCGCGGGCTTCACCGGCTCGGGCGCAATCGCCATGGCCAAGGAGTACCGCGCCGCGGGCAAGAACGTCTGGGCAATCGGCGTCGACTCCGACCAGTACGAGGACGGGCTCTACGACGCGGCCAAGGGCAAGTCCGCCGTCCTGACCTCGATGATCAAGAAGGTCGAGGCCTCGACCCTTTACGCCCTCAAGGCCATCAAGGCCGGCACTTTCAAGGGCGGCGTCATGGTCTTCGATACCAAGTCCGACGGCGTGGGCTTCTCCGACAAGAACGCCGAGCTCGGCAAGGACATCGTCGCCAAGCTCAACGCCGTGAAGAAGGACATCATCTCCGGCAAGGTGAAGGTCTTCGCGAAGTACGCCGACGCCAAGGCCTCCAAGGGCTTCCCCCAGAACCTCCAGGCCAAGGACGACTGAGCCCGACGGCTCCTAGGTAAGTTTAAACCGCAGATCCGCAGAGGCGAAGGTCGGAAAGAGCCAGAAAGGGGAGCGCCTTGCTCTACGGTTTTCCCTTTCTTGCTGATTCCCGCTCTGCGCCTCTGCGGCCCTGAGGCTTCTTCATCCAGGCGCTCTAGGAAGGCACATGGGCGAGTACGCGATAGAGATGGCCGGGATCACCAAGGTCTTCCCCGGAGTGGTCGCGAACGACGGGGTCGACCTGCGCGTCCGCGACGGCGAGATCCACGCCCTCCTCGGCGAGAACGGGGCCGGCAAGTCCACCCTCATGTCGATCCTCTTCGGACTCTACGAAGCTGACTCGGGCTCCATCCGCATACGGGGCGCGGATGTCCGCATCCACGACCCCAACGAAGCCAACGCCCTCGGCATCGGCATGGTCCACCAGCACTTCAAGCTCGTCCACAACTATACGGTGGCCGAGAACATCGTCCTCGGCCTCGAGCCGCGCACCCGCACAGGCGGCGTCGATCTCGGCCTCGCCGAGCGCCGGGTCGCCGAGCTGTCGAGGCAGTACGGGCTGTCGGTGGATCCCCGCGCGAGGGTCGAGTCGATCACCGTGGGCATGCAGCAGCGGGTCGAGATCCTCAAGATCCTGTACCGGAACGCCGACATCCTCATTTTCGACGAGCCCACGGCAGTCCTTACCCCGCAGGAGGTCGACGAGCTCATGGCCATACTCGAGCGCCTCCGCTCCGAGGGCAAGACCATCGTCCTCATCACCCACAAGCTGCGCGAGATCAAGCAGGCGGCCGAGCGCTGCACGGTCCTGCGCCGCGGCAAGGTCGTCGGCACGGTGGAGGTGGCCGCGACGAGCGAGGAGGCCATGGCCGAGATGATGGTCGGCCGCGAGGTCAAGTTCCGCGTCGACAAGGCTGCGGCCAGGCCGGGCGAGCTCGTCCTCAAGATCGAGGGCCTGACCGTCAAGAACGCGAAGGGCTTCGACGCGGTGCGCGGACTCGACCTCGAGGTCCGCTCGGGCGAGATCGTCGGCCTCGCGGGCGTCGACGGCAACGGCCAGGCCGAGCTCATCGAGGCGATCACCGGCCTCGCGAGTCCCGAGGCCGGGCGAATCCTCCTCAAGGGCCGGGACATAGCCGCCCTGGGCATACGGGAAAGGATCAGGCTCGGCGTGGGGCACGTGCCCGAGGACCGGCACAAGCACGGCCTCGTGCTCAAGTTCCGCCTCGACGAGAATCTCGCCCTCAAGAGCTTCGACCGGCCTCCCTTCTCGGGCTTCGCCGGCATCCTCCGCCCCAAGGCCATGGCCGCGCACGCCTCCGAGATGATCGGCCAGTTCGACATCCGCGCGGCCGAGGGGCCAGCCACGACGGCCTCCTCCATGTCGGGAGGGAACCAGCAGAAGGCCATCATCGCCCGCGAGATCGACCTCTCGCCCGAGCTCCTGGTCGTGGCCCAGCCGACGCGCGGCCTCGACGTGGGAGCGATAGAGTATATACATAGACGCATCGTCGCCGAGCGAGACAAGGGCCGGGCCGTCCTCCTCGTATCCTACGAGCTCGACGAGATCCTCGACCTCTGCGACCGGATCGCCGCCATCTCCAAGGGCGAGATCGTCGGGGTCGTGGACGCGGCCGGGGCCGACGAGCGCGCGATAGGCGCCATGATGGCGGGCCTCCGGGCCCCGGGCGGCGCGCAGGGCGCCGGGGCGGGGGCCTAGGTGGCCCGGCGCGCGGCGGGGCTCGGCCGGGGCCCGATCGTCCGGCTCGCGGGTTCCGACGCGGCCATGTCGGTCCTCGTCGTCATCCTCGGCTTCCTCGTCGGGACGGCCCTCGTCGCCGCGGTTGGCCGCGACCCGGCGAACATGTATAGGGCCATCATCCAGGTAGTCTCGGGCTTCGACCTCACGCGCGGCACCTGGAACGCCCGCTACATCGGCGAATGGCTCGTCGCCTCGACTCCCCTCGTGCTCTGCGGCCTGTCCATGGCCTTCGCCGCCCGGGCGGGCCTGTTCAACATCGGGGCCGAGGGGCAGTACATCGTCGGCCTCACCGTCGCCCAGTTCGTCGCCTTCTACGGGCCGCCGGTCCCGATCCTCCACTGGGTCCTCGCCGTCCTCCTGGGCATGCTGGCCGCGGCGGCCTGGGGCGGCCTCGTCGGCTTCCTGAAGGCGCGCTACGCGGTCTCCGAGGTCGTGGCCACCATCATGATGAACTACATCGCGCTCTACCTCTCGCGCTACCTCACCATGCTCATCCCGGGGACGAACACCTACAAGACGCCCAGCTTCCCGGCCACCGTCCGCCTGGGCAACGCCTGGCTCGAGGGCCTGACGAACCGCTCCAGGCTCAACACGGGCTTCTACCTCATGCTCGCGTCGGTCCTCTTCTTCTGGTTCCTCATGGAGAAGACGCGGACGGGCTTCGCCCTCCGCGCTACGGGCTTCAACAAGGACGCGGCCCGCTGCTCGGGCATCGACGTCACGCGGAGCACCGTGCTGTCGATGGCCATCTCGGGCGCCTTCGCAGGCCTGGCGGGCTGCGCCGTCTGCCTGGGCTCCTTCGGCTACGGGCGGGTCCTCGCCGGGCTGGACAACTACGGCTTCAACGGGATCGCCGTGGCCCTCGTGGGCAACAGCAGCGCGCCGGGGACCTTCCTCGCGGGCCTCCTCTTCGGCATGCTCCAGTCCGCCCAGCCCCTCATGCAGTCCCGGCAGATCCCCAAGGAAGTGACCTACATCATCTCGGGGCTCGTCGTCGTGTTCATCTCGCTCCGCTCGGGCTTCGGCCTCATCCTCGAGGCCCGGGCCAAGCAGCTGGCGAGGAAAGGGAAGCCGCGGGATGAGTAGCGCCCTCAACCTCCTGCCCTCCATCCTCATGATGGTCTCGCCGATCCTCATCGCGGCCCTGGGGGGCATGATCTCCGAGCGATCGGGCGTCGTGAACATCGCCCTCGAGGGGCTCATGGGCTTCGGCGCCTTCGCCGCGGCGGCGGCCAACGTCCTCCTCGAGGAGAGGCTGCCGGGAGCCTCGATATGGATCGCCCTCGCCTTGGCCACGGCCCTCGGGGCCCTGGTCTCCCTCATCCACGCCTTCGCATCGATCAGCCTGAGCGCCGACCAGGTCGTCTCGGGCACGGGCATCAACCTCCTGGCCAACGGCGTGACCATCTTCCTCTGCCAGGTCATCTTCAAGCAGGAGCGGACGCGCTCCTTCCGCCAGGGCATGCGCGCCGGGCCGGGCGGCATCTACCCGACGGCCTGGATAGCCCTGGCCCTCCTCGTCGCGGTCTGGTACCTCCTGTACAAGCGGCCCGCGGGCCTGCGGCTCCGGGCCTGCGGCGAGAATCCCCAGGCCGCCGCCTCCGCGGGCATCGACGTCCGGCGCATGCGCTACTGGGCCGTCCTCGCCTCGGGGGCCTTCGCCGGCCTCGCCGGGGGCTGCCTCGTCCTCACCCAGACCATCGAGTACAAGGAGAACATGATCAACGGGGCCGGCTTCATCGCACTGGCGGCCGTGGCCTTCGGCCGCTGGATCCCCAAGGGCGTGGCGGGGGCCTCCTGCCTCTTCGGGGCTGCGGTGGCCTTCGCCATCTACGTGGTCAACATCGAGGCGCTCCGCGCCCTGCCCCCCGAGTTCTTCAGCATCCTGCCCTACGCCATCACCCTCGTGACCCTCGTGGCCTTCTCGGGCAAGGACTACGCGCCGCGGGCCGCTGGGCAGAGCTACGAGAAGGGCGCGAGCTGAGATGGGAGGACGCATGGCGAGGGACGGGCTCGAGCGCTACCGGAACGGGACGCCGCACAACGCGGCCCGCTCGGGGGAGATCGCCCCCCTGGTCCTCATGCCGGGCGACCCCTTGCGGGCGAAGCACTTGGCCGAGAAGTACCTGGGCTCCCCGCGGCAGTTCAGCGGCATACGGAACATGCTCGGCTTCACGGGGGAGTACCGGGGCAAGCCCCTCTCGGTGATGGGCTCGGGCATGGGCGGCCCCTCGATGGGCATCTACTCCTACGAGCTCTTCGCCTTCTACGGGGTCGAGGCCATCGTGCGCATCGGCACCTGCGGGGGGCTGCGGCCCGAGCTCGAGGTGGGCGACCTCGCCTTCGCCATGACCGCGAGCTCGGATTCCCGCTACGCCGAGCAGTACGGGCTCCACGGCAGCTTCTCGCCCTGCGCCGACTACGGCCTCCTCGAGCGGGCGGTAGCCGCCGCCCGCGAGCGGGGCTACCGCCATTGGGTGGGCAACGTCTTCTCCTCGGACCACTTCTCGCTCTACAGCGCCCTGGATCCGGAGGAAGGATGGAAGAAATGGGCCAGCATGGGCTGCGCCGCCACCGACATGGAGAGCTACGCCCTCTACTGCAACGCGGCCTACCTAGGGAAGAAGGCCCTGGCCCTCTTCACCTGCTCGGACTCCAACCTGAGCCATGTCGAGATGAGCCCCCTCGAGCGCCAGACCGCCTTGGACCACATGTTCGACGTGGCCCTCTCCCTCGCATGAGCGGCGCCTCCCTTCCCGAGGGCGCCCTCGCCTTTCTCGAGCTCATGCGCCGCCGCTACGCCTGCAAGCGCTTCGACGGCCGTCCGCTCGAACCGGGCCTCGAGGACTACCTCCTCGAGTGCGGGCGGCTCTCTCCCTCATCCTTCGGCCTCGAGCCCTGGCTCTTCCGCTCCGTCTCCGACCGGGCCCGCATCGGCGGGCCCCTCTACGAGGCCTGCTTCCGGCAGGAGGCCGTCGGCTCGGCCTCCCTCGTCGTGGCCATCCTCGTGCGCCGGGCGCAGGCCTACGATCCGGACGGGGATTTCGTCGCCTCGCGGGCCGGGCGCTTCCCCGGCGGGCACCCGGTCTTCCGGGCCGACTACATCGGCTACTACGGCTTCCTCGCCGGGGAAGGCCGGCTCGAGGCCTGGTCCAGGGCCCAGGCCTACCTGGCCTGCGCGAACATGCTCTCGGGCGCGGCGGCGGCGGGGCTCGACTCCTGCCCCATCGAGGGCTTCGACGAGGCGGCGCTGCTGGCCGCCCTCGGCGAGGACGGGGGCCAGTGGCTGGTCGGCCTCGTGGCCGCATTCGGCCGCGGGGACGAGGAGCGCAGGGAGAAGATCCGCGAGAGCCTATCCTCGATCGCGCGGCGCGGCTAGGGCCGAGCCCCTAGGCCCGCTCCCTCCCGAGCTCGGCGCGCAGCCTTTGCTCGACGAGCTGCTGCAGGGCGAGGAGGCCGACCGAGGCCAGGGCCAGGAAGAGGCAGGTCTTGAAGAACAGGTCTATCCTCCCGAGGGCGGCGAAGGAGAGGAAGTACAGGACGCTCGCGCTCGGGCCGGTGAAGCTCCAGAGCGAGAGGAGGGGGAGCATGGCCTCGCTATAGGCCCGCTTCGAGGCCTCGCCGAGGGCGAGGGGCTTGGGAGAGCCGCCTTCCCTCCGCGTCTTGGCCTCTCCCCATTCCTGCAGCCTGACGTAGTGGGCGTATATGATCCAGAAGAGCCGCGCGGAGCCCCGGGCAGCCGCGGCGCGCTCCCGCGCGGAGGCCAGCTCGCTGGCGGTGCCCGCGCCTTCGACGGCCCCGCTCATGGTCGCCTCGTAGCGGGTGATGGCCCGGTCGTAGTACATGCAGCTGGCTATCTTGGCAAAGCCTCCGGCCACGACCATGATCGCCGTCGGGACTGCGGGCGCGCCCGAGCGCAGGAGGCCGGCGAGGACGCCCAGGAAGACGCTGAGGTTGACCGCCAGGTCCGCCAGGCCGTCGATGACCCGGCCGAGCTCCGAGCGCCGGCCCGTCAGGCGGGCGAGCTGGCCGTCGGCGCAGTCAAGGCAGTTGGCGAGCTGGAAGAGGATGGCGCAGGCGAGGAAGGCCGGAGGGCCGCCGAGGGCCGCCGCGAGCCCGGCCCCGAGGCCGACCGCGATGCTGAGGGCCGTCACCTGGTTCGGGCTCGCCTTCGTGAAGGAGAGGAGCCAGGCGATCGCGAAGCCTATAGGGCGGTAGAGGTAGAGGTCGATGGGGCCGTCCATGCCCCGCGGCTTCATGGAGCGCGCGTAGGCGGCGGCGAAGGAATCGAGCTTGCGCTGGGTCATGGGGACTCCGCGCTCGGCTAGGAGGCGAGCAGCCTGAAGACGCGCTTCTTGCCGGCGCGGAGCATGAGGGCCCCTTCGGCGTCGAGCCAGCTCGCGTCGATGGAAGCCTTCTCGTCCTCGATCTTCCGGTCGTTGACGACGGCCCCTCCCTGCTGGACGAGGCGGCGGGCCTCGCTCTTCGAGGGGACGAGGCCCGAGTAGACGAAGAGGTCGAGGACCCCCATGCCCTTCTCGAGCTCGGCGCGGGCCAGGGGCTTGGAGGGGACCTGCGAGAGGTCGCCCGCGCCCGCGCCGCCGAAGGCCGCCTTGGCCGCGGCGAGGGCCTTGTCCGCCTCCGCCCTGCCGTGGATGAGGGCCGTTACCTCCCAGGCGAGGCGGGCCTTCGACTCGTTGAGCTCGGCGTCCTTCTTGGCCGCGAGGGCCTTGCACTCGGCGAGGGGGAGGAAGGTGAACATGAGGAGGAAGCGCTCGACGTCGGCGTCCGTGACGTTGCGCCAGTACTGGAAGAACTCGTAGGGGCTGGTCATGGCGGGGTCGAGGAAGAGGGCGCCTTTCTCGGTCTTGCCCATCTTCTTGCCGTCGCTCGTCATGACCAGGGGGAAGGTGAGGCCGAAGCACTCGGCTCCCTCGACCCGCCTGATGAGCTCGATGCCCGCGACGATGTTGCCCCACTGGTCGTCGCCGCCGATCTGGAGGCGGCAGCCGTGGCGCTTGTAGAGCTGGAGGAAATCGTAGCTCTGGAGGAGCTGGTAGTTGAACTCGATGAAGGAGAGGCCCGTCTCCATCCGCATCTTATAGGCCTCGAAGGAGAGCATGCGGTTGACCGAGAAATGCCGGCCGATGTCGCGGAGGAAGTCGATGTAGTTGAGGTCGGCGAGCCAGTTCTTGTTGTTCTCGGCGTACATGGTCGTTCCGTCGAGCGCGAGAAAGCGGTCGATCTGGCCGAGGAAGCGCCTGGTGTTGGCGTCGATCTCCTCGTAGGAGATGATCTGTCGCATGGTGGTCTTGCCCGAAGGGTCGCCGATGCGCGCGGTGCCGCCCCCCATGAGGACGATCACCCTATGCCCGGCCTCGTGGAGGTGGCGCATGGCGAAATAGGGCACCATGTGCCCGATGTGGAGGGAGGGGCCCGTGGGGTCGCAGCCTTCGTACAAGGTGATCGGGCCTGAGTCCATGACCTTGGACAGTCCTTCCAGGTCGGTGCACTGCTGGATGAAACCGCGTTCCTTGAGGGCCTCGAGAGCTGCGTTCATTGCTTCCTCCGCGCCGCAGTATAGCCTTTCGCTTCCCCGCGCCTCAAGTAATGCCGCGGCCTACCCTTGCCCCTCCCCTCCTCGCCTCGGTATTATTTATTACCGCGGTACTCATACAACGCGTAACGATCGGGCAAGGTCAGGCATGGAACGGTACGTCGATCCCGAGCGCCCCCTGCGCTATTCCTACAAGAGCATAAATAATTCGTTGTTAGATAAATATTTGCTTCGTCACTGGTGGGCGCTCGCCATCAAGGCTATACCGCCGGGCGCCAACGCGAACATGCTGAGCATGGTCGGGAACCTCGGCTCCTGGTTCGCCTTCATCCTCCTCGCCGGGATACCCTGGGGTCCAGCCGGCCTGCGAGGAGGAGCGCCGTCCTGGCTCTTCTTCCTAGCGGCGGGATCTATTTTCTTCTACCACACCCTCGACGCCCTCGACGGGATGCAGGCCAGGAGGACGGGTGCGGCGGGGCCCCTGGGCGAGTTCGTCGACCACTGGTTCGATTCCTTCAACGCCTTCCTCCTCCCCTTGGGCCTCATCCTCGCCTTCCCGGTCCTCCCTCCCCTCCTCGCGGCCCTCCTCGTCGCCCTTTTCGCGGCCGCCGACTTCTTGACCCTCGAGGCCGTTCGGAAGACCGGCATCCTCGTCTTCGATCCCCTCTCGGCCGACGAGGGGGTCTTCCTCAACATCGCCCTGCTCATCGCCATCGGAGCCACCGGCTACGATTTCTGGGCCAGGCCCCTCCCCCTCGGGCTGGCGCCGATACAGCTCGTCTTCGCTTTCTACGGCATCTCCGTCCTCGCGGTCAGCCTCCGCTGCCTCTCGACGACGGGTGGGCTGGAGAGGCTCGCCGCCATGCTCGCCGGCCTCGCCCCCCTCGCCCTCTGGACCCACCTCGCCTCCGCCCGGGTCGGGCCCATGGGCACGCTGTTCGGCGGGCTCCTCCTGGGCTTCAGCGCGTCGCGCTTCTCGGGCGACCTCCTCCGCGAACGCCTCATGGGCCTGGAATACGGCTATTTCCCCGCCGACCTCGCCTTCCTCGATATGCTCCTCCTCGCCTCCTGCCTCGTCCCCGGGGCGAGCTCCTTGCAGATCGCGGCCTTCGGCTGGGCGGCCCTGACCTGGACCCTCCTCAAGCTCGCCCTCCAGTTCCACCGGGCCGTATCGCGGGTCGAGGAGGTCTGCGGCCTGGGCCTCCTCGGGCCCGTCCAAGGATCGGAGGGAAGCTATTTCCTGCCCGCCTTCGTGGCCCGCCTTCGCGCGAGGAGCGAGCGGAGGGCCGAAGCCCTGCGCGAATTCCTCGATCGCCGGCGATAAGGAATTCTGAGGCGTAAAAACGGGCCTTTTCGCGCATTACCGCGCGAAAAGGCTTGCGAATACCGAGCCGCGGCGCTATTATAACGGAAACTCGCAAAGGAGATGACAATGCCCACAGCTAAAGAAACCGCTCCCAAGGCCATGACGAAGGCGCAGATCATCGCGCAGCTCGCCGAGAAGAACGAGCTCACCAAGAAGCAGGTCGCCGCCTTCCTCGAGTCCCTCGTCGAGCTCGCCTATCGCGAGACCAAGAAGAACAAGAAGTTCGCGGTCCCCGGCCTCGGCATCCTCAAGCTCAACAAGCGCAAGGCCCGCGTCGGCCGCAACCCCGCCACCGGCGAGGCCATCAAGATCCCCGCCAAGACCGCGGTCAAGATGACCGTTTCCAAGGCCTGCAAGGACGCCATCCTCGGCGCCAAGTAAGCGCCGCTGCCCACATCGAAGGGGCCGCCGGTCTCGGCGGCCCCTTCGATGGCGACAGGCGCGCGCATCGCGCCCCTCCATCCGCCCCCGCCCCTCCGCTCGATAAAGCCGCAGACATGAAGAACGCCGAAACTACGGTCGCCAAGCTCGTCGAAGTCGCCTTGCGGCGCTACGAGATGATCGGCGACGGCGACCGGATCCTCATCGGGACCTCGGGAGGGAAGGACTCCACCGCCTTGGCCTACGACCTCGCCCTCAAGCGGCGCTGGTGGCCGGAGCGCTACGAGATCGCCGCCCTCCACATCGACACCGATATCGGGGAGCGCCACGATTTCCGCGCCCTCGACGCCCGCTTCGCCGAGTGGGGCATCCCCCTCGAGCGCCTCTTCGTCCCGGTGCGGGAGCGCCTGAAGCCGGGCGAGTCGATGAACTGCTACTGGTGCTCGACCCAGCGGAGGACCGAGCTTATCCGCTACGCCATGGCCAAGGGCTTCAATAAAATCGCCCTCGGCCACCACCTCGACGACATCGTCGAGACCCTCATCATGAACATGCTGCACAAGGCCGAGATCTCCACGATGCCGCCGGTCGTGCGCTACGCGAAGTATCCCTTGGCGGTGATCCGCCCCCTCGCCCTCTGCGAGGAGCGGCAGATCATCGCCTTCGCGGAGGAGAAGGGCTTCCGCTCCATCACCTGCAGCTGCGGCTTCGACGGCGCCTCGCGCCGAAGGGAGGTGCGGGCCAAGATCGCCGAGCTCACGGGCGGATCGAGCGACCAGAAGCGCAACCTCTTCGCCTCGATGTCCCGGGTGAAGCCCGACTACCTCGCGTAGAGCTCCCGCTCCCCCTGGCCGCGGATGCTCGCCTTAGCCTTCAAGCGGAACCCGGAGCGGAGCTGCTCGTCGAGCCGGGCGAGGAGCTCTCCCGAGACGAGGAGGGGCTCCCCGAGCTCCTTGGTCATGGCCTCTATCCTCGAAGCGCCGTTGATGCAGTCGCCGACCAGGTCGAACTGGCTCTTGCTCCTCCCCCCCACCTCGAAGAAGCTGGCGGGGCCGTAATCCAGGCCGACGCCCATGCCGGCCAGCTGGGGCAGGCCCCCGCCCTCCCAGGCTCGCTTGAGCTCCTCGAGCGAGGCGAACATAGCCAGGGCTGCGCGGAGCGCCCGCGAGGCGCAGCCCTCCGCGGCCAGGGGGAAGCCGAAGACGGCGACTATCTCGTCCCCGACGAATTTGTTGACGTAGCCGCCCTCCGCGGTCACGCAGCGCTCCATCGCCGCGAGGTATTCCCCCATGACCCGCGCCGCGACTCGGGGGCCTGCCTCCGAGACGAAGCGGGTGGAGCCCCTGACGTCGGCCACGAGGATGGCCGCCTCCCGCTCGAGGGTGCCGCCCGCCTTGGCCGCCTCGGCGCGGAAGGCCTCGGCTAAAGAGGGATCGAAGCCCACCGCCTTGGCCAGCCTCGAGCGGAGCTCCCGGCGCCGCGCGGCGCGATCGGCGAGGAAGGCCGCCGAGAAGGCGGCGAGGATCGGCGCGAGGGGAAGCCAGAAGCCCGTGGAGGCGAGGAGGATAAGGCCGCTCGCGAGCGCGGCGAGGGGGAGGCCGATGCCGGCGGCGACGCGAAGCCATCGCCGCCTCGCCGAAGAGCCCGCGACGGCGAGGGCCGCGGCCCCGGCGAGGACGAGGAAGCGGCCCCGGGTATCCGGCCCCGCGATGGACGAGCCTTCGAGGAGGGTCTCCAGTGCGTAGGCCTGGCCGAGGACGCCCGGGCGCTTCAGGCCGAGGCTGTTGGGGAAGGGATGCCGGTCGGACCCGACCGCGTCGCCGACGAGGACGGCTTTGCCCGCGAAGACCGATAATGGGGTCCTGGCCTCGTCCGCGGCCCTGCCCTCCTTCGCCCCGAGGACGGCGGCGTAGGGCAGGGCCGGGAAGTAGGCCGGGGGCTTTCGGAAATCGATCCAGAAGCCCGCGGGGCTCAGCTCCGGCGCCGGGATCTCCTCGCGGGCCGCGAGGATGCGGGCCGCCGCGGCGCAGAGGGGGGGCGGCGTCGTGGGGAGCACGCGGCGCGGGACCGAATAATAGCTCCGGATGCGCAGGTCGCCGATGGCGGCGAAGGAAGCGCGAAGGGAGGAGGCCGTGCCGCCGGGAAAGGATTCCCCCGCGACGACGCGGCCCGAGGCGCGGAAGGCGGAGCCGAGCGCCGCGTCCCATTCCGGGGATTCCTCGGCGAATTCGGCGTCGAAGGCCACGAGGGCGGCGCCTGAAGCCAGGAGCGTATCGACGAGGCTCGGGTGGTATCTCCTCCAGGAGACGCCCGCCGGCCTGCCGAGGGCCTCCTCCGAGCCTCGGTCCATGAGGACGATCGCCACCCGCTCCGAGATCTCTCCCCGGGGCTCGAGGGCGGCGGCCGCGGCGAAGCGGAGGTCGAGGCTGAGCAGCTCGGCGGGATTCTCCTCGCCGAGGAAGAGGGAGCCGGCGGCGAGGCCCGCGAGGAGGACGAGGAGGGCGCGGCGCACGGCAGGATCCTAGAGCTCGTCGAGGCCGAGGGCGAAACGCTCGGCGTAGGGCCCGCCCTTGAACTTCGCCCGGGCCCGGTCGAGGGCCTGGGCGGCCCCGCGCGCGTTCCCCGAGGCGTAGAGGGCCTTGATCAGGAAGTAATACGCGTGGGGAGCCAGGGGCTCGGGAAGGCCGGCGAGCGATGTCTCGAGGGGGGCGACGGCCTGGGCGTCCTTGCCGAGCATGAAGCGCGACGCGCCCAGCTCGAAGAGGAGGCTTGAGCGGAGCTCGACGGGATAGGCCGCCCCTCCCGAGGTCGCGGCAAGCTGCGAGGCGTCGGCGAAGGCGAGCTCGGCTTCGCCGAAGGAATCGAGGGCGAAGTGGCAGCTGCCCTGGGCCCGGCGGATCTCGACGAAGAGGGGCTCCCCGGGCTCCACGGGGGCCCTGGCCAGGGTCGCGAGGGCGGCTCGGTACTCTCCCGTATCGAGTTTCTCCATTGCTTCCCGGTAGAGGGACTCGGCGCTGTCCTCGAGGTACCACTCCTGCTTCGCCTGAGCGCCCGCCTCGGCGGCCCGGGTGCCGAGGCTGAGGTCCTCCCTCCCTCCCGCCGACTCCCCGATAACGCGGATGAGCTCGGCGAGGGGCTTGAAGAAGGAGAGCGACTTCTTCCGCTCGGCTAGCTTGATGAGCTCCGCGACGGCCGACCGCGAGCCGGGCGGGACGGCGATCTCCTGCCCGCCGAGCCGCAGCAGGGCCTGGCCCGTCGCTCCCGTCGCGATCACGCTCGATCGGTAGAGCGAGTCTCCCGCGAGGGCCGGTATGAAGGAGCCCCTGCCGAAGGCGTCGATCCTGACTTCCCCTGAAAGGGAGAGGATGGAGCCGGCCGCGGCCTCGAGGGCGGCGGCCGCGGCGGCCGCGATGAAGGCGACCGCGAACAGGAATGCTTTCCTCGTCCTCATTGGTCCCTCCGACTGGTTTCTCGCTGCCCACAGTATAGCGCATGCCCGGCCGAGGCGCCTCCATCCTTCCGCTATCGCGAGAAAGAGGCTATACTATCGCTTACATTCGCGAGAGAGGAGTCTAGAGATGGATGATCGCGTGACCTGGTGGGCCTTCGACGAGGTCGAGGATTTCATGCGCGCGGGCTTCGAGGCCATCGGCGTGCCGCACGAGGAGGCGGTCGTCTGCGCCAACGTCCTCATAGCCGCCGACAAGCGCGGGGTCGATTCCCACGGCGTGGGCCGCTTCAAGCCGATCTACCTGGACCGCATCTGGGCCGGAACCCAGAATCCGAAGACCGATTTCGAGGTCGTCAAGGAGAGCCCGAGCACCGCCGTCATCGACGGCCACAACGGCATGGGCCACTATATCGCCAAGCGCGCCATGCAGATGGCCATCGAGAAGGCCGACAAATGCGGCCTGGGCATGACCGTAGTCCGAAACTCGACCCATTACGGAGCGGCCTTCTACTACCCCCAGATGGCTATCGACCGCGGCATGATCGGCATGACCACCACGAGCGCCCGCCCCTCCATCGCCCCGACCTGGGGCGTCGAGCCCATGCTCGGCACCAACCCCATGACCTGGGGCATGCCTTCCGACGAGGATTTCCCCTACATGCCCGACTATGCGACCTCGGTCACGCAGCGCGGCAAGCTCGAGCTCTACGGCAGGCTGGGCAAGGAGCTGCCCGACGGCTGGGTCATCGGCCAGGACGGCAAGTACCGCCACGACACGCAGCAGGTCCTCGTCGACCTGACCAAGGACCTCGCGGCCCTCACCCCCCTGGGCGGCCTCGGCGAGGACCTGGGCGGCTACAAGGGCTACGGCAACACCCTCACCGTGGAGCTCCTTTCCTCCTGCCTCTCCCAGGCAAATTTCATGAAGGCCCTCATCGGCGTGGACGCGAACGGCAAGCCCTGCTCCATCGAGCTCGGCCACAGCTTCCTCGCCATCAAGATCGAGAACTTCGTCGAGCTCGACAAGTTCAAGAAGCAGGTCGGCGAGATCTGCCGCCAGCTCCGCGCCTCGAAGAAGGCGCCGGGGGCCGCGCGCATCTACACCCCCGGCGAGAAGGAGCACGAGACCTGGCTCTTCCGCAAGGACAAGGGCGTGCCCTTCAACGATCCCCTCAAGAAGGCCTTCACGCAGGTCAAGGAGAAGCTGGGCCTGCCCCACAAGCTTCCCTTCTAGCCCTGTATCGAACTTCATTGAGAGGCGTAGTGCGGGGATGGGAACCTTCGAAGGTTCAGCGCGCCTCGAATCGCTCACTAGATCGCGATTCTTGTCGCGCTGCCCCGCGCCCCACCCCTCCTATTCGCGAAGGTTCTTCAAGCGCTCTCCCCCCCTTCTCGGCTAATCCTTCCCGCTGCCCGGCATCAGCGCCAACCGGTTCAACAGGCGCGATCGCGCCCGACCTCGGCTGTAGCATACGTACGTCTGCAGGAAAGCAAATCGCAATCGGTTGCATACTCGCTGACTCGCCATACATACTCCGAAGCGAGCAGCCCTTTCGCTTCGAGTATGCTGAGGAGGAGCGTGCCAGCTTGACCGCCCTCGACGTAGGCGCCCTCGGGGGCGAGGCGAAGGCGGAGCAGGGGCAGCTCTTCTCCGAGATAGGCCCTGATCCAGGGTCTGGCGAGGCCCCTGCCGAGGAGGGGGAGGCCTCGATGGATGCGTCCTTCCGCGTCGATCCAACCGGCGACGACGGGCTCGCCCCTCTCGCCTAGCGCGATCCGAGGGCAGAGGCGGAAGGAGGAACGGAAAAACGATATCCTCCGGGCCCGAAGGAAAGCTCGTTCAGCCGCATCGCGCTCCACCTCCTCCAGCCAGGCCCGCTCGGCCGCCGGATCGCTGACGAGGGTATGATAGCTCGTAGGTTTTGTGTCCTGCATTGCGCCTCCATGCAACCGGTTGCAAATTGGATAAAATAAAAACTACGCCGAGCTCCGAACCAGCAGTTCTACAGGGACCGTGCTGCGGGTCACCGTCTTCGTCGAGAGGAAGGCGACCATATCCCGGGCGAGTATGGTGCCCGCCATCCCAATATGCTGGCTGATCGTGGTGAGGGCTGGGCTCACGTACGAGGATAGGCCGAGGTCGTCGAAGCCGATGACGGCGACCTCCTCGGGTACGCGGACTCCCCGGGCCAGGAGGCTGCGGATGGCCCCGATGGCCATGAGGTCGCTGTTCGCGAAGATGGCATCGATGCCGGAATGCCGATCGACGAGCTCCGCGGCCAGGGAGGCTCCCCTGCCCTCCTCGAAATCGCCATAGAATACCAGCGCCGGGTCGAGGCGGAGTCCCGCCGCGGCGAGGGTTTCGGCGAAGCCCCGATAGCGTTCCTGGACCTCCGATTCGATCCGGGGGCCGCCGATGAAGGCGGGCCGCCTCCTGCCGGTGGCGAGGAGGCGCTCGGCGGCGAGCTTCCCGCCCCGCCGATTATCCCCGCAGACGCTGCAGTACTCCGTCCCGTCCAAGCCCCAGGCGATGAAGGGGGCCCCAATCTCGAGGAGGTGGTCGATATGCTTGCGCTTGCGCTCGGAGGTCATGAGGATGAAGCCGTCCACCTGTCCAGAGTCGAGGTAGCGGTCGGCCCAGTCGGTGGACCTCGGATCCACGTGGAGGATGAGGAGGTCGTAGCCCAGGCTGGCCAGGCCCTTGGCGATGCCTCCCATGATCTCGAGGCTGAAGGGATCGGTGATGCCGCAGCCCTCCGAAGCGTAGGCGTGGGTCACGAAGCCGATCGTGCGGCTCGAGCGCCGGCTCAGGCTGCGGGCGGCAGCGCTCGGATTGAAGCCATGGCTCAGGGCTATGGCGGCGATGCGCTCCTTCGTTTCGAGGCTTATCAGCGGGCTATCGTTGAGGGCGCGGGATACCGTCGACTTCGAGACGCCGGCGAGTTGGGCGATATCCGCTATGGTGCGGAGCTTTTCTTCCTTCATTTTGAAACCGGTTGCATAATATCGTGACTGCCGTGCGGCGTCAAGCGAGGAACTATAGGAAAGAGGAATTCTGGCGTCCGGGGGGCTTTAAGCGCCCCGCTCCGCCGTGCAAGACTCGGCAGCGAGGAAGGTCGTTCCGTGCCGCGAGAAACCTGCTACCGTTGCCGCCGTCCCAAGGAGTACTGTCTCTGTCCCAAGGAGCCGCCCATGGAGACGAGGACGCGCATAGTCCTCCTCATGCACCCCATGGAGTGGAAGCGCGAGAAATGCGCCACCGGCCGCCTGACCTGCCTCAATCTCGCGAACAGCGAGATCATACCGGGACTCGCCTTCGGCGAGATCCCGCGCTACCGCGAGCTCGTCGAGGATCCCGCGAACTATCCCGTCCTCCTCTACCCCGGCCCCCGGGCGCTCAACCTCTCCGAGGGAGGCTTCCCCTCCGGGTCCCTCGGCGGGAGGCGCCTGGTCGTCTTCCTCATCGACTCGACCTGGGCCTGCGCGAGGAGCGTGCTCCGCGCGAGTCCCTGCCTCCTCGAGCTCCCCCAGGTAAAGTTCCTGCCTCGCGAGCCGAGCCGCTTCGTCATCAAGCGCCAGCCCCGCGAGTACTGCCTCTCGACCCTCGAGGCGGCCCACGAGCTCCTCCTCGCCCTCGAGGCCGCGGGCCTCGATTCCTATCCCGACAAGGCCCGCCTCCTCGCGGCCTTCGACGCGATGCAGCGCCTGCAGATCGAGAAGGCGCGAGTGTCCGGCAGGCCCCGGTACCTGGGCATGGGGCCTAGCGGAGAGGCGTGAAGAAGGCCGCGTGGCTCGAGGTGAAGACGGGAGGATTCCGCGCGAGTATCGCGGCTATGGCGGGCTCGGACTCGAAATCCCGCGCGAGGAAGGACCTGATCGCCGTTCGGTCCCAGCCGAGGGGATGGCGGAAATCCCTGTAGAGCCCGAGCTCTCCCTCGTAGAAGGGCCTCGTCTCGAGGCGGGCCGCGTCCTCGCTCCTCGCGGGCAGGTTGAAGACGGCCACGTTGAGGAATCCGATGCGGTCGGCTCGCGACGCCACGAAATCCCGGGTCCGCAGGGCCGCGTCCCGGCCTTCCGAGGGCGTGCCGAAGAGGAGGTAGAGGTAGGCCGCGATGCCGGCCTCGGCGAGGTTCTCCAGGGCGAGATCGATCTCCTCGAGCCGGGTTCCCTTCCCCATCGCGTCGAGGACGGCCTGGTCGCCCGACTCGAGGCCGAGCTGGAGGAGGGCGCAGCCCGAGGCCGCGAGGGCGGCGCAGAAGCCGGGCTCGGCGAGGAGGGGGCCGAAGCGCGCGAAGCCGTACCAGCGCGGGCCGGGAGGCGAGGCGGCGAGGGAGCGGAGGTAGAGGGGAGCTATCTCGTTGTCGCAGAAGTGGAGGAGCCCCGGTTCCGCGCGGGCGACGAGCTCGCCGAGCTCGCGCATCGCCTCGTCGGCGCTGAGGGCCGCGTAGGCCGATCGCTCGGCCGTCTCGGGGCAGAAGCGGCAGCGCCTCCAGGGGCAGCCCCAGGAAAAATTGTAGGGCGCCACGGCGACGGGGGCGAGATATGATAGATGGGCCAGATCCGAGAAGTCAGGGGCGGCGCTGGGGACTCGGTTCAGCCTGAGGAGGCTCGCCCCGGGCCGGCTCGGGCCCTCCGCGGCGAGGCTGCCGAGCTCGCCGAGCCGCGCGAGGAGGGGAGCCTCTCCCCGGCCGGGCAGGATGGCGTCGACGAGGCCGCCGAAGCTCTCGCCCGGAGGGAGGACCCCCTGGGCAGCCCAGGAGCCGACGAGGCTGCCCCCGAGCATGAGGGGAAGCTCGGGGTGGGCTTCCTTGAGGTAGCCGGCGATCGCGAAGCCGCAGAGGGCTTGGCTCAGGAAGGAGAGGGAGAGGCCGAGCGCGGCCGGGCGGAGGCGCTCGATCTCCTCCTCGATGCGCCGGGAGAAAAGGGGATAGAAGAGGTTCTCCTCGAAGCGCGCTGCGGCTTCGAGGAGGTCCTCCCGCCGCAGGGGCGATAGGCCGCCGTCCCGGTAGTCGGCCAGGCTCGCCTGGACGCCCGCGGGGGCGGAGAGGGTCTTGAAGGCGCGGTTCAGGTCGAGGACGACGCGGCGATAGCGGTCGATCGAGCCGAAGGCACCCCCCCCGCGGAGGAGCTCGAGGTTCCGCCCGCGGCGCCGCAAGGCGCCCCGCTCCCAGGCCGAGAGCTCGGCGCCGGAGGAGGGCTCCGGAAGCGCGAGGAGATAGTCCAGCCCCTCCTGGCAGAGGTCGAGGCAGCCGGCCCGGAGGCCGCGGGAACGGAGCAGTCCCGCGAGGCGGGCTATGCCGAGGGGAGGCTCGGAGCTCCTCGAGGCCGGCGGGTAGATGAAGAGCATCCAGCCGATACTACAAAGCCGCCCCCGAAGCGTCTATGATCCAGGGCGATGAAACGCAGGGCGGAGTCGCGGGTTCCCGCCGAAGCCGCGGGCTCGAGGATCGAGTCCTGGCTCGCCGGGAGATTCAGCTACCTCGACGAGGCAGGCTGGCTGCGGATGCTCGCGGAGGGAAGGCTCCGCGTGGACGGGGCGGTCGCCGAGGCGGGTCGGCGCCTCGATCGCGGAGAGCTCGTCGCCTTCGATCCCCCGCCCCGCGGGGAGCCCGAGGTCGACGCATCCTACGAGCTGCTCTACGAGGACGGGGACTTCCTCGTCGTCGACAAGCCCGCCTTCCTGCCCTGCCATCCGGGCGGGGCCTTTTTCGAGCACAGTTTGTCCCGCCTCCTCGAGAGCCGCTTCGGCGAGGTCGGCATAGCCACGAGGCTCGACCGGGAGACCTCGGGCCTCGTCCTGGCCTGCAGGGGCCCGGCCGCGATGGCAGCGGCCCAGGAGCAGCGAAGCTCGGGCAGGCTCGAGAAGGACTACCTGGCCCTCGTCCACGGTTCCTTCCCGGAATGCATCGAGGCCCGAGGCTTCCTCCTTCGGGATAGGGCGAGCCTCGTGCGGAAGAAAATGAGGTATCTCGCCGCCCTGCCCCCGGGCGGGGACGCCGCGGGCCCGCAACCGAACGAGGCCGCGGCCGCCCAGGCCTGCGCCACGGAGTTCCGGCTCGAGCGCGGGCTCGGCGCCTTCAGCCTCGTCCGGGCCCGGACCTTGACGGGGCGGACCCACCAGATCCGAGCCACCCTCCTTGAGCTCGGCCATCCCATCGTCGGGGACAAGCTCTACGGCCTGGACGAGCTCATGTTCATCCGCTTCAGCGAGGGGCGCCTCAGCGACGAGGATCGGGCTCGCCTGGTCCTGCCTGGCCAGGCCCTCCATTGCGCGAGCCTGGCTTTCGAGGACAGCCGCGGCCGGCGCCTCCGTTTCGAGTCGAGCCCCTCCTGGCGAGGGGGGCCTTAGGCCCGTTTCACGCCCTCGAGCCAGGCCCCGATGCGCCCGGCCCTCGTGGGGAGCATCCGCGCGCAGGCGCCGAGGAACTCGTCCAGGAAGGCGGGCTCGAAGCCCTCGAGGTAGGCGGAGGGCGAGAGGCGGCCGGCGAAGAAGTCCTCCGCGGTCCGCGCCCGCTCGCCCCAGGCGGCGGGATGCAGGCGGTGATAAAGATAGAGCGCGAGGGGGGAGTTCTTGAGGTCGAAGGCCGACTCGTCGAGGCGGCCGTCCTTGAGGAGGCGGTAGACGGGGTTCTCGGTGGAGAGCCAGGCCGGGACCGGGATTTCCGGCAGGAAGGAGGAGAGGCTCTCGAGGCTCTCGCCCTCGGCCGGGAGATCCCCCATGAAGAGGGCCATCGGCGCGTCCCCTCCCGATACCTGGGCGGTCGCCTCCAGGAGGGCCACCGCGAGGAGCTTGGCCATCATGTAGGTCTGGGCGAAATCGAGGTTGCGCTTCGTGGCTTCGGCGAGCCGGGCCATCTCCCCTTCGTCCGGCCTGCCATCGTAGCTATGGTAGACGCGGTCGGGTGCGAGGGAGCGGAAGAAGCCCCGCATCTTCTGCAGGGCGACGCGGTACTCCACGATGCTGAAGGATCCCCGGTGCCGGAGCGCCGCGTTCGACTCGGGCAGGAGCTTCCAGGTGTTGGAGAGGAAGAGGCCGGGGTCGGGCAGGGCGAAATCCTTGACGTCCTCGTTGGCGAAGGCGATCGCCCGGGCGACCATGGAGCGTATATCCTCGGCCGAGCTCTCGAGTCCTCCCTCGCGCGAGAGAGACAGGAGCCTCGATTCGAGGGCCTCGCCGACGCCTCTGCCACTCGAGTCCAGGCCGCGGAAGGGGATGGAGGCCTCGACGCAGGCGGCGACCGCCACCAAGGCTTCCCTGGGCAGATGCCGCTCGAGGGTCTTGGCCATGGCGAGGGCCGAGAGGAACTCGTTGAGGCCGCTTGAGCTCTTGAGCTCCTGGCCCGGCTCGAAGCCGAATGCCGCGAGGCAGTCCGCGTAGGCCGGGTCGCGTGAAGGCTCGGCGCGCGAGGTAAGGCGGGTCCGATCGCCTTCCCGCTCGAGGAAGGGGCCGAGGACGCCGGCGAGCTCGGGCGGGAGGCCGTCGTCGACTTGGTAGTACACGAGGTCGTGGAAAGCGGCCGCGAGGGCCGTGACGTGGTCGGCCCCGGGCTTGCGGGCGTGGTCGGGGCCCTCGATGAAGCCGAAGACGTGCTCGAGGGTGTGGAACTGTCGCGACTGGTACGACATGACGCGGTGGATCATCACGGCGAGGCGCTCCACGTCCGCGCACTCGCAGGATATCCCCAGGCCCTCGGCCGCGTCGATGAATACCCCGATGAGCCGGTGAATCATGCCTTGCGCCATTGCCGTCTCCTCGCGGAGCGAAAGCTCTCCCCGCAGTATCCACGATACGCGCCCGCGAGCGAAAGGGGGGCGGGCCCCGAGTTCCTCGGAAAGGCGGAGTCCTGGAAATTCCCGGCGAGACTCGGCATACTCATCGGCGATGGCATCTCTCAAGGTGATGATCGTGGAGGACGATCCGGTCATCCGCGGCTTGGCGGCGGAAGCCCTCGAGCGCTGGGACCTAGCGGTCTGCCTGCCCGAGCCCGACGAGGACATCCTCGCCTACGCGGCTCGGGAGGATCCGCAGCTCGTCGTGCTCGACGTCGGCCTGCCCAAGCTCGACGGGTACGAATGGTGCGCCCGCATACGCGCGGTCTCGAGGGTGCCCATCCTCTTCGTCTCGGCCAGGGCCGAGAGCTCGGCCGCGGTACGGGCCTTGGCGCAGGGCGGCGACGACTGGCTCACGAAGCCTTTCGAGCTCGAGCTCTTCGCGGCGAAGGTCAGGGCCCTCCTTCGCCGGGCCTATTCCTGGGCGCCGGAGCCCTCTCCCCTCCTCGAGCGGGCCGGGCTCGTCCTGGACTACGAGCGGCGGAGCGCCTCCTTCGCCGGCTCGAGCGTCGAGCTGGGAAAGAACGGCAGCGCCTTGCTCAAGCGCCTCCTCGAGCGGGACGGCCGGGTGGCCACGCGCGACGAGCTCATGGACGCGCTCTGGAGCGAGGAGGCTTTCGTCGACGACAATACCCTGACCGTGAACGTCACGCGGCTCAAGAAGGATCTCGCGACCATCGGCGCCGAGGGGATGGTCGAGACGGTCCGCGGCTCCGGATACCGGATCGCCTAGGCCGGATGATGGGGCTCAACGCCGGGGACAAGGCCTTCGCGCGGAGGGGCCTGGCCCGCCATCTCGAGCCGGTCGCCCTCGCGCTGGCCTTCGAGGGCGGTTTCGCCCTCGCGGTGATGATCCTCGACCGCGAGAACCGCGCCCTCCCTTCCGATGCGCTCTACGTCGCCGTGGCGCTGGGCTCCTTCGCCGCGGCCTTCCTGGCGGCCATGGGCCTGCGCGCCTATCGGGCCCGGCTCGGGCTCGCGCGGGCCCTGCGGGATCCGCTCGAAGCCGAGCTGCCGGCGGCCAGGCCAGGCCCCGAGGGGGCTTGGAGGAGCCTCGTCCTCGCCTGCCGCGCCGAGGCCCGCAAGGAAGCCGCCGCGCGCGATGCGGCGGCGAAGGCGGAGATGGACGCCTTCATAGCCTCGGTCCATGCCCTCAAGACGCCCGTGACCGCCCTATCCCTCATGGCGCAGCGCTCGATCGCCGATGGCCGCGCCCTGCCCGGAGCTGAGGTGGGCATCGAGGCCGACGAGCTGGCGCGGCTCCTCGACCGGGCGCTGGGCAGGCTCCGGCTCGCCGATTTCGAGAGCGGCTCGCGCATCACGCGGATCGACGCGGCCCGGGCGGCCAGCGAGAGCGTCAAGCGCCATAGGCGCATCCTCATCTCCCGGGGCATCGGCGTGGAGCTGCGCGGAGCCGCCCTTGTGGAGACGGACGGGGTTTGGCTCTCCTTCATCCTCGACCAGCTCCTGTCGAACGCGGCCAAGTACGCGGCGGCGCGAATTCGGATCTCCCTGTCCGGCTCAGGCGGGCGAGCCGTCCTGGAGGTCGAGGACGACGGTCCCGGCCTCGAAGGGGACGACCTGCTCAGGCTTTCCGGGAAATCCGCGGCCGGGAGCGCCGGCGCGGGCTGGAGCTCGGCGCCGGGTCCGGCGACATCCGGATACGGCTTGTACCTCGCTTTCGAAGCGGCGAGGCGGCTCGGAGTCGGGCTCGAGATCCTCGGTCCGGATAGGCAGGCCGAGGGCGGCCGCAGCCGCGGGGCGCTCGCTCGGCTCGAGCTGCCCCTCGCCTCGGATCCCTTGGATGACCTTGCGCCGGCGTAAGGCGGCAAGCCCCCCGGGTAAGGTTCTTCGATGGAACGAGGAGCCCTCGAGGCCTTATAGTCCTCGTGAAAGGAGGCTGCGGGAATGAAGGTCCTCTCCGCGAAGGGTCTCTCGCGGACCTACCTGGAGCGAGGGAAGGGCGGCGCGTGCCGGGCCCTCGATTCGGTCTCGCTCGAGATCGAGGCCGGCGAATTCGCCGCCGTGATGGGTCCTTCCGGCTCGGGCAAGACCACCCTCCTCGCGATACTCGCCCTCCTCGACCGTCCCGATTCGGGGGAGCTCTCGATCTCCGGCGCCGACGCCCTCGCGCTGCGGGGCGACGCTCTCGCCGCGTTCCGCCGCGAGCGGCTCGGCTTCGTCTTCCAGGATTCGCAGCTCATCGATACGATGACCCTCGCCGAGAACGCGCTCCTTCCCCTCGCCCTCGGGCGATGCTCCGGCGACGAGGCCGCAGCCCGTCTCGATCGCCTATCGCGCCGTCTCGGCATCGACAGCCTACTCGGGCGGTACCCGAGCGAGGTTTCGGGCGGCCAGCGCCAGCGCGCGGCGGCCCTCAGGGCCTTGATCTGCGGCCCCCGGCTCCTCGTCGCCGACGAGCCGACCGGGGCCCTCGACTCGCGCTCGGGCAGGGAGCTGATGGAGCTGTTCGGCTCGCTCGGCGAGACGGAGGGCTCCGCGGTCCTGATGGCGACGCACGATCCCTTCGCGGCGAGCTGGGCGCGGCGCGTCTTCTTCCTGCGCGACGGCCGCTTCCTGACCCAGATCGCCCGGAACGGCGGCCGCCGGGATTTCTTCGACCGCATCATCGAGATACAAGCCGCTACGGAGCGGGAAGGCTCGTGAGCATGATCGCGCTTTCCGACGCGGCAAGGCCGGCCCGCCCGCGCGGCCGCCTCAAGGTTTCGACTCTCCTGGCCTCGTCGGCGATGCGGAAGCTCGACTCGCTGGCCATCGTCGCCGCCTCCTCGTCGGCCACGGTAGCGGCGCTCGCGACCTTCGCCTCGGCCGCGGCATCGCCGAGCTTCTCGGGCATCGCGAGGCAGAAGCTCTACGTGCGCCGCGCCTTCGAGGGCTCGACGGCCGCGATGGCCCTCTTCGTCGCCATCTCGGGCTGGTTCCTGGCAGGTCACTTCCTCTCGGCCCGGCGCCGCGAGGTCGCGCTCCGGCTCCTGGCGGGCATGCGCCGCAAGCAGGTCCTGGCCGAGCTCGCGCTCGAGCTCGGCGCCGCCGCGCTCTGCGGCCTCGCCTGCGGGCTCGGCGCCGCCGCCTTCCTGTCGAGGCTCCTCGCCCTCGCCCTGGGCGCCCTCATGGAGCAGGGACAGATCCCCGAGCTGCGGTTCGGGACGGCGACGCTCGTCGCGGGGGCCGTCGCCTCTACCGTCCAGCTCCTCCTCGCGGCCGCTAGGGCGGCCGTGGAGACGCGGAGGAGCAGCATCCTCGACCTCGTCCGATCTGAGCGCAGGCCGGAGCGCGCTCCCGAGCGCAAGACGGGGCTCGCCATCCTCGGCGCCTCTTCGATAGCGGCAGGCTACGCGGCGGCCTTTTTCTCCCGAGGCCTCCTCGCGGAGATCCTCATCCTGCCCGCTTTCGCGGCCGCGGCGCTCGGCACCTTCCTCGCCTTCGACGCCCTCGTGCCTGCCCTCGCGCTCGGCCTTCGCAGGCGCTCGTTGCGCGCCTCGGCTGCGCCGCTCTCGGCGGCGAGCCTGTTCGCGGCCGCGCAGATCGCCTATAGGTCCCGCCGGAACGCGAGGCTGCTCGCTCTATGCTCCGTGCTGGTCGGCATGGCCTCGAGCGCGGCAGGCACGGTGGCCACGATGGCCCTTCGCTCCTGGAAGGAATCGAACCTCGGCCAGGAAGAGCTCTTCGGCGCCCTCCTCTTCATAGGATCCTTCCTCGCCCTGGCCTTCGCCCTCTCGGCAGCCGCCCTGCTGGCATCGAGGGCCTCGGCCGACGCGCGGGACGACGCGGCCCGCCGCGACTCGTTCCGGCAGCTCGGGGCCGCGCGCGGCGATATCCGCCTTTCGATCGCGCTGCAGAACGCCTTCTTCTTCGGCCTTCCCGCCGTCTTCGGCATCGCGCATAGCGCGGCGGCCATGGCCATGCTCCGCACGTTTTCCGGCTATTCGACGATCGGGCCCGCCGCCGCGACCGCGGCGGCGACGGGGACCTTGATCGCCTTGGCCGCGGCCGCCTCCACGGCGCGGCAGATGGAGAGCCTGCTCGGCGAGCGGGACGGCTCCCCGAAACCCATGCAGCAAGCAAAGGAGTCACGATGAAACTCGCCTGTTCCGCATTCCTCGCCGCAGCCCTGCTCTGCGTTCCCGCGAGCCTGGCCGCGGAGCGCTACGAGCTGCCCCTCCTCGACGAAGCGGCCTCGTACGATTACGTGAAGGGGCTCGACAAGGCCTCCATCATCCCCCTGGCCGCGGCGGCCATCTGGCCTGCTAGCTTCGCCCTCATCTGCGAGGATGGCCAGGCCTTCCCCGCCGCCCTGGCCTACGCCGAGTCCTTCGCCCTCGCCTTCGTCTCGAAGGAGCTCCTGAAGATGGCCCTGCCCCGCGATCGGCCCTATGTCTACGGCGATGGCGAGCTCGACGGCGAGCTCCTCGACGAGGCCGACGAGTCCTTTCCCTCGGGCCACACGACCCTCGCCTTCTGCGCCGCCACGAGCTTCGCGACCCTGGCCCTCGGCCTGGCTCCCGACCATCCGGCCACGCCGTGGCTGGTCGCGGGAGGCTACGGCCTCGCCCTCGGGACGGCCGGCCTCCGGATCGCCTCGGGCTGCCACTTCCCCAGCGACGTCCTCGCCGGGGCCCTCCTGGGGAGCGGCATAGGCTGGCTCGTGACCGCGGCCAACATCCGCTTCGGCAAGCTCGGCGAGGACGCGGGGCGGGGAGAAGGGAAAGCCGCCTTCCTCGGCTTCTCCTTCGGTCCCTCGTCCCTCCTCGTGGACATAAGCCTCTAGCCGCGCGCCGCGCCCCGCGATGCGGCGCGAAAGGATCGAGCCATGACCTTATTCGAAGGCGCCGCCCTCGGACTCCTCCAGGGCCTGACCGAGTTCCTCCCCGTATCGAGTTCGGGCCACCTGGCCCTGGCCAAGCGCCTCTTCGGGCTTTCCGAGCTTCCTCTGCTCTTCGACGTGAGCCTTCACCTGGCCACCCTGGCCGCGGTGCTGGTCGCCTTCCGCGAGCGCATCTGCGGGCTCGCGGCCGCCCTCGGCCGATGGCTGGCGAGGCGCTCTACTCCCGAGGACGGCGGGGAGCTCCAATTCATCCTCGCCATCCTGGTCGGGACCGCTCTCACCGGAGCCATCGGCCTGGGCCTCGAACGCCTCGGGCTCGGCGAGAATCCGAAGCTCGTCTCTGCCGGCTTCCTGGCCACCGCCCTCCTCCTCGTCCTCTCCGAGCGAATCGGGTCGGGACCTGGGCGGAAGGGCGGGTCGCCTGGGCCGAGGGAGGGCATCCTAGTCGGCATAGCCCAGGGCATCGGGGTCCTGCCCGGAGTCTCCCGCTCGGGCATCACGATCTCGGCCAGCCTCGCCGCGGGCGTCGACCGCGGGAAGGCCGGGGAGTTCTCCTTCATCCTCTCGATACCGGCGGTGCTCGGGGCCTTTCTACTCGAGCTCAAGGACGCGGGCGAGATGATGGCGGGGCTGAGTCCCGCCCCCCTCGCCCTCGGCCTCCTCCTCGCCTTCGCCTCCGGCCTGGCCGCGATCAAGCTCTTCCTCGGCCTGGTCAGGCGCTCGAGGCTCTCCTGGTTCGCGGCCTACCTCGCGCCTCTGGGCATCGCCGGCCTCATCTGGCTATAAAGCGGGCCGCCCGGCTAGGCCTTGCGGCGCTTCGCCGCGACCTCGCGGACCCTCCGGTCGAAGTCGGGGTATTTCGACCGGAGCACGTCGAAGTCGGCCTTGGCGAGGCGGTAGCCGGTCCCGTAGCCGCTCGAGACGACGCTGGCGTTGCGGTGGAGGTTCTCGAGGAGGGCCGTCTCTCCGAAGGGGGAGCCCGGGCCGAGCCTCGCTATCTCGGCGCCGTCGACCTCGACGCCGACCTCCCCGCTCGTGAGGAAGTACATGCAGTCCCCGTACTCCCCCTGCCTTATGATGTACTCTCCGGGGAGGAAGACCATCGGCTTGAGGAGCTGGACCGACTCGCGGACGAAGAGCTCGTCGGCCCCGTCGAAGAGCTCCACGCGGTGGACGAGCTCCCGGTTGAGGAAGAGGAGGATCTCCTGGGATAGGCTGCGGGGCATGTCGTCGAGGATGGCCGTGGCGCTGACGCCGCGCTGCTTCTCCCAAAGGTAGGAGTAGTAGTCCCGCACCCGGCCTTGGAGCTCGGCGGGGATGCGCTGGGCCCGCAGGTAGGCGTTGACCTCGTCGAGGCGGCGCTGGTGGGCGCTCCTGGCCACGTCGAGGTTGGCCACGAGGCTCGACACGTTGGCGATGATGTAGGAGAACATGCCCACGCCGAAGATCTCGACCGCGATCGTGTAGAGAATCTGTGCGTTGGAGCCGTGGCTCGGGTAGTAGTCCCCGTAGCCTATGGTCGCGATGGTCGTCGTGACCCAGTAGATCGCCCTGATGTAGCGGTCCAGGCTCGGCCCCTCCGCCTCCCCCGCCCCGATGAGGATCCAGCCGAGGGCCATGAGGTGGAGGGCCATGGAGAGCCAGTAGATCACCGTGACGAGGCGGCGCATCGCCGGGATGATCCTGAGCGACTCCTCGAGCTCGTCGAAGATGCGGCGGGCCTTGAAGAGCTTGACGAGGGTGATCGCCTGTAGCAGGAGGTAGAGCCGGGCCCGGCGCGGGTCCGCGGGCATGCCCCCGAAGGCCGCGAGGACGAGGAGCTCGAGGGGCAGGGCCGCTATGAGGTCGACGGCGAACCAGCCGCGGAGGTAGTGCCGGGCGATGTCCCGCGGCGCGTCGTACTGGACGTAGCCGGCCTTGACCTTCGTGGCGAAGTTGAATGCCACGTCGAGGATGAAAAGGACGTTGAGCGCGTAGTAGAGGACGCTGCCCGCGAAGCTCCCGAAGACGATCCGGTAGCTGATCACGAAGAGGAAGCAGAGGATGGAACCGAGGATGAGGAGGTCCCAGACGATCCTCAGGGGGTGATCATGGGATAGGGGGCGCATTGTTTTTTTCCGGATCCCAGTATAGCCCACCGAGGAGCTCCGGTGAAGCTTCCTGGGGTCCGATTGAGCGAAAAAAAGGCCGCGCATCGGCTCGATGCGCGGCGAGGCGTCAGGGGAATCGTCCCACGGCTTAGGGATTGACGGTCGTCTTGTAGACCTGCTTGCCGTCCTTGATCTCCACGATGACCGCGGACTTGATGGGGTTGCGGTTGGCGTCGTAGGTGATCTTGCCGATGACCCCGTCGGAGTCGGTGGCCTGGAGGGCGTCGCGGATGGCGGCGGCGTCGGTCTTGCCGGCCCGCTTGATCGCGTCGAAGAGGATGTTGGCGCCGTCGTAGGCCAGGGCGGCGAGGGCGTCGGGATCGGACTTGTACTTCTCCTGGTAGCGCTTCACGAAGTCCTGCACCACGGGGCGGCTGTCGTCCTTGGAGTAGTGGTTGGTGAAGACGCCGCCCTCGATCGCGTCGCCGGCGATCTTGACGAGCTCGGGGGAGTCCCAGCCGTCGACGCCCACCATGGCGCCCTTGAAGCCGAGCTCGCGGGCCTGCTTGGCGATGAGCCCGACGTCGTTGTAGAAGTCGGGGACGTAGAGGACCTCGGGCTTGGCCTGGACGATCTTGGTCAGCTGGGCCTTGAAGTCGGTGGCGCCGCTGGGGTGGGCCTCGGCGGCGACGATTTTGCCGCCGCCCTGCTCGAAGACGGCGGTGAAGTTCTCGGCGAGGCCCTTGGAGTAGTCGGAGCCCACGTCGAAGATGATGGCGGCCTTCGCGGCTTTGAGCTCGTTCGCGGCGTATTTGGCCGCGATCGTGCCCTGGAAGGAGTCGATGAAGCAGCTGCGGAAGACGTAGTCGCCGACCTGGGTGACCTTCTCGTTCGTGGCGGTGGGCGTGAGCATGGGGACCTTGGCGGCCTGGGCGATGGGAGCCCCGGCGAGGGCCACGCGGGAGGTGATGCCCCCGAGGATGGCGGCGACCTTGTCCTGCTGGATCATCTTGGTGAAGACGGCCGCGCCCTCGGCGGGGTCGCCCTTGTCGTCGGCGTAGACGAGCTTGATCTTCTTGCCGAGGACGCCGCCCGCGGCGTTCCACTCGTCGGCTGCCATGGCCGCGCCGTTCTTGGTCGAGGCGCCGAAGGAGGCGGCCTCGCCGGTGACCGGGTTGATATTGCCGATCTTGATCTCGGACGAGCCGCCCGAGCCGCAGGAAGCGAAGGCGAGGATGCAGGCGGCCGCGAGGATGGCCGCGCCCAGCTTGGAGTGCATGTTGGAACCTCCTATGGTATCCGCGCATCTATATATAGTATTCGAGGCCGGTTATTCAATACGGGATGAAAATATAGCCGCCCCGATACCGGCCCGGGAACGGGGGAGGCCGCGCGTTGCGCGGCCGAGGGGGCCCTCGGGGCGGAAAGGGGGGCAGCGGAGAAGCCGGGGGGAGCCGCCCCGCGATGGGAGGCCGCTCCCCCGGCTTCGAAGCGAGGGGGGAAAGCGGAGCCGGCCGCGCGGGAGCCGCGGCGACGGGGCTTCCCCCCTAAAGCCATCAGACCCGCTTGTATTCCTTGATGGCCTTCTTGAGGGTCAGCTCGAGCTCCTCGCGCTTGACGCGTATCTGCTCCATGGAGTCGCGGAAGCGGACGGTCACCGTGCCGTCCTCCTTGGTCTGGTAGTCGACGGTGACGCAGAAGGGGGTGCCGACCTCGTCCTGGCGGCGGTAGCGCCGGCCGATGGCCCCGCCCTGGTCGTAGTCGGTGGAGAACTCCTGCTTGAGTCCCTGCCGGATGTCCTGGGCAAGCTCCGCGAGGCCGTCCTTCTTCATGAGGGGGAGGACGGCGACGGTGACGGGGGCGAGCTCGGGGTGGAAGTGGAGGACCGTCCTCCAATCGTCCTCGTTGCCCTTGTCGCCGACCTTCTGCTCCTCGTAGGCGTCGCAGAGGACCATGAGGAGCTGGCGCGTGAGGCCGGCCGAGGTCTCGACGATGAAGGGGATGTAGCGCTCGTTCCCGTTGTCCTGGTCGATGTACTGGAGGTCCTTGCCGGAGAACTCCTGGTGGCGGGTGAGGTCGTAGTTCGAGCGGTTGTGGACGCCCTCGAGCTCCTTGAAGCCCATGGGGAACTCGTACTCGATGTCGTAGGCGTCCTTGGCGTAGTGGGCCAGCTCGTCCTTGCCGTGCTGGTGCCAGCGCAGCTTGTCCATGCGCACGCCGAGCTTCTCGTAGTAGGCCCACCTCTGGCCGCGCCAGTAGTCGAAGAACTTCTCGTCCTCGCCGGGCTTGACGAAGTACTGCATCTCCATCTGCTCGAACTCGCAGGTGCGGAAGATGAAGTTCTTGGTGACGATCTCGTTGCGGAAGGCCTTGCCGACCTGGGCGATGCCGAAGGGCAGCTTCATGCGGTTGGACT
>JAKLFE010000030.1 GCA_022711355.1 Spirochaetota bacterium | reverse complement strand
AGGTCGTCTCCGAGGGCGTCCAGGAGGTCGTGGACCTCCTCGCCGAGTTCGAGAAGATCAACGAGGCCTACGGCGATCCCGACGCCGACTTCGACAAGATCGCGGCGCGGCAGGCCAAGGTCCAGGAGCGGCTCGACGCCTGCGACGGCTGGAACCTCGACGCCCGGCTCGACCTGGCCATGGACGCCCTGCGCTGCCCCCCCGCCGACAAGGTCGTCGACGTCCTCTCCGGCGGCGAGCGGCGCCGCGTGGCCCTCTGCCGCCTCCTCCTGAAGAAGCCCGACATCCTCCTCCTCGACGAGCCGACGAACCACCTCGACGCGGAGACCGTGGCCTGGCTCGAGAAGCACCTGCAGCAGTACGAGGGCACGGTCATCGCCGTGACCCACGACCGCTACTTCCTCGACAACGTGGCGGGCTGGATCCTCGAGCTCGACCGCGGCGAGGGGATCCCCTGGAAGGGGAACTACTCGAGCTGGCTCGACCAGAAGTCCAAGCTCCTCGAGATGGAGGAGAAGGGCGAGTCGGCCCGGGCCAAGACCCTCGAGCGCGAGCTGGAGTGGATACAGATGAGCCCCAGGGGCCGGCACGCCAAGTCCAAGGCCCGCATCGAGCGCTACGAGAAGCTCCTGGCCGAGGACGGCCGGGAGAAGGTCAAGGAGTCCCGCATCGTGCTGCCCGTGGGGCCGCGCCTGGGGAACGTGGTCATCAAGGCCGAGGGCATCGCGAAGGGCTACGACGGGAAGCTCCTCTACGAGGGCCTCTCCTTCGAGGTCCCGCCGGGGGCCATCGTGGGCCTGATCGGGCCGAACGGCGCGGGCAAGACGACGCTGCTGCGCATGATCACGGGGCAGGAGAAGCCGGACGCGGGCAAGCTCACGTTGGGCGACACCGTCAAGCTCGGCTACGCCGACCAGAACCGCTCGGGCCTCGATCCCGAGAAGTCCGTGTGGGAGCAGCTCTCCGGGGGGCTGGACATCATCAAGCTGGGCAAGCGCGAGGTTCCGAGCCGGGCCTACTGCTCCTGGTTCAACTTCTCGGGCACGGACCAGTCGAAGAAGGTCGGGGTCCTCTCCGGCGGGGAGCGCAACCGCCTGAACATGGCCCTCATGGTCCAGGACTGCGCCAACGTGCTCCTCCTCGACGAGCCGACGAACGACCTCGACGTGAACACGATGCGCGCCCTCGAGGAGGCGCTCGACGACTTCGCCGGGGCGGCCCTCGTGGTCAGCCACGACCGCTGGTTCCTCGACCGCGTCTGCACCCACATCCTGGCCTTCGAGGGCAACAGCGAGGCGATCTGGTACGACGGCAACTTCACCGAGTTCATGGAGTGGCGCCGCTCGCAGCTCGGCGCGGATGCCGATAGGCCGCATAGGATCGTCTACCGCAAGCTCGAGCGCTGAAATCCCGGGGCCCCGCTCGCCCCGCTACCTGGAGTCCGCATGATACTGCGCGGCCATTTCTTCTCGAAGGCCTTGGAGATGGAGACGGGGCTCTCCCTCCTCGCGCCGAACGCCGGCCTGGGCGAGGCGCCCGCGAAGGTCGTCTACCTCCTCCACGGGCTCTCGGGCCGGAGCGGGGACTGGCTCGACTACACGATGCTGCCCGCCTACGCGGAGCGCTACGGGGCGGTCTTCGTGATGCCGGAGGCCGCCCGGAGCTTCTACGCCGACATGGCCTACGGCCAGCGCTTCTTCGGCTACGTCGCCGAGGAGCTGCCCGCGGTCTGCCGAGCGCTTTTCAAGCTCCCCTCGGGCCGGGAGGATACCCTGGTCATGGGCGCCTCCATGGGAGGCTACGGGGCCCTGAAGTGCGCCCTGTCCCGGCCCGAGTCCTTCGGGGCCTGCGCGGCCTTCTCCTCGGCCTGTCTCTTCCTCGGCGAGGGCCTGGACCTGATGCGCGAGCAGGCGGGAAGCGAGGAGCTCAGGCAGCGCTTCGGGGAGCGCCTGCTCAACGACTTCGCGGCCGCCTTCGGGCCGGGCCTCGAGCGCGACCCGGGGAACGAGCTCCTCGCCCTGGCGCGGGAAGCCGCGGCGAAGGGCCCGCGGCCCGAGCTCTTCCTGGCCTGCGGGAGCTCCGACGCCTTCCTCGAGGACAACCGCCGTTTCAAGGGCGAGCTCGAGGCTCTCGGCTTCGCTCCGGACTACCGGGAGTGGGAGGGGGCCCACGATTGGGCCTTCTTCGACCGGGCGATGGAACAGGCCCTCCGCCGCTTCTTCGGCGAAGGGACGAGCCGGGCGAGCCGCTGGAGCAGGGGCTAGGGCCGGGAGGCGCGGCCGCGGCGGCCAAAAAACCGCCGATCCTTGAATCCGGGCCTGCCGCGCCGTAGAGTATGAGGCACGGCCCTCGCCGGCCGGAGACAGCCCAGCGCGCCAACGGAGCCCAGCAGATGCGTTTCGCCCCCCTCGATTTCTTCGCGGCCCGCTACGCGGGCGAGAGCCTCCAGGTCCGCAAGAAGAGCCGCATCCTGGCCTCCATCGGCCTGGCCTTCCTCGCCATGTCCTTCGTCTTCGGGCTCATCATGACGGCGACGGGGGCGATGGTCGTGACCTTCGTCTTCGCGGGCCTGGCCCTCTTCTGCGCGGCCGTGCTGGCCCTCCTGCGCTCGGGGCGCTACTCCCTCGCCGCCTCGATCTTCCTCTACGGGGTCTTCGCCGCCATGTTCGTGGCGATCAAGTTCGACCAGTACGTCGACGTCTACGAGACCTACGTCTTCGGCACCCTCGGCTGCTTCCTCCTCGTCGTGGCGACCCTGATCGCGGACCGCCCGCGGCAGGCCATCGTCGTGGGCCTCCTCGACCTCGCCGCGATCCAGGCCCTCTACTGGCTGGATTCCTACCCCGCGGAGGGGGAGGTCACGACCCTCGCGGTCCAGAACCTCGCCACCGCATCACTCATGGTCATCCTCGGCGCGGCCGTGGCGAGCTACCTCGTGGGCTTCGCGGGGGGGCTCCTCCGCGAGGTCGGGCGCAAGGCAGAGGAGGCCGAGCGGAGCTACGCGGAGCTCAACCAGGCGATGGGCAGGGCCCAGTCCTCGTCGCAGCGCATCGGCGAGAGCCTGTCGGCGAGCGTCGAGCGGACGAGCCTGTCCATCGAGGAGCTCAGCTCCCGCGTCGAGGGCATCGCCCGCGGCATGGACGAGCTCGACGGGGCCCTCGGCCGCTCGGGCGAGGCCAACCAGCGGGCCGAGGCGGGGCAGGGCGAGGTCCGCTCGGCCCTGGCCGCCTACTCGGACCAGGTGGCCCGGGCCTCGGCCGCGATCGAGGAGATGGCGGCCACCGCGGCCTCCCTGGCGGCCCAGGCCGCGGGCAAGCAGGCGGCCGTCCGCGGCCTGGTCGAGTCGGCCCGGCGGGGCGAGCTCTCCATCGCCGCCGTGGGGCAGGCGATGGGGGAGATCCAGGACTCGACCCGCCGCGTGGCCGAGCTCGGGGCCATCATCGGCGACGTGGCCGACCGGACGAACCTCCTGGGGATGAACGCCTCCATCGAGGCGGCCCACGCCGGGCTCGCCGGCAGGGGCTTCGCGGTGGTCGCGAACGAGATCCGCAACCTCTCCATCGAGGCGGCGAAGAGCGCCCGCGTCATCGCCGACACCCTCTCCGCCTCCCAGTCGGCGATCTCCTCCACGGCCGAGCGGAGCGCCGAGGCCCTCGCCTCCTTCAAGCGCATCGGCGAGGACATCCGGGGGGTGAGCTCGATGATCGAGGAGCTCCTCGCGAGCATCCGCGAGCTCTCCTCGGGCTCGGAGGAGGTGGTGGCCTCGGTCGAGGCCGTCGCCGACCTCACGCGCTCCACCGAGGCCGTGGTGGAGCGCTCCCGCGAGGGCATGGGCGAGTCCCTCGCGGGCATGGACGCCGTGGCCGAGATCGCCTCCCGCGTGCGGACGGACACGGCCGACATGTCCGCCCGCTTCGACGAGATGCGCCGCGACTCCGCGGACGTGCGCCGCCTCGGGGGCGAGAACCTCGGCACGATCCAGGCCCTCCGCGGGAGCCTGGCCGCCTTCGCGGGCCCCGCGGGGGAGCCGGCCGCGGCCGCCCGGGCGGGCGAGCCCGCCTAGCGCTCCCCCGGGCGGCCCGTCCGGGGCGCGTCCTCGGCCGAGAAGAAGGCCCCGGCCTCCTCGAGCCACTCGGGCCAGCGGCTGAGCCACTCGGGCACCCGGGCCTCGCGGCAGCGGTCGCAGACCGGGATGTAGGGCTTGAGGTCGACGAGGGGCGTGCCGTCGAGGGCGTCGACGTAGTCGAGCTCCACGAGGCCCGCGGCCCGGTCGACCGAGAGGATGCCGCAGGCCGTCAGGCCGAGGGGGTTCGGGCGGTACTCGGCGCGGCAGGCGAAGACCCCGGCCCTGGTGCCCGGGGCGTAGGGCAGCTCGCAGGAGAGGGTGCCGCGCATCTTCGGCTCGTCCACGCCCTGGGCCCACCACAGGACCTGGACGCGGCCGAAGCCCTCGAGCGCGAGGAGGCCCTCGCGGTAGGGCTCGGCGATCTCGAGGCGGTAGCTGCCCCGCGCCTCGTCGGCCCGCACGACCCCGATGGGTACGATCTCGATCTTCTTCATGTCCTTCCTCCGTACGCGAACGATGGGCCATGATACGCGGGCGCCGGGCCGCCCGCTCGACCCGTCCTGCCCTGGACCGGCGGGCCGGGGCCTATTCGCGGGCGCCGGCCGACCATTCCTGCCCTCCTCGCCCGGCGAGCTTGACCGGGCGGGGCGGGGGCGGCGATAGTGGGCGCGGGAGGAGCGCATGGACGCACGGATCCTGTCCCGGGGCCCCTTGTTCCTGGCGGGCATGGGCTTCTTCGGCGATCCCTTCGCCCGGGCCTCGGCCTGGGACGAGGAGAACGAGATCGGCTCGCTGTGGAAGCGCTTCCAGGCCTACGCCGAGGCCTGGCCTGACGCGTTGCGCGATCGAGTCGGCGGATCGGTCGGCTACGAGCTCCACATAAGCCACGCCGAGACGGGCCGGACGGGCCGCTACGAGGTCTTCGTCGGCGTCGAGCTCGGCTCCCCGGCGCCCCTCCCGGCCGCCCTCTCGGCGAAGCTCCTCGGGGCGGGGGACTACGCCGTGGTGGCGGTCCGCGGCGAGGATATCCGCGCCGACTGGATGGGGAGGATCTACGCCGAGATCCTGCCCGCCCTCGGGCGCCGTGCCGACGAGTCCTTCTCCTTCGAGCGCTACGACGAGCGCTTCAAGGGCATGGACCGGCTCGAGGAGTCGGAGATCGAGTACTACGTGCCCCTCCTCCCCGCGGAAGCCCCGGCCGAGGCCCCGTGAGGGCGGCCCCGGGCGCCGTCCGCCCAGACCGGCGGGCCCGCGACTCGGTGCTGCGCGCCCTCGACTTCGCCGAGGAGGGCCTGGGCCGGCCCATCGGCGTCGCGGACCTGGCCCGGACGGCCTGCTACTCGGCCTTCTACTTCTCCCGGCTCTTCGCCCTGGCCACGGGCCACGCGCCCTACGACTACCTCATGCGCCGCCGCGTTGCCGCCGCGGCCGAGGCGGTGGTGGGCGGGGAGGGGAGCCTGACGGAGATAGCCCTCGAGCACGGCTTCGAGGCGCCCGAGTCCTTCGCCCGGGCCTTCCGGCGCTGCTTCGGCCTCCTGCCCTCGGAGGCGCGGAGGGCGGGCTCCTTTCCCCGCCGCATAGCCCGGACGCGGATCGGCGAGGCCTACGTCGAGGCCCTGCTCGAGGGGGCAGCCGCCCCGCCCTCGGCCGAGGAGGGGCCGGAGCTCCTCCTCGCCGGGGGCTGGGATGAGGGGCGGCTCGGCGGGGCCGCGCCGCGCGGAGGCGCCTCGCTGGCCCTCGTCGAGCGCGACGAGGGCCTGGCGCCCCGCCGCAGCCTCGTCGGCTCGGCCATGCCGGCCGGCTCGGCCCCGCCCCCCTTCCCCCGCGCGGCCGCGGCCCTGGCCGCCGGCCGCCGGGCCCGCTTCGCCCTGCCCCTCGGGCCGGGGAGCCTCGGGGCAGTCATCGAGTTCGCCTATCGCGCCTGGCTGCCCCAGGCCTTCCCGGGCCGGGAGCCGGGCTTCGACCTCGTCGAGCTCGGGGAGCGGGGCGCCGAGGCCCTCGTCCTGCCCCTGGGGCCCGGCTAGCCGCCCGGCGCCGCCCGCGGGCCCGGCCCGGGGGAGCCGGCCCGGCGGCTTAAGGAATGTAACCTAGGTAAAACTTCCCTTGCCTCGGCGGGGGGCGCTTGGAGGGCCGGGCGGCGCGCGTTTATCATGGCCAGGGTGGAAGAGCCTCGGGAAATCGACTTAGGGAGACATAGGGCCTCCATACTCCTCGTCTTCGCGGCGCTGGCCGTCATCGGCATCATGCAGTACGGCTGGTTCAGCCGCTCCGCCGCCGTCGAGGTCGCCGAGGCCGCGGCCCGGGTGAGCGCGGCCGCCTCGGCGGCCCTTTCCCGCGAGTACCAGCGCTACGGGCCCCTCCTCGACGAGCTCCGCTCCCTCCGCGCCAAGCCGCGCGGCTCCGAGCCGGAGCTGGCCTCCTTCCTCGAGCGCGCCCTCGGCGCCTACGGTCCCGGGGGCATCACCCCGGGCCTCCTGCGGGCCGGCGCCCTCCTCGACCTGCGCTCCCCCGAGCCGCGGCTGCGCTGCGAGGTCCCGGGCGGGACCTGGGAAGGCGCGCCCGCCTCGATAGCCCGCTTCCTCTCCGACCGCTCCCTCGAGGCCCTCGGCCGCGGCGATATCGGGCTCCTCGGCGCCGAGGACGGCCGGCGCTACTTCCTCGCGGCGGCTTCCCCCGACCGGCGGCTCGTCCTCGCCCTCGAGCTCGACGCCGAGGGCTTCTTCGAGCGTTACGCGAAACCGGCCCTCGAGGAGGCCTTCCCCGGGGCCCAGCTCTCCTGGTCCGAGGAGTCCGGGCGGGCGCCCCTCCCCGGGGGCGGCTTCCCGCCCGAGGCGCGGGACGGGGCGGAGCTCCTCGGCGAGCGCGGCTTCAATCCCCTCCGGGCCCTCGCGGGCGGGAGCCAGGGCGTCGAGTTCCGCCTCTCCCTCCCCCTCGAGCTCCTGCCCTTCCTGTCCAAGGGCGGGGCCCCGCGGCAGGGCCGCCCGGAGCCGGGCTCGCCCCCGGGCGAACCGGCCTTCCGGCTCCTGCCCCTCGGCGCCATCGGCGCGCCGGGCTCGGGCCGCAGCCGCGTCCTCTCGATCGGGCTGCCCTCCTCCTCCTCCCTCGGCGACGTGGAGCGGCGGCTGGCCCTGGACTGGTGCCTCGGGACCCTCCTCCTCGCGGCCCTCGGCCTCACCTGCGCCCAGACGATCGTGCAGCGGCGCAAGCTGGCCCTCGTCCGGCTGCGGGAGCGCGAGTTCGTCGCTTCGGTGACCCACGAGCTCCGCACGCCCCTGACCGTCATCATCTCGGCGGCGGACAACCTCAGGCGGGGCTACGTCGCCGGCGAGCGCGTCGCCGAGTACGGGGAGCTCATCGACGGGCAGTCCAAGCGCCTCGGGGCCATGATCGAGAAAGTCCTCCTCTATTCGAGGGTCGAGGGCGAGGGCGCGGCCGCGGCCGCGGCTGAGCCGACCGGCCCCGAGCGGCTCCGCTCGGCCCTCGAGGCGCCCCTCGCCGAGCTCGCCCGCGGCTCGGGCTGCCTCCTCGACTGGGACCTGTCCGGCCTGCCCCCGGCCTTCCTCGGCGACGAGGAGGGCATCGAGCTCGTCCTCTCCAACCTCGTCGCCAACGCGGCCCTGCACGCCTACGACAAGGGCTCGGGGGGCAGCATCCGCGTCCGGGGCGGGACGACCGAGGCGGGCCGCATCCGCCTCGCGGTCGAGGACGAGGGCCGGGGCATTCCGAGGCAGGAGGCTTCCCTCGTCTTCGAGCCCTTCTACCGCTCGGGCTCGGCCCGCTCGCGCGCCGAGCGCGGCTCGGGCCTCGGGCTCTTCCTGGCCCGCAGGAGCGCCCGGGCCATGGGGGGCGAGCTCCTCCTCGAAAGCCCCTACCGCCGACCGGGCGGCGCACGGAACCCCGGCTGCCGCTTCACGCTCGAGCTGCCCCTGAAGGAGGCCGACGATGTCGCTTAACGCGCGGGTCCTCGTGATCGAGGACGAGGCCGGGATCCGCCTCACCCTGGGTGACCGCCTGGCGGCCGAGGGCTGCTCGGTCGACTGCCGCGGGGACGGCGTCTCGGGCGAGGAGGCGGCCCTCTCCGGCGACTACGACATCGTCCTGCTCGACCTCATGCTGCCGGGCCGCGACGGCCTGGCCGTCTGCTCCCGCCTCAGGAAGGCCGGCCGCGCCGTGCCCATACTCATGCTCACCGCCCGGGGCGGCTCCCTCGACGTCGTGTCCGGGCTCAGGCAGGGAGCGGACGACTACCTGGCCAAGCCCTTCGACATGGGGGTCCTCGTCGCCCGCATGGAGGCCCTGCTCCGGCGGGTCCCCCCCGCGGAGCGGGGCGGGACGGGGCCGGTGGCCTTCGGCGACTTCGTCCTCGACCGGTCCCGGGGCGAGCTCACGCGGGAGGGGAAGACGGTGCCGCTCAACGCGCAGGAGTACCGGCTCCTCGACTACCTCGCCCAGCGCCCGGGGCGGGCGCTGGGGCGGGACGAGATCCTCGACGACGTGTGGGGCTACGATCCGGACACGAGCACCCGCACCGTGGACGTCCACGTCGCCCGGCTCCGGGCCAGGCTCGGCGAGTCGGCCCTGCCCCGGCACATCCTCACCGTGCGGGGCCGGGGCTACAAGTTCCAGAAGTAGGGACGGCGCCCTCGGCCTCGCAGTCGCCGATCCAGGCGCCGAAGGCCGCGGCGAAGGCCCCGGCCTGCTCGATCTGCGCGTTGTGGCCGGCCGCGTCGAGGACGTGGAAGCTCGCGCGAGGATAGCGATCCGCGAGCCTCAGCGCGTCGCGCCAGCCCACCGAGGAGTCCTGCCGGCCGAGGAAGAAGCAGCTCGGGCGGTCGAAGCGGGGATCGAAGGGCTCTCCTTCCCGGCCCATGCCGTCGAAGGAGAAGGGGTAGCGCTCCTTGAGCCCCTCGAGCTCGCCGAGCCGAGCCGCCGCCACGCCCGAGAGGATCTCGTCGCGGGTCCGAGCGAAGGCGTAGCGGCTGCCGACCACGGCGCATTCCCGGTAGCCGGCGGCCTCGCCGGCCGAGGCCCCGGCCTCCCAGCCGCGCTCCTCGCGGAGCATGCCGGGCGGCTCCGCGTCCCGCTCGTCGAGGCGGGCCACCACGCAGGGGCAGAGGAGGAAGAGCCCCGCGATCCGCTCCCCGATCTCGCGGGCGAGGCCCCGGGCCAGGTAGCCGCCGTAGGATTCGCCGGCGAGGAGGAAGGGGCCTTCGGGCAGGAGCTCCTCGACGAAGCCGCGCAGCGCGGCGAGCATCTCGTCGGAGCCGGCCCCGGGCCCGAGGTCCTCGGAATCGCCCATGAAGGGCAGGTCGGGATAGAGCCTGCGGTAGCGCCGCGCGCTCGCTCCCGCCTCGGGGCGGAAGGAGCCCGCCTGGGGGATCAGCGGGACCCGATCCTCGCCGTCGAAGAGGGGCTCGAAAGCGCCGATCGACATGCGGCGGTCGAGGGTGAAGCCGTGGATCGCGAGGAGGGGGAAGCCCGATCCGGCCTCCGCGTAGGCGATGCCTCGAAGCTTGTTGGTCGTCACGTCGGTTCTCCTTTCCTCCGCCCGAGGGCCTGGATTAGAGGGACGAGTAGTCGCGGGGGCCCCCCGCCGCGGCGGGGCCGGCCTCAGGGCGCCGGGCGGCGCGCATCTCCTGCTCGAGCTCCCAGGTGGCTCCCCCGTCGCGGGAGAGCTCGCCGAGCCAGAGGAAGGAGCCGGGCTCGAGTTCCGCGAAGCTCCAGCGCAGGCGCCCGCCGGGCTCCGCGCCGGCGCCCTCCTGCACGATGCGGCCGCCCTCCCGCCGCCCGACGAGCTGGGCGAACTCGCCCGAGGAGGGCATCATCCACGCGACGCGCCAGGCTTTGATCGAGGCGTCGTAGCAGCGCAGGGTCGTGCCCCGCTCCTCGGGCGGGGCCCCCTCGGCGAAGAGGATGTCCTGGACGCCGCGGCCCCCGAGGATCCGCGCGAAATGCCACTGCCCCCGCCTCGACGAGACCGCCGCTCCTCCGCGGAACCAGGTGGAGACGATGTCCCAGGAGCCGATGAGCCCGTCGTAGAGATCGAGGCCCTCCTCCGCGGCGGGGCGCGCCGCCGGGGCCGCGAGGAGCTCGAAGACGCATTCCTCCGCCATCGCTTTCTCCCTCATCGGGGCGCGCGGATCAGGCCGAGGCCCTGCCGGATCGCCCCGAGATGCCAGGCCCCGTGGGCGATGGTCGCGATGGCCCCGGTCAGGGCCTCCTGGCTTCCCCAGAAGGCGCCGCGCTCGAGGTTCCCGCGGAACTCGGCGTAGGCGGCGCGGAGGCCCGCGAGGAGGGCGCGCCAGTCGGCCTCGTCCACCGAGCGCTCGTCCCAGCTCCGGGCCCACTTCGCCTCGGGGTAGGGGTTCTCGCCCTTGGCGGCCCGGTTGGCCAGGTCGAGGGCGAACGTGAGGTGGCCGACGTGGGAGGCGAGGCTGAGCCCCTCGCCGGCGGTCAGGGGCCGCGAGGCCTCGGCGGCGCTCAGCCGAGCCGCGGTGCCGAGGAATCCGTTGGCCGGCTCGTTGTCGGTGAACCAGGTTCCCCTCGGGTCGGGGGACTCGAGGTAGGCCTCGTCGAGGAGGGCCAGGAGGGCCGTGGCCAGGCTCCCGGCTTCGATCTTCGTTCCTTCCATGTCGACGCTCCTTTCTCCGCGCCGGCACCTTCGGGTCCCTCGGGGCCCGCTGCCGGCTTCGTATCGATGAAATCCAGGACGATCATCGGGGCAGCTCCCCTATCGGCTCGCCGAGGGGGGCCTTGCCCCGCTCCGGCGCGTTGGTCGCCCAGAGGCCGCCCAGGATGGCGGCGGCGCCGAGGAGCTTGGCCGGGCCGAGCTCCTCGCCGCGGAGGAGGAGCCCGGCCGCCAGGGAGACGAGGGGCACGAGGGCCCCGAAGAGGGCGGACTGGGCGGCCTTGAGCCGCGAGAGGGTCAGGTTGACGAGGAAGAAGGCCAGGACCGAGGAGAGGATGCCGAGGTAGGCCACCGCCCCCCAGGCCGCCGGGCTCGAGCGGGCGAGGAGGGAGGGGCCGGGCCTGAGGAGGTCCTCGGCCAGGGCGAGGGCGCCGAAGAAGGCGGCCCCCGAGGCCATCATGGCGAAGGTGATCTCGGCGGGGGAGTACCAGGCGCTCGCCTTGCGCGAGAGGACGTTGTAGAAGGCGGCGCTCGCGAGGGCCAGGACGACGAGGAGGATACCCCCGGGGCTGTCGGCCCCCCCGCCGGCCCCGCCGGCGAAGGCCACGAGGCCGACCCCGGCGACCGAGAGGGCCAGGCCGGCCGCGCGCGGGGCCGAGAGCCGCTCGCCGAGGAGGGGGAGGGACAGAGCCGCCACCGCCGCCGGCATGGCCCCGAGGATGAGGCCCGCCGTGCTCGAGGCCGTCGCCTTGACGCCGTAGGTCTCGAAGAGGAAGTACAGGAGGGGCTGGAAGAGGCAGGTCAGGGCCAGGATGCCCCGGGGCTTGCCCCGGTAGCGGAGCCGCAGCGCCCCGAGGAGGGACAGGGCGAGGAGGGCCGCGGTCGCGAGGGCGAAGCGGAGGAAGAGGAGCTCGAGGGGGCTGAAGGCCTCGAGGGCCGACTTCGTGACGAGGAAGGAGAGGCCGAAGATGCTCGACCAGCCGAGGCCGGCCAGGTAGACGGAGCGCGCGTTCATGGGCAGGAACCTCTTTTCTACGTGGAGGCTACTACCTCGGCGCGACGGGGCATGTCATACTTTAGGAAAGACGCCATGAACAGCCTCGATCGCGCCCTCGGCATGCTCCTCCTCCTCCGCGGGGGCAGGCCCGTCTCGGCGGCCGAGCTCGCCCGCCGCTTCGAGGTCTCGACGCGGACCATCTACCGCGACGTCGAGGCCCTCTCGGCCCTCGGGGTGCCCGTCGAGGCGGAGATGGGCAGGACGGGCGGCTTCCGCCTCCGCGAGGGCTTCTTCCTCCCCCCGGTCACCCTCGGTCCCGAGGAGGCGGTCTCCCTCCTCCTCGGCCTCATCCTGATGCGCCGCCTCCGCGTGATGCCCTTCCCCGCGGAGGCGGAGATGGCCGAGCGCAAGCTCCTCGCGGCCCTGCCCGAGGACACGAGGCGGCTCATGGAGCGGGCCTCGCGGCTCATCGGCTTCGAGCGGCTGCCCCCCGACCTCCTCCACCCCGAGCGGGACGACCCCCTGGCCCGGCCCCGGGGCGAGGCCGACGAGGAGGAGGCCCGCGTCGTGGGGCGCTTCCTCCGCGCCATCCTCGCGCGCTCGCGGGCGAGGATCCGCTACCGCTCGCCCTACCGCGGCGAGGAGGAGCCGGTCCGCGAGGTCGAGCCGCGGGGCATCGTGTGGGACCGGGACCGCTGGTACCTCGTCGGGGACGTGGAGGTGGTGCCGGGGGAGCCGCGGATGTGGCGCGCCGACCGGGTCGTGGAGATCGGGAGCGGGCCGGCCATGCGGCCGACCGCCGAGGGCTTCGACGTCGCCTCCCTCCTCGACCGGAAGTGGCTGGGCAAGGCCATGGAGCGCTGGCGCTCGGGCGGGACGGTCAGGATCGCCCTGCCCCCGGCCCGGGCCGAGCTCCTGCGCCGCGACTGGTACTACGGCCAGGCCGCCTTCGAGGAGCTGCCCGACGGGCGGGTCGCGATGAGCTACGGGGAGTCGGATCCCGAGCTCGCCGCCGCCCTCCTGCGCTGGCTCGGCCCCGGCGCCGAGCTCCTCGAGCCCGCCGAGTGGAGGGCCGGCGTCGCGGCGGGCCTCCGGGAGCTGCTCGAGGCCCACGGGGGCTAGAGGCCCGCCCTTGCCGCGTCGGGGCCTAGCCCCCGGCCTCTATCAGCCTCGCCCGCAGGGTCGCGGAGGTGCCTCGATCCCGCCTGAACTCGACCTCGCCGCCGAGCTGCTCCGACAAGATGTTGATGAGCGTCATGCCCATCGTCCGGGCGGTGCGCGGGTCGATCTCCGCCGGGAGGCCGATCCCCTCGTCGCGCACCTCGATTTCCACGAGGCCTTCGGGCCCGAGCCGCTGCGATACCGTCACGAGGCCCGGCGGCCCAGCGTCGGGGAAGGCGTGCCGCATCGCGTTGGAGAGGAGCTCCGAGACGATGAGCCCGGCGGGTATGGCCTTCTCCAGGGTGAGCAGGACCCGCCCCCGCTCGCACTCGATCCTCGTGCGCTCGGCCGAGCCGGGCGATTCCGCGCCCATGCTCTCGGCCAGCTTCTGGAGGAAGACCGCGAAATCGATCCGGGACAGGTCCGCGGTCTCGTAGAACTGCTCGTGGATGATGGCCATGGCGTGCATCCGGCGAGTCAGGTTGTCGAAGTGGCGATGGAGGCCGGGATCCTCGATGTCCCGGGCGGAGAGGTTGAGGAGGCTGATGATCACCTGCATGTTGTTGTTGACCCGATGGTGGATCTCCCGGAGCAGGACCTCCTTCTGGTGGAGGGTCGACTCGAGGCGCTCGCGGTCCGCGACGGCCTGGCTGATGTCGTTCTTTATCGCTATGAAATGGCTCGCCTGCCCCTTCTCGTCGAGGACCGGGGTGATCGTCATGTGCTCGTCGTAGAGCTCGCCGCCCTTCCGGCGGTTCTTCAGGACGCCGTCCCAGACCTTCCCCGAGACGATGGCGGTCCAGAGCCCCCGGTAGAAGCCCTCGTCCTGCAGCCCCGACCTGACCAGCTCCCTCGGCGTCTTCCCCAGGACCTCCTGTACGCCGTAGCCGCTCAGGGCGCAGAAGGCGGCGTTGGCCCAGAGGACGATGCCGACGCGGTTGGTGATGATGACGGCGTTCGCCGCGGCCCCGAGCGCCGCGCTCTTGAGGAGTATCTCCTCCTCCGCCTCCTTCCGCTCGGTGACGTCGGTGAGGGTGCCGACGATCTCCGCCTCGGCGGCGTCGCCCTTGAGGTAGCGCATCTCGTCGTGGAGCCAGACCTGGCCGCGGTCCTTCCTCGCGAAGCGGTACTCCCGGGAGGCCGTCCCGTGGCGGGAGAGGTCGGAGATGATCCCGAGCACGTCGGCGCGGTCGAGCCCCGAGACGTTCCGGAACCACCAGTCCGGGGCCAGGGCCTCCTCGCGGGTGTAGCCGAGGACCTCGAGGACGTTCTCGCTGACCCATTGCCAGCGGGCGAGGCCCTCCTTGACGACGAGCGAGTACGTGACGGTCGGGCTCGTGGAGAGGTAGTGCGAGAGCCGGGAGGAGAGCGCGTCACGCTCTCGCTCGGCGGCGACCAGGTCGGTGATCTCGCGCAGGTTGATCTGCCGCACCTCGCGGCGGTCGACCTTGTAGTCGCTGCTGATGAACTCGACGTAGATGCGCCGGCCGTCGTAGGTCTCCAGGGGCAGGTCGCGGTACCGGACGTACTTGCCCTTGCGCGCCCTCGATAGGCCCGATTGCTGCTCCATGATGGTCCTGAGGAAGTCCAGCTCGGCGGCCTTCCTGCCGAGGAAGGCCTCCTGGCTCGCCCCCATGAGGGCCGCGATCGCGGGGTTCGCGTCGAGGATGATCCCCGTTTGCAGGTCCAGGATGACGATGCCGTCCTGGGCGGTCTCGAAGAGGCGGCGGTACCGCAGCTCCGATATCCGCAGCATCCGGTCCTTCTGCTGGAGGTGGGCCCGTACCCGCGTTCGCACGATCTCCGGGTCCACGGGCTTGCGGATGTAGTCCACCGCCCCCAGCTCGAGCCCCGTCTTCTCGTCCTCCCGCTCCACCTTCGCCGTCAGGAAGATGACCGGGATGCCGGAGCCCTCGCTGTCCGCCCGCAGCTCGCGGCAGACCTGGAAGCCGTCCATGTCGGGCATCATGACGTCGAGGAGGATGAGGTCGGGCGGGTTGGGGCCGCGGGCGATACGCAGGGCGTCCGCGCCGTTCGTGACCGCCTTGACCCGGTAATCGGCCTTGAGTATCTCCTCGAGGATGGCGATATCCTCGGGCGCGTCGTCCACGACGAGGACGGTCTTCTCCCGGCCCTCGGCCCCGCCGGTCATAGCGGCGCTTCCCGGGGATCGCCGAACCTTTGCGCGATCTCCTTGAAGCGCCCGGCCATAGCCATGAAGGCGGCGGAGATGTCCGGGTCGAAATGGGTCCCCACCCCGTCCGTGATGATCGCCACCGCCTCGTCGTGCGAGAAGCCCGTCTTGTAGACGCGGTCGCTGATGAGCGCGTCGTAGACGTCCGGTATGGCCATGAGCCGGCCTGGCAGGGGTATCCCCTCCCCGGACAAGCCGCGCGGGTAGCCCGAGCCGTCCCATTTCTCGTGGTGCGACCAGGCGATCTCGCGGGCCATGGAGAGGAAGGAGGTGGGCGAGCCGAGGCGCCGCTCCGCCGCCGCCACGGCGTCGCGGCCGAGGGTCGTGTGGGTCTACATCACCGCGAATTCGCCCGCGTCGAGCTTCCCGGGCTTCTTGAGGATGTGGTCGGGGATGCCGACCTTGCCTATGTCGTGGAGCGGGGCCGATTTGTAGAGGAGCTCGATCGTCCCGCCCGAGCCGAGGGCCGCGAAGCGGGGATGGCCGCGCAGGGACTCGGCGAGGAGCTTGATGTAGTGCTGGGTCCGCCTGATATGATTGCCGGTGTCGTTGTCCCGGGTCTCCGCGAGCGAGCCCATCGCGATCATGGTGACGTCCTGGATCGTCTCGACCTCCGCGGTGCGGCGCTCGACCTCGGCCTCGAGGAAGGCGTTCTTGTCCCGAAGGAAATCCCGGGCGCCCTTCAGGGTCAGGTGGGTGGCGACCCTCGCCAGCACGATGGGAGGGCTGACCGGCTTGGCGATGTAATCGACGGCCCCGAGCGAGAGCCCCGTCGCCTCGTCCGCCTCGTCGGTCTTGGCCGTGAGGAAGATCACCGGGATCTCCGCCGTCATCGGATCCGACTTGAGCCGACGGCATACCTCGTAGCCGTCGATCCCGGGCATCATGACGTCGAGGAGGACGAGGTCGGGAGGGTCCTCGGCGGTCATGATCGCGAGGGCGCTTTCCCCGTCGATCGCCGCCCGGACGCGGTACCTGCCCTTGAGCATCGAGCTCAGGAGGGCCACGTTGTCCGGGAAGTCGTCCACCACCAGGACCGTCGCTTCCTTACCGCCCGACGTCATTTCACTCCTCCTTCCGCGTACCCTCGCCTCCCGCTTGGAGGCGCCTCACTATCTCGAGGGCGGCCCGGAAATCGAAGGATCGGAGCGCGGCGACGAGGCCCTGCGCCAGCTCGCGATCGCAGGAGGCGAAGAGCTCGTCCCTCGCCGCCTCCGCGTACTCGCCGGCCTCGCAGTCGCTCTCCTCCGCGTACCGGGCGATGGCCGCCAGGACCTCGCCGATCGGCCGGGCGGGCGCCTTCGGCCCGGCGCCCCTCGGGGTCGGCGGGCGGGCCGCCGCGAGCCCCGCCTCGATGCCGCCGATCGTCCGCGCCAGCCGCGACTGGAGCTGCCTGATCGCGACCTCGGTCTCCCCGGGGTCCCGGCCGGAGGCTATCGCCTCCTCGACGGCGGCCGCCGCGGCCTGGGCCTCCGCCGCCCCGATGTTCCCGGAGGCGCCCTTCAGGGTGTGGGCGACGCGCTCGGCGAGGCTCCGGTCCCCGGCGAGGAGGGCCGCCCGGGCCCGCTCCGGCGCGTCGCGCTGCCCCGAGCAGTAGCGCGACAGGAGGTCGAGGTAGAGGGCCTCGTTGCCGAGGACGCGGCGCAGGCCCCCCGCGACGTCGAGGCCCTCGATCGGCGGCAGCGCGCCTCCGGGCCCGGCCGGCCGAGGCTCGGGATCGGGTTCGTCGCTCGCGTAGAACGCGCGCAGGGTGGCGAACATCTGGTCCGGGTCGATGGGCTTGGTGATGTAGCCGTCCATGCCCGACTCGAGGCAGCGGTCCCGGTCCTCGGCCATGGCGTTCGCCGTCATCGCGATTATGGGGAGGGCCGCCAGCCGGGGCTCCTTCCGTATCTCGCGCGTGGCGGCGAGCCCGTCCATCACCGGCATCTGGACGTCCATGAGGACCAGGTCGTACTCGGCCGCCCTCGCCCGGGCCACGGCCTCGGCGCCGTTCGAGGCCAGGCTGACCTCGCAGCCGGCCCGGCTGAGTATCTCGGTGGCCACCTGCTGGTTGATGTCGTTGTCCTCCGCGAGGAGGACCCGCGCCCCGGCCAGGCCCGAGCGGCCCTCGGGCGCCTGCGAGGCGGGCTCCGGCGCTCCTCGCCGCTCCGCGGGGAAGGCCCCGAGGAGGTGCATCGCCGTGTCGAAGAGGATGGAGGCGCTCACGGGCTTTATGAGGACGTCCCCGACCCCCGCGGACTCGGCGCCGCGTATGACCTCCTCGCGGCCGTAGGAGGTGATGATCACGAGGCGGGGCGGGCGCGGGAGCCCGAGCGCGAGGATGCGCCGGGCGGCCTCGAGGCCGTCCATCCCGGGCATCTGCCAGTCGATGAAGGCCAGGTCGTAGCCCGCGCCCTCGGCCGCGGCCCGCGCGACCTCGTCGACGGCCGCGGCCCCGCCGTCGACGGCCCTCGCGATGAAGGTCATGCTCCGCAGCATGTCGAGTATGACCGCCCGGGAGTGCTCGTTGTCGTCCGCCACGAGTATCCTGCGGCCCCGCAGGTCGGGTTCGGGCAGGTAGTGCCTGCGCCTCGCCTCCCCCATGCCCAGGCGGGCCGTGAACCAGAAGGTCGAGCCCTTCCCCGGCTCGCTCTCCACCCCCACCTCCCCTCCCATCATCGTCGCCAGCTTCTTGGAGATCGCCAGGCCCAGGCCCGTGCCCCCGTAGCGCCTGGTGACCGACTGGTCGGCCTGCTGGAAGCTGCGGAACAGCAGCGCCTTCTGCTCGGGCGTTATCCCGATGCCGGTATCCGTGACCTCGAAGTAGAGCTCTATCTCCCCCCCCGACTCGCGGCGCTTCTGGATGCGGATGGCGATCTCGCCGCGCTCGGTGAACTTCACCGCGTTGTTCGTGTAGTTGATGAGGATCTGCCCCAGGCGGAGGGGGTCGCCCACGAGGTCGCCCGGCACGCCCTCGCCCGTCTCGAAGATGAGCTCGAGGCCCTTGGCGCTGGCTTTCTCGGCGGTGAGGTTCGCCACGTTGTCCAGCACCTTCTCGAGCTCGAAGGGGATGCGCTCGAGCGCGAGCTTCCCCGCCTCGATCTTGGAGAAGTCCAGGATGTCGTTGATGATCCCCAGGAGGTGCTGCCCGGAGCTCTGGATGCGCTTGAGGTAGTCGCGCTGGCTCGGGGTGAGGCTCGTCTTGAGCGCCAGGTAGGATAGGCCGATGATGGCGTTCATCGGCGTGCGTATCTCGTGGCTCATGTTGGAGAGGAACTCGCTCTTGGCCTTGCTGCTCGCGATCGCGGCCTCCCTGCTCCTTCCCAGCTGCGCGAATATGCGGAGCCGGCTCCGCTGCAGGGCGAGGGCGAGGGCGGCGCCGCCGAGCGCGATGGACGAGGATAGGAGCACGATCCCGCGGAGCCGCTCGAGGTCCTCGCGCTGGCTCCCCAGGACCGCGAGCGTGGCGTTGTTGATGCGCAGGACGTAGTCCCGCAGCTCGGCGTAGACGTAGTCGATCCGGTTCTTGAACAGGATGGCGGTCGTCGCGTCCATCGCCCTCCCGGGGCCCGACGCCTCCGTCAGGTCGGCGTCGACCAGCGCCAGCTCCTCGAGGACCAGGGCGAGGTTCCCCGGCGGGGCCCCGGCGAAATCGGCCTCGATCAGGCCGCTCGCGCCGCGGATCTTGCTCAGGGTGTAGCGCAGCCCCTGCCGCGCCCGCTCGCTCCGCTCCTCCCTGAGCAGGTCGATGCCCGACTCCAGCTCGGAGACCAGGGGCATGAGGTTGGCGATGTTGCGGAACTGGTCGACCGTCCGCACCGGCAGCTCCGTGCCCAGCCTGCCGAGGTTCACGTACATGAAGATGCCGATCGCGGCGACGAGGGCGGAGATCGACATTATCGAGTACGACAGGAGCGAGAGCGCGCGGAACTGGCTCTTCTCACTCAAGGAGGCAGGGCCTTCGCTCGGAGACGTCCGGCAGCCAGCAGCGGGCGTCCGCCGCGTCGACGATCCGCTGCAGCTCGGCGGCGCCCTCGTCGAGGACCTCGCGGGCCGGCCTCCCCTCGAGCACGATCCCGGAGAAGGTCAGCATGTACCGCTCGTTGAACGCGGCCCCGTGCTCGCCGAGCCCCGTCGGGGCGAGGGCCGGCAGCGAGAAGGAGGACTCGGCCTGCTCCCGCAGCGCCGCGCTGAGGCTGGCGAGGTGGGCGGGCACCCGGTCGCCCGGCCCCAGGGCGACCACCGGGAAGAAGCCGACCTCGCGCAGGGTGCGGGCCTGGATGGGCGCCCTGGTGAGGTAGTCGACGAGCATCGCCTGGCTCGCGACCTCGCGCCCTCCCGCGGGGAGGGCCAGGCCGGAGACGATGAGCATGAAGCCGCGCCCCGCGGGCCCGGCCGGGGCGGGGAAGGCCGCGAAGTCCTCGGGCCGCTGCTCGAAGGCCTTCATGAGCCGGGCGGTATGGTCCCAGGCGATCCAGACGTCCCCGGCGAGGAGGGGATCGGACATCGCCGAATAGACGAGGGAGCCGGGATGCGCGTAGCGCCACAGCTCCTTGAAGTACTCCCACATGGGCTCGGCGGCGGGGCCGCGGAACTTCAGGAGGGTGCTGCCCGTGAAGGAGGGGTAGAGGTAGCCCTGGAAGAAGCGATGCATGAGGCCGGTCTTCCCCGCGGGGAAGCCGAGCGCGCGCTTCCCGGTCTTCTCGTAGATGGCCTTGGCCCAGTCGAGGAGCTGATCGTAGCCGAGGCTGTGGAGGTCGACGCCTTTGGGCAGGTAGGACAGGGCCTTCCTGCTCGCGACCATGACGAAGGAGGCCTGCATCCAGGGGACGTAGTACTCGGTCGCGCCGTTCAGGCGGCAGAGCCGCAGGAGGGGCTCGGGGAAGCCGCGCTCCCCGAGCCCGGCGACGATGTCCGACGCCGGGCGGAGCCCTCCCTTTTCGTACAGCGAGACCAGGTCGCCGTGCGTCGCCCCCAGGAGGATGGGCTCGGCCGGGTCGGCCGCGAGCAGGGCGCCGACCTGGCGGAACATGTAGCTGTTGTCGTTCGGCCGGAAGTCGACCTCGCCGGGGAAGTCCTTGAGGATGGCGTTGCGCATCTTCCCCGCTTCCTCGACGGGGTTCAGCTGCGTCGAGAGGAAGGTGACCGCCGAGGGGGGGCGGCCCTCGAACACGAAGGGCTTCTCGGCTTGATCCGGAGCGGGGCCGCGCTTGGCGCAGGCTCCCGGGCAGAGGAGGAGGGGCAGCGTCGCCGCGAGGAGCGAGAGGTATCGTGCTTTCCCCATGGAGGGGCCTCCGTTCGGGAGCGCTTTTTACCTGATGGACGCGCCCAGAGCTCCGCTACCCGTGCAAGTCTAGGTCATGGCCTGCCTGAAATCAATGTTCGCCAGGCCGCCTCGCCCGCCGCCGTTGCGCCTTCCCGCCGCCTGGGGCTAGACTGTCGCCATGGAGCAGACCTTCCTCTCGGCGACCATCCTCCTCATCGTGATCACCGACCCCCTGGGCAACACGCCCCTGTTCATCTCCGCCCTCAAGCGGGTGGCGCCCGAGCGGCGCCTCAAGGTGATCTCGCGGGAGTGCGCGATAGCCTTCGCCGTCCTCCTCGTCTTCCTCCTCTTCGGCAGGCAGATACTCGGGGTCCTCCACCTGCGAGAGGAGACCCTCAAGGTGGCGGGCGGGGTCATCCTCCTCCTCATCGCCATCAACATGATCTTCCCCGGCTCGGGGGCCAGCATGGGCGGCGAAGGGGGCGAGGGGGAGCCCTTCATCGTGCCGGTGGCCATACCCCTGATCTCGGGGCCCTCGGCCATGGTGACGGCCATCCTCATCGGCGCCTCCGACCCGAGCCGCATGCTCGAGTGGATCGGGGCCCTCGCCATCACCATGCTCGTCACCTTCGTCGTCTTCCTCGGCTCGACGAGGCTCGAGAAGGTCCTCGGCCGCCACGCGATCGCCGCCATCGAGCGGCTCATGGGGCTGGTGCTGACCGCGGTCGCGGTGGACATGCTCCTGACCGGGGTGGCGAGCTACATAGGGAGGCTCTGAGGGAGCCCGGGCCTTCCCGGCCGCCCGGGCCTAGCGCGCGCGGAGGAGGGCGGCCCGGTCGAGGAGGCCGGGGCGGTAGAGGGTCGTGCGGTTGCGGCCCCCCGCCTTGGAGGAATAGAGGGCGCGGTCGGCCCGCTCGATGCACAGGGGGGCCGTGTCCCGGCCCGAGGGCTCGACGAGGCAGCAGCCGAGGCTGGCGGTGACCGAGAGGATCCGCGAGCCGAATTCGACCTGCATGGCCTCGATGGAGCGGCGGACGCGCTCGGCCACCTCCATGAGGCTGCGCTCGTCGCAGTGGACGACGATGGCGCAGAACTCCTCGCCCCCGAAGCGGGCGGGCACGTCCTCGGAGCGGACGGCCTTGCGCAGGGTCTTGGCCAGGGCGCAGAGCACCGCGTCGCCGGCGAGGTGGCCGTAGCTGTCGTTGAAGCGCTTGAAGTGGTCCACGTCGAGCATGATCAGGCCGATGGAGCTCCGGTGCCGCGCCGTCCGCGCTATCTCCTCCTCGAGCCGGCGCATGAGGTAGGCGTGGTTGAACAGGCCCGTCTTGGCGTCGATCATGGCCCCGTCGCGGTGGAGGCTGTTCTGGATGCCGATGGAGAGGAAGCGGACGATCCGGTCCGCGTACATGCGCTCGGTGTCGGAGTAGTCGCCGCCCACGATCTTGCGGCAGAGGATGGCCACGCCGTAGAGGCCGTCGATGCCGAGCATGGGGAAGAGGAGGGAGGGCTCGAGCCCGGCGACGCCCTCGCCGAGGGCTCCGCGTCCGAGCCGGGCCTCGAGGTCGTCGTAGGACACGGAGTAGGGGGAGGAGAGGAAGAACTGCCGCAGGGGGGCGTAGCGCTCCTCGGGGAACTCGGGCTCCGCGGGCTTGAGGTTCCGGTAGGAGTACTGGGAGAGGCTGTCGCCCCGGGGCGACTCGATGAGGAAGAAGAGCCGGGAGGGTACGAAGCGGTCGAGGAGGCGGGAGATGACGAAATCGAGCATCTCCGAGACGCCCTTCATGCCGAAGAGGCAGGCCGCGTCGGTGATCAAGGTGTCGAGCTCCCGGTTCTCCCTGCGGAGCTTCTCGAGGGCGTCGAGGGCGCCGGACTTGTCGAGGAAGTTGAAGCGGTCCAGGAAGGCCGCGTCTATGCCCGCTTCGCTCGCGGGGCGCTGGATTGCCTCGTCCACGGCTAAGACTATAGTTGATGGCCGGCGGCTTGTCGCGCCGGGAATCGGGGGCCGAGCGGAATTCCGGGGGGCGGGCGCGCCTCGAGCGGGGCGCTTCGCGTCCCGACCCGCCTCTGCGCCGCGCTCGGGGCGTAAAAAGGCCGCCCGAGGCGGGCGGCCGGATTCCAACAAGCTTCGAGGCAGTACGGATGGATCAGCGCAGGGACATCTCGGCGAGCTTCTCGGCGGTGAAGCCCAGGTGCTTGGCCACCTCGTCGGCGGGGCCGGACTCGCCGAAGCGCTCGAGGCAGAGGATGTCCTCGGGCCGGGCGACGCGCTCCCAGCCCATGGCCACGCCGGCCTCGGCCACCAGGACGCGGGCTCCCTCGCCCAGGATCGCCGCGCGGAGGGCCGCGGGCTGGGCGTAGAAGAGCTCGCGGCTGGGGACGGAGACCACGCGGATGGCGAGGCCGGGCTTCTTGGCCTGGACGAGCTCGGCGGCCTTCATGGCCAGGGCGAGCTCGGAGCCCGTGCCGACGAGGACGAGGTCGGGGGCCTTGGCCGGGTTCTGGACGACGTAGGCGCCGGTCGCCATGGTCGAGCGCCAGTCGGGATCGGCCTTGGCCTGGACGGGGAGGTTGTTGCGCGAGAGGACGAGGACGGTGGGGCCGTCGCGCCGCTCCAGGGCGAGCTTCCAGGCGACCGCGGTCTCCTCGGCGTCGCCGGGGCGGAAGACCCGGACGTTCGGGATGGCGCGGAGGCTCGCCAGGTGCTCGATGGGCTGGTGGGTCGGGCCGTCCTCGCCGACGTAGATCGAGTCGTGGGTGAGGACGTAGATCACCGGCTGCCGCATGAGGGCCGAGAGGCGGAGGCTGGGCTTGAGGTAGTCGAAGAAGGTGAGGAAGGTCGCCACGAAGGGCCGGATGCCGCCGTGGAGGGAGAGGCCGTTGGCGACCGCGGCCATGGCGTGCTCGCGGATACCGTAGCGGATGTAGCGGCCCTTCCGGTCGGCGGGCGAGTAGTCGGCCACCTCGGGCATGGCCGAGACGTTCGGGGCGGTCAGGTCGGCCGAGCCGCCGACGAGGTTGGGCCAGGCCTTGGTCGCCGCGGCGATGCACTTGCCCGAGGCGTTGCGCGTGGCGACCTGCTCGCCGGCCTTGAACTCGGGGAGGGCGAGGGCTCCGGCCGCCTTTCCGGAGAGGTAGGCCTCGTACTCGGCGGCGAGGGCGGGCTCCTCCTTCTTCCAGGCGGCGTACTCAGCCTTCCAGGCCTCGTGGGCCTTGGCCAGCTCCGCGCGGCGCTTCTCGTAGAAGGCGTAGGCCTCCGGGGCGACCCAGAACTTCGCGTCGGCGGGGATGCCGAAGGCCGCCTTGGCCTTGGCGATCTCCTCCTCCCCGAGGGGGGCGCCATGGCAGGAGTGGGAGCCCTGCTTGGTGGGGGCGCCCTTGCCGATGAGGCTCTTCAGGATGACGAGCTTGGGCTTCCTGGTCTCGGCCTTGGCCTCGGCGAGGAGCTTCTCCATGCCGGGGAGGTCGTACATGTCCCCGCGCAGGACCTTCCAGCCGTAGGCCTCGTAGCGCTTGCCTACGTCCTCGGTGAAGGTGAGGTCGGTCGAGCCGTCGATGGTGATCTTGTTCGAGTCGTAGAAGACGACGAGCTTGCCGAGCTCGAGGTTCCCGGCGAGGGAGGAGGCCTCGGCCGAGATCCCCTCCTGGAGGCAGCCGTCGCCCACGAGGACGTAGGTGTAGTGGTCCACGACCTTGCGCTTGGCCGTGTTGAAGCGGGCGGCGAGCATGGTCTCGGCGACGGCCATGCCGACCGCCGTGGCGATGCCCTGGCCCAAGGGGCCGGTCGTGGTCTCGATCCCGGGGGCCATGCCGTACTCCGGATGGCCGGCGCAGGGGCTCCCCACCTTGCGGAAGCGCTTGATGTCGTCGAGACTGATGGGATAGCCCGCCATGTGGAGGTGGGCGTAGAGGAACATGGAGCCGTGGCCGGCCGAGAGGACGAAGCGGTCGCGGTCGATCCAGGAGGGGTCGGCGGGATCGTGCTTCATCGCCTGACCGTAGAGGAAGGCCCCGAGCTCGGCCGCGCCGAGGGGGAGGCCGGGGTGCCCCGAGTTGGCGGCCTGGATGGCGTCCATAGCCAGGACGCGGGCGCTCATGGCCACTTTTTCGAGGGATTTCGTGTCCATTGGAAGCTCCTTACCTTGCATACGTTTTCCTGGGGCCTAGCGTACACGGTTTCGTAGTTTAGCTCAACCCGAAGGAGGTCTGATGGCGAGGTCCGGGGCCGATGTCGCCCAGCTCATCGAGACCGGGGGGCTGCGGGCCCTCCTGTACCGATCCAGGCGGCGGACCCTCTCCATCCAGGTCGAGCCGGAGCGCGGCCTGGTGCTCCGGGCCCCCTACGGCGCGAGCCCCGCGGCCCTGCGGGACTTCCTCGAGCGAAGGAGGGCCTGGATCGAGCGCCAGCGCGGCCGGGTCGCGGCCCAGGCCGCGGCCGACCCGGTCCCGCGCTGGGTCGATGGCGAGCTCCTGGCCTACCTCGGGGAGCGCCTCCCCCTCCGGATCGAGGCTGGCTCCCCCGCCTCGGCCCGTCTCTCGGGCGGGGCCATACGCGCCCGCGTGCCCGAGCCCGGGGACGCGGAGCAGGTCCGCGCCGCCGTGGAGCGGCTCTACGCCCGGGAGGCCGCTCGGCTCTTCCCCGCCTACCTCGCGGAGTGCCTGGCCCTACCCGCCGCCGGGGGCCTGCCCCCTCCCGAGCTCCGCGTCCGCGCCATGCGCTCGCGCTGGGGCAGCTGCGACACCGCCCGCCGCGTCGTGACCCTCAACCGCGGCCTCGTCCGGCGGAGCCCCGAGCTCATCCGCTACGTGATCATGCACGAGCTGGCCCACCTCCGGCACCGGGCCCACGACGCAGCCTTCTACGGCCTCCTCGCCCGCCTCTGCCCCGGCTGGGAGGGGCTGCGGGCCGCCCTGGCCGAGGTCAGGCCCTAGGCGGGGGCGGGCCGCCGCGGCATCGGTTGCCAGGACGGCCGCGATGCCTATACTTACCCTTCAGTATGAAGATCATCGTCGGCCACTCCAACATGGACCTCGACTGCATCGCCTCCATGGTCCTCGCCCGCTACCTCTTCCCCGACCACCTGCCCGTCCGCTCGAGCCTCGTCCACCCGGCGGCGCGCAAGCTCATGAACCTCTACGAGGAGCGGCTCGGCTTCGCCGCGGCCGCCGACCTCAAGGGGCAGGAGCTCGAGCGCATGGTCGTGGTGGATGCCCGCGGCGCCGAGCGCGTGGCCGAGCAGCTCCGCGGCCGGCCCCTGCCGGCCGAGATCGAGGTCTTCGACCATCACCCGGCGGGGCCCGACGACATCCCCGGCGCCTTCATCCACGAGGCCCCCTTCGGGGCCAACGCCACCCAGCTCTGCCTCGAGCTCAAGGCCCGGGGCCTGGCCGTCGCGCCCGAGGACGCCACCATAGCCCTCACGGGCATCTACGCGGACACGGGGAACTTCACCCACGCGAACGTCCGCCGGGAGGACCTCGAGGCCGCGGCCTGGCTCCTCGGCCTGGGGGCCTCGCTCAAGCTCGTCAAGGACTTCCTCGTGCCCCTCGCCGAGAAGGGCCAGGTCGTCCTCTTCCACGAGGTCCTGTCCCGGCTCGAGCGCCGGACGATCCGGGGCCACCTGGTCATGAGCTGCTACCTCGAGCTCGAGGAGGACTCGCAGGGCCTCGGCGCCGTGGTCGAGCGGGCCTTCGAGGTGGAGAACTGCGAGATCCTCTTCGGGTTCTTCTTCTTCCGGCCCAAGGGCAAGCTGCTCGTCATCGCGAGGAACTCGGCCGAGGACCTCCGCCTCGACGAGCTCTTCTCCGCCCTCGGGGGGGGCGGGCACCGGCAGGCCGCCTCGGCCACCCTGAGGACGGCCGAGGGCCCCGAGCTCGCCGCCCGGATCCTCGGCTGCCTCGAGCAGGCCCTCGAGCCGGCCCCGACCGCCCGGGAGATCATGAGCACGGACATCTTCACCATACCCCCCGAGGCGAGCCTCCTCGCCGCCTCGATGTACCTCGAGCGGGTGAACCACACGGGGGCCCCGGTCGTGGATTCCTCGGGGGCGGTCGTGGGCTTCCTGACCCTGCGGGACATCATGAAGGGCCGCAAGGCGGGGCAGATGCACGTGCCCGCCCGCAACTTCATGTCCAAGAGGCTCGTCACCGCGGCCCCGGCCACCACGGTGCGGGAGATCGACGAGCTCCTCTTCGAGAACGACGTCGGCCACCTGCCCATCGTCGAGGCGGGGCGGCTCGTCGGCCTCGTGACCAGGGGGGATTACCTGGAGCACAAGCGGGGGGCGCGGCGGCGCCGCGAGGCCATCGCGGAGGGGATCGCCGCGGCTCAGGCGTAGAGGACGGAGCGGTTGCGGCCCGCGGCCTTGGCCCGGTACATGGCCTCGTCCGAGCGGCGGAGGTAGTCCTCGAGCTGGAGGTAGGGCGCCTCGGCCGAGCCGACGACGCCGAAGCTGGCCGTCACCGTGAACTCGCCGCTGTCGGAGCGTATCCTCGCGGCCTCGATGCTGCGGCGGACCCGCTCGATGATCTCGAGGGCGGTCTGGGGAGTCGCGTCGGGGAGGATGACGACGAACTCCTCGCCGCCGTAGCGGCAGAGGATGTCGGTCGATCGGAGCACCGAGCGGCAGGCGCCGCAGACGGCGACGAGGGCCGCGTCGCCGGCGGCGTGGCCGCGCTCGTCGTTTACCCGCTTGAAGTGGTCGAGGTCCATCATCGCGAAGGAGATGGGCTCGCCCCTCCGCTTCGCCATCTCGAGCTCGCGCTCGGCCCGCTCGAAGAAGCGGCGGCGGTTGTCGACCTGGGTGAGCTCGTCGGTCGCGACGAGCTTCTCGAGCCGGGCGAGGAGGGCGGCCGTCTCGGTCGTGTCGCTGATGATGAGGGCCGTCCCCCGCTCCCCGCGCTCGTCGCGGACGGGGACCGAGGAGGCCCGGTAGTGGCGGATCTCCCCTCCCGAGGCGAGGGCGAAGCCCCGCTCCGCGGCTCCGGGCGCTATGCCCAGGGGGGCGAGGAGGGAGGCCGCGTCCGAGCCGACGGGGGCCTCGGCGAGGGGGGCGAAGATCGCCTTCGCGGCCTTGTTGGCGTCGACGAGGCGGCCCTTGCGGTCGAGGACCACGACGCCGTCGCGTATCGCGTCCAGGACCACCTCACGGGCGATGGGCGCCAGGTCGAACATGCTGAAACGCGAGATGCTCAGGGCGAAGAGGATGCCCGAGGCGGCCGTGAAGAAGGGGGTCAGGTCGAGGTCGTAGGGCCCGAGGTTGAACAGCAGCAGGACGTGGCCGATCCAGGGCAGGATGACGGCGACCGAGATCGACAGGAGCTGGCCGCGGAATTTGCCCGAGGCCCGGGAGAGCTGGGCCACGATGGCCAAGGTCCCCAGGAACATGAGGATGTAGAGGTAGACCGTGTTCACCCAGAACCAGGGCCCCCGGGCCCCGCCCGAGGTGAGGACCGTGAGGGGCCCCTCCGGATCGCGGAGGCGCAGGGTCCTGTAGACCAGGCCGTGGGCCTCGTTGGTCCACATGAGGGCGATCGTGATGACGGGGACGATCGAGAGGAGGGCCAGGCGGCCGGCGCTCATGGGCCTGGTCTCGTTGACGAAGGCCCGGGCGAAGAGGAACCAGAAGACCGGCACGAAGGTGACGCCGACGTACTCGACCTTGATGCGGGCGACCGCCGTCGCCAGGTCGGGCGAGTTGATCTCGAGGGTGTAGACGGCGGCGTAGACCAGGTTCGCGAGCATGAGGCAGGCGAAGGGGAGGGCGGCCGCGCTGTCCCGCCTCCGGCCGAGGGCGAAGAAGGCGAGGAAGCCCGAGGCGAATGCCGAGGCCGACCCGGCGACGATGGTCAAGGTGGCGAGCTGCATAGACTAGGCCGGGCGCCCCCTCACTTGACCTTCATCACGAAGACACCGTCCCAGTCCTTGGGCGGGGGATTGGCCTTGAACAGCTCGATGCGCTGGAGGAAGGTGGCGCTCGCCTCGTCGCCCATCTCGTCGCGGAGCTTCGCGAAGAGCTTGGCCGCCTTGGCCCACTCCTGGGCCCGGTAGTGGCCGAGGGCCTTCTCGAAGCTCGAGCAGAGCTCGATGAGCTTGCCCGAGGCGCTGTCGCGGCTCTGGATGATCTCGTAGATCCGGGCGGGCTGCTTCTTGCCCTTGACCGTGAGGAGGTCGATCTCCCGGCAGAGGTAGGCCTCCCTGACCTTGGCGTAGACCGCCTCGGTGATCAGGGTCTTGGTGCCGTAGGGCTTGTTCGCCCCCTCGAGGCGCGCCGCGAGGTTGACCGTGTCGCCGATGCTCGTGAAGTCCATGCGGTCCTTGGCGCCGACCGAGCCGAAGACCACGGGCCCCGCGTTGATGCCGATGCCGATGGAGACGACGTCGCGCTTGGCGGCCAGGGCGATCTCCTTCTCGCGGGCCATGGCCGCGCGGATCGCCATGCCGGCTTTGCAGGCGTTGAGCTCCTTGTCCGGCCCCTCGAACATGGCCATGACCTCGTCGCCGACGAACTTGTCCACGTCGCCGTGGTTCTCGAGGATGATCGAGGACTGGATGTCGAGGTAGTGGTTGAGCATCTCGACGACCTGCTCGGGCCGCATGCCCTCGCTGAGGGTGGTGAAGCCCCGGATGTCGGTGAACAGGAAGCAGAGGTCGCGGCTCTCCGTGGTGGGGGCCGAGCGCTCGGAGTGCTTGAGGGTCGAGGCGGAGATGTAGGGCACGATGCCGCGTATGACGGCGGTCATGTTGCCGACCTCGGTGGACAGGCCCTTGATCTCGTCCTTGGTCGTCACCCGGTCGCGGTACTGGAGGAGCTCGCTCGAGATCCTCGTCTCGCCGCGGATCATCGAGGAGAGGGTGGAGGAGATGGTGGCCACGCCCACGCGGAGGTAGAGGATGGGGAAGGCGATGTTCCGGCCCACGAGGTAGACGAGGAAGATCGAGAGGTAGACGAAGACCGAGGCGACGACGATCACCTTCACCTGGGTGCGGAAGAAGGACTCGAAGATGACGTCCCGCTCGTAGTCGACCTGGACGAAGCCCAGGAAGGACTTCGCGAGGGTCACGGGGGCCCGGAAGCTGTACAGGCCGGTCGCGGCGTCGAAGCTGTAGTAGGGCTCGTCGAAGGGAGGCTGCTCGACCTTGGCCTGGGCGAGCTTGCGGTCGGTGGCCGAGGCGAGGGCGAAGCTGCCCGCCTTGGCCTTGCGGGCGTAGTAGGAGATCGAGCGGAAGGGGAAGGCCGCGCGGGCGTTCTTCTTCGCCTCGATGGCGAGGAAGTCGTCCGCGGCGATGCTGTCCGCGGGATTGGCCTTGATGACGCTCGCGGTCCGCTCGGCGAGGAGCTGGCCGTTCTGGATCACCGAGCCGAGGATGGTGGCCCCGAAGTCGCGCAGGAGTACGAAGGAGAGGGAGAGGATGATCGCGAGCACGAGGGGGACGAAGGAGAGGAGGAGGCGCTTCTGGATGCCCTGCTTGAGGAGGATATCCCGGATGCCGACCTTGGCCCCGTCGGCCCTGCGGAAGCGCGTATACTCCTCGTAGGAGGGGTCGCGGCGGTTGAGCTCGGCCACGATCCGGTAGAGGCAGAAGGCGTTGAAGGCCACGGAGAGGGCGAGGAGGGCGTAGGCCAGGGGCGAGGCCGCGGCGAAGAAGCGGCGCGAGCCCGCCATCGCGATCACGTGGGCCGCGACCGCGCCGATCGAGAGGCCGGACTGGGCCGCCCCGCTCCAGGCCGAGAAGGATCGGCGCGGGTCGCAGAGGGCCGGCAGGGTCTCGTCGAGGAAGGGCGAGGCGAGCTTGAGGAGGGCGAGGAGCACCGGGCCGTAGGCCGCCAGGGCCGCGAGGGCGAGGGGCAGGACCCTCGGGGAGGGGCCGCCGTAGAGGGCGAAGGGCAGGCGCGCGAGGTCGACGAGGCCGCTCTTCGGGAGGAAGAGGGGGAGGAAGAAGCCGGCGAGGACCGCGAGGGAATAGGCGCCGTGGGCGGCGTGGAGGGCGATAGCCTCTTTCTGCTTGATCATGGGGCCTCCCTCACTTGAACTGCTCCACGAGCTTCTGCTTCTCGCGGGCCTTCTCGAGATACTCCGCGGCCTGCTCGTAGGAGGAGTCGATGGCCACGACCACGTTGAGCTGCTCGATCGCGAGCTTGAAGCTCTCGGCGCGGTAGGCTTCGACCCCCCGGTCGTAGTAGGCCTTGATGCCCGCGCGCAGCTTGGCGTGGCGCTCGGCGAGCTTGGCCTTGCGGGCCGCGTCCTTGGCCGCCCGGTCGAGGGAGGCGACGCGCCGCTGGGCCCCGCCGAGGTCGCCCTTGGCGATGAGCCGGTCGAGCTCGGCGAGGGCCGCCTCGAAGGCCGCGTCGCTCTCGATCGAGGACATGGCGGCCGCGACCCGCTTGCGCAGGGCCAGGGCCTCCTCGCCCCGCTTGAGGGCGAGGGCGGCGTCGGCCTTCTCGCGGGCGGAGGCGAGGTCCTTCCTCGATTCGAGGCTCTTCGCCCAGGAGAGGTAGAGCTGGTAGCCGAGCTCGCGGCGGGGCTCGGCGAAGGCCCCCCCGAGCCCGGAGTCGAAGGCGGCGAGCTTGGCGTAGGAGGCCTTGGCCGCGTCGTACTTGGCCGCGGCGATCTGCTGCTTGACCGGGGCGGCGCGGCTGGCGAAGCCCTCCTCGAGCTCGCCGAGGGCCTCGTCCCGGGCCCTCGAGGCCTTGGAGTTGCCGGGATCGACGGCGAGGGCCTTCTTCGCCTGGAGGTAGGACTCGCTCAGGGCCGACTCGCGCTCGGCCGGGCTGGGGGCCTTGGCCGGCGGGGCGCCCTTGGCCGGCTCGGGCGGGTTCGCCCGGGCGGCCGCGGCGAGGCTCCGCTCGAGGTACTGGGCGGAGAGCTTGTCCTTGACGCCCTTCTGCTCCTTGAGCAGCTTGTTGACCCGCTCGTTCGAGGAATCCGCCGCCCGGGCGGACTGGAGGGCGACGATGAGGGCGTAGTCCTCGGCCTCCTCGCGGGGGCTCTTGGCCAGGAGCCGCTCGGCCTGGGCGAGCTTGGCCCCGACGAAGCGCTTGGCGTAGCCGTCGACCTTGTCGAGGTACTCCCCCGCCTTCGCGTTGTCGGGGTCGTACTCGAGGGCGACCTCGAAGTAGCGCCGCACCTCGGCGACCTTGGTGTAGTCGCCGGCCTCCTCGAGCTCGGCCTCGTAGGCGAGGACCCCCTGGGCGGCCACCGCCTCGGCCTTGAAGGAGGCGTCGACCTGCTTATTGAGGAAGAAGTCCTTGGAGAGGCTCGCGCAGGAGGAGGCGAGGAGGGCAGCCAGGGCGGCGGCCAGGATCGAGGGCGCCGGGCGCCGGGAGGAGGGGGTGGAGTATCGGTTCATGGTAGGCCTCGCGTCTGTCTTCGTTTCTCCGCATAAGCTACCGCGCCGGGCCGGGCGCCGCAAGGGAGGGCGGATCGGGCTTGCCTCGGATGAAATCGGACCGATGTTCCATTTTTTATTGTCCGCTGCGGATTTCGGCCCTATACTAGGCGCGGAGGCTCCACGATGCAGCTCTGTCCCCCTCGCCGCGCCCGATTCCTGGTCTTGGCGGCCCTGGCCGCCCTTCCCCTCGCCGTCTCGGCCGAGAGCTGGCTCTCGGCGAACGACCTGAAGCCCGCCCAGCTCAGCGCCCCCCTCGCCGTCGAGGCGTTCACGATCAACGCCAGCGCCGAGAAGGGCGTCACCATCGAGCCGATCGAGGTCGCGCGGACCGCCCTCGACGGGGAGGTCTTCAACGCCCGGATCAAGCTCAACGGCGGCGGGGCCCCCGAGTATCGCTCCATCCGCTTCAAGGCCGAGGGGAAGGCGAGCCTCAAGGTCTACCTGTGCAGCTCGAGCAAGACCGACGCCCGGATCCTCAAGCTCGTCGACGCCGCGGGGACGGTCCTCGCCGAGCTGGCCGCCCCGCCCGACGACGGGGCCGCGGCCGGCATGGCCGGCTTCGCACTCCCGGGGGCCGGGGAGTACCTCGTCTTCTCCGCGGCCAGCGGCATCAACATCTATATGGTGGTCCTGGAGTAGCCAGTCCTCCCCATGAGCAGCACCGCTTCGCGGCGGCGGCCGCCCCTCGCGGCCCTCCTCCTCTCCCTCCTCGCCGCGGGGGCCGCGGCCCAGGCCCCGGGCCCCGCCCGCCGCCCCTGGGCCGAGGTCCCGCCCCCGGCGATCCTCTCCCTCGGGCCCTCCCCCGCAGATCCCGGCCGCGTCCTCCTCGAGCTCTCCCTCGTCACGGGGAGCGAGGGCGCCGACCGGGCCTCGGTCGAGATGCTCGACGCGGGGGGGCGCCTCCTCGAGTCGCGGGTCCTCGGCAAGGCCAAGAGCGCGACGAGGCAGGTCGAGTTCGCGCCGCGGGCGAGCGGGGAGTACCGCTTCCGGATCGAGGCCACGCGGAACGGCGAGCCCGCGCCGAAGCTCGCCGAGCCCCGCTCCCTCCCCTTCCTCCTCCCCCTGGCCGCCCCGGAGCCCGCCGCCCGCAACCGGGGCTCGGGCAGGCTCCTGGTGACCTGGGGGAAGGTGCCCGAGGCCGAGGCCTACGAGCTGCGTCTCGAGCCCCCGGCCGGCCGCGGGCCGCCCATCCTCCGGCGGACGGCGGGGACCGAGGCCGAGGTCGGGGAGCTCGCCCGCGGCGCGCAGTACGCGATACGCGTAAGCGCCCTCCGGGGAGCCGAGCGCCGGGACTCCCCGCCCCTGGCCAAGACGGTCCGGGACGAGGTCGAGCGGGAGTGGCGCTTCGCCTGGTTCGGCCAGTCCACGAAGGCCGAGCTCAACAGCTGCCGGATCCTCGACGCCGACTCCCTGAGCCTCGTCCTCGACTCCTGCTCGGTCCTCCCCGACGGGCAGGCGGACCAGAAGGGGGGCAAGTTCACCGCCTTCCACGACGGGATCTCCTACTACTACACCGTCGTCGATCCGGAGCGGGAGAACTTCGAGCTCAGGGCGACCTTCACGGTCGAGTACATCAACCCCACGGCCGACGGCCAGGAGGGCTTCGGCATCCTGGCCATGGACAGCCTCGGGGCGCAGGGCGTGAGCGCGCGGAACCACTACACGAACTCGGCGGGCGTGATCGCGACCAAGTTCGAGGCCGCGGTGGACGGGGTCAAGCGGACCAGCAAGGATACCCTCGGCGCCCGCTTCGTCTGGGGCCTCACGCCCGAGGTCCTCGGGCTCGGGGACTCGGGCATCGCGGCGCGGGGGAGGAGCCTCGGGCAGGCCTTCAGCTACGAGCCCGCCGACCTCGTCCGGGCGGGCGCCTCCTACACCCTGAGCCTCCGGAAGAGCAACACGGGCTACCACGCGGCCTGGAAGGCCGGCAACCTGCCCGAGGGCGGGGCCGAGGAGCTCACGATGTACGGTCCCGAGAAGCTGCGCCAGCTCGACCCGGGCCGCGTCTACGTCGGCTTCGCCGCGGCCCGGGGCTGCCGGGTCAGGGTCGGCGAGGTCGTCATGACGACGAGCGACCCCGCGACGGATCCGCCCGCCCTCGAGGAGCCCCCCGAGCTGGTTCCCCTCGAGGCGCGGGTCGACTCGCCCCCGACCTTCCACGCGACCTCCTACCCCTTCGCCTTCCGCGCCAACGCCGACGGCCGGCTCGACGTGACGCGCGGGGGGGCCTACCTCCTCCGGGGCGCCGAGCTGCGCGCCGGCGAGGACCTGCGGCGGGTCTTCGAGCTCGAGAAGGGAATCAACGAGCTCAAGCTGCGCTTCAGCCCCGACCCGGCCTACCGCCCGGGGCCGCGCCAGTCCCTGGCCCAGTACGACTACCGGCAGCGGAAGCTCCTGCCCTCGGCCGCGCCCCTGTCCATCGACCATACCGTGGCGATCCGCTCCTACGAGCGGCCCGAGCTCTGGGTCGCGACCAACGGCAAATTCTCCGGAACGGGCAGCCGCGAGTCGCCCCTCGACCTCGTGACCGCCCTTCTCTTCTCGAAGCCGGGCCAGCCCATCGTCCTGGCCGGCGGGATCTACCGTCCCGACGGGGCGATCGTCATCCCCCGCGGCAGCGACGGGAGGCCCGAGGCGAGGAAGACCCTCCGCTCGGCCCCCGGCGAGCGCGCGATCCTCGACTTCGCCCAGGCGCGGGGAGGCATGCAGCTCTGGGGCGACTTCTGGACGATCGCGGAGCTCGATATCCGCAACACGCCCGACAACGTGAAGGGGCTCCAGATCGCGGGGAACGGCAACCTCGTCTCGGGGGTCGCGACCTACGGCTGCGGGGACACCGGCCTGCAGATCTCAGGCTCGAGCGCCGAGCCCCCCTCCCGCTGGCCGCGGGACAACCTCGTCGTCGGCTGCCGCTCCTACGGCAACAAGGACCCCGCGGCCAACAACGCGGACGGCTTCGCCGCCAAGCTGACCTCGGGCTCGGGCAACGTCTTCCGCGGCTGCGTCGCCTACGGCAACATCGACGACGGCTGGGACCTCTTCTCGAAGATCGAGTCGGGCCCCATCGGCGCCGTCCTCATCGAGGGCTGCGTGGCCTACGCCAACGGCTCCCTGCCCGGGCAGGCGGTCAAGGGCGACGGCAACGGCTTCAAGCTCGGCGGCGACGGCATCGCGGTACCGCACGTTATCCGAAACAGTATCGCCTTCGACAACGGGGCCGCGGGCATCACGAGCAACTCCGACCCGGCCATCGTGGTCGAGGGCTGCACCTCCTACGGCAACGCGGGCGCGAACTTCGCCTTCTACGGCAAGGGCTCTGGCTCGCGGGCCTTCGTCGCCCGCGGCAACCTCTCGATGCGGGGCGGCGCCGCCGACGACCTCCGCGAGATGCCCTCCCTCGCCTCGCCGGACAACTACTTCTGGAACGGGGCCCGCTCGGTGAACTCGCTCGGCCAGGCCCTCGGCCCCGAGATCTTCGCCTCGACGGACCTGCGCCTCGCGCCCCGCCTCGGGGCCGACCTCTCCATCGACATGGGCGGCCTCCTCGAGCCCGGGCCCGGGGCCCCCGCGGGCGTCGGCGCGCGGCTCAGGTAGGGCGGCCGAGGCTTCACCGGGCCCCGCACAGGGCTAGGCGGAAGCCTCGCGCCCGGGGCGCGCCAAGTTTTCTACAAATAAGAACAGATTCTCGTTTTTTCCGCTTGCGGTCTCCCCAATTCCATGGTACTCCTGTCTTGGTGCGTGTATCCTATAGGATATAGGATATTGCATTGAACAGTTCGGCCCGTGCGCTCCTCTGGGTTCCGCGAGGTAACTCCAGGTGAGAAAAACTTTTACATGGAGGCAAGCCGTGCGAAAGAAAACAGTGGCTCTCGTAGTACTGCTGATGGCGCTCTGCGCCGTCGGCGCAGTCCAGGCCCAGGCGAAGAAGATTCTCTATGTCGCCTTCGACCGGGAGAACGATGTGCTCAACCAGTTCACGAGCCAGATGACCTGCGACATCCAGCAGAACGTGGTGGAGGGGCTGGTCATCACGAACGACAAGAACGAGTTCATCCCGGTCCTCGCCAAGGCCATCCCGACGCTGGAGAACGGGGGCATCAAGAAGAACGCCGACGGCAGCTACGACATGACCTGGAACCTCCAGCAAGGCGTGCGCTGGAGCGACGGGGTCGAGTTCACCGCGGAGGACGTCGCCTTCACCCTGGATTTCATCCACAACACGCCCGACGTCTACAACCAGAGCGAGTATAACCACATCGTCGGCGCCAAGGTCGTGGACAAGTACACGATCGTGATGAAGTGGGACGGCCTGTACACCTTCTACGACGGCCTTTTCGAGGCCATCCTCCCCAAGCACGTCCTGGGCAAGCTGAGCTGGGCGGAGATCGCGAAGTACGAGCCCTACAACCGGGGCCCCCAGTTCATCGGCACGGGACCCTTCATGTTCAAGGAGTGGAAGACGGGCGAGTACATCAGGCTCGTGCGCAATCCCAACTACTGGCGCGGCCCGCAGTATCCCAAGATCGACGAGATGGTCTTCCAGTTCATCCCCGACCAGAACGCCCGCTTCAACGCGCTGCAGTCCGGCCGCTTCCACATCGGCCAGATCGAGGCCACCCAGGTCAAGAACGTCAAGACCAAGGGCCTCGGCGTCAAGATGGTCCCGTCCAACGTGTTCTACTGCCTCGCCTTCAACGTCGCCGCGCCCGGCGGCCGCCCCGAGCTCTTCGGGGACGCGCGGGTGAGGAAGGCCTTCTACTACGCCATCGACCGCAAGGCCATCGTGGACCAGCTCCTCGAGGGCACCGTGAAGATCGCGGACAGCCCGATCCCCCCCAGCAGCGCCTACCACAACGCGGGCCTCAAGGCCCCCGAGTACGACCCCGCCAAGGCCAAGAAGCTCCTGGCCGAGGCCGGCTGGAAGCCCGGCAAGGACGGCGTCCTCGAGAAGGACGGGGTGCGCTTCTCCTTCAAGTGGCTCAACCGCGCGGGGCGCGCGGACCGGATCGCGATCGCCCAGGTCGTGCAGGCCCAGCTCCGCGAGGTGGGCATCGAGTCCACGATGTCCGAGATCGACGCCGCGGCCTGGTCGCAGAAGTGGAGGAGCTTCAACTACGAGGTCGTGGTCAACGGCTGGTTCATGAGCAGCGACTTCAGCCTCACCAACTTCTACCACACCAGGGACGGCGCGAACGGCAGCAACAACTTCTGCGGCTTCAGCAATCCCGAGCTCGACAGGATCATGCTCCAGTCCGACAAGGACCTCGGCTTCAAGTCCCGCAAGCCCCTCCTGGACAAGGCCCAGCAGATCCTCCTCGACGAGGCCTACAACGTCTTCCTCTACTACCGGGACAGCCCCTGGGTGGTCTCCGACCGGCTCGCCAACTTCCGCGGCTCGGGGACGAACTTCGGGAACTGGTGGAACACCTGGGAGTGGGATCTCCGCTGACGGGCGCCCTCCCCGCGGCCGCCCGCCTAAGCGCGGGCCGGCCCGGGGCCGGGCGGCCTCGTCGATTCGGAAGGGATGAAGGATGGCTCGCTACATAGTCAAGCGGATCGCACAGATGATCCCCCTCTTGATCGGCATCTCGATCGTCATCTTCGGGATCATCCAGGCGGCCCCGGGCGGCCCCGAGGGGACCCTCCTGGACCGGGGCATGTTCGTCGACCCCGCCGCCATCGACGCCTACCGGGCCAAGCTCGGCGTCGACAAGCCCCTGTACCTGCAGTACCTCCGCTGGGCGGGCGCCATGCTGGGCGGCGACATGGGCGTCAGCTTCCAGACGCAGCGGCCCGTGCTCGACATGATCGCCGAGCGGCTGCCCGACACCGTCCGCCTCATGGGGATATCCTTCGCCCTCGCGTTCTGCCTCGCGATACCCCTCGGCGTCTTCTCCGCGCTGAGGCAGTACTCGGTCTTCGACTACGTCTCCACCGGCCTGGCCTTCGTGGCCATCGCCATGCCGGTCTTCTGGTTCGGGCTGATGCTGCAGTACCTGTTCAGCGTCAGGCTCCAATGGCTCCCCGTCGCGGGGACGGCGACCATCGGCGTGGATACCCTGCTCGACAAGCTCAAGCACATCGCCATGCCGGCGACGGTCCTGTCGCTGACCTACGTCGCCGGCTGGTCGAGGTACATGCGGAGCTCGATGCTCGTCGTGCTCAAGCAGGACTACATCCGGACGGCCCACAGCAAGGGCCTGCTCAAGAAGACCGTGATCGTCGCGCACGCGCTCAAGAACGCCGGCATTCCCGTGGTGTCGGTGATCACCCAGGACATCGCGAGGATCTTCTCCGGGGCCGTGATCACCGAGACGATCTTCGGTTGGCCCGGCATCGGGCGGATGTTCATCCAGGCCATGAGCGCGAGGGATTATCCCCTCCTCATGGGGATACTGATGATGGGCTCGACCATGGTGGTCGCGTTCAACCTCCTGGCGGACATCATCTACGGCTGGCTCGATCCCCGGATCAGCTTCAAATGACGGCGGAAAGGAAGGGAGGAGCCGTGGCCGCGCCCATCATGGAGCCGCAGACCGCCGAGGTCGAGGGCATAACCGCCGCCCAGCGCTCGAACGCCAGGATCGCCTGGGACAAATTCCGCAAGCACAAGCTCGCCGTCGCCTCGACCTGCCTGCTCCTCGCGATCGCGGCCCTGTGCTTCCTCGCGCCGCTGATAGCCCCCTACAAGTTCGACGCGATCGACCTGCGGAACATCCGCAGGCCCCCCTCGGCGCGGCACGTCTTCGGGACCGACGGCCTCGGCCGCGACCTGTTCACCAGGCTCCTCTACGGCGGCCGCATCTCGGTCACGATCGGGCTCAGCGCCGCGCTGCTGGGGTCCATGCTCGGCACCCTGATCGGCTCGGCCGCGGGCTACTACGGGCGAGGCGTCGACAACCTCCTCATGCGGCTCACGGACCTCGCGTACTCGATCCCCACCCTGCCCCTCATCATCGTGATCAGCGCCTACGCCGGCTCGAGCATCGCGAGCCTCGTGGCGATCATCGGCTTCCTCAGCTGGATGACCACGGCGCGGGTCGTCCGCGGCTCCATCCTCTCGGTGAAGGAGAACGAGTACGTCGTCGCCGCCAGGGCCCTCGGCTTCGGCGACCTGCCGATCATCCTTCGGCACATCCTGCCGAACATCGGCAACTCGATCATCATCGGGACGACCCTGGGGGTCGGCAACGCGATCATCCTGGAGTCGTCGCTGAGCTTCCTGGGGATGGGCGTGAACCCGCCCACGCCGACCTGGGGCAACATGCTCATGGACAGCCAGGCGACCATGGCGACCGAGCCCTGGCTGACCTTCTTCCCCGGCATGGCGATCCTCATGACGGTGCTCTGCGTCAACTTCATAGGCGACGGGCTCCAGGACGCCCTCGACCCGACCCTCTAGGAAGGCCGCGATGGGAACCATGCTCGAAGTCAAGGACCTGAGGACCCGCTTCCATACGAGGGAGGGCGTCGTCAGGGCGGTCAACGGGATCTCCTACACGGTCGACGAGGGCGAGACCCTGGCCGTGGTCGGGGAGAGCGGCTGCGGCAAGAGCGTCGGCATGCTCTCCATCCTCCAGCTGCTCCAGGGGACGACGGGCAGGGTCGAGGCGGGCGAGGCGCTGTTCCGCGGGGTCGACCTGCTCAAGCTCTCCGACACGGAGATCAGGAAGCTCCGCGGCAGGGACATCGGGATGGTCTTCCAGGATCCCATGACCAGCCTCAATCCCGTCCTGTCGATCAAGCGGCAGATGACGGAGGGCCTGGTCAAGCACCTGGGCGTCTCGCGCCGGGAGGCCCTCGACCGGGCGATCCGGCTCCTCCGGCTGGTCGGGATCCCGAAGGCCGAGGAGCTGATCGGCGAATACACCTTCCAGTTCTCCGGCGGGATGCGGCAGCGGGTGATGATCGCCATGGCCCTGGCCTGCGAGCCGAGGCTCCTCATCGCGGACGAGCCCACGACGGCGCTGGACGTCACCATCCAGGCCCAGATCATGAACCTCGTCAGGGAGCTGAAGGACCAGTTCGGCATGGCCATCGTCTGGATCACCCACGACCTGGGGATCGTCGCCAACTTCGCGCAGAACGTCCAGGTGATGTACGCCGGCTACATCGTCGAGAAGGCCGACGTCGGGAGCCTGTTCGCGCGCACCGCCCATCCCTACACGATCGGCCTGCTCAACTCCCTCCCCGCCAACGGGGCGGACCGGCGGCGGCGCCTGATCCCAATAAAGGGCGCCCCGCCCAACCTGCGCGCGCTCGGGGGGGGCTGCCCCTTCGCGCCGCGCTGCGGCCGGGCCGCCGAGCGCTGCCGCGCCGAGAACCCCGCCCTCGCCGAGCTCGAGCGGGGGCACCAGGTCGCGTGCTGGAACGCGGGGGAGGGACTCTGATGGCAGGCGCGGGAAGGGCCCTCGTCGAGGTGCGGGGCCTCAAGAAGCATTTCAGCGTCGGCGGCGGCTTCCTCCAGCGGAAGAAGACCGTCCGGGCTGTCGACGGCGTCAGCTTCGACGTCATCGAGGGCGAGACCCTCGGCGTGGTCGGCGAGAGCGGCTGCGGGAAGTCGACCATGGGCCGGACGATGCTCCAGCTCTACCCGCCGACCGAGGGATCGGTCTCCTACCGGGGCGTCGACCTCGCCGGGCTCTCGCGCCAGGAGCTCCTGCCCTACCGGAAGAAGATCCAGATCATCTTCCAGGACCCCTATTCCTCGCTGAACCCCCGCCAGACGATCGGGAGCATCGTCTGCGAGCCCCTCACGCTCCACCGGAAGGATATCGGCAAGAAGGAGCGGCTGGAGCTGGGCCGCGAGCTCCTCCGGAAGGTGAACCTCGACCAGTCCTTCGTGAACCGCTTCCCCCACGAGTTCTCGGGGGGGCAGCGGCAGCGGATCGGCATCGCCAGGGCCCTCGCCGTCAAGCCCGAGTTCATCGTCTGCGACGAGCCCATCTCCGCGCTCGACGTCTCCGTCCAGGCCCAGGTCGTGACCCTGCTCGAGGACCTGCAGGGCGAGTTCGGCCTGACCTACCTGTTCATCGCCCACGACCTGTCCATGGTGCGGCACATCTCGACGCGGATAGCCGTCATGTACCTCGGGCGGATCGTCGAGCTGGCCGGCCGGGACGAGCTGTTCCGCGCTCCCCTGCACCCCTACACGAGGGCGTTGCTGGCCGCGATCCCCGTGCCCGATCCCGAGTACGCCGCGAGGAACCCGATCAAGACGCTGGAAGGCGAGATCCCGAGCGCGCTGAACCCGCCGCGGGGCTGCTGCTTCCATCCTCGATGCCCCATGGCCGGGCCGGCCTGCGAGGAGGGCGAGCCGGCCTTCCGGGAGCTCGGCCCCGGCCACTACTGCGCTTGCCACAAGGCCTGAAGGGAGTACCGCGCATGTCCGAGGAAACCGAGTACGCGCATTCGCTCTTGGACTTCATCCACGACTCTCCGAGCGAGTTCCACGTCGTCGCCAACGCCGAGGCCATCCTCGAGGGGGCGGGCTTCGGGCGCCTCGACCCGGGGGCGGAATGGGCCCTCGAGAAGGGCGGCAAGTACTTCTATTCGAGCAACGGCTCGGCGATACTCGCCTTCATCGTCGGCTCGGGCGAGATCGGCGAGGCCGGCTTCAAGCTCCTCGTCGCCCACACCGACTCGCCCGCGATCCGCCTGAAGCCGAGCCCCGAGATGGCCGTCGAGGGCCAGTACCTCAAGCTGAACGTCGAGGTCTACGGCTCCCCGATACTGAATACCTGGCTCGACCGGCCCCTGTCCCTCGCGGGCAGGGTCTCCCTCCGCGGCCCCCGCCCGCTCTCCCCGACGAACCTCCTCGTCCGCTTCGACGAGCCTCTCCTGTACATCCCCAACCTCAGCATCCACCACAACAAGGACGTGAACTCGGGCGTGGCGCTCAACGCGCAGAAGGACCTGCTGCCCCTGCTCGGCGAGGTCGACCCGGGCGTCCCGAACGAGAGGCGCGTGGCGAGGCTCCTGGCCGAGAGGCTCGGCGTCGAGGAGGAGCGGATCCTCGCCTACGAGCTCAGCGCGGGCGAATACGAGAAGGGCAGCCTGGTCGGGCAGCACGGGGAGTTCATCTCCTCGACCAAGCTCGACGACCTGGCGCTCTTCTACGCCGGGCTCCGGGCCCTCGAGGGCGCGGGGCCCGGGGAGGCCACCTCGCTCCTGTGCGGCTTCGACAGCGAGGAGATGGGGAACCGGACCAAGCAGGGCGCCGAGTCGCCGATGCTGGCCACCGTCATGGAGCGCATCGCCCTCGCCCTGGGCGAGACGCGCTCGGGCTTCTTCCGGGCGGTGAGCAACTCCTTCATGATCTCGGCGGACATGTCCCAGTGCCTCCATCCGAACGCTCCCGAGAAGAGCGACCCGGCGACCAAGGCCAAGCTCAACCGCGGCCTGGCCGTCAAGTCGAGCGGGGCGCAGAAGTTCACCTCGGACAGCGAGGGCATAGCCGCGTTCCGGGCCCTGTGCGAGGAGGCCGGCGTGCCCTGCCAGCACTACGTCAACCGCGCGGACGCGCCCGGCGGCTCGGCCGCGGGCTCGTCGGTCGTCACCCAGGTGGCCCTCAGGGGCGTGGACGTGGGCGTGCCCCTGCTCGCGATGCACTCCATACGGGAGCTCTGCGGGGTCAAGGACGCCCACTGCGCGCTGCGCGCCTTCGCGAGGTACTTCGCATGAGGACGACCGTCGCCGAGCACCTGGCCGCCCTGCTCAAGCGGCACGGCGTGGAGTTCGCCTTCGGCATACCGGGAGGCGACTGGCTTCCCTACATGGACGCCATGCGCCGCGCGGGGATCCGCTTCGTGCTGGTGGCCAACGAGGCGAGCGCGGGCTTCATGGCGGCGGTCCACGCCTGGTACCGGCCGGCGCCCGGGCTCTGCTTCGCGACCTTCGGTCCGGGCGCGACCAACCTCGCCACGGGAATAGGCGGCGCCTACCTCGACCGCGCGGCGGTGCTGGCCCTGACCCACGAGCAGCCCGACGCCATGGCGGGCCGCACCGTCCAGATGGGCATCGACCACCAGGCCCTCATGCGCCCGCTGACGAAGTGGAGCGTCCGGCTCGGGCCCGCCAACATCGACGCCGTCCTCGCGAAGGCCGTCGGGATCGCGACCGCCGAGCAGCCGGGCCCCGTCCACATCGGCATCCCCGCCGGGATCGCCGAGGCGGAGTGCGAGGCGACGGAGGGCGAGCCCGCCTCCCGCCCGGCCCTGGCTCCGCCGGAGCCGAGGCTCCTCGCCTCGATGGAGCGCCTCCTCGCCGGCAAGGCCAAGCCCCTCCTGGCGGTCGGGCCCGGGGCGCTCCGCTTCGGGCTCGGTCCCCTCGTCGAGGCCGTCGCGGCCCGCCACCGCCTCCCCGTGGTGGTCACCCCGATGGCGAAGGGCGTCGTCGACGAGGACGGCCCCAGCTACGCGGGCACCCTCATGCACGCGTTGAGCGACCGCGTCGCGCTGACCTACTCGCAGGCGGATATCGTGATCGGCGTGGGCTACGACCCGGTCGAGTTCAACTACGAGGAATGGATGCCCCCCGTGCCCCTGGTGAGCGTCGACCCGACGCCCGCCGACATAGACCCGCGAGCCTATCCCTCGGTCCTCAGCGTCGGGGGGGATCCCCGGCCGGCCCTCGAGGCCCTCCTGGGGCTGCCCCCCCTCGACTCGGCCTGGGACCTGGGCGCGATGCGGCGCCGCAGGGAGGAGATGTTCGCGGCCTTCCTCCCGGGGAAGGCCGGCTTCGGGCCCCTCGCCGCCGTCGCCATCCTGCGGGAGCTCCTGCCCGAGGACGGGATCCTCGCCTGCGACGTGGGGGCCCACTCCCACCTCCTGGGGCAGGCCTGGAAGGCGCGGCATCCCTACGGCTTCCTCATCTCGAACGGCTGGTCCTCGATGGGCTTCGGCGTGCCGGCGGCCATAGCCGCCAAGCTCTCCATGCCCGACCGGAAGGTGGCCTGCGTGACCGGCGACGGCGGCTTCATGATGATGGCGGGGGAGATGGCGACCGCGAGGAGGCTCGGGCTGCCGATCGTCTTCATCGTCATGGCCGACCGCAGCCTGAGCCTCATCAGGATCAAGCAGATGAAGCGCGGCGAGGACGAGGGGGATACGGCGCTCGGCCCGGCCGGCATGCCCGGCATGGGAAACGTCTTCGGCGTCCCGGCCGTCACCGTGGGCGACGCGGCCTCGTATAGGGCCGCCCTCGCCGGCGCCCTCGAGGCCGAGGGGCCCGTGATCATCGAGGCGCTCATCGACCCCCGCGAGTACGAGGGCCTGGTCCTGAGGAAGCACAGATAGCGGAATAGGAGGATGCTATGCCTGATAAACTGAGGGTCGGAGTCATCGGCGCCGGGCGATGGAGCAATCGGGCGCACCTGCCCGGCTTCGCCGGCTCGCCTCTGTGCGACCTCGTCGCCATCTGCGATCTCCACGAGGACCTCGCGAAGGACGCGGCCGCCAAATTCGGGATCCCCGAGGTCTATACCGACTACGACAAGATACTCCAGCGGTCGGACATCGACGTCATCGACGTGGTCACCCGCGGCGGCGACCCCAGCGACCGGACCCACGAGACGCTGACCTTCCAGGCCCTCGAGTCCGGGAAGCACGTCCTCGTCGAGAAGCCCGTCTGCCACGACTACAAGGACGTGCTGCGCGCCCAGGAGCTGGCCGAGCGGAAGGGGCTCAAGACCAAGGTCGGGCTCACCTTCCGCTACGCGCCCGCGGTGCAGTACATGTTCAGCCTCGTGCGGGAGGGCTTCATCGGCGATCCCTTCGTGTACAACGGCTACGAGCAGAATTCCCAGTGGCTCGATCCCTGGTACCCGATGGACAAGCGGATCCATCGCTCCTACCCCGAGAAGGCGCCCTCCTACCATACCGACCTCAGCCCCGAGGGCATCGGCGTGTACTCGCTCGAGGGCTACGGGGCCCCGACGATCGACATCGGCCTCGAGCTGATCGGCGCCGATCTCGAGCGGGTGTCCTGCCTCATGATGAACATGGTGAAGGAGCGCAGGCTCACCAACCTCGACGACAAGGTCCAGCGGATCAACGTCGACGACGCGGACATCTTCATCGGCGAGGGGACGAACGGGACGATGTTCTCCCTCCAGTCGAGCATCGTGACCGTCGGCAACTATCCCGGCATCGAGGCGCGGATCTTCGGCTCGAAGGGCGGCCTGCAGGCGCGCCTGGTCGAGGAATTCGGGGTCATCCAGACGCTGAAGGGCGCGAAGGCCGACGCCGTCGAGTACGTCGACATGAAGATCCCCGACGCCTTCTTCCCGCCCTCCTACGAGGAAGGCCAGTCCTGGGACCAAGTCTTCTACGCCTGCCTGGTCCACGACTTCATGAAGGAGATCAGCTCGGGCGGGCCGGAGAACCAGGGCAACTTCCGGCAGAGCGCCAGGGTGCAGAAGATCATCAACATGGCCGCCCGATCCCACTACGAGAAGCGCTGGGTGCACGAGGGGGAAGTCTGACGATGCCGCCTGAGACCGCAGCCGGCCGCGCGGCGGCCTTCGACGCCTGGCTGGAGGGCTTCCTCGAGCATCTCTTCGCGAGGAGGCCGGTGGACGCCAGCTTCGCCGGCCTCCACCGCTACAGCCACCTCCTCCCCGACCTCGGCGCCGCCGGCCAGGGCGCGGCCCTCGCCGAGATACGGGCCCTCCTCGGGAGGCTCGCGGAGATCGGGACGGAGGGGCTCGACCGCTTCCGGAAGATCGACTACGACCTCGCGCGGGGCTACCTGCTGATGCAGGAGTGGGAGCGGGGCCCGGGAGGCTGCTTCGACCGCAACCCCGTCTCGTACAGCGGGGAGGCGGCCTTCGCCCTCATGTCCCCCTTCCTGTCGGACACGAGGCCGATGGGCGAGCGGGCCGAGAGCCTGGCCGCCCGGCTCGAGGCCCTCCCCGGCTTCCTCGCCGACGCGCAGGCCAACCTGGCCGCGGCGCCGCCGCTCTGGGTCGACCGGGCCCTCGACGAGTGCGAGGGGGCCCTCGCCTTCCTGGCCGCGGGGATCCCGATCCTGGAGGCCGACGAGGGCCTGTCGGTCGACCGGGGCCTCGTCGAGGCCGGGATAGCGGCCTTCCGCGGCTTCGCCTCCTTCCTCGGGACCGAGCTCCGCGCCCGCCCGAGCGAGGCCTACGCCTGCGGGGAGAAGGCCTTCCGGGACATCCTGGCCTGGGCCCACGAGGCCGAGGTCGACCCCCTCGAGTACGCGCGCCACGCGGAGGGCGTCATCGAGGCCTGCGACGCCGAGCTCGCCGGGGAATGCCGCGCCCTCGGCGTCGCCTCGCCGGAGGAGGCCGCCGAGCGCCTCGCCGCGGAGCACCCCGGCGTCTCGGGCTACCTGGGCGAGTACGGCAGGCGCTGGGAGGAGCTCCGGCTCCTGAACGAGCGCGAGGGCCTCGTCACCTGGCCGGACTTCCCCCTCGAGTACCGGGCGATCCCGCGCTGGGCCCGCGAGGCCCAGCCCCACCTGTACTTCCTCTTCTACCGCTGCCCCCCGCGCTACGCGCGGCCGGCCACCTTCGTCTACAACGTGACGCCGATCGAGGAGTGCATGCCCGCCCAGGCGCGGGAGGCCCTGCTCCGGGCCAACAGCACCTACGCCATCAAGACCAACCACGTCCTCCACCACGGGGGCGCGGGCCATCACGCGCAGAACTGGCACGCGCTCCGATCGAGGTCGCGCATCGGCCAGCTGTCCTGCACCGACGGGGCCGCCCGCCTGACCATGCTCTGCTCGGGGACCCTCTGCGAGGGCTGGGCCTGCTACATCACCGGGGTGGCCGGGGGGCGCGGCTTCCTGTCCCCCCTCGAGGAGCTGGTCGAGAAGGCATCCCTGAGGCGCATGGCGGCCCGGGCCGTGGTGGACGCCAGGCTCCACTGCGGCGTCTACTCCATGGCCGAGGCGATGCGCTTCTACCGCGACCGGGCCAAGACCTCCGAGCCCTTCGCCCGCTCCGAGGCCGTCAAGAACAGCCTCTTCCCGGGCGGGGCCATCATGTACCTGCTCGGCGTCGAGGGGATCGAGGGCCTGCGGCGCGAGGCGGAGGCGAGGCTGGGCGCCTCGTTCTCGCTGAAGTCCTTCCACGACGAGCTGCTCTCCTACGGCGGCGTCCCCGTGGCGCGCATCGCCAAGGAAATGAAGGCGGGGTGGAAATGAACGATACGGAGCTGGGATACGAGCTGACCGCGATCGCGGCCGGCATCGACGAGTTCGAGCGCCGCTCGAGCCGGGGCGGGGGGATCCTCGAGGACGAGGGATTCATCCCCTTGTACCTGGGCGACGGCCTGGTGGTCCGGCGGGAGTACGCCGGCTGGCCGCAGGTCGAGGCCGACCTCGCGCGGGCGAGGGAGGCCGTGGCCCTCCTCGAGGACGGCCCCCGCAGGGACTTCCTCGCGAAGCTGATGGAGTCCCTGGCGGCGGCGGCGGCCCTGTTCCAAGGGCGCGAGCTCGGCTACGAGGAGAAGCTCAGCCGCCTCGTGGGGCTCCCCGCCGAGCCGGTCGATCCCGTCCTATTGGCCTCGCTCGAGGGCCTGCTCCGCGAGGGCCTGTCCAAGGCCGGCTTCGGCAAGGGCAGCCTCCGGGAGCGCATAGCGGCGTGGGAGGCGAAGGGCGCCATCCCGCCCGGCGAGCTCCCCCGCGCCTTCGCCGAGCTCCAGCTCGAGGCCAAGGCGAGGACGGACGAGCTGATCGCCGATACCGGCGACTACCTCATGGAGCTGAACCCCCTGCGCGGCGCCCACTTCACGGCCCGCTGCGACTTCTCCGGGAGGAAGATGGACCTGAACGTGGAGAACAGCTTCACCAGGACCTCGATGAAGCACCTCGTGACCCACGAGATATTCCCGGGCCACGCCACGCAGAACATCTACACGGTCGGCGCCTACGAGCGGGGAGCGGCCTCGGCGGACGTCCTGCTGTGCAGCCTGAACGGCGTCCCCGGGGTCATCCAGGAGGGGATCGGCGACCAGGGGCTCGAGCTCATCGGCTGGGTCGAGGACCTCGACGACGAGATCGGCGCGGCGCTGACCAGGTACCGCAGCGCGGTCGCGACCCAGGCCGCCTGGATGATCAACGTCGAAGGGCTCGGCGACGCCGCGGCGGCCGAGTACCTCCGCGAGGCCGGGGCCATGCAGGAGGCCAGGATCCGGGGCAGGATAGCCATGTCCCGCCACCCCTACCGAGGCCCCTTCGTCGCCTCGTACTTCCACGGCAACGAGGCCGTGCGCCGGGTCAGGCTGGCCGTGGAGAAGGACCCCGCGAGGCGGGCGGCCTTCATCGCCGACCTCTACGGCCGCATGCACTCGCCCGAGAGCCTGCGCCGCTCCAACGGGGTCCCGCCCCGGGCCCGCGGGGAAGGCTGATGTACGACGACGGGAAGACCGGCTACGGGATCACCGCCATCGCCGCGGGGATGGACGAGCTCGAGCGGAGGCTGCGGAAGGGCGAGGGCGAGCTCGACGAGGAGGGGCTCATCCCGATCTACCTGGGGCGGGACCTCGTGCGCTCCCGGCGCTACGAGCGCTGGGAGCAGGCGAGCGAGGAGCTCGACCAGGCCGCGATCGACGTCGCCGAATGCCCCCTCGCGCCGCGGAGGAGGACCCTCGAGGCGCTGCTCCGCTCCCTGCGCGCGGCCATGGGCATCTTCAGGGGGCAGCGGCCTTCCTTCGCCGACAAGCTCGAGAGCCTGGTCGGCGTGCCGGCCGGGGGGGCGGACGAGGCGGAGATGGCCAGCCTCCGCGAGGAGATCGACGCGGCCCTGACGCGCCTGCGGATCCCGGGCGCGAGCCTCGCGGAGCGGGTGGCCGCGTGGCGGGCGAGCCGCTCCCTCCCGGCGCGGGAGCTCGAGCGGGTGTACGGGGAGCTCCAGGAGGAGGCGGCGCGGAGGACGGCCGAGAGGGTGTACGACGTGGGCGGCTTCCGCATGCGGCTCGTCCTGCGCCCCGGCAGCTCCTCGGGGGGGCGCTGCTCCTTCGATACCGCCACCATGGAGATCAACACCGACCTGGGCTGCACGAGATCGGCGATGAAGCATCTCGTGACCCACGAGAATTTCCCCGGCCACGCGACCCAGATCCTCTACACGCGCGACGCCTACCTCCGGGGCGAGGCCACGGCGGACGTCCTGCTCTGCGCCCTCAACGGGCTCCCCGGCGTCATCCAGGAGGGCATCGGCGACCAGGCGACCGAGCTGATCGATTGGGTCGAGGACGATGACGACCTCCTGCAGATAGCCCTGCGGCGGCTCAGGATCGCCGCCGCGACCACGGCCTCGTGGAGGCTGATGCAGCTGGGCGAGGCCGAGGCCGAGGCCGCCTCCTACCTGCGGGAGCGGGGCTTCGCCGTCGATCCCTACGTCGACGGCAGGATCGCCCAGGCCAAGCATCCCTACAAGGGGCCCTTCAACGCCTCGTACTACTTCGGCGACAAGGCCGTCCGGGAAGTGCGGCTCCGGGCGGGCGAGGCCGGCTATCCGGGCTTCATTCGGTTCCTCTACGGGAATATCCACTGCCTCCCGAGCTTCCTGGAATACGGGGGGGCGGGGACTCTTTGACCGGCCGGCGAATTGGACTATAAAGGAGGAGCCCGGTCCCGCCACGTGAAGATCACTGGAAGAAAGGATATGCCCGATGACCAAGTCCAAGCCCGTTATCGTCTCCGCGAAGGACCAGATATTCGAGACGCTGAAGGCGGCCATCCTGTCCAACGAGTACAAGCCCGGCGACATACTGCAGATCGATAAGCTCGCCAGGGAATTCGGGGTCAGCGCCACCCCGATCCGCGAGACCCTCCTCCGGCTCGAGGGCGCCGGCCTGCTCAAGCTCATCCCCAACAAGGGCGCCCTGGTGAACGAGATCGAGCCCAAGGACATCGTCGACCTGTGGGAGATGCGCAAGATCCTCGAATGCTACGCGGGCAGGCTCTCCGCCGCCCTCATCCCGGACCAGGAGATCGACGCGCTGATCGCGCGGGTGCGGGCGCTGACCGGCGGCGGCTTCGACAAGGAGGCCTACACCCGCGTGGACGACGACATCCACCGGATCCTCTACGCCTATCTCGACAACCGCTACTTCCGCGAGGCGATCGCGCGGGTGCAGGACAACTCCCTCAGGATCCGCTACTACGCGGAGAACGCCTCCGAGCAGCGCGAGAGCATCGTGAGCGAGGTCTGCATGGAGCATATCGCCCTCCTCGAGGCCCTCAAGCTCCACGACCCGGACCGGATCGAGCAGACCCTGCGCCGGCATCTCGAGAACGGGGCGCGGAGGACCCTCGCCACGGTCAAGAGCCTATCGGCGAACTAGGGGCGTCCGCCGCGGGCGACCCCCTTCGAGTACATCGCAGGCATCGACAGGGAGAGCATGATGAACATTGCGGAAATGAGCTGGCAGCAGGCGCGGGAAGCCTTCGGCAAGACCGATCTCGCGATCATCCCGACCGGGGCCGTCGAGGTCTACGGGCCCCACCTTCCCCTCGGGGCGGACGGCATCGTCGCCCAGGCCCTCGCCCGGGCCCTCGCCGAGCGGGTCGAGGCCGTGGTGGCGCCCCTCGTCCCGGTCGGCGACTCGCGCTCGCTGCTCTCCTTCCCCGGGACCTTGACGGTCAGCCCGGCGGCCTTCCGGGGCTATATCGGGGACCTCGCCGCCAGCCTGGCCCGATGGGGGATCAGGCGGCTCCTGTTCGTCAACGGCCACGCGGGCAACGTGGCCCCGGTCGCCGACCTGGGGCTCGAGCTCGCGCCGCGGGGCCTGCGCGTCGCCCAGGTCGATTACTGGAGGGCGATCGCGACGATGGCCCCCGAGGTCCTCGACACCGGCGCCATGGCCAACCGCCACGCGGGCGAGATCGGGACCTCGATCCTCCTCGCCCTGCGCCCGGACCTGGTGGACATGAGCCGGGCCGCCTCCGTGGTCCCCCGGCCCACCCTCGCGAGCGAGTACCCGGAGGTGGCGCTCAGCGACATCAGCTTCGCCCAGATAACCGACCTCGGCATGACCGGGGACGCGACCACCGCCACCGCGGAGAAGGGGCGGATCATGATCGCCCGGCTCGTGGACAAGCTCGCGAGCTTCGTCGCGGACTGGCGATAGCCCGGGCCCGGGGCCCCCGCGGGCGCCGGCGCGCGGCTCAGGCAGGGCTGCCGGCCCCGCCCCTCGACGCCAGGGCCTTCTTGACGCGTTGGGCGACCTCGATACCCATGCCCCCCGCCTTGGCGATGGCCTCGGCCCCGGCGCCGGCCATGAGCTCGAGGGAGCCGAAGACCCGCATGAGGCGGCGGGCCCGGGCGGCCCCCACGCCCTCGACCGCCTCGAGGATCCCGAACTTGAGGTCGGCGGCGCGGAGCCGCTGGTTGAGGCCCGTGGCGAAGCGGTGGGTCTCGTCCCGCACCGCGACGAGGACGCGGAGGGCCGGGGAGTCGAGGGGGAGGAGGACGGGATCGGGGCGGCCGGGGAGGTAGATCTCCTCCTCCCGCTTGGCCAGGCCCGCGAGGTCGCTGTCCACCCCGAGGCCGTCGAGGATCTCCTTGGCCGCCGAGACCTGGCCGGCCCCCCCGTCCACGAGGATCAGGTCGGGCAGCTCGGCGCCCTCGTTCACCAGGCGGGTGTAGCGCCGGGCCACCGCCTCCCGGATGGCGCCGAAGTCGTCGATCGCGCCCTCGAGGCTCTTGATCTTGAAGTGGCGGTAGCCCTTCTTGTCCGGCACCCCGTTGCGGAAGCTGACGAGGGAGGCGACCGTGTGCTTCCCGCCGAGCTGGGCGATGTCGAAGCCCTCGATGCGGGCCGGCAGGGCGCCGAGGCCCAGGGCCGAGCGGAGCCCCTCGAGGGCCGCGGCGTCCCCGGTCTCGCGGCGGCGCTTGACCAGGTCCTCGGCGGCGTTCTGGGCGGCGAGGTTCATCGCCGCCTCGTGGCGGCGCTCGGCGGGCAGGGCGAACTCGACGCGCCGGCCGAGCTCGCGCTCGAAGTACTCGGCCACGAGGCCGAGCTCGGCCGCCTTCATCGCGAAGACCCGGGGCGGGGGGAGGCGCTCCGGGCCGTAGTAGCTCATCAGGAAGCCCGGGAGGGCCTCCTCCTCGGAGGCGTAGAGCTTGGAGCGGTAGAGGTCGCGGCCCGTGAGCCTGCCCTCGCGCATCTGGAAGACCACGTAGTCGACGAGCTCGCCGTCGGCCGCCCAGGCCACGTAGTCCCGGGCCTCGGGGTCGAAGTCGACGGCGCTCGAGCGGCCCGCGAAGAGCTCGATGGCCTGGACCGCGTCGCGGAGCCGGGCCGCCTCCTCGAACTTGAGGGCCTCGGCGGCTCCGGCCATCTCGCCGCGGAGCTGGGCGAGGAGGGCCTCGGTCTCGCCCGCGAGGAGCTTCTTCACCTCCTCGACCCGGGCGGCGTAGTCCTCCCGGGAGATCTTGCCGGCGCAGGGCCCGGCGCAGCGCCCGATGTGGTAGTACATGCAGGGGCTCTCCCGCGCGCGCATGACGGCGCAGCGCCGGAGGGGGAAGAGCCGCTTGATGAGGTCGAGGTAGGTGTCGATGAGCTCGGCGCTCGGGAAGGGGCCGTAGTAGAGGCTCCCGTCGCGGATGATGCGGCGGGTGCGGAAGACCCGGGGGAATTCCTCGGCCGTGACCCGGACGCTCGGGTAGGTCTTCCCGTCCTTGAGGTTGATGTTGTAGCGGGGGGAATGTTTTTTTATGAGGGTGTTCTCGAGGAGGAGGGCCTCGTACTCGCTGCCGGCGATGATCCACTCGATCTGCTCTATCCGCGAGACGAGGTGGCGGGTCTTGGCCTCCTTCTTCCCGGTGAAGTACGAGGATAGCCGGTTCCGGAGGACCTTGGCCTTGCCGACGTAGATGATGGCCCCCTCGGCGTCGCGCATGAGGTAGACGCCGGGCTCGAGGGGGGCCTGGCGAGCCAGGGCGCGGAAGCGGGCCGACTTGGCCGCCGGCTTCTCGGGGAGGGCCGTCGGGGGAGGGGAATTCGACGGCGATGCATCGGGGGAGGGCTTCCCGGCCGCTTCAGTATCGTCCATACTGTACGATAATCAATGTACGGAAGAATGCGCCTCAAGGGAATATGCCTCCTCCTATCCGCGCTCGCCCTCGTACTCCCGGCGGGAGCCCTCGAACAGCGCTTGAAGCTCGTCCCGAGCCCGCCGCCCTCGGCCCCCGGCGCCGACCAGGCCCAGGCGGGCAGGGCCCGGAGCCTCGGGGCCTGGAGCGCCGACGGGATCCTCCTCCGCCCGGGCTACAAGGGCGGCAGGGACTACGTCCTGGCCCAGGCGGCCTACTCCCCCGACCCGAGCGCCGACCTCCTCCTCCACTTCGACGCGGCGACCGTCGCCGACGCCGCCGGCCGCTGGGAGGCCTCGGCGGGCCCCGCCTTCGCCTCCGACGCCGAGCGGGCCCTCCTCGGCGCGGGCTCAGGATCCTTCCGCGGCCCGGCCTCGGCCCTGAGCCTCGCGCCGGGGCCCTCCTCCCTCTTCGCCGCCGGCTCGCGCTTCCGCGACTTCAGCCTCGAGTTCTGGCTCTTCCCGGCCAACGCCGAGAACGGCGAGGTCATCCTCCTGTGGCAATCGGCGCGGACCCTGCCTGAGGGGGTCCTCCCCCAGCAGCTCTCCTGCGTGGTAGCCGGGGGGAGGCTCCTGTGGAGCCTCGTCAACCTCTTCGCCCCGCCCGGGGCCCGGGCCCCCGAGGCCGCCGCCGGCCGGATCGAGCTGCGGGCCCGCTCCCCCCTCGTGCCCCGCGCCTGGTCCCACCACCTCCTCCGCTTCGACGCCGACACGGGCCTCGTCGAGTACCTCGTCGACGGCCTGCCCGAGGCCACGGCCTACGCGACCTCGAGCGGCCGCGAGGGCGGGGAGGTCCGCGAGCCGGCCGTCGGGACGGCCTCGCCCCTGCGGCTCTTCCCCGAGTACGCGGGCCTCGCCGACGAGCTCCGCCTCTCCTCGCGCTTCGTCGAGTCGCCGGCCCTCGCGCCCTACGGCCGGGATCCCGGCCTCCTCCTCTCCCCCATAGCCGACCTCGGCTACGGGCATTCCCGCCTCCTCTCCATCGGCCTCGAGGGCCGGACGCCCGGCGGGACGGGCATCGAGCTCTCCTACCGCATCGCCGAGGACTGGACGGCCTGGCGCTCCGGCGCCGCGGCCTGGACCCCCTTCCGCCCCGGCGAGGCCCTGCCCGAGCCC
>JAKLFE010000003.1 GCA_022711355.1 Spirochaetota bacterium | reverse complement strand
CGGCGGGCCTGCGGGCCCGCCTCGGGCGGATCACCACCAGCCGAAGGCGGTGCCGCAGCGGGTGAGGTACCAGACGAAGACGATGGAGACGATGACCGCGTAGGAGTTGAACCATATGGCGAGGGCCTCGCCGTTCTTGTGGGCGGTGAAGCCGTTGAAGAGGCCGAAGGCGATGCACACGACATAGCCGATGAGGGCGAGGACGCCGTACATGGTGTTCGGCACGGCGAGGGCGTCGAGGCAGAACACGAAGGTGAAGGCGAAGAGGAGGACGAAGACGCCGAAGTTCAGAAGGCCGTTCCTAGTATCCATGAATTGTCTCCTTTGCGCTGATGTATCGAGTTTTCTCGTTCGAGTATAGCCCCAGGACGGGCGGTTGTCCACATTCTACAGCCGTCCGGAGGGCTAGGCCAGCTCCGCCGCGACGCGCTCCCATTCGGCGTTGAGCGATTCAGCTTCCCGGTCGAGCTCCTCGATCCCGGCGGCCAGGCGCTTCATCCTGGACCCGTCGGAATAGTTCTGGGGCAGGCCCATCTCCCGCTCGGCGGCGGCCTTCTGGGAGCCGATGGCCTCGAGCCGGGCGAGGATCTCCTCCTCCCGCTTCTGGAGCTTGCGCGCGCGGGCCTTGCGGGCCTTGTCCTCCTCGTAGCCGGCCGGGCCGGGGGGGGCCGCGGCGGCCGGGCCGGTGGCAAGGCCCGAGCCGGAGGGGGAGCGGGCCGGGGAGAGGGCTCCGGGGGTCGGCCGGCCGGGGACCGGGACCGGGCCGCCCTCGGCCGCGTCGAGGGCCTTCTTGTCCATGAAGTAGCGGTAGTCGCCGACGTACCAGCGGGGCTTGGCCCCGGATTCGAGCTCGAGGACCCGGTCGGCGAGCTCCTCGATGAAGAGCCGGTCGTGGGAGACGAAGAGCACCGTCCCCTCGAAGGCCTTGAGGGCCTCGAGGAGGACGTCCTTCGAGGTCAGGTCGAGGTGGTTCGTCGGCTCGTCGAGGATGAGGAGGTTGACGGGCCTGAGGAGCATCTCGAGGAGGGCGAGGCGGGAGCGCTCGCCGCCGGAGAGGACGGAGATCGGCTTCTCGACGTCGTCGCCCCGGAAGAGGAAGGCCCCGAGGAGGTTGCGGACCTTGGGGGCCAGGGAGTCGGGGCAGAGGGCGAGGACCTCCTCCTCGACCGTCCCCTCCCCGCCCATGCGCTCGGCGGTGTCCTGGGCGAAGTAGGCCCCCTGGATCCCCGAGCCGAAGCGGAGCTCGCCTTCGAAGTCCCGGTCCTCGCCGGCGAGGATGCGCATGAGGGTGGACTTGCCGGCCCCGTTGGGCCCGACCAGGGCCACCTTCATGCCCCGCTCGATCTCGAGGTCGAGGCCCCGGATGACGCGGTTGGCCCCGTAGGCCTTGGACAGGCCCTCGAGCTTGACGGCCACGGCGCCGGAGCGGGGGGCCGGGGGGAAGGAGAAGTGGATCCGCTTCATGCCCTCGGGGATCTCGATGGGCACGATCTTCTCGAGCTGCTTGATCCGGCTCTGGACCTGGGCGGCCTTGGTGGCCTTGTAGCGGAAGCGGCGGATGAAGTCCTCGAGCTTCTCGATCTCCTCCTGCTGGCGCTCCCAGGCCTCGAAGACCTGCTCGAGCTCCTGGGAGCGGCGCGCCTCGTAGGCCGAGTAGGTGCCGGGGTAGCGGGAAAGCTTGCCGTTCCAGAGCTCGTAGACCTCGCGGACGGTGACGTCGAGGAAGTAGCGGTCGTGGGAGACGACGAGGACCCCGCCGGGGTACTTGGCCAGGAAGTCCTCGAGCCAGGAGCGGGCCTCGATGTCGAGGTAGTTCGTCGGCTCGTCGAGGAGCATCACGTCGGGATTCTCGAGGAGGATCTTGGCCAGGGCGACGCGCATCTGCCAGCCGCCGGAGAACTCGCGGGCCGGCCGCCCGAGGTCGGCCTCGCGGAAGCCGAGGCCGGAGAGGATCTCGCGGATCCGCTCCTCGCGGCGCCAGTAGCCCGAGCCCTCGACCGCCTCCTGGATGCGCTGGTGCTCCTCGAGGAGGCGCGAGGTCTGTCCTCCGTCCTCGGTCGAGCCCTCGAGGAGGCGGCCGATCTCCTCCTGCCGGGCGAGCAGCTCCACCGCGAAGCCGTAGGCCTTCTCGGCCTCGGCGAAGACCGAGTCGGGGCCGACGACGACCCCGGTCTGGGGCAGGTAGGAGATCCGGGCGCCCTTGGTGATGGCGCGCTCGCCCGAGTCGGGCGTGAGGAGGCCCGCCGCGATCTTCATGAGGGTGGTCTTGCCGGCCCCGTTCGGGCCGGCGAGGGCGGCGCGGCTGCCCGCGGCGAGGTAGAGGCTCGCGCCTTTCAGGATGTCCCTGGCGCCGAAGGCCAGGCTCACGTCGGTGAATTGGACGAAGGCCATGACGGTTTCAGTCTTTTCGGTCGAATTCGAGGGGCTCGAATCGGGGATCGGGGCCGAGCACGACGATGCCCTGGCCCCCGCCTTCCTCGGCGGCGCCGAGGAAGGCGGGGACGAGGACGATGCCGTTCTCCGACCGGCTATACAGGTAATCGGCGCGGAGCTCGCGGCCGGACTCGCCGCCTTGGAGGGCGGGGTCGAAGCGGAGGGAGAAGGCGCCGGTCCAGGAGGCGGCCAGCGCGGGATCGAGGTGGAGGCGGAAGTGGGCGTCGCCCGTGGCCCCGGCCTCGGCGGGGACGAAGCCCTCCTCGAGCCCCTCGCGGCCCGACCAGGCGAAGCGGCGGCTCTTGGTGATCGAGAGCGAGCCCCCGGGCGAGGCCTTCCAGGAGCCGCCGGTCGCGTCGACGAAGGCCTCGAGGAGCTTCAGCTGGCGGAGCTCCTCGAGCCTGATGGCCTCCCTCGGCTCCTCCGAGAGGACCACGAAGGAGGCCCGGCCCGCGAAGCCCCGGACCGGCTCGGCCCCGGCGCGGACCTCCTCGCCGGCGTCTCCGCCGGCCTCGGGCTCCTCCTCGTCGAGCTCGGCCGCCGACTCGACCCAGGAGACCGCGAGGCGGCGCTCGCCCTCGACCCGGATCCGCAGGGGGGTGTCGACGAAGGCGAAGGCTCCCCCTTCCTCGGAGATGGCGCTGTAGTTGAAGACCTGGGACACGCCCGGCAGCTCGAGCCGGACCTGGCGGCGCACCGCGTCCGTATACAGGCCGTAGCGGAGGGTGAAAAGGTCGAGGTCGACCCGCTGGTCGTCGATCATCTCCTGGTAATAGGCGGGCTTCCAGGAATTGGTGAAGATGACGTCCACGCGGCCGCTCGCCGCCTGCTTGGACGCGGCCGCCGCGGGGAGGGGCGGGCCCTCCTTCGCCTCGTCGTAGAGGCGCATGGCGTAGCTGAACACGAAGCCGGAGGCCCCGCCCTCGGCGAGGACCTCGTACCACTCCCCGGCGAGGGCCTCGCCGCCCGTGCTCACCTCGGCGCCGGCGACCTTGCGCAGGACCTTGACCGTCTCGCCCTCGCGGAGCCGGTAGACCCGCTTGGCGCCGTTCGAGGCTTCCTTGCGCAGGGGCAGGCCGTCGCGGGCGGCGACCATGTACAGGCCCGCGTTCGGCCCGAAGGCCTGGACCCGCTCGGCGGCCTTCGCCTTGGACGGGAAGAGCTCGACCTGCCACAGGGGCAGCTCGAGCTTCTCGCCCGACTTGGGCAGGCCGACGACGTAGAGCTTCTCGATATTGGAGCGTATGTAGACGGGCACGATCGAGCCCGCGGGCAGGCTGCCCTCGGAGGAAGACCAGAGCACGACGCCCCAGCCGATCCGCCGGGAGCAGGAGGAGAGCCCCGCGGCGAGGGAGAAGGCCGCGAGGAGGAGTGCGGCCCGGCGCAGATGCCGTCGCGTCATGGGCGCCAGTCTACACTCCGCGCCGGAGCTTGGGCAAGATCGGCCTAATAGGCGATGAGGCGGGGCTGCCTGGCCGATACTCCGCCGAGGAGGCTCAAGCTCCAGTAGGCGAGCTCCCCGCCCCCGGGCTGGCCGGCTCCCGCGGCCTCGAAGGAGAGCCAGTAGGTCGCGCCCGAGCCGATCCACTCGAATCGGCCGAAGAGCTGGAGATAGAGGTTCCGGTCGGGGCTCGAGGAGAAGGACTCGGTCTGGTAGAGCCCTCCCAGGGCCTGGACCGTCGCGCTCAGGGCTCCCTCGCCGAGGCCCGCGAAGGTGGATTGCCAGAGCAGCCCTCCCTTGGCCGTCAGGGCCTGGTCGGCGGCGTAGTAGGGCCTCGTGCGGGGGATCTCGGCGTCCTCGTAGACGAGGCAGAGGGGGAAGCCGAGATTGGCCCAGGGGGAGTCCGAGAGGCGGATGGCGGGCACGAGCTCCACGAGGGCGGTGCCGAAGAAGTTCCCGTCCTCGGGGACAGAGCTCGCGGCCCCGTAGATCCGCGGGGCGAAATAGCGGAAAGCCCCGCTCAAGGGCAGGTAGGCCCCGCCCGCGAGCTCGGCGCGGTGGGCGTAGAGGGGGAAGCGGGAGGGATCGAGGGTATCGAAGAGGGGTTCCCAGCGGTAGGAGGCCGTCCCGGAGAAGCTCCCGGCCCGCGCGTCGAGGCGCGCGTCGAGGGACAGAGCCCCGGCGGTGAAGAGGTTGAGGCTCCCGAGGAACTCCTCGGGAGAGACGGATTCCCCCTCCGAGCCGCCGTAGTCCGCGCTCGTGCCGATCAGCGAACCCGCGGGGCGGAGGACCAGTCCCCGGCCGGCTCCCGAGACCAGGGAGAAGGCGGCCTCGGCCTCGAGCCTGCCCGCGAGGTAGGCGGGCAGGCCGGCCTCGACGTCCCGGAGGGAATCGAGCCCCGCCCTGAGCCCGAGGGAGAGGAGGCTCGAGAGGGGGAGCCGGAGGGTGGCGCCGGCCTTGGACCAGAGGCGGTTCAAGTCGGCGGAGAGGGAGGCATCCAGGTCGAAGCCCGGGGCCCGGAGCCGGGCGATCCTGTTGTAGATCGAGGCGGCGCTCCCGTAATCGGGGTCAGCCTCGTGGACGGCCTTGAGCAGGCTCGAGGCCTCCCGCCAATTACCGGCCCGATCCTCGGCGAGGGCGAGGCTGTACTTGGCGGGGATGTTGCCCGGATCGACCGCGAGGACCCGGCGATACTGGGCGGCGGCCTTCTCGTCCTGGCCGAGCTCGTCGTAGTAGGCGCCGAGCTCGGCGCGGCGGAAGGCGCTCGCTTCCTCGAAGGCATGCCAGGCCCGGACGACGCGGCGGTCGCGCAGGAGGGCGCAGGACTGGGCCAGGACGGCGAGGTCGGCTTGGGCGCCGGATACGGCCCGCCGAAGCTCGGCTAGGGACTGGCTCGCGCCGAGGTCTGTCCCCGGCGCGGGCTCCGTCCCCGGCGGGATCGATCCGGGGTCCGTCTCCACAGCCGGCTCGTCCGGAAGGGCTGACTCCACGAGGGCGAGCTCCCGGGCCGCCGCCTCGAGGGCCGAGCCGGCTGGCAGGTCGGCCGACGCGGCGGCGCGGCGAGCGAGCTCCCGGGCTTCCCGGTAATCGATCCTGCTCCTCGCTTCGTACTCCGCGGCCCTCCTCCGAGCTTCGAGCTCGGGAGAGGCCGCGAAGGAATCGCCCGAAAGGGCGGCGAGGGCGGCTTTGGGGTCCCCATCGGCCGCCATGAGCCGAGCTTGGCCGTAGGCGGCCATGCCCTCGCCTCGGGAGGCGGGGCCCGCGAGCTCCGTCCCCGCCGCCTTCGGGTCCCAGGACCAGCCCGAGGCCTCGAGGAGGGCCTGGAAGCCCTTCTCGAGCTCCCGCTCGCGGTCAGCCACGGGGGGGAAGGCTTCATGGAGCGCGGCCGCGCGCCCGACGAGGGCCGCGAGCCTCGCCATCTCGGTCCGCAGCTCGGCCGCGGCGGACTCCGCGGCGGACACCGCCGAGGCGGCGGCCGCGCGGAGGGGCTCGCCCTCCTCGGGGGACGGCACCTTGGGCAGGGCCTTCGGGGGCGGGACGGCCGCCGCGGCGGCTTCGGCCGCGGCGAGGGCGGCGGCGCGGCGCTCTTCCCAGTCCTCGGCCAGGGCTCGGGCTTGGTCGGCCGATTTCGCGGCCGCCTCGGCTGCCGCGGCGAGCCGGACGCTCGAGGCGAGCCGGATCTCGGCCTCGGCGCGGAGGGCCGAGGCGGCCGCCCCGATCGAGGCCAGCTCGGGGGCGGCGGCCTCCGATTCATCGAGGACCGAGACGAAGCGGGCGGCGAGGATGGACTCGAGCTGGAGCACGGCCCGTTCCTTGAGGCCGTTCCAGAAATAGACCCTCGTGAGCTCCTCGCGGAGGGGGAGATCCTCCGGCCGCCCCGCGACGGCGAGCTCGAGGTCGCGGATGCGTTCGGCCCGGAGGTCGCGGCGGGCGACGAAGGAGGCGAGGTAGGTAGCGAGCCGCGGCGAGGGGGCGAAGGTCCCGGCGATCCTTTCCTCGACCGCCTGGGCGGCGGCGGCCTCGCCGCGCTCGGCGTAGATCTCGGATTCCCCGAGGTAGAGGGCGAGGAGCTCGGGCCGGGCGGCGATGGCCTTCTCGTAGAAGGCGAGGGCCTTGTCCGCGTAGCCCGAGTTCCGATAGATCGAGGCGAGGCGCGTCAGGCTCTCGCCCTCGGCCCCCGCGGCGGCGAGGGCGGCGGCCTCGGCCTCGGCGAAGCTCCGCTCCGCCTCGCGCAGCTCGGAGGCCCAGAGCTGGGTCAGGCCGAGGTTCACCTGGAGGGAGGGCTCGCCGGGAAAGGCCGCGAGACCTTGCGCGTAGAAGGCCTTGGAGTCCGGGTAGCGGCCCGTCCAGGCCGCCACCTTGCCGGCCTCGGCGTATCCGGCCAGATCGTCGGGGCGGAGCTGGAGGTAGTTCCGGTAGGCCTCGAGCCCTTCCTTGACCTCTCCTCGCCAGATGCGGTTCTTGGCGACGAGGAGCTTGGCCTGGGGATCCTTGGGCGCGACGGCCTGGGCCTTGGAGAGGGTCTTGAGGGCCGAAAGGTAGTCGCCCGCGAGGGAGTAGATCGAGGAGAGCTCGAGGTAGGCCGGCAGGGAGGATGGATTGGCCTGGAGGTAGGCCTGGTAATCCTCGATCGAACGGAAGGGCTTGTCGATGGCCCGCGAGCCGGGATCGCGGGGCAGGAGGCGTCCTTGGGCCCGAGCGGCCTCGGCGGGGACAGGGCCCTCGGCCAAGGCGGCCAGGGCTTCCCGATCCGCGAGGAAGAGGGCGTCGAGGTAGAAGAACCAGCGCTCGTCGAGCCGCCTCCGCTTGGAGACCTCGAAGCGGAGGACATGGTTCCCCTCGGCCAGGTCGAGGCTGGCGGCGCGCACCCAGTAGTAGGCCGGCGCGTACTGCTCGACGACGTTTACGTCCTCCCGGTAGAGCTCCCGCGGCGCTCCCCCGTCCACGACGATCGACAGGGGCGAGGAAAGGGAGAGGCCGAACTCGTCCCGGGGCCCCGGCGGCGTCCCGCCGTACCAGAGCTCGTAGCTGCCCGCCCGCTCGACGCGGAGGACGTATTCGGCGTAGTAGGGTCTGTCCCCGGGAAGCTGGCCCGAGCGGGCGAGCTGGAGGCTCCGGTCGCCCGAGCAGCCGTAATTCTGGGTCGGGACCGAGCTCATGTTGGTCGAGACGGCTTTTTCTCCCTCGACGAAGCTCAGGCCGGCGATTTCCGCCGGGAAGAGGGCTTCGAGGCCGGCCGTCGCCGCGGTGGCCTGGGCCGCAGGCTGCTCCGGGCCGATACGCGGGGGCGGCTCCTGGCCGAGGGCCGCCGGGGACAGACCCGCGGCGGCGCCGCAGGCCGCGAGGAGGAGGACGAAAGCCCGCGGTCCGGGGATAGCCCTCGCGGAAGAAGCATGGCACGCATCGCGCATCGCGGCCTCCTCGTCGTCCTGGCCTCGCGCCCCGGGCTCCTGGGCTCTGGGCGCCTGCCTGTAGTATACTAGGCGATACGTCGTCGCGCGAGCGCCCGCGGGGGCGCCGGGGAGGGACCGCATGCCAAAGGACGGGCGCGTTTACGTCGGGGCCGATCTCGGGGCCACGAAGATCCTTGCCGCCGTCTTCGACTCCTCGATGAAGCCCCTCGCGACCGAGAAGGCCAAGACCCCGCGCGAGGCGAGCGCCAAGGCCGTCGTCGCGGCCCTCGCCGAGACCGTGCGACGGGCCCTGGCCGCCTCGGGCGCCGACGCCAAATCCCTGGCCGGGGTCGGCGTGGCCGTTCCCGGCCCCCTCGACCGGGCCCGGGGCATCGTCCGCTATACCCCCAACATGGGCTTCAAGGACTACGCCCTCGGCTCGGAGCTCGCCGGCCTCTTCGGCGCTCCCGCCTTCCTCGACAACGACGTCCAGGCCGGCGTCTACGGCGAGCTCCGGGCGGGCGCCCTCCGCGGCAAGCGCAACGCGGTCGGCGTCTTCGTGGGCACGGGCATCGGCGGGGGCATCGTCATCGACGGGAAGGTCTACCGCGGCTCCACGGGCTCGGCCGGCGAGGTCGGGCACATGACCCTGCTCGACGGCGGGGCCCTCTGCGGCTGCGGCAACTACGGCTGCCTCGAGGCCCTCGCCTCGCGCGGCGCGATGGCCAAGGACGCCCTCGCCCTCGCCGCCGCGGGCAAGGCTCCCGGCATGCTCGACGCCGCCGGCACGGATATCCGCAAGTACCGGAGCTCCGCCATCGCCTCGTCCATCGAGTCGGGCGACAAGTCCGTCAGGCGCGCCGTCGACCGGGCCGCGTACTGGCTCGGGGTCGGGCTCGCCAATATCGTCCACCTCCTCAATCCCGAGGCCATCGTCATAGGCGGCGGCATCGCGACCCGCTTCGGGGAGCGCTACCTCGAGCGCGCCCTCGCCTCGATGGAGGAGCACCTCATGCCCGGCCTCTCCGGCAGCGCGCAGGTCCTCCTCTCGGAGCTCGGCGACCTCGCCGTTCCCACGGGCGCGGCCTATCCCGCCGCCGAGGCCGCGGGAGGCGCGGCGCCATGAGCGACCAGGGGCGCGCGCAGCGCGGGCCCGCCGCCCGCCCGGGGACGGAGGCGCGCACCGTCGCGGTGATCGAGATCGGCTCCACCGGCATCCGCATGATCGTCGCGGCGATCGACGGGGCGGGCGGCTTCAAGGTCCTCGACCGCGCGGGCAAGCCGAGCCGGGTCGGCCGGGACGTCTTCACCTCGGGCTACGTGAGCCGCGAGGCGGTGCGGGAGAGCATCGCGGTGCTCTCCTCGTACCGGGAGCTCCTGCGCGGCTACGGGCTGGCGCCCAAGGACGCGAGCGTCATCGCCACGAGCGCCCTCCGCGAGGCGGCGAACCGCGACACCTTCGTGGACCGCGTGGCCCTCCAGACGGGCTTCCGCGTCTCGGTCGTCGAGGACATCGAGGAGAACCACCTGATGTACCTCGGCGTCCAGCACGTCCTGCAGGACGAGCGGCGGCTCCTCACCCGGTCGAACGCCATCATCCTCGAAGTCGGCGGCGGATCCACCGAGATCATGCTGCTCAAACGCGGGCGCATGGCGGGAGCCCACTCGCTCCACATCGGCACGCTCAGGATCGACGAGCAGGTCAGGGGCGCCGGCGCCTCGCAGGCCTACATCATGAAATTCATCGAGGACAACGTGCGCACCGCCTGCGACAACCTCGACTCGGAGCTGCCCCTCGAGTCCATAAAGACCTTCATCGTGATCGGCTCGGACGCGCGGCTCGCGGCGTCGCGCATCGCGTCGGAGTCCTTCGGCGACTACGCGATCGCCACCCGGGAGGACTTCTCGCGCTTCGCCGAGCAGGCGGCGAGCCTCTCGCCCGAGGACTGCGTGTCGGAGCTCCGTATCCCCTGGTCGGAGGCCGAGGGGCTCGCCGCCGGCCTCGCCGTCGAGCGCCTCTTCCTCGAGAGGACCGGCGCGGAGATGGTGGTGGTGCCCAACGTCTCCATCCGCGAAGGCGTCCTGATATCCGCCTCCCGGGGCCCGGACACCGAGCTCCAGTCCGAGATGCACAGGCAGGTCATCGCGAGCGCGGCCTCGCTCGGCCGCAAGTACCGCTACGACGAGCGCCACGCCCGCCACGTGTCGGAGCTCTGCCTGGCCATCTACGACGAGCTCACCCGGGAGCACGGCCTCGGGCCCCGGGAGCGCCTCCTGCTCGAGGCGGCGGCCATCCTCCACGACATCGGAACCTTCATCCGGAGCTCCGGCCACCACAAGCACGGCGAGTACATAGTCGCGAATTCCGAGATCTTCGGCCTCAACCGGGGCGACCTTACCATCGTATCGAACGTCGTCCGCTATCATCGCAAGGCGCCGCCCTCGAACCTCCACGTCAACTTCATCGCACTGCCCCGCGAGGACCGGGTCGCGGTGATGAAGCTCGCGGCCATACTGCGCGTCGCCGACGCCCTCGACCGCGGCCACGACCAGCGCGTGAGCCTCGCCTCGGTCGAGCGCCGCGAGGATCGGCTCGTCCTGCGGGCCGAGTCGGGGGAATCCGGGGCCATGGACCTATCCCTCGAGCGGCTCTCGCTCGCCGAGAAGAGCGACATGTTCGAGAACGCCTTCGGGCTGGAGCCCGTGCTCGCATAACGCGCGCCGTTTACGGAGGGTATCCGATGCGATCGGGAAGATACTTCAACCGCGAGCTCTCCTGGCTCGAATTCAACGCGCGGGTGCTCGCCGAGGCGGCGGACCGGACGAACCCCCTCCTCGAGCGGCTCAAATTCCTCTCGATAGTCTCGTCCAACCTCGACGAGTTCTTCATGGTGCGCGTCGCCTCCCTCAAGGCGCAGATCCGGGCCGGCGACGGCTCCCCCGACGCCTCGGGGCTCTCCCCCGCGGAGCAGTGCGCCCGGATAGCGGCCCGGGTCCGCCAGATCGAGTCCGATCAGTACGCCCTCCTCTCCGAGATCCTCGTGGCCCTCGAGCGGGAGGGCCTCTCCGTATCGCGCCCCGTCGAATGGAGCTCGGCGGAGCGGCGCTGGCTCGAGTCCTTCTTCGTCGACCGCCTCTTCCCCCTCCTCACGCCGATCAGGCTCGACGACGAGGGGCCGGCCGGCGATTCGGGGCGCCTCCCCGCCACCGGCAACCTCAGGCTCCACGCCGCCTTCCTCCTGGCACCCCTGCCCGGGGCGAGGCCCTCGGACGACGCCCAGGGCCCGGACGCGCCTTCCGACGGCTCGGACGCGGCCCCCGGCCAGGGAAGCGCCCCCCCGCGCCTCGCCCTCGTCCAGGTGCCGCACAACGCGGAGCGCTTCGTCAGGCTGCCCTCGGACGGCCCCGCCGTCAGGCTCGCCCTCCTCGAGGACGTCGTCGCCGCCTTCGGCGGGCGGCTTTTCCCGGGATGGGAGGTGCGGGAGTCCATCCTCCTCAAGGTCACGCGCGACGCGGACTTCGGGGTCGACGAGGGCCGGGACGAGGACTTCCTCGCCGCCATGGAGGAAGTCCTCGCCGGCCGCCAGAATTCCTGGCCCGTCCGCCTCGCCGTCTCCGGCGGCTCCGAGGCTCTCGCCGACCGCCTCCGCCTCTCCCTCGGCCTCGAGCCGGCCGACCTGTACCGGCAAAGCGGGGCCGTGGACCTGCGGAGCTTCATGGAGCTCGCCATGGCCGAATACCTCTCGCCGAGCCTGGCTGCGAAGCTGCGCTACCAGAGCTGGCCCCCGGTGCGCAGCCTCGAGCCCGCCGAGGGCTCGAGCATCTGGGAGGAGATCGACTCCCAGGACCAGCTCCTCCACGTGCCCTACGAGTCCTTCGACCCGGTGCTGCGCTTCCTCGACGAGGCGGCGGACGACCCCGCGGTCCTCGCGATCAAGATGACCTTGTACCGGACCTCCGGCAACTCGCCGATCGTACGCGCCCTCACCCGGGCCGCGCGCGCGGGCAAGCAGGTATCGGTCCTCGTCGAGCTCAAGGCGCGCTTCGACGAGGAGCGCAACATGGCCTGGGCGAGCCGCCTCGAGCAGGCCGGCGCCATCGTCGTCTACGGCATCGCGCGGCTCAAGGTCCACGCAAAGGCCGCCCTCGTCGTGCGGCGCGGGGAGGACGGCTCCATCCGCCGCTACCTCCACCTCGCCACGGGGAACTACAACGAGCGCACCGCACGCCTCTACTCGGACCTCTCCCTCTTCACCTCCGACGAGGGGCTCTGCCGGGAGGCCTCGATCTTCTTCAACGCGATCACCGGCTACTCGGCGGTGCAGGAGCTCGGCAAGCTGGCGGTCGCCCCCTTCGACCTGAAGCCGAGGCTCATCGCGATGATCCGCAGGGAGGCCCAGCGGTCGAGCCCCGAGGCCCCGGGACTCATCATGGCCAAGATGAACGCGTTGGCCGACATCGACGTCATCGACGCGCTCTACGAGGCCAACGCGGCGGGCGTCCGCATCCTCCTGAACGTGCGCGGGGTCTGCGTCCTCGTGCCCGGAAAGAAGGGCCTGTCCGAGAACATCACCGTCGTCAGCGTCGTCGGCCGCTACCTCGAGCACGCCCGCATCGCCTACTTCCGCAACGGCGGAGCCGAGGAGCTGTACCTCTCGAGCGCCGACTGGCTGCCGCGGAACCTCGAGCGCCGCGTCGAGCTGATGTTCCCCGTGATCGACGAGCGCGCCCGCGGCCGCGTGCACGAGATCCTGGCCGCCTACTTCATGGACAGCGCGAAGGCCCACCGCCTCGACCCCTCGGGATCCTGGAAAAAAATACGGCCGTCGGAGGGCGAAGCGCCCTTCTCGGCACAGCAGGCCTTCTACGAGGCGGTCAAGCGCCGCCGCGCCCTCGAGGAGGCGCCCGAGGAGGAGCTCCAGGTCAGGCGGCGCCCGACCTAGCGGAGCGGAGGGGCGGGCGCAACCGAAGAGGCGAACCGGTGTCTAGTACGGGCATGAGCGACGTCAGGCTGCACGCGAGGTCCTTCGACCTCAGGTTCTACGAGATGGACAGGCGGGGCGAGGCTACGCCCCTGACCATGCTCTCGCTCTTCGAGGAGACCGCATTCACCCACTGCGAGCTCGCGGGCTGGGACGTATACCGGCTGGTCGGGGCGGGCTACGGCTGGGTCCTCCTCCGCGGCTGCATGGAGATGCATCGCTATCCGGCCTACCGCGAGGCCTTCCGCGTCGAGACCTGGCTTTCGGAGACCCGCCGCTTCTACGGGACCCGCGAGTACCGGGTCGTCTCGGAGCGAGGCGAGGAGCTCGGCTACGCCCGCTCCCTCTGGGCTTTCTTCAGCCTGGAGCGCAAGCGCCCCGTGCCCATCCTCGAGGACTTCCTCCGCGCCTGGTCTCCCGACGGCAGAGCCGCCGGCCCCCTCGGCCTCGACGAGGTCGAGGGCCCGTCCGAGGCGCCCGCCTCGTCGGCCTTCGAAGTCCGAGCCTCGGAAATCGATACGAACGGCCACGTCAACAATATCAACTACCTCGCCTGGGCCCTCGATTCGGTAGCCAGACAGACGCGGGAGGGACTCATGCTCGCCTCGGTCCGGGGGCAGTACAAACGGGAGGTCACCTTCGGCTCCTCGGTCCGGCTCGCGGCCCGGCCCGAGGGACAGGGCTACCGGCATGGAGTCTTCGCGAAGGCCGCCGAGGGGGAAACGGAGTACCTCGCCGCAGCAGGCCGCACCGACTGGAGGCCGCATCGGTCGGGGTCTGTCCCCATCTGGAGTCCCGGCCTTAGCGTATCGACCCGCAAGGACCCAGCTGCATAGCATTGTCGTCCTTCTCACCCTAAGACCACTAGTCCCTACGGCGGGCCGAATTATTTCCCCCATGGAAGCCGCCAAGCTACCTAGAAAAGGTGCTTAACAGCCTAAATCCGTGCATGCATGCCCATCTTGCGAACCAGAACCATACATGGTTAAAACGGAGGAACCATGAAGACAGCCTGCGTTTTATTGGCAGATGGGTTCGAAGAGGTAGAAGCGCTGACGCCCATTGATTATTTACGGCGATCAGGCATAGAGGTGACCACTATCGGTATTTGGGGGACAGACCCCCTCGGCGGCCATGGCATCAGGATTGAAGCCGATCTTGGTCCCGAGGCTCTATCACGCGACTTCGACTGCGTAATTATTCCTGGCGGAGGCAAAGGCTCCGAAAACATCGCAAAGAACGCCGAGACCATAGCCTTGATAAAGCGACATGCCAATAAGGGTAAATTGATCGCCGCTATCTGCGCAGCGCCTGCAGTAGTTCTCCATGAGGCATGCGGGCTCATATCGGGAAAACGATTTACCTGCTATCCTGGCTTGGAATCACGGGTCACCGGAGCATCCTTCCATCGCGAACGCGTCGTCGTCGACGGAAACCTGGTGACCGCCCGGGCCGCCGGCTGCGCTGGGGAATTTGCTTACACCATCATAAGCATGCTCGTGGGGGAGGAAGCGGCGGACGAACTCGCAAGGAAAGTCTTGCTCAGTTAATGCGGGGACAGACCCCGGTCACCAGGCACGTGGGGACGGTTAATTCGATGCGGCGTCTACGTACTCGGGAGAGCCCTCGGCCCAATCGGGACGTGGCTCGCCGGAAATCTCGATCTCGACTTTACGGATGACCGAAGGCAGGGACTCGAGCCTCTGTTTCTTCTGAACCAGGATACCGACGACCATTCCGAGGGATAGACCCGCTATGCCGCAGAGCGCAGCCGGGGTCTCGGAACCATCCGGGAATACTACGCGACCGAGGATATAGCCGCAGGCAAAAAGCACGAGCGGCAGGCCGAGCACCCAGAGAGCGCCATAAAGCTGGGCCTTCCCTTCAATCTCGATATCGACGCTATCTCCCTCTGCAAGGGGGATATCCTGCCGATTATAGGCCCGTACGCCACGGCGCGCCTTTTTGCAGCCCTCGTTCGAACAGGCTCCGCAACCTTCGTTGAGCTCAAGCTGGACGGTCAGCAACCTGTCCTGTATCTCCGATACTACTCCCCGTTCGGTCATCGAGCGCCTCCTCGCAGGGGATTCGCAAAGCCTCTATCGATACGGCCTTTCCCCCATCCGCGATCTCCACGAGGCAGCCCTGGAGTTCCAAGCCCCTCGTGCCATCTTTCGCCCATGCAGGGATGCCCCGCAGATACTCCCCTATCCGCGTGTCGGGATCGAGGCCCCCGACCGAGAGAAGGCTCCCGGTCCTTCCAGCATCGGTGATGTAGGCGGTCCCGCCGGGCAATATCTGCGCATCGGCGGTCAAGGCCTTGCAATGGGAACCGATGATCGCCGAGACGAGTCCATCGGCGCAATGGGCCATCGTTCGTTTTTCCGCCGTGGTGGCCGCATGGAAATCCAGGATCACGAATGGCGTCTCCTCACGGAGCTTGCGCGCCAGGTCCACGACAGCGTGAAAGGGATTTGCCAGGTGCACTCGAGCGAATTCGGCTTGCCCGAGAAGCTGCAGGACTCCAACCTTTCCGGCGGCGCATTTAAAGACGCGATAGCCTCGGCCTGGATTCCCATAGGGATAATTCGCCGGTCTGACGAGGAAGGAAGCGCTGCCCATGTATTCCACGAGATCACGCTTATAGTAGGCGCATTCTCCCGTCGTGATCGCCTCGAGCCCTAGCTTTCGCAAGTAGACCGAGTGCTGCCTGCCAAGCCCCGCTCCGCCGGTAGCGGAATCGGCATTCCCGACGACGAAATCGGCCCCCGTCTCACGGCGCGCGGCGCCGAGGAGCTTCTTGACGGTGAAGACGCCAGCCTTGCCGACGATCTCGCTTACGTATAGAACGCGGATACCCACGGCTTCAATCTATAGGAATCGAGACTCTACATCAAGGTGAAAGCGCGGATCCGATTGAGACTGGCCTAGGCTTGAGCTCAGAGGCGAAGCGCGAGGCGGCTCGAGGCGAGTCCAACCGCCCAGATCGGGACGCCCGCTACAATATCGATCCTCCCATCAAGCGCATGCCGTACGCCGCCATAGAGCCAGTCTTCCGGTCGAGCTACGCAATGGGCGCGGACGGGATTCATATCGATATACTCGAAGACTCGCAGGAAATCATGACGATCCTGTATAATACGCGAATAGAATCGATCTCCCCAGACATGTCCCGTAAGCCCGGTTTTTTTGTTATATGCCATGGCAAATACCCCGAGGATCCATTGCATTATCGAGGATAGGCATTCTCCATGTACTGGTTTTATCAAGAAATGAATATGATTCCCCATTATGCAGAAATTATCGATTCGAAACGCATATTTCTTATGGGCTCTCCTGACAACCGAAAGGAACAACTCCTTAATGGAATCGGGATCAAGGAGCATCTCTTTTCGATTTGCGCGCGCCGTAACCGAGTAGCGAGCGCCAGGGCGAAGCTGACGTGGCATTCTCATGCAAAGATTACGCACAAATATCGACAAGTCGATTGAACCTGGGGACAGACCCCCTAATCTGACCGCCTCCCTCATCTGATTCCGACTCGAAATGATCGCCGCACGAAATGCCTACGCGCCTTCTCCAACCATACCACGGCTGCTGCGAGCGCAAGCCGGGGCACGATCAGCCAAAACAGCGGCAGGCCGACGGCGAGGAAAAGCGCCGTATCCTCGACGAGCGAATGGCAGACGCTCGCATGATGGTTGAACAGGTCGCCTTCCTGAGGCTTCATGCGTCCCGACGCGATGTGCTCCGCGACGATTCCAGCCCCATAAGCGTAACCGACGACGTTGATGACGATCCAGAGGAAGCTCGCCTTCGCTGGTAGGCCGAAGACTTGCATCATGGGCGCGAAGAGCCGGGACAGGGCATCCATGATGGCGAATTCCTCGAGGAACCGCTGGACGACCATTATCGCCACTACCAGTATCGCTATTTTAGCCGTGAGCCTCGCCGTGGAGATCGACCAGGCGAGGATCATGCTCCCGAGCGGCTGATGCGCGCCCGCTTCAGCGGCGGAAAAGGACAGCGCGGAGAGGGAGTCCGGGAGGAAACGGCTGTAGGCCCAACCCGCGGCGAGGGCTATGACGATACGGAGCGCGGCCATCTTCAGTCCCGAGGATCCCGACTTTCGCATCACCTGTGTTTCCACGATGAGGTTATGGGCCGTTAGGCACATGATAGCGAGTATCGTCGCCTCTCGAAGATCGAGGGAAAGAGAACCCGCGACAGCAATGGCGCTGTAAATATTAAGGAGGGCGGCCGAGAGAAAAACGAGGGCGGCTTCGCCCGGGAGGCCAAGGAGGCGCATGAGGGGGGCGAGTATCCGGGCGATGACCGGGAGGGCTCCGCACCAATCGAGAATCGATATCCCGAGCGATATTGGCACGATGATCCGTACCAGGAACCATGCGGTCTTGATCGCATCGCCGACACCCTTGATCGCGGCGGCCTGCGCGCGCCTCAAAATCGCTCTCCGTCCCTGCTCGTCCATGACGAACCGAATCTAGCGGCGCGTCCGCCCTCTGTCAAGAACGAGGGCCTACACCTCCAGTCCGAGGACCCCCACCGGGCATTCCCCGACGGGATGCACCGAACCTTTGAGGAGTCGGGCCACGGCCTTCGCGGCCCCGACGGTGAAGCCATAGGCCGCGGCGAGGCCATATGCGCGAGGGAAGAAGGCGGCATCGTAGGGATCGCGCATCGCGATGACAGAAAAGGACCGGACCGATTCCTCGACGAGCCGCGCGAGCCCTTCCTGCGCAGGCCGGAAATGGGCATCATAAGTCAGCGCCGCTGCGGAAGAAGCGGCCAACTCGGCCCCATGAGCCGATAGAAGCTCCATGAGCCCCTGGGCATCCGCAGGAGAGGGGTCGGCGGGAAGGGCGACGAGCTCTGTCTCCGGCAGGGCCGCTTCTAAGGCCTTCATGACAGCAGGTATCTCCGAGGACTCGGGGCTATCTTCCGGGGGAAGGAAGACGAGGACCAGGCTTGGTTCCGGCCTTCGGAGAAAATCACCCTTTAATATAGAGAGCGAAGCCGCGCGATCGCGTTCGATGCGCTCTCGGCCACGGTCAAGGTCAGCGCTGCCGGCCCGGGCCCGCGGCGGGCCGTTCCTCGATGCCAAGAAACGATCGAGCCGCCGCATGCTCGAGGCGACGCGCGCGGCGGGAAGCCTGCCTTCGGCTACCGCCTCTTCGAGCGCCTTGGCCGCCCTCTCGGCCTCCGATGGGATGCCGTACAAGGTGAGGTCGCAGCCAGCCAGCGCTCCGAGGAGGACGGTCCCGCCGATCTCATGTTCGATATGCGCTTCATCACCTATAACGAGGCCCTTGAATCCGAATCCCTCGCGGAGCCTCCCCTCGATCACCCTCGAGCTGCGGGCCGCGGGAATACGCCCCGGCTCGAGCGAGGGAACGAGGGTCCTGCCCACGAGGACCGCCGCCGCCCCGGCCCGCGCGGCGCTGGCGTATGGCCGCATCTCGACGGAGGCGAGGCGCTCCGCGGGCAGGTCCACGATAGCCAAGCCCTCGGCGCGCTCGGTTATGGCGGATCCGAGGCCGGGGAAACGCCCGACGCAGGACTCGACTCCCGACGCGCGGAGACCGCGGATGAAAGCGGAGGCGTAGGTCCCGACCTTCGCCGGGTCCTCGCCGAAGCGATCGAGTATGCCGGTCGGATCCTTGGGATCGACGGCGAGATCGAGCCGAGGGCCGAGGAGGAGGTCGATGCCGCAGGCGGCGAGGGCCTCGCCGAGGACCCTGCCTGAGCGGCGGGCAGCCGGGCGGGATCCCAAGGCCGCCAGACCGAGGGCCGTCAGGGCCGCGGGGAAAAAGGGTTGGCCGAAGGCGGGGACAAAGCTGCCGCCGAGCGCGACCAGGGCTCGGCCGAGCCCCGCGGCCGCGGCCGCGCGCTGGGCCGATGCGGAAAGGCCGGAAAGCAGCTCGGGCTCGCCCAGGAGGCCGCCAGGGAGGAGGAAGGCGCGGATCCCCGCGACGCAGAGAGTCTCTATGGTCGCGGTCATCGCGGGCGGATCGCCGAGCGGGATCCCCGCGAGCACCATGCTCGCCGCGGCGCTGCTCCGTGCCATACCCTCATCCCCCTCGATCTGCATTGTACGCTAGGGACGGCGGGGAGGTAAGCGCGGTACGGGAGGGATAGGCCAGCATCGGCGCTCAAGCCCTGCCGTCATCAGGGACGCCGCGCTTCTCCTGTTTCGGCCGAGCCTTGGCCAGTCGCTTGGCCGAGGCGGCGAGCGCTTTATCGCCGAGGAGCTCGTCGATCGAGACGGGCATCCGATAGGACCAGTTCCCGCGCCCGACCGTTCCCGGCACGTTGATCCGCTCTTCGCGCGGGTCGGCGGGCCTGCTCGACTCGCTCAAGCCGATGAGATCCTGGATCGGATAGACCGCGAAGAGCGAGTTCGAGGCGGCGATGAGCTCGAGGAGGATTTCTCCGTCCCGGGGACCGAGCTTCTCGGGGCAGGGCCCGAGCTCCCGGCCGAGGAACGAGGAGGCGAAGCCCCAGATCCCCGCGCGATCCGCCTCATCCTCCCACCACGACCTGAGGGAAGAGGAATCATGGACCGAGGCGCAGGCAACGGACAAGCGCGGATATTCGGCCGGCGAGACGTAGGGCTGTCCCGGCTCGCTCCAGCGCCTGGTCCAGCGGAGGACGCGGAGGCCGAGGATGCCGAGCGAGCCGAGGACGCGAGGCACGCAGTCCGGCACGGCGCCGAGATCCTCGGCGCAGGGCAGCATGGGCACCGCTTTCTGCAGGCGGCCCAAGAGCCGCTCGCCCGTCGAGGCCCACAGCTCCTCCGCCTCCGCGGCCTTGCGCGAGACGAGGCTTTCGATGCAGGCGCGCTCCCCCTCGGAAAGGGTGGGCCAGGCCGAAGCCTCGCGGTAGCGCCAGGCGGGCACGAAGCTTCCCGGCGACTCCTCGAAGAGCACGCGGTCGCGCCAGGACTGGAGGAGGCAATCGCGCGCCGCGGGGGAGACTCCCGGCAGCGCCTCGATGTCGCGCTCGCCCATAATCGCCGGCTTGAAAAGGAAGAGCTCCTCGTCGCCGATGCGATCGAGGGCGGCGTGGATGGCGCCCCTCGCGGCGGCTTCCCCGGCCGCCTGCACGAGGCGCTGGCTCGGCACATGAGGCAGCGAGAGCCAGCGCAGGCGCTCCGGGGAGAAGCCCGCGGCCTCGAGCTCGCCGCGGCCGATCGGGGATCCGGGCAGGAAGCGGCCGAGGTAGCCCGAGCCTTCGCGCTCGCCGAGGCACCAGATGCGGAAGAAGCCGAGCACATGGTCGATGCGATAGGCCGAGTAGAATTTATCGGCCTCCGCCAGGCGCTCGACCCAGAAACCATAATCCTCGGCAGCCAAGGCGGCCCAGTCGTAGATGGGGAAACCCCAATTCTGCCCGAGCCAGGAGTACATATCGGGAGGCGCCCCCGCTCGAAGCTCGCGGTTGAAGCAGGAACGTCGAGCCCAGACATCGGCGGAATCGTCGCTCATGAGGATCGGAAGGTCTCCCATGAGGGCGATGCCCTTCACCGCGAGGGCTTCCGCGGCGCCGCGGAATTGCCCCTCGGCGCGCATTTGGACCCAAGCATGGAAGCGAAGCCGATCGGAGAGCCCATCCGCCTTCCAAAGCGCCTCGATTTCGTCCCGCCCGGGATCCCGGTGTTCCTTCCACTCCCACCAGGGCCTGCCGCCGTTGCGGGCCTTGAGCTCGACGAATGCGGCATAGGCTCTTATCCAGGGATTCGCCTCGATCCACGGTTCGAGCTCGGGATCGGCTCCCTCGTTCGGGGTCTGTCCCCCTCTTTTCGGGGTCTGTCCCCGTTTACTGCCGCTGCAGGCGGCTTTCCCTAACCAAATCTTCCATAATAAGGCTAATTTAGCCTCGAGAAGCTCTTCATAGGGAACGCAAGCCGAACCGCCGAAACGGTCAACTAAGGACTGCTCCTCCGCTCGGTATGTCTCGGTGGAGGGGAGAGGAGAGCTCGTCGATCCCTCAGCCACGGCGAGCTCGGGGAGCTCCCCGATCCGCAGGTAGAGAGGGTGCAGGGCGAAGGCCGAACAGGCGCTGTAGGGTGAGGAGTCGGTACCCGTGTCGTTTACGGGAAGAAGCTGGAGGAGATTGAACCCCCACGATTCGGCGAGCTTTCCCAAGGCGAGCAAATCGGGGAATTCGCCGCAACCCGGTGAGCCGGAGGTCCTAAGGGCGGAGAGCGGGGCGACAATGCCGCTGAGGAAGCGGCCGGCATGGGCAAAGCGCATGGGAGCCTCCGCCTATCAGTATAGCCCCAGGCTCGGCGAGGCGGAATACTCGACTCTCTCCCGTACCACAGATATAGTTGCTCCTTCGGAGGGAATAATGCGCATCCTCGATCTCGGCTCGCTCAATGTCGATTACGTCTATCGGGTCGATAGCTTCCTCGCGCCCGGCGAGACCAAGGCGGCGCTTTCACGCGCGGTTCACGCGGGGGGCAAGGGCTTGAACCAGTCCGTCGCCCTCGCCCGGGCAGGAGCCCAGGTCTTCCACGCGGGGAAGCTCGGCCAAGGAGGGGATATATTGCGAGAAACGCTTTCCGAAGCCGGGGTCGATATTTCCCTCCTTCGCCGCTCTGATCTTCCGACGGGCCATACCTTCATTCAAGTGGACGCCGCGGGACAGAATTGCATCCTCCTCTATGGGGGAGCGAATCGCGATCTCTCCCGAGAGGATATCGAGTCTTTCCTCGCGCCCTTCGGCCCGGGAGACCTCGTTCTCCTGCAGAACGAGATCAACGAGGTCGCCCTGGCCATGCGCTTGGCCAAGGAGCGAGGTCTTCAAATCGCCTTCAATCCCTCGCCTATGGAAGAATCGGTTCGGAATTATCCCATCGAGCTCGTGGATTTCTTTATCCTGAACGAAGTTGAGGCTTTTTCGCTGACTGTCGATCGAGGGACAGACCCCGAAAACGCTATCGCCGCCCTCCTGCAGCGCTCTCCGAACGCCGCCGTCGTCCTGACCCTCGGGGCCGAAGGCTCGATCTATGCCCGAGGCGGGCTTGGGGACAGACCCCGCTCCGGCGAGCGCATCCGCCAGGCCGCCTACCGAGTCCAGGCCCAGGACACCACGGCGGCCGGGGATACCTTCACCGGCTACTTCCTCGCGGCCCTAGCCGAGGGACAGACCCCCGCCGCAGCCCTCGATCTCGCCTCGAAGGCGGCGGCTATCTGCGTCACCCGTCGCGGCGCCGCCCCCTCGATCCCCTCGCGGGCCGAGGTCGAGGCCTTCGCCCCTGCCGATACGGGCCGGGGTTTGGGGACAGACCCGCGCCAGGCGAGGTCGGGATCGGGGCGGTGAGGCTGGAGACCGAGCGCCTCGTCCTCCGCTCCCTCGAGGCCGGGGAGGCCCCCGCCCTCCTGGAGTTCCGGCGGCGCAACCGGGCCTTCCTCGCCCCCTGGGAGCCCTCCCGCGACGAGGCCTTCTTCGAGCTGCCCTCCTGCGCGGAGACGATCGCGCTCGAGCGCCGGGAGCTCGAGGAAGGACGCGGCCTGAAGCTCCACTTCTTCGAGAAGGGCGGCCCGGGTCCCGAGGCGGGGCCGGGCTCGCGCATCGCCGGCTACGCGGGCCTGTCCAACATCGTCTACGGGCCCTTCCTCTCCTGCTTCCTCGGCTACCGGCTCGACGCCGAGCGCCTGGGCAGGGGCTACATGGCCGAGGCGCTGCGGGCCATCCTCGAGCTCGCCTTCGCCGAGTACGGCTTGCATCGGATAGAGGCCAACATCCTGCCGCGCAACGCGGCGTCCATCAGGGTCGTCCGGGCCCTCGGCTTCGAGCTCGAGGGCTCGAGCCCAAAGTACCTCAAGATAGACGGGCGCTGGGAGGATCACGACCACTACGTCCTGCGGAACGCCGCCCTCGAATAGGCGGCGCGGCCGCGGGGCCGGCCCTCCGGCGAGCCCCCCTCAGCCGCCCTTCGCTCCCCCGAAGAGCTCGCGCAGGGCGGCCTTGAGGTCGGCCACGGCCCGCCACTCCCGCCCGCCCTCCTCGGCGGGGCCGATCACGCGGTCGAAGCCGAGGGACTGGGCGGCCCTCGCCCGGCGGCGCATGTGGCGGACGGGCCTGATCTCGCCGGCGAGGGAGAGCTCGCCCGCCAAGGCCGCGCCCGCGGGCAGGGCCAGGGAGCTGCGGGCCGAGTAGAGGGCGCTCGCCAAGGCGAGGTCGATGCCCGGCTCGGTCAGCCGCATGCCGCCGGCCACGTTCACGTAGATGTCCTGGTCGGAGAAGCGGGCGCCGGCGTGCTTCTCGAGGACGGCGGCCACGCGCGACACGCGGCCCGCGTCGATGCGCTCGGAGTAGACCCGCGTGAGCCCCGCCTTGGCCGGCACCGTGAGGGCCTGGATCTCGACCAGGAGGATGCGCGAGCCCTCGTGCACGGGGGCGACCGCGGCCCCCGGCGGCATCTCGGCCGGCGCCGCGCCCTCGCCGGGCCGCCGGATCAGGAAGAGGGCCGAGGGATCGGCCACCTCCTCGAGCCCCTTCTCGCCCATGCGGAACAGGCCCACCTCCTCGGCAGAGCCGAAGCGGTTCTTGCTCGCGCGCAGGAGCCTGGTCTCGCCCTCGCCCAGCTCGAAGCCGAGCACCGCGTCGACCAGGTGCTCCGCCGCCTTCGGGCCCGCGATGAGGCCCTCCTTGGTCACGTGGGCGACGAGGAGGAGGGAGGCGTCGTGGGCCTTGGCCCAGGCGGTCAGCTCCTGGGCGCAGTACTTGATCTGGTTGGCCGTGCCGGGCACCGCGCCGGCCTCCTCGGCGCGCATGGTCTGGATCGAGTCGATCACCGCCACCGTGGGCTTGGTCGAGTCGAGGGCCGCGCGCACGAGCTCGAGCTCCCCCGAGCAGAAGACCTCGAGGCCCTCGCGCAGGCAGCCCAGGCGCTCGGCCCTGAGGCGGATCTGGGCGGGCGACTCCTCGCCGGAGACGTAGAGGATCCGCCCCTTCGTCGCGCAACGCGCCGCGACCTGCAAAAGGAGGGTGCTCTTCCCGATCCCCGGCTCGCCCCCGAGGAGGACCGCCGAGCCCCGCATGAGGCCGCCGCCGAGGACGCGGTCCAGCTCGGACAGCCCGGTCCCGACCCGGGCCCCGTCGCCCGCCTCGATCGAGGCGATAGGCAGGGGGAAGGTCTCGCCGCCGCGGTCGGCGCGGCCCGTCGCCGCCCCCTCGCGGAGGCTGTTCCACTGCCCGCACTCGGGGCAGCGGCCGAGCCACTTCGGCTCGACGTGGCCGCAGTTCGCGCAGCGGTACTGGAGGCCCGGTTTCTTGGAGCTAGCCATACGCAGGCTATCGTAGCCGAGCGGGCGCCCCGATTGAAGGGGGGAGGGGAGCCCTCGGCCGAGCTCCCTCCTCCGCTTGCCCCGGGGCCGCCCGCCTTGGTATCTTTTCTGATCAGCCGGGCGCCCCGCGCGCGCCGCTTCCGGGAGAAACGCATGAGCCAGCACCACTTCAAGACCGAGGTCTCTCGCCTCCTCGACCTCATCATCCACTCGCTCTACTCGCACAAGGAGATATTCCTCCGCGAGCTCGTGTCCAACGCCTCGGACGCGATCGACAAGCTCCGCTACCTCACCGTCTCCGACGAGGCCTACAAGTCCATCTCCTTCGAGCCCTCGATCCGCGTCGTCCTGGACCGGGAATCCAAGACCCTCGTCGTCGAGGACGACGGGGTGGGCATGGACGAGAAGGAGCTCGAGGAGAACCTCGGCACCATAGCCCGCTCGGGCACCCGCCGCTTCCTCGAGAAGCTGCCCGAGGAGGCACGGAAGGACTCGAACCTCATCGGCCAGTTCGGCGTAGGCTTCTACTCGGCCTTCATGGTCGCGGACAAGGTCGAGGTGACCAGCAAGAAGGCGGGGACGGAGACCGCCTTCCGCTGGACGAGCGACGGCAAGGGCGAGTACTCCGTCGAGCCGGCCGAGCGCGTCGGCCCGGGCACCGAGGTCCGCCTCCACCTGAACGGCGAGGGCCAGGAGTACCTCGCGCGCTGGACCGTCGAGGGCCTGCTCAAGAAGTACTCGAACCATATCGCCTACCCCATCAGCCTCGTCTCCGAGGAGAAGAAGTACGGCGACGAGGGCAAGGAGGAGGGGACCGAGCGGAAGGAGGAGGTCGTCAACGCGGCCACGGCCCTCTGGCGCCGGCCCAAGTCCGAGCTCTCCGAGGCCGACTACGTCGAGTTCTACAAGTCCTTCTCGGCGAGCCTGGGCGGCTTCGGCTTCGGGGCCGAGGGCGCCGAGGCGGAGCCCCTCCTGTGGATGCACACCAAGGCCGAGGGCGCGATCGAGTACTCGACCCTCTTCTATATCCCCTCCAAGGCGCCGTCCGACCTCTACCGCGCCGACTACAAGCCGGGGGTCAAGCTCTACGTCCGCCGGGTCTTCATCACCGACGACGAGAAGGAGCTCCTGCCGGTCTACCTCCGCTTCGTGCGCGGCGTCATCGACTCCGAGGACCTGCCCCTCAACGTCAGCCGCGAGATCCTCCAGCAGAACCGGGTCATGAGCAGCATCCGCCAGGCCAGCGTGAAGAAGATCCTCGGCGAGCTGGCCGAGCTCGCGAAGGTCAATCCCGACAAGTACGCGAAGTTCGTCGAGCAGTTCAACCGCCCCCTCAAGGAGGGCCTGTACTCGGACTTCGCCAACCGCGAGGCCCTCCTCGGCCTGGTCCGCTGGAAGAGCACCGCGGCCGAGGGCTGGACCTCCTTCGCCGACTACAGGTCGCGCATGAAGGAGGGCCAGAAGGCCGTCTACTACATCGCCGGGGCGGACGAGGAGCGCCTGCGCCGCTCGCCCCTGCTCGAGATGTACCGCAAGGAGGGCATCGAGGTCCTCGTCTGCTCCGACGAGATCGACGAGCTCGTCATCTCGGGCCTCGGGCAGTTCGACGGGGCCGAGATCAAGAGCGTGAGCCGCTCCGGCAGCGAAGCGGACTTCGGCGAGGCCGAGAAGGACGAGGCGGGGTCAGAAGGCGGCGCCGAGGTCGCCCAGGCGGTCGAGAAGGCCAAGAAGGCCCTGGGCGAGGCGGTCAAGGACGTGCGCGCCTCCAAGCGCCTGGCCGAGAGCCCCGCCTGCGTGGTCGTGGACTCGGACGACCCGAGCCTCCAGTTCCGCGAGCTCATGAAGCAGCTCGGCGGCGGCGAGCTGCCCGATGTCAAGCCCATCCTCGAGCTCAACCCGGGCCACGGCCTGGTCAAGCGCCTCGCCGCCGCCCCCGAGGCCGAGGCCGAGGACCTGGCCCAGGTCCTCCTCGGCCAGGCCCTCCTCGTCGAGGGGGCCAAGCTGGCCGACCCCGTCGACTTCGCGGCCCGGCTCTCAAGGCTGCTTTCGTGAGCGCGGCGGAGGCCGTCCTCCTCCTCGACGCCGACCGCCCCACCCGGGCCGAGATCAGGCTCGGCGCCCTCAGGCGCAACTTCCGCCGGGCCCGCGAGCTGGCCGGCCCGGGGGTCAAGCTGATGGCCTGCGTCAAGGCCAACGCCTACGGCCACGGCATCGTCCGCGTGGGGACGGAGCTCGTCGCCGAGGGCGCCGACTACCTCGGCGTGGCCTTCCTCGAGGAGGGGGAGCTCCTCCGCCGCTCGGGCATCCGGGCGCCCATCCTCGTCCTCGGCGCCGTGGCCACGGCCCAGATCCCCCGCTTCCTCGCCGCCGGCCTCGAGCTCGCCCTGCCCTCGGTGGAGAAGGCCAAGGCCGTGTCGGAGGCAGCAGCCGCCGCGGGCCGCCGCGCCCGGGTCCACCTCAAGATCGACACGGGCATGGAGCGGATCGGCGTGCACTGGTACAGCGCCCGGCCCTTCCTCGACGAGGTCCTCGCCCTCCCCAACCTCGAGATCGCCGGCATCTTCTCCCACTTCGCCACGGCGGACGAGGACCTGGCCTTCGCCCGGGAGCAGCTCGACCGCTTCCGCGAGGTCCTGGCCTACCTCGATTCGATCGGGAAGCGCCCTCCCCTCGTCCACCTGGCCAACTCGGCCGGCCTGGTCAACCTGCCGGAGGCCCGCTTCGACATGGTGCGGCCGGGCATCCTCCTGTACGGCTACGAGCCGAGCCCCCTCGCCCGGGTCGGGCTCGAGCCGGTCATGCGGCTCATGTCCAAGGTCGTGTACTTCAAGGTGGTGGAGGCGGGCTCCGGCGTGAGCTACGGCCTCGCCTGGAAGGCCCCGGGGCGGACCCGCCTCGCGACCATTCCCATCGGCTACGGTGACGGCTACAGCCGCGCCCTCTCGAACAAGGGCGAGGCCCTCATCCGCGGCAGGCGCTGCCCCGTGGTCGGCCGCGTCTGCATGGACCAGCTCATGGTGGACCTCGGCCCCGGGGGCGAGGCCTACAACGGGGACGAGGTCCTCCTCTTCGGGACCAAGGACGGCGAGTCGGTCGACGCCGAGGAGCTCTGCCGCCGCCTGGGCACCATACCCTACGAGCTCACCTGCATGGTGAGCGGCCGGGTGCCCCGGATCTACGTCGAGGACTAGCCCGGCGCCGCCTCGGCCACCAGGGACTCGTAGCGCGCGAGGATGCGCTCGTAGGCCCGGTCCACCAGGGCCAGGCAGGAGCCCCGGTCGATGCTCCCCGGCCAGCGGATCGAGCCGACGACGAGGCTGTTCGCGAGGAGCTCGAAGAGGAGGGCATCCTTCCGGAGCTCCTCCGAGAGGGAGCCGTCCCGGAGCGCCCCCGCCGCCGCCTGGGCGAAGTAGCCGTACTCCCGCGAGACCTCCGGATCCTCCCGCACCCCGCCCATCGACGAGTCGAAGAGGAAGAGGTAGAGCTTGGGCCTGGCCATGCCGAGCTCGAAGAGGCGGCGGGCGAGGAGCCTGAGGGCCTGGACGGGATTGGCCGCCTCCCCCCTCGCGCGGGCGGCGCCGATCTCCCCCTCCGTTTCCGCGGTGAACTCGTTGAGGCAGCGGATGGCCACCTTCTTGAGGATGGCCTCCCGGTCGGTGAAATAGTTGTACAGCGTCATCGCCGAGATATGGAGGGCGGCCGCCAGGCGTCGCGTGGAGAATTCCTCGATGCCGCCCTCTTCGATCAGCTTGATGGCCGCGTCCACGACGACGGCCACGTCATCGATCTTCTTGCCTCTGCCCACGGGCGCCTCCCCCCTACAAGCATATGCAGCACCCCGCCTCGGTCAATATCCGTACGGCCTACGGCTCTGCGGTCTCGGAAGCCAGCCCGGCCCCCTCCCGAAGCGCGTTCTGGACAGGGGGAGGCCCGGAGGGTACAATCGCTCCGCGTGATACCCGCCCAGGCCGCCCCGCGGCGCCTCGCCGCCCCCCTCCTCGCCACCTTCCTCTTCTCGGCGGCCGTCTATTCCTGCTCGGAGAGCGAAGCGGGCAAACCCCTCATAGGCGTCGCCCTCGCCGACGCGAAAAGCCCCTTCTCGACCGCCTGCCTCGCCGCCATGGAGCGGGGCGCCGAGGGCCGGGCCCTCCTGGCCGTCATGGACGGCAAGGGCGAGGGGGCGGCCCAGCTCGGCCAGGTCGACAAGCTTATCAGCCGGGGAGCCAAGACCCTGGTCGTCGCCCCGCCGACCGCGGCGGAGGCCGCGGCGGTCATCGCCCGGGCCAAGGCGGCGAACGTCCCCCTCGTCCTCCTGGGCGAGGAGCCCCGGATCGAGGAGCTGCGCAGCTGGGACAAGCTCCTCTTCGTCGGCCACGCGGCCTCGCGGGCCGGCCCGGCCCTCGCCTCGGTCCTCGCCGCCTCCTGGGGCTCTGTCCCCGCCTCGGACCGGGACCGGAACGGCCGGATGCGACTCGCCTTCGCCGGGCTCTCCTCCGGCTCCGCCGACGAGGAGCGGAACCTGGACTGCCTCGCCTCCCTCGACGGGGCGGGCATCGAGGTCGATGGCCTCTCCGCCCGGGGCGCGGAGGCCATAGCCGCCCTCGCCTCGCGGCCGGGAAGCCGGGTCGAGGCCGTGGCCGCGGCCGACGCCGCGAGCGCGGCCGCCGCGGCCGATGCCCTCGGCCCTCCGGCTCGGGGTCTGTCCCCGGTTCCCGTCGTCGCCTTCCTCCCCGGGCGGCCCGCCCCCTCCCTGAGCGAGCTTTCCGGCCTCCGCCTCGCCGGCGCGGTGGCCGGCGACCCGGCCGCCGTCGGCTCGGCCGCCCTCGACGCGGCCTACGCCCTCGCCTTCGGCCGGGACCCCGCCGAGGCCGGTTTCGAGCTCATCGACGGCAAGAGCCTCATCCTTCCCTATGCCGAGGTCCGATCCCCGGACTTCGATCCCCCCGCGAACTAGGAAGGGCAATGGAACGATACGATGTCGTCATCGTCGGCTCGGGGCCGGCCGGCCTCGGCGCGGCCTTCGAGCTCCTGGCCCGGAGGCCGGCCTCCTCGATCCTCGTGCTGGACAAGAACGAGTTCTCCTCGGGCGGCCTGCGGAACGACTGCAAGATGAACTTCACCTGGCCCATCGGCTTCCCGGAGCACTGCTGGACCGAGGCCCAGGCCGCATCCTACCTCGCCCGGGTCGAGGCCTTCCTCGAGCCCTCGATCCTGCCCAAGCGCAACCTCGACGTCTACGGCCGCCGCGCCGAGAAGATCGGCGTCCGCCTCCTGGAGATCCGGCAGGCCCACCTCGGCACGGACGGGGGCCTCGAGCTCATCAAGCGCCTCGTCGCCCGCCTCGCCGCCCTCGGCGCCGCGCTCTCCCTGGGCGAGCGGGCCCTCTCCCTCGACGCCTCCGCGCGGGTCCTGACGACGGAGAAGCGCGAGCTCGCCTACGGGAACCTCGTCGTGGCCCCGGGCCGCGGGGGCTTCGACTTCCTCCGCGAGCTTATGACCGAGGCCGGGGTCGAGTACCGCGACAACGTCGTGGACGTGGGCCTGCGCATCGAGACCCGGCAGGAGCACTACCCCATCGTCCGCGACTACTACGACCCCAAGTTCCTCTTCCCCAAGAAGACCCGGACCTTCTGCACGAACTCGGGGGCCGCCCACGTCGTCCAGGAGCGCTACGAGGGCCCCGAGGGCGAGCTCTGGTACAGCGTGAACGGCCACGCCTGGTCGGGCTCCCGGCCCGCGAACGGCCTCGTCAACTTCGCCATGCTCAAGACCGTCACCCTCACCGAGCCCCTCGCCTCGGGCCAGGACTACGCGCGCATGCTCGGCCGCCAGGCCGCCCTCCTGGGCGGCGGCAAGCCCATCATGCAGCGCGTCGGCGACTTCCGCCTGGGCAAGCGCTCCTTCCGCGAGAGCTTCTCGGGAGACCTCTACGATTTCGAGCCGACCCTGCCCTCGGCCACGCCCGGGGATATCGGCCTCTGCGCCCCGGCCAAGGTCATGCGGGCCCTGTGGAGCGCGATGAAGAGCCTGGACACCGTGGTGCCAGGCCTCCTCCACCCCAGCACCATCATGTACTATCCCGAGATCAAGCTCTACGCGAACCGCCCCGCCTTCCAGGACGAGCACTTCCGCGCCCTCCCCGGCCTCTACCTCGTCGGCGACGGGGCCGGCACCAGCCGCGGCATCACGGCGGCCTGGGCCGCGGGCCTGCGGGCCGCCGATGGGATACTCGCCGGCTCCTGAGTTCGGGAACCGAGCTCGCGCGATCCGGGGACGGAGCCGGGGCAAACCTTTCGAAAAGGTTTTCCCCGGCGCCCCTTTTCCAAATTCCCCGCCCTCAGCCCCGCCCCTTCGCCGCTCCGGCGGCCGGGAAGCTCTTCCGCAGGAGCCTGACGATCTCGATCAGGGCCGGCGAGGAGGGCCGGGCGATCCCGAGGTCGCCCAGGGCGTCGCGGCGCTCCCGGTCGAGCCAGGCGTAGAGGCGCCGGCCGACCTCCTCCTCGGAATCCTCGGCCCTCGTCATGCGGACCAGGGCCGACATCTCCTCGACCGAGAACATCTTCCATACCCCGTTCGCGACGATGTGGTAGGTCGAGCCGTCGCTGGAGCGCTCGACGCGGAGCCCGGCCTCCGCGCCCTCCCGCACGAGGCCGCCCGAGCCGGAGGGGGCGGCCCGGCCGGCCTCGCCGCGGTCCACGGTGCGGGCCGCCACCGCGTTCAGGCGCTCCACCTCCATGTTGTAGCGGTGGGTCCTCGCCTGCTCGAGGAGGAAGGCGACGCCCTCCTCGTCGAGCTCGGGGAGGAGGGCGAGGAGCTCCTCGAGGGCGGCCGCGGCCGCGGCTCCCCGCTTCGCGCCCTTCCTGGCCTTCGAGGCCGGGTCCTTCGCGGCTCCCGCCTGCTTCCCCGCCCGAGCCGACGTGCCCGCGCCGCGGCCCTTCGCCGCCGGGTTGCCCTCGACCTTGCTTTTCCTGGATGCGGCCATGTCCCTGCCTCCCTTATGATCCCTGCTTCGGGGAGCGGCCGGCCGCGTCCCCGCTCCGAGCGGCGAGCTTCGCCTCCGCGGCCGGATCGAAGCCCTTCGCCAGGTAGCGCCGAAAGCCCTTCGTGTAGCCGCTCGCGCGGAGCGCGCTCCCGGCTCGGCCCTCGAGGCGGTAGGCCAGGGAGTCGAGGAGGCCGAACTGGAGCCAGAGCGCTACGGCCGAGCCCGCCGCCAGCGCGGCCAGGTAGGCCGCGGTCCGGGCCAGGGCTCCAGCGCCGAGGGCCGCGAGGGCGCCGGCCGCGGCGCCGGCCCAGGATAGGGCGGCGGCCGCGAGGAGGACGAAGGCCGCGCCGTGGAGGAGGGCGCGGAAGAGCGAGGACTGGATCGAGCGGCTCGGGCAGGCGTTGATGCAGCGGTTGCAGTTCTCGCAGGAGAAGGACCAGCGGGGCCGCGCGAGGCGGCCGGCGCCCTCCATCGATATCGCCGCGGCCGGGCAGACCCGGGCGCAGAGGCCGCAGCCCGTGCAGCTCGCGTCGGCCACGAAGAGCTTGCCCAGGGCGCGCCGCCCGAGGAAGCCGAAGGCGAGGGCCACGGGCGCGGACCAGAGGGCGTGCAGCGGCGGATAGCCGTAGCGGGAGCGGGCTCCCGAGGCGAGCTTTTCCGCGAAGTCCCGGGCCTCGGCGTCGCCCCGCTCCGTCTCCCGGGCAGCGGCCTCCTCGCTCGGCCCGTCCTCGAACTGGGTCCAGTTCGAGGGATAGGTCGCGGCCCCGGTGAGGAGGACCTCGTAGCCGCGGCGCTCGAGGAGCCTCGCCGCGGCGCCGAGGGCGCCCAGGGCCCCGCCCCCGCAGGTCGCGAGGACGGCGGCCCGCTCGCCCTCGGCGCCCGGCAGGCCGAGGAGGTGCCGGCGCACGAAGGCCGGCGGGCCCCAGGCGAGGGTCGGGAAGGCGACCAGGGTAAGGTCGGGGGGGGCCGTCGCGGCTGAAGCCGTCGCGGCTGAAGCCGCGGCGGAGTCCGGGGCGGAGGGCGGCGCCGCGCCTCCCCCCCCTCCCTTCGCCGGCCCCCGCGCCAGGATCGGGATCAGCTCGAGCTCCCAGCCCTCCTCCGACAGCCGCGCGGCGGCGATGTCGACGGCCCGGCGCGTGTTGCCCGTGGCCGAGAAATAATGGATCCGCGCCTTGCCCATCGCCCTTCCTTCCTCACCCCCGCGGCGGCGCGGGAACCCGCAGCGCGAACAGCAGGCCGTCGCTCCCCGGCCGGCTCGCTTCGATGCTCGCCCCGATCTGGGCGGCGAGGCCCCGCGCGAAAGAGGAGCCGAGTCCCTCGAGGTTGCCATCCGGCCCCGGCCCCTCGCGGCGCAGCTCGATGGCGAAGCCCCCGTCCTCGGCGGCCCGGGCGCGCAGGAGGAGCCGTCGGCTCCCCCGATCGTCGAGGGCGAGCTTGCCTGCCGCGGTGATCGCCTCGCTCATGATGATCCCCACGTTCATGGCCCGCCAGGCGTCGATGGCCACCTCGCTGCCCTCGACGAGGACCCCGACGTGGGCGCCGGAGGCGGTGCGGGGCTCGACGCCGAGGGCGAGGCGCTCGAGGAAGCCGGTCGCCGCGACCGAGCCCAGGTCGGGATCGGCGTAGAGCTCCTCGTGGACCAGGGCGAGGGCGAGGACCCTCCGCTTGCCCTCGCGCAGGGCCTCGGCGGCCTCGGGGCTCCGCGACTCGGCCGCCTGCAGGGACAGGAGGCTCGCGACGACCTGGAGGTTGTTCTTGACGCGGTGGTTCACCTCGCGGAGGGTCGCGTCCCGCTGGCGGATGACAGTCCCGAGCGAGTCGAGGGTGCGGTTCATCGCGCGGGAGAGCTCGGAGAACTCGTCGTTCCCCTGCTCGGGAAGGCGGGCTCCGGTATCCTTGCCCGCGGCGATGGAGCCGAGGCCGGCGGCGAGCTGGCCGATCCGGAGGAAGACCTTGGACTCCATGACGAGGAGCGAGGCCGCGCTGACGCCGCCCCCGACGAGGAGGACCGTGACGAGGAAGAGGCCGAGGGCCGCGCCCCGGCCGTAGGACTCGTCGTCGAGCCCGTCGACCTCGAGCCTGATGAGCTCGGAGCCGCGCAGGTCGCGGAGGGCCGCGGAGGCGCGCAGGCCGTCGGGGGCGCGGACGAGCTCGATCGCCCCGGCGCCCTCGCCCTCCGCGTCCGGCTCGCCACCCCCGACCTGGGCCGAGAGCCGGGCCGAGATACCCAGGAGGCGGCCGTAGCGGGCCAGGCGGGCCGCGTCGAGCTCGCGCGCCATGAGGACGAGGCCCCGCGGCTCGCCCGAGCCGTCGCTCCGGCGCGCGGGGCGGGCCGCGACGAGATGTATCCCGTGGCCGACGAGGGCCAGGCCCGTGACGGGGCCCAGGGGAGCCAGGCTCCGCGCGAGGGCGGCCACCTCCGCGGCCTCGGAAGGCCGGATCGCGTAGGAATAGAGCGTCCTCCCGTCCCGGCCCACGAAGGCGAAGCAGGAAAGCCGCAGGTTGTCGAAGCCGTTCGCCCCCCCGAGGTTCTCCGCCTCGTAGGCTGGATCGGCCGAGGCCGCGTACTGGTAGCTCGCGTCCCAGTAGGCCCAGTCCTTGACGACCGTGTCGAGGATGTCGACGTCCTCCGCGATGAGGGAGAGGACGCGGCGGTAGGCCCCCTCGGCCTCCGCCGCCTCCATCGCGGAGAAGCGCCCGATGGTGTAGGCGTACCAGATGCCGGCCGCGAGGAAGGCGGCCGCGAGGGTGGTCAGGCAGAGGATCAGGAAAGTCTTGCCGCGGAGGCTCATGCCGGACGAAGTCCCTTCGCCCGCGCGGGCGGCGGGCTTCGCCAGGGCGCGGGCATCGCTAGGATAGCATCCGCCCGCGCCTCCGGCAATCTCGCCGCCCTCGGCCATCCCGCCATTAGAACAGGTAGAGGGGCGCGGAGTCCGGGTTCTTGCCGAAGAGGGTGACGTCCTCGATGCGGCGCACCGCGGGCCCGTTGAGCAGGGCGTAGAGGCAGCGCTCGATCCCGAGCCCCCCGCCCGCCGTCTCGGGGAAGAGGGGCAGGCCCTCGGGACCGCGCAGGCGGGCGGCCGCGAGGAAGGGCCCGTAGCCCTCGAGCTCCTCCATGTTCTCCAGGCCGCCCTCCTCCGTGAAGCGGGGCCGCGCCGCGATGATGCCGTTGTCGAGGAGGCGCTCGACGATGGCCGGGTAGACCCACTCGCGCAGGCCGCCGGAGAGGACCTCGAAGGCCTTCCCCTCGGAGCCGTCCGAACGGAGGGCCTTGGCGCAGAGGTCGTAGTTGTAGACCTCCCGGGAGCTCACGGGGCCGGGGGAGCGCTTGCCCTCCCTGCGGAGGTAGGGATAGACGAGGTCGTAGTTCTCGCGCACGAGGCCCGTGATCCAGAAGAACTGCGAGCCCGAGCGACGGCCGAGGTGCTCCTCGAGGCGCCGCTCGTCGCCGCCCGCCTCGGCCATCGCCTCGTCCTTGTCGTAGCGGGGGAAGGGCGAGGCAGGCGGCTCGAGCCTTACGCCGAGGGTCGCGAGCTCGCGCTGCCGCTTCTCGAGGAGGCGCGAGACCGCGTGGCGGATCATGCCCTCGAAGAAGCCCAGGGCCCGGTCCAGCTCGAGCTCGAGCAGCCGCGCCACCGTCTCCGGCTCGTCGAAGTACATCTCCTCGCCGATGCGGCGCTCCCGCCTGAACTCGACGTCCATCTGCGAGAAGTCCACGAGGTACTTGCCGCGCTGGGCCCCGTCCTCGGCCGCCAGCTCGAGGCGGATGTTCGGGGAGTCCACGAAGATGCCCGCGATCCCCGGGTTCATGCAGGCCAGCATCTTGCCGTAGATCATCGAGTGGGTGGTCCGGTAGGGGACTCCCTTATACGAGATCACCGGCGCGTGCTCGACGTCGTGGCAGAGGGGATCGGTGACCGGCGACAGGGATACGCGGTCGATGTTCACGAGCCCCGCCTCCACGAGGTACTCCTGGAGGGCGAGGACGAGGGTCGTCCTGACGCCGAGGGCCGCGCGCAGGGCCGCGCCGGTCCAGCGCCCCGCGTAATCCGCGCGGATATGCCCCTCGAAGGACTGGTCCCGTTCCCTGAGCCCCGCCTGGAAATCCGCGAGGCTCTTCCCGATGCTCTTGGTCGCCGCCTGCATTATCCTATCCTTGCCTTTCAGCCGCGCCTCGCGGCCGAGCCGCGGGCAAAAAAAAGACCGGCCTACGAAGGCCGGTCTCCCGAGTACAGGTCGAGCGAGTCTACGCGCGCGGCACCGGCTCCGCCGCGGCGGCGGTCCGGTTATTATTGTTGTTCGTCCGAAGGACGAGCGGCGCGCTCTTACTCATAGAAGCTTTATATACCCTCGCGTCGGGCGGCGTCAAGCGCCCTCCTGCACGAGGGTCTGTCCCCAGCGGGTCTGTCCCCGAGCCTGAAGCCGTCGGCCTCGCTCAGTACTTAACATGCATCAAGCATAAGCCGTAGGCGCCCAGGGCTCCGGGCGCCCGAGCTCTGTCCCCGGACTCGAGTATCGCCCCAGCCCCGCCGGGCCCGATCCGCCCGAGCCCCGCCTCCAGGAGGAGCGCGGCCATGATCCGTACCTGGTTGTAAAGGAAGCCCGAGCCCTCGAAGTACAGGTTGACGAAGGCCCCTGCGCGCTCGACGCTCGCCCGGTCCAGGCGACGGCGGGTATCGGCCTTGCCCCTGGCGTTCGAAAGGGCCCGGAAGTCCCGCTCGCCGAGGAGCTCCTTCCCCGCCGCCTCCATCGCGGCCAGGTCGAGGGGCCCCCGGACGTGGTAGCTCGTCGACCGGCAGGCCGGGTCGGGGTCTGTCCCCACGTGGAGGCGGTAGCGGTAGACCTTGGCCTTTGCCCGGAAGCGGGCGTGGAAGCGCGGATCCACCTCCCGGCACGAACGGCAGCCGATGTCCGGCGGCAGGGCCTCGTCGAGGGCCGCCCTGATCGCCTCGGGCCCGAGGGCGGTGCGGGAGTGGAAGCTGGCCGCCTGACCCTCGGCGTGGACCCCGGCGTCGGTGCGGCCCGCGCCCGCGACCTCGACCCGCTCGCCGGGGACGCCGAGGACGGCGGCGAGGGCCTCCTCGACGGCGAGCTGCACGCTCCGGCCTGCCCCCGGGCCGGGCAGGCGCTGCCAGCCGCGGAAGCCCGAGCCGTCGTAGGCGAGGACGAGGAGGAAGTTGCGGCGGCCCATGGAGGGATGATGCCGGCCCCGGGCCGCATCGGTCAAGCTTCGGGGCGCGGGTTTGCGGTGCAGAAACGCCCGGCCGAGGCCGATAAGGAAAGATACCGTGGCAGGCTTCCGCGCGGCGGGAAACGGAGCGAAGGCGACAGTGTACGACGATACCAGCGAGAGCCCGGCGCGCGCCTCCGCCGACGACGAGCGCGCCCTGCTCCGGGCCGAGAACGATCGCCTCGCGCGCCGCGTCGCCGAGCTCGAGCGCAAGCTCTCCCTCCAGCCCCAAACCGGCCTGCCGACCCGCTTCCGCCTCGAGCTCGAGCTCGAGGAGCTCATCGAGGAGCTCTCGCGGGGCGACGACTGCGCAGGCTTCAGCCTCCTCATAGTCCAGCTCGGCGACGCCTACACGATCGTCCGTAAGACCCTGAAATCCAGCGTGAGCGAATGGATCCTCTACCAGACCGGCTGCCGCATCGCCGGCCTCCTCGGCCCCCGGGACCGGGTCTTCCACACCCACGAGAACGAGTTCGTCCTCATCCTCCCGGGGACCAAGGGCCAGGAGCTCGGCGCCTTCCTGCGCTCCCTCTCGACCCGGCTCTCCGAGCCGCATATCTTCTCGGGCATCAACGTCGCCATCAAGACGGCGACCGGGGTCGCCTACTGGCCCGAGCACGGCCGGGAGCGCTCGGCCATCCTCCATCACGCCGACATCGCGGCCGGCTCGGCCGTCGAGGCCCGCAAGTCCTTCGTCCTGTTCAAGCCCGAGCTCCTGAAGCGCGTCGTGGAGCGGGTCGAGCTGCAGAACTCGATCATCAGGGCCATCGAGAGCCCCGCCCTCGAGAAGATCGGCGACCAGTTCGTCATGTACTACCAGCCGAAGCTCTTCGCCTCGGCCTACGAGGGCCGGACCCTGCGGATCGACCGGATCGAGGCCGAGGCCCTCATCCGCTGGAAGCACCCGACCAAGGGCCTGCTCGGCCCCTCGACCTTCATCCCCCTCGCCGAGGAGACGGGCCTCATCCTCCCCCTGGGGAAATGGCTCATCTACCAGTGCGTCCGCCGCCTCGCGGCCTGGCAAAAGGAGGGAAGGAAGAGCCTCGCCCTCTCGGTCAACCTTTCCGCCCGCCAGTTCCACTCCGAGGACGCGGTCGAGGTCCTGGCCTCCGCCATCGCCGCCTCCGGGCTCGACCCGGACAAGCTCACCATCGAGCTGACCGAGACGAGCCTCTTCGGGGATCCCCAGGCCGCGGCCAAGATCCTCGAGCGCTTCTCGAGCCTCGGGGTCCACATCTCGGTGGACGACTTCGGGACCGGCTACTCCTCCCTCTCCCACCTCCACCGCTTCCCCCTCGACGAGATCAAGATCGACCGCCTCTTCATCGAGAACCTGGACGGCAACCGCCAGGACCGCATCATCGTCCGCTCCCTCGTCGCCATAGCCAAGGGCCTCGGCCTCACCCTCGTCGCGGAGGGGGTCGAGCGGCCCGAGGCCCTCGACATACTCTGGGACATGGGCTGCCGCGGCTTCCAAGGTTTCCTCATGGCCAAGCCCCTCCCTCCCGAGGAATTCACGGCCTTCCAGGACAAGATCGCCGCGCAGGGCATGGTCTTCACCTTCTGATCCCCCGATCGCCTCCTCGCGCCACAGCAATGCCCGTTGACTGAATCCTCATCCGAAGCTACTATATCTATATAAAGCTTATATTTAGGACTTGGCATTCATGCCGAGGAAGGCCTCCATGGAACAGAACTCCCGAATGGAAAGGAAAAAACAGGAGGCCCGCGCGCGCATCCTCGCGGCGGCGGAGCAGCTCTTCGTCGTCGAGGCCTCCTACGAGCAGGCGACGATCCGCGAGATCGCGCGTCGGGCCGACGTCAGCGTCGGAGCCGTCTACCTCCATTTCAAGACCAAGGCCGACATCCTCGCCGCCCTCATCGCCGCCCACGGCGAGCGCATGAGACGGATCATCGAGAAGGCCGCCTCGCTCCCCGGGCGGACAGCCTTCCAGAAGATCGAGAACCTCGTCCGAGTCTTCGAAGAGCTGCGCCAGGACAAGACCTTCCTCCTCTACGGCCGCGTCGCCTTCGTCCTGTCCCAGGGAACGATCGACGAAGTGAGCCAGATGATGGCCGTCGACGAGCTCCGCAAGACCCTGGGCATCGTGACCTCGATCATGGCGGAGGGCGCTGAGGACGGCTCGATCCGGGCCGATATGGATCCGGAGCTCAAGGCGGTGACCGTCCTGAACATCGGCATGGCCTTCACCAGGGACGTCATGTTCAACGCCTCCCTCGGCCTGCCCGAGCGCTTCTTCTCCTTCGAGCCCGAGGAGGTCTTCAAAGCCTTCTCCACCATCATCCTCGACGCCCTCCGCGCGCCGCAGGCCAATGAGCTGCACCCGCCGCCCGGGAACGTATCCCCTTGACGCTCCGAGCCCTTTTTTTTATCTTCCTTGATGAACATCGTTCATAAAGGAACGATATTCACGGGCCGCGTGCCAACAGAGGCGCCGTCCCTACGGATAAGGAGCTACCCTATGACACGAGTCAGGCTCGGCCTCCTGGCGCTCGCCGCGCTTCTCCTCGCTTCCTGCGGCTCCGCGGGCAAGGGCAAGGGCGACGAAGCCAAGAGCATGGAACAGATATACGCCGAGGAAGGGCGCCCGGTACGGACCCGCAGCCTCGAGCCCGAGGACTTCTCCGTCTATCTCAAGTTCCCCTCCACCCTCCGCGCCAAATCCGAGTCGACCGCCTATTCCTCGCTCAGCGACGTGGTCCGCGAGGTCAAGGCCGCGGTGGGCGATCGGGTCCTCCGCGACCAGGTCCTCGTCTCCTTCGACCACGGCAACCCGAACTACCAGCAGGCCAAGGTCTCCTTCGAGAACGCACAGGCGGCCTTCGAGCGCAGCTCGGCCCTCTTCGCCGAGGCGGGCATCTCCAAGCAGGACTTCGACAACGCGAGGATGCGCTACGACGTCGCCCGCGCCTCATTCAAGTCGATGAGCGACATGATCGACGTCAAGGCGCCCATCGACGGCTACGTCACCCGCCTCAACGTGCGGCCGACCGAGAACGTGAAGCCGGGCGCCGCCCTCTTCACCATCTCCAACCAGGGGGTCTACGAGGCGCGCATCTACGTCTCCGCCGAGGAGATCGACCAGGTCAAGGCCGGGGCCCGGGCCCGCGTCCAGAACGGGGGCGGGCCGGTCGAGGGCAGCGTGACCGAGGTCTCCCTCATCATGGACCCGGACAAGAAGGCCTTCCCGGTCACCGTCACCTTCGCGGGCGGCGGCAAGGGCCTGGTGAGCGGCCTGAGCGTCGACGTCGCCGTGGAGGTCTACCGCAATCCCGCGGCCCTCGTCCTCGCCCGCAAGGAGCTCGTCCGGACGGGCGGCGCCTACGCCGCCTTCGTCGCCAAGGGCGGCGCGGCAGAGCGCCGGGAGCTCGTCCTGGGCAGGGAGCGCGGCCTCGAGTTCGAGGTGGTCGGGGGCCTCCGGCCCAAGGAGGAGCTCGTGAGCGAGGGCCTCGAGGGCCTGGCCGACGGCGCCGCGATCAAGGTCGCCGCTCCCGCCGCCAAGAACTAAGGAGCAGCCGTGAACCTCGTAGACCTCTCTATCAAGAGGCCGATCCTCATATCGGTCATCCTCGTCGCCCTGGTCCTCTTCGGCGCCCTGGCCTACTTCTCCATCCCGGCCAGCCTGGTCCCTAACATCAAGATACCCTACGTGACCATCCAGACCCTGTACGCGGGGGCGAGCCCCGACGTGGTCGAGAGCCAGATATCCAAGCGGATCGAGGACCAGGTCACCGCCATAGCCGACATCGAGTCGGTGACCTCCTACTCGATGGACAGCGTCTCCGTCGTCATCGTCGAGTTCGCGTACGGCACGGACGACAACCTCGCCCTCCAGGAGGTCAAGGACAAGGTCGAGGTCATCATCTCGAGCCTGCCCGCCGACGCCGAGCGCCCCGCGATCTCCAAGATCGACATAGCCTCTGCCTCCCCCGTCATGAACCTCGTGGTCGAGGGCGACATGGCCCCGACCGAGCTCTACACCTTCGCCGACACCGTGGTCTCCGACCGCATCTCGCAGGTCTCCGGCGTCGGCAGCGTCGAGCTCTCGGGCGGCCAGGAGCGGGAGATCCGCGTGGAGCTGGCCCGGTCTACGGTCTTCGAGCGCTCCGTCTCGCCGCAGCAGGTCGCGGGCATCCTCGGCGCGGCCAACGTCGAGCTCCCCGGCGGCAACCTGCAGATAGAGGGGCGCGACGTCCCCGTCCGCCTCAAAGGCGAGTTCAAGAGCCTCGACGAGATCCGCGACCTCGACCTGCCCACGGCCACGGGGACCTTCAAGCTCCGCCAGCTGGCCGAGGTCAAGGACGCCAACACCGAGGTCCGCGAAAGGACCATCCTCCTGGACAAGAAGGCCGGGACGAGGAGCGAGAACGCCCTCCTGGTCAAGGTCGTCAAGAACCCCAGCGCCAACACCATCGAGGTCGTCGAGGAGATACAGAAGCGTATCCCGGGCATCGAGGCCGAGTCGGGAGGCCGCGCCCGCATCAAGGTCATCAAGGAGGACGCCACCTTCGTGCGCGACTCCGTCAACGACACGATGGGCAACATCTACCAGGGCATCATCTTCACGGGCCTCGTCCTCCTGTTCTTCCTCCACGACCTGCGCTCGACCCTCATCATCGCCCTGGCCATGCCCTTCTCCATCGTCGCCACCTTCCTCGTCATGAAGGCCATGGGCATCAGCCTCAACATCCTCTCCCTCATGGGCCTGTCGAGCTCCACGGGCACCCTCGTGGCCAACTCCGTCGTCGTCCTCGAGAATATCTTCCGGCACAAGGAGCTCGGCCACTCCCGCGCCGAGGCCGCATCGCGAGGCACCAAAGAGGTCGTCGTAGCGGTCATCGCCTCCACGCTGACGAACGTCGCGGTCTTCGTGCCCCTCGCCAACATGTCCGGCATCATGGGCGCGATGCTCAACAACTTCGCCTACACCATCGTCATCGCGACCCTCTTCTCGATCCTCGTCTCCTTCACCCTGACCCCCCTCATGGCTTCCCGCATCCTGCCTGAAAAGGCCAAGCGCGAGGGCAGGCTGAGCCTGGCCCTCGAGGCCCTGTTCAAGGGCTGGGAGAATGCCTATGGCCGCCTCCTGGCCTGGATCCTGAAGAACAAGGCCCGCTGCGCCCTCGTCACGGGAGCCACGGTCGCCCTCTTCGTCCTCTCCATCGCCCTCTTCCCCCTCATAAAGATGGAGCTGACGCCCCGGACGGACGGCGGCAAGATCCAGGTGAGCGTGGAGCTCCCCCAGGGCTCAGACCTCGAGGCGACCGCCGCACTCCTGAAGACGATCGAGGACCGGGTCGCGGCCCACGACGAGGTCGAGTCCATCCTCACGAACCTCGGCACCCTCGGCTCCCTCGACCAGGACGTCAGCGTCGCCCAGATGGACGTCTTCATAACGCCCCGGAAGGCCCGCTCGGAAAGCAACGCGGTGATCGCCGCGCGGATGACGCGCGACCTCGCCGAGGTCCCCGGCGCCAAGATCCGGGTCTCTCCCCTCTCCGAGATGAACATGGGCGGGACGAACGCCTCGATCGACCTCTACCTCCGAGGCCAGGACAACGAGCTCCTCCTCGAGCTCGCCCAGCGGCTCGAATCGCGCATCGCCGCCGTGCCCGGGATCACGAACCCCGCCCTGAGCTCCAAGGCGGGCAAGGCCGAGCTCGTCTTCGAGCCCGACCGCAAGCTGATCTCGGAGGACGGCCTCACGGTCCAGTCCGTCGCCGTCGCCCTCCGGGCGGCCGTCGCGGGCCTCGTGACGACGAGCTACAAAGAAGGCGGCGAGGAGTACGACATCCGCGTCCAGATCAAGGACTCGGCCCTCCTCGACCTCGAGGACCTCAAGAACATCCCCGTCGTCTCCTCCGCCGGGGTCAATCCCCTCTCGCGCTACGCGAAGCTCGGCTTCGCCGACGGCTACAGCAAGATCATGCGCACCGACAAGTACCGGACCGTGGAGATCACCGCGGAGCTCCTCCCCGGCTACGCCCAGGGCTCCGTCCTCTCGGCGGTCATGGAGGCGGCCAAGGACGTGGAGCTGCCGGCCGGCTACAGCCTCAAGCAGGCGGGTACCTCGGAGCAGTTCGGGGAGACCATCAAGGAGCTGGCCACCGTCTTCGTCATCGCGGTCCTCCTCACCTACATGCTCATGGCCGCCATACTCGAGAGCCTCAGCCAGCCCCTCATCATCCTTTCGACGATACCCTTGGCCATCATCGGCGTCGTCGCCTTCTGCCTCCCCCTGGGCACGGTCCTCAACTTCATCGCCCTCCTGGGCATCGTCATGCTCGTCGGCATCGTCGTGAACAACGCCATCCTCCTGCTCGACTACTACAACCAGCTCAGGCGCGAGGGCCGGGGCGCCGTCGAGGCCATGCTGGCCGCCTGCCCCACCAAGCTCAAGGCCATCCTCATGAGCAACATAGCCATCGTCCTGGGCATGCTCCCCATGGCCCTGGGCCTCGGCGCCTCGGGCGCGGAGATGCGCCAGCCCATGGGCGTCGTCATCATCGGCGGCATCGTCTCCTCGACGGTCTTCACCCTCTTCCTCCTCCCCGCCCTCGAGATACTGGTCACGCGCCGCTCGCGCCTCGGCGGGCAGGCGATCAAGGAGTCCTGATGCAGCGCAGCACAGCCATCATCGCGGCCGCGGCCCTCGCCCTCTCGGCCGCGGCCGCCGCGGCCGCCGAGTACGATCTCGCCGCCTACCTGGCCAAGGTCGAGGCGGCCAACCCCGACCTGGCCCTGGCCCGCTACGACCTCGAGGCCGCGGAGCAGGGGGTCAAGCAGGCGCGCTCCGCCCTCCTGCCCGCGGTCGCGGCCCAGGGCGGCTACACCCGCAACCTCGGCGACATCGAGCAGCCGAAGGCCGTGGCGGCCGATCCCGCCACCGGCGCATTCATCTACCAGGAGTTCGACACCAACTACGACAACGAGCTCACCCTCGGCCTCGGGGTCCAGCAGAGGATCTTCGACGCCGAGGCCCTAGCCCGCTTCGAGCAGGCGCGCAAGGGAAGGACAGCCCAGCTCTCGGTCTACGAAGTGACGAGGCGGAACATCCGCTCTTCGGCCAAGAGCCTGTATGCCCAGACCCAGCTCGCCCAGGCCGTGGTCGCGGTGAGCGAGGCCTCGGAGCGCATGGCCGAGGAGAACTACCGCAGCGCCGAGCGGAAATTCCGCGCGGGGGTCACGACCGAGCTCGAGCTCCTGACCGCCGAGGTGGACTGGAAGTCCAAGATCCCCGCGAGCGCCGAGGCCCGGAAGAACGCCGAGCTCGCCCTCGTCTCCCTCAAGAACCTCGCGGGCATCCCCCTCGCGGAAGGCCTCTCCCTCACCGAGGATACCTCCCGCCTTCCCGAGGCTCCCGCCGATCCGGAGCTCGAGGCCGTGCTCGCCGCCCGCCCCGACTACGCCGCCAGCCTCCTGTCGAAGGAGATCGCCGACATCTCGCGCAGGGCCGCCTACGGCTCCTTCCTGCCCAGCGTCTCGGGCAGCTTCTCCTACGGCTACTACCTCGGCGAGGGCAGCGAGATCCTGCCCAAGTACGACCAGACGAGCGCCAAGCTCGGCCTCACGATGACCCTGCCCCTCTTCGCCGGCGGCTACCGCCTCTCCCTCATGGAATCTGCGCGGATCAACCAGGAGAAGGCGGCGACCAGCATCGCAAAGAAGCGGGACTCCATCGAGCGCGAGCTCGTCAGCGTCAGGCTCAGGCTCGACGAGGCGCGGCGCCGCGTCGACTCGGCCCTCCTCGTCGAATCGACCGCCCGCAAGGCGGCCGAGCTGGCCAAGACCTCCTTCGCCAACGGCCTGGCGACCCAGCTCCAGGTCACCCAGGCCGCGACCAACCTCGACCAGGCCCTCCTCGGCCTCCACAACGCCCGCTTCCAGTACAAGTCGGCCTACTACGACTGGGAGCTCGCGACGGGCAGGCAGGACTAGCTGCCTCGAAGCCTGTTGGAATGGGGAAGATGCGGGGAGGGGAACCTTCGGAAGGTTCAGCGCGCCTCGCATCGCTCACTAGATCGCGATTCTCGTCGCGCTGCCCCGCGCCCCGCCCTTCCCATCGGCGGCCGGGCCCGGCAGGGCCGTATCCGCCCGAAAAGCCCCCTCGATCCTTGCGCGGCCGCCTCCTCCCCGCCTAGACTGGGGTGCGGGCGCGGCCTCGAGCCGCGACCCTGCAGGGGGAGGGCGCATGAGCACCAGGCGGGCTATTTACACGGGGGCATCCGAGGACAGGCTGGAGCGGCTCATCTCCGAGCGCCTCGCGCCGGGAGCCGACCGCAAGCGCATCGACGAGCGGATCTGGGACCTCTTCGGCGAGGACTGGGCCGTCATGTTCACCGACCTCTCCGGCTTCTCCCGCCGCGTCGCCGAGTTCGGCATCATCCACTTCCTCCAGACCATCCAGGAGGCCGAGCGCCTCCTCGTCCCCGTCATCGAGGAGCACGACGGCATCCTCCTCAAGGTCGAGGGCGACTCCTTCCTCGTCATCTTCCGCAACCCCCGCAAGGCCCTCCTCTGCTCCGTGGCCATGCAGCGGGTCCTCGCCGCCTACGACGAGGGCCTCGCGGACGAGGACAAGGTCCTCCTCTGCGTGGGCCTCGGCTACGGCCGCATGCTCCGCATCGGCGACGCCGACGTCTTCGGCGCCGAGGTGAACGCGGCGAGCAAGCTGGGCGAGGACCGGGCCAAGGCCTGGGAGATCATGGTGACCGGCGCGATGCGCGAGCGATGCGCCGCGGTCGAGGGCATCTCCTTCGACAAGCTCGACGAGCCGCCGGCCGGCTGCGAGGCCGCCTACCTCGCGCGCTACCGGCTCTAGCCGCGCCCGGCCGCGCGCCCGCCCCGCCTCCCCGGGCCCCGGGCGCGCTCCACGCGGACGCCCTCCTGTCCTCCCGGCGAGACCCTGACGGCGCCGGGCAGGCGGCGCGCCTCGGCGGCGAAGCGCCGCAGGCCCAGGGCCGGGGCGGCGAGGAGCTCGTCCGGGTCGTAGCCGAGCTCGAGCTCGGCCGCCTCGAGCTCGGCCAGGGCGCGGCTCATGGCCCCGTGGAGCCGGACGAGGTCGCGCAACGCGGGCCAGAGCCGCTCCAGGCCTCTCTCCCGGTAGGACGACTCCAGGAAGCCCAGCTGCTCGGCCTCGATCGCTGCCTGGCCCTTCCCGCCCGCGCCGGGCGCGGCCTTCCCCCGGGCCCCGTAGCGCCCGAGGAAGGCTGAGGGCCGCTCCTTGAGGGGGGCCAGGGCCGCGCGGAACCAGCCCACGGCCCGGCCCGCGGAGTAGAAGCGGTCGGCGGCCGCGGCCAGGCCGGCGGCCCGGGCCAGGTCGGCCTCGGGCAGCTCCCTGGTACGCCTGACGAGGTAGGGCGGCTCGGGCGAGGCCTCGAGGCCGAGCTCGGCGGCCCGGTCCCAGAGCTCCGTCCCCGGCAGGAGCGCGAGGGGGAACAGGTCGAGGTGGTTCGGGCCGAAGCCCAGGGCGTAGTCGAGGCTCGCTTCGAAGTCGCGCAACGCGTCGCCGGGGAGGCCGTAGATCAGGTCGAGGCCGAAGACGACGCCCGCCCGGTCGAGCAGGCGCAGGCCCCGGGCGAAGGCCTCCCGGTCGAAGCCCCTGCCTAAGCGGGCCAGGGTCTCCGCCTTGGAGCTCTGCAGCCCAACCTGCACCGAGCAGTCCAAGCCCGCCAGGCGCTCGACCGTCGCGGCGTCGAGGAGCTCGGCGCGGAGCTCGAGCTTCCAGCGGATACCCGGGGCCCCGGCCATGAGTCCGAGGAGCTCGGCGGCCCGCCGCCGGTCGGCGTTGAAGGTCGGGTCGAGGACGAAGGCCGAGCCGACCCCCGAGCGGCGGAAGAGCTCGAGCTCGGCCTTCAGCCGGGGCAGGGGCAGGCGCCTGACCCCGGCCTCGCCCTTCGACTCGTAGCAGTAGGCGCAGCGGTAGGGGCAGCCCCGGGCGAGCTCCCAGAGCGCGAGGCCCTCGCCGGGCCGCGGTGCCAGGCTCCCGGAAAGCCAGGGCGAGGCGAGGGCCGCGGCGTCCTCGGCCGGGGCCCGGCGGAAGGGCCTGCCCGGAAGCGCGACCCCGGGCGGGACTTCGGCGCCCCCGAGGAAGCCGGGGATCCCCTTCGCCAGGGCGAGCTCGAGGGCCCGGACCGCCGCGCTCTCGCCCTCCCCCGCGACGAGGAAGTCGAAGCTCCCCTCGGCGAGGAGGGCCTCGGGCTCGGCCGTGGCCTCGGGGCCGCCGGCGAAGAGGAGGGCCCCGGGCCGGGCCGCCCGGAAGGCCCGGGCCGCGGCGCAGAGGGCCTTCCTCGACCAGGAGTAGACCGAGAAGCCGGCCCAGTCCCCGCCCGAGGACGCGATGCGCGACGCCAGATCGGCGGGAGCCTCGCCGAGCCGGCCCTCGAGGAGGAAGGGCTCGACCCTCCCGCGCAGGGAGGCCGCGGCCGAGACGGCGGCCGAGACGCAGGCCGCCCCGAGGGGCAGGGCTTCGATCGAGTCGTTGGCGGGCAGGCTCACCAGGGCGAGGCGGATCACGGCTGCTTACGTCTCGAAGGCGCCGGGGCCCGGCCGGGCGGCGCGCACGAGCTCGCGCTGCTCCTCGGTCTCGGGCGAGGCCGGGGCCCCAGGCCAGGCGCGGTAGGCGGCGATGAGGCCGAGGGCCTCGCCGCCCGGGGCCGCGAGGCCGCGCCTGGCCAGCCAGGAGCCCGCGATCGTGCCCGTCCGGCCGATCCCCCCCAGGCAGTGGAGGTAGACCGAGCTCCCGCCCGCGAGGAGGCGATCGATGGCGCCCAGGGCCTCCTCGAGGGCCGCGGGGCCCGGCACGCTGACGTCCCTGATCCGGACGCGGAGCGCCTCGACCGCGCGGCCCTGGGCGGCGGCGAGACGGGAGAGCTCGGCGGCGTAGGGCGGGACGGGCCGGCCCCGGAGGGTCTCGCCCGGCTCGGTCAGGTCCACGAAGGCGCCGATCCCCGCGTCGAGGAGCGATGCCAGGCGCGCCTCCCCCTCCTCCTGGTTGGGGCAGTAAGGATAGGGCCCGGCCAGGAGCTTGCCGGGGAGTATCCAGTACGATCCCGGGAGAGGGACAGCGCTCGCGGCGAGCTCGCCGAGGCGAGGGCCGAGCTCCTCGATCTCTCCGGCCCGGGCCAGGCTCGCGAGCCACTCCCCGGGCAGGGCGGCGCGGCCATAGGCCAGGCCGGCCAGACCTCCCGCTACCGCCCCGGTCCTGCCCCCCTCCTCCCCGAGCGCGGCCGCGGCGAGGAGGCAGGAGGCGAGGTCGCCGGTCGAAAGGAGGCACCAGAGCGCGGCCTCGAGGCAGTCGGCCGCGGAGCCCGAGCCCCGGAGCTCGGAGCGCCCGAGCTCCCCGAGCCGGCCGCCCAGGATCCGGGAAAAGGCCCCGGCCTCGCGCCGGGCGGCCTCGGGCAGAGCCGGCAGGGCGGCCCGGGCCTCGGCCGCCGCGGCGGCGTAGGCCTCGGCTGGGGACAGACCCCCGATCAGCCGGGCCGCGACGAGGCAGTGGAGCCAGACGGCGAGGAAGGAGGGGCCTCGGGGACAGAGCTGGGCCGCGTAGGAGGCCAAGGCGCGGAAGCGGGCCGGCTCGGGCAGGCCGGCCAGCCAGGCCGAGGCCGGCAGGATCCAGGGAAGGGGGTCCCTGCCCCCTTCGCGCCCGCCGCGCCGGGCCAAGGCCCGGCGTCCGAAGTCCTCCGGATCGAAGCCGCGCAGGAGGATGCTCTCGGCGAGGGACAGAGCGAGGGAGGCCTCATTGGTCCGAGGCCCCGATTCCCGGGCCCAGCCGGCCGCCAGGCCGGCCAGGCCCCCCGCGATCCGCCCGGCCGTCCCCGGAGGCGCCTCGGCGCCGCGCTCCGCTCCGCCCACCCTCACCTCGCGTCGCGCAGGCGCCGGGCCGCGCGCTCGGACTTGGCCGCGAGCTCGGCGAGCTCCCCGATCCCGAGGACCCTGCCCGGCTCGCGCCGGCCCATGTCGATCCAGGCCTCGAGGACGTTGGGCCGCTTGCTCCCCTGGCCCGGCCAGGGCCAGGGCGGGGGCGGGGCCCGCCAGCTCCCGTTCGGCCGGCGCATGTGGGAGCGGTCCGAGACCAGGAAGGCCAGGTAGTCGGCGGCCTCGATCATGCGCAGGCTCGGCGTGGCGCGGGACTGCTGCCGCTCCGCGGGGAAGGTCTCCTCGAGGTAGCGCGCCGCCGGGCAGGGGAAGGGGAGCTCCGTGTCCAGGTCGAGGGCGAGGAGGCCGGCCGCGCGGTCCTCCACGAGGGCCAGGACGTGGTAGTCCCAATGCACGAGGCCGTCCACGGGCCGGCCGGCCCGCTGGCGGAGGAGCATGAAGTCCTTGGAGGGGCTCGAGACGAGGAGGGCCCAGGCGGGCAGGCCCGAGAGCTCCCGGCGCCCCAGGAGGCGCCAGACGTTCTCCTCGCAGTAGTAGGGAACGTAGTCGAAGGAGCCGCGGTCGATGATGAGCATCGGCGCTCAGTATAGCCCCGAAGGGCCCGGGCTATGAAGAGGAGCGCCGGTCGTTGGCCCGGACGAAGGCCTCCGGCAGGACGAGGTTCTCCCTGGTCTTCGCGCTCGTCGGCGCCCAGGCTATGGCCTCGCCCTTGAGCATGCGCAGGATCGCCGTCTCGATCTCCTCGGGGGCCGCGCCGATGTGGCCGTTGATCCAGGCGCGCATCGACTCGAAGTGGACCTTGAGGGAGCCGTCGTGGATCTTCTCGCCGTGGTGGATCGCGTAGTCCGCCATGGCCCGGGCTATCCGGTCCCGGGGCATGGTCTCGATGAGCTCGGAGACCTGGTCGTTGGAGCGGCGGAGCCGGGCCGTCAGGATCTTGATGATCTTGAGGGCGAACTTCCCGTTCGCGAGGATCATGGACTCGAAGGTCGGGCCGTCCACGGCGAGGACCTTGGTCTTCCGCGCCGCCACGGCCGAGGCCGAGCGGGGGCCGTAGTCGAGGAGGGCCATCTCCCCGAAGAAGTCGTTCGGCGCGTCGACGACCTTGAGCACCGCCTCGCCGCGCTCGACCTTCTTCTTGAGCTCCACCGCCCCCTCGAGGAGGACGTACATGAGGTCGCCCTCCTCGCCCTCCTTGAAGATGAGCTCGCCGGGCTCGAACTGCTTCACGTTGTCGCTGGGCATACCTCGAGTGTAGGCCCGAGTCGGCCCGGGTTCAAGCGGGGGCATCCCGCCTCGCGGGGCCGCGGGGCCGGGTTCCGGCGGGGCGCCGCCTGCGCGGCTTGCCGGCCGCCCGCGCCCGACCACGCGGATAAACAAAAGGCGGCCCCGGTTCCCCGGGGCCGCCTCCATCTCGCGCGTTAGGCGGGATTAGAACTGGAAGTAGACCTTGAGCTGGAAGACGGCGGTAGGAAGAATATCGGCGTTCTTGCCGGCGAGGGGGAGGGTGTAGCCGAGCTTGGTCTCGAGGGGGATAGGGCCGGCCTTGAAAAGGTAGGAGACGTTCGGGCCGATGCTGAGGGTGTAGCTGTCCAGATCATTACCCGTGCCGTTATACTCAGTCTCGGGAGACTTTTCGTAGGTTACGGGGAGGCTGGCGCCGAACTGGCCGGGGCCGAGGGGCATGCCGAAGTGGGGCTCGAGCTCGAGGGTGAGGTCGTAGCCGTAGGCGACGTCAACTTTACCCGGCGAAGCGACAGTCATAGCGCTCGTATATACATCTTTCTTCTCGAAGTACTTCATGAACTCGCAGTACACATTGAGGTAAAACATCTCGTTCACGACATAGTCGGCCGCGACCTGGGCTCCGACGGCGAAGGCGTGCTTCGCGGGATCCGAAACCGTGATATCGTCTCCCTTGATGTAGTTCGTGGCTTCTTCCTCGAAATCGGCGCCGCCGAGGGGGATCTTGACACCGGGGGTCACGGCGAAGCGGATCTGGTCGTTCTGGACCGGGGCTTCGGGGCCGACGATCTGCACCTTGGCGCCGACTTTGACATCGAAGGCGCCATTGATATCCATCGCGGGCGCGGCGCTCGGGTAGCCATCGGGCTCATAGCTCGACGAGACATTGTAGCCAGGGGCCCACTGGATCCCGCCGGTGATCCACTCGTTGATGCCGAACTCGAGGGCAGTACCGAGATTGAGGGCCTTGATCGTGACGCCTTTATCCTGCTTCTCGCCATCATCATCGAAGGCCTGATCGCCGGAGGCGTAGGCCGCGGTGATGTAGGTCCGGAACACACCCTTGGGCATGACCAGGGCGTCGTTAGCGAAAAGGGGCAGGGCCAAAGCGGCGATGAATACGCTGAGCAGTACGAGAGCTTTCTTCATGCGTTCCTCCTGAAGAACAAGTTCTTGAAACTCGTCTTACTCTAGCACGCTCCGTATTTGGACGCAAGGCGAAAGCCTTACCTGTCCAAATCCTAACCTGCCTCGTCAGAGCCTGCAGAGGCGCCATTTTCGCCGCTTTTCCTGATGTTGTACTTGATCATTAATTATCCTTTAGTTATCTTATGACCATCGGTTATTTCTTAACCAGAGGTGCTTATGGGTATGACTGAGCGCCGAGCCTCGAAGCTCCGGGCGCAGCGGGAACGGATCCTCGAGCGGGCCCAGGAGCTCTTCCGCGCCGAGGGCTACGAGCGCGTCGCGATGCAGGACATCGCCGACGCCGCGGAGCTCAGCAAGGGGAGCCTCTACCTCCAGTTCGGCAACAAGGAGGAGATCCTCGTCGCCCTGATCCAGGACTCCTTCGCGCGGCTCGGGGCCCTCCTCGAGCGCGAGTCGGGAGGGACGGACCCCGCGGTCCAGCGCCTGGAGCGCCTCGCCCGCGCCTACCTCCGCTACGCCCGCGAGGAGGGGAACCAGCAGGACAACCTGTGGCTCCTCGCCCGCCTCTCCCCCGGCCCGGACTCGCCCTACCAGGCCCTCCTGCGCGAGGGCATCGAGCGCCTCGGCGGCTTCGCCGCGAGGATCATCGAGGAGGGCCAGGCCGCGGGCTCGATCCGGCCCGAGCTCGAGGCGAGGCGGGTGGTCCCGCTCTTCAGCTTCGTCATGTCCCTCCTCGTCGAGCGCCTCTCGAAGATCCAGGGCCTCGTCGAGCCCCTCGTCTCCACGAGCGAGGAGGCCCTCGCCGCCGAGTGCCTGGAGCTCTTCGCCTACTACCTGCGGCCAGGAGCCGCCGCGGCCCCCGGCCGCCCCCCGATCGCGCTACTCCGGACCCTACCCCGTCCGGCATATCAATAGGAGGTCGTCATGAAACGATCAGCTCTCGCCTTCCTCTCCCTGGCCCTCGCCGCGGGCCTCCTCGCCGGCTGCAGCAGCCTCGCGCCCTTCTCCCAGAAGCAGCTCGACCGGCTCAACGGCTTTCCCTTCCCCGCCCAGGCCGAGGAAGCCTCGCGTTGAGCGAGGTGCCCAGTAAAAAAGGCCCCGGGTAGTACCCGGGGCCGCTTCATTGGTGCCGCTCGTCTCGGCGGAAGCGCTTCAGAACTCGTAGGACAGGAGGAGCCGCGCCCAGGAGGATTCGGCGAACTGGCCGAGCTCGCCCTCCTCGTCGCCGCCGAAGATCCCCGCGCCGATCTCGATCTCGGCGTCGCCGACGTCGAAGGCGAGGCGGGGCAGGAGGTAGAAGTCGGCGTCCTCGATACCGTAGAGGGCCCGCAGCTCCCACTCGATCGTCTCGTTGCGGAGCTTCTGCGAGAGTATCGCGGTGACCCTCGTCCTCGTGCGCTCCGTGTCGGCCTCGATGTCGTAGGCGACCTCCCCCACCCCCTCCTCGGCGAGGCGGAAGCTGCCCGAGCCCTGGAGATTGAGGTTGATGCCGCCGAAGAGGTCCCGGTCGAAGCCCAGGGACCACAGGAGGCTCGGGTTGTAGACCTCGGGGTCGTCTCCCTCGAGGTCCTCGGTGAGGTTCGCGGCGGCCTCGGCGCGGAGGTTGAAGCCCGCGAACACCGCGGCCGCGTCGAGGCCGAGCTGGTGGTAGGGATCGTAGGAAAGGCTGAGCGAGACAGGCGGGATGAAGACGACCGCGGGAGTCGGGAGGCGGCCGTAGAAGTACTGCAGGCCCCAGTCGACCGGGCCCGAGCTCGTCGTGAAGCGGAGCCCCGCCTGGGCGTACTCGAGGCCCTCGGTGTCGGGCAGATAGCCTTCGAAATCGATGCCGAGGAGCTCGAGCGCCTCTACCTGGGCCGGGGCCCAGGGGCCCTCGGCCGCGATCCGATGGCCCTCGAAGCCGGGGAGGAAGGCTAGCTCGAGCTTGGTAAAATCGCCTAACGCGAACGTGGCATGGAGCATGGGCTCGGCGATCTTGCGCTCGAGGGTTTCCGTGATCCTGAGATCCCTGAGGTCGAAGGGATTGAGGACGTCCAGAGGGCCCTGGCTGTCGGCCTTGCCCCAGACCAGCTTCAGGAGCCCTCCCTCGAGGCTGTGGGGACCCAGGTAGAGGCGCAGATATGCCTCGTCCAGCATGTCCTCGGGCGATTCGCCCAGGATATTCTCGCTGAGCTTGAGCTTGATGAAGGCCTCGACCTTGGTCCCCGAGGCCTTGAACTCGAGGACCCCCTCCGCCAGGCCCTCGAAGGGGAGATCGGCTACCTCGTCCTCGGCCCGGTAGAAGGCATCGATCGAGAAGGAGAGCTCCCCGCCGACCGAGGCGCCCGACGCCGGACCCGCCGAGGGGAGGGCCGCGGCGGCCTCGGCTTCCGGCTCGCCGAAGCCGAAGCCCTCCTGGGCGGCGGCCGGGACGGCGGCGAGGGCGAGCGCGAGGGCGGCGGCCCGGAATGCCGGACCGCGCCGAGCGCGCGGCAACAAGTGTCGCATAACGCGTCCGCTGACAATTCGGCGGGATTTCCCTTCGGCGCGGCTCACTGCGGCCTCCCGGTCTCGAGGTAGCGGGGCGTGAAGACGCCCGCGGGTATCTTCTCGTCGTACTTGAGGATCTCGACCGCGATGCTCGTCGAGGTATTGGCCTGGAGGTTCGAGAGCTTCGTCGCCATGGGCGTGATCCGTCCCTGGACCTCCTTGAACTGGGAGAACTCGAGGAGCTTGAGGAGGCCCTTCTTGTCGTAGAGCTCGGCCTTCAGCGCGATGCAGCTCCCCTTCTCGATCCAGTGGACCATCCTCGTATACTGGAAGGAAGGATCCTTGGGCCTGGACTCGATGACCCAGCAGTCCTTTCCCTCGAGCTTCTCCTCGCGCAGGATGGCGTGCGTATCCTCCTCGACCTCGCGATCGGAGGAGGAGATGTCGTCGTAGGAGAAGTCGGTGCCGACGAAGCTGCCCGAGCCCTCGCTGCCGGCTATGCGCCTGACCTTGGCGAGGGAGGGGAGGAATATCCAGCGGTCGTCGTCGCGCCCCGGGTTGGATACGGTGAGGAAGCGGGTGCCGGCGACGCTCGCGGGCTTCTGGAAGACGATGACCGTGCGCTTGCCCTCCTTCGCGTCGAGGGAGTACTGGTCGACGAGGCGCTCGGTCGCGCTCCCGTCCTTGGCGACGATCATCATGCGCGAGCGGCTGGACACCGTGTCGGCCTGGATGCGGTCGCGCGAGGCGCGGACGATCTCCTCGGCGCCTAGGGCGCCCTGGGCGCCGAGCGAGGCGGCGCCCGCCGCGAGGACGGCGGCGAGCAAGGCTAGTCTCTTCATTTCGACTCCTCCTGGGAAGGGGTTTTCCGCTCGGATGGCAGGGCCCGCCCGACGAAGGCGGGGCGCCAGAGCTCGAGGACGACGGGCAAGAGCGTCAGGGAGACGAGGGCGCTCGTGCCCATGGTGAGGGCGATGAGGGCGCCGAGGTAGGAGAGCATGTTGAACTGGGAGAAGGCGAGGACGGCGAAGCCCGCCCCCACGGAGACGGCGTTCATGAGGATGGCCTTGCCTGAGCCCCGGAAGGAGCGCTCGAGGTAGTCCCCCGCCCCGCCCGAGGCCAGGTACTCGCGCCGGTAGGCCGCGAGGTAGTGGATCGTGTAGTCGATGCCGATGCCGACCGCGACCGAGGCGATCATGGCGGTGCCGATGTTGAGCTTGATCCCGAAGGCGCCCATGACCCCGAAGTTTATGAGGATCGATACGCAGAGGGGGATGATCCCGACGAGGCCCGCGACGCCCGAGCGGTAGAAGAGCGCGAGGGTGGCGAAGACCATGAGCAGGGAGATGGGGAGGGAGCTCAGCTGGGAGCGGACGACGAGCCTCGTCAGGGCCCCCTCGACGAGGGCCGAGCCCCCGACCTCGACCTGGAAGCCCTTGGGGAAGCGGGCCGCCACGTACTCGTTTATAGCGCTCAGGGCCCGGTCCGTGTCGATCTGCCCGAGGGTCCTGAGCTGGATGCCCATCTTGATCCGCCGGGGCTCGAGGGGATCGTCGGCAACGTCCTCGAGGGCGTCCTTCGACAGGAGGACGAGGTAGTTCCCGATGAGGCCGCGGAGCTCGGCCGAGTCCTTCTTCGCGTAACGCGCGGGATCCGTCGGTATCTCGTAGTAGGCGGCGCCCTCGTAGTTGGCCGCGCGCCTGAGGGCGGCGACGAGCTCGTCGGCGCTCATATCGCGCTTGCCGCCCTCGGCCAGGGCCTCGGAGAGGAGGCCTATCATCGCGCGCTCGTCGAGGGGCGTAGCCGGCCGCGCCGCCGCCTGGGCCTCGGCGGCCGGCTTGGCCGGGGCCGGTGCGGCGGCGTCGAAACCGAAGCCGAAGGCGGGCTCCTCCCCCGCCCCGAAGCCGAAGGCGGCCTCGCCGCCCGGGGCCGCGGCCGGCGGCTCGACGCCCTCGGGCGCCTCGTCCGCGTTGAAGATCTGGTTCACGCGCTTGACGAGGTCGGGGAAGCCGCTCACCTTGCCGACCTCGGGGACCTCGGTCGACAGGTACTCGGCCAGGCCGTCCATGGCCGCGAGGAGCCCGGGATCGAGCACGTCCCCGGGCTTCTCGCCCGTCACGACGACGCTCAGGTTCTTCGAGCCAGCGAAGTGCTTCCGGATGAAGGCGTCGGACTTGACGACCTCGGCCTCGCCCTTGAAGTACTCGACGAGGACGTTGTCGACCACGAGGCGCGAGACCCCGGCGAGGGAGAGGGCCGCGGCGAGGGCGGCGAGGGCGAGGACGATGCGGGGCCTGCGGGAGATCGAGCTCAGGGCGGAGGCCATCGCCTCGCTCAGGCGGTCGGCCTTGGCCCCGGCCGGCAGGGCGGGAGCGGCCGGCGCGGCGCGCCTCGGGCCGCGGATGATGAGGAGCGCGGGGATGAGGCTGCAGGCGATGCAGAAGGCGGCGAGGATGCCGAAGGTGGCGAAGACGCCGAACTCGTAGATGGGCAGGACGGGGGTGAAGCAGAGGGCGGCGAAGCCGGTGGCGTCGGTGAAGGCCGCGAGGAAGATGGGCTTGCCGTAGCGGCGGAGCACCGCGAGCACGAGCTTTCGCCGGCCCTCCTCGTCGAGGCTCCCCGCCCCGGCTCCCTGGGCGCCGGCCAGCTCGTCGTAGTAGTGGCTGATGACGTGGAGGCAGTAGGCGCTCGCCACCGCGATGAGGATGACCGGGAGGACCGTGCTGATGATGGTCATCTTCACGCCGAAGAGGGGCATGGCCCCCACGGCCCAGACCACGCTGATCGCCACGGTCAGGAGGGGGAGGAGGACCCCGCTCAGGCGGCGGAAGGAGAGGAGGAGGATGACGAGGACCACGAGGACCACGAGGGGGATGAGGAGGCGCAGGTCCCGCCCCATCGCCTCGTTGATGTCGCCGCTGAAGACGGGCAGCCCCGTCACGTAGATCGCCGTGTCCGAGAAGCCCGCCTCCTCGGCGAGGCGCTTCGCGGCCTTGTAGGTGCCGATGACCTCGGAGCCGCCTACCTCGGAGGATTTCACGTCGAGCTTGACGAGGAGCTGGGTCGACTTGAAGTCGTCGGACACGAGGCCCCTGCGGTAGAGGTCCCAGCCGAGGAGGCGGTCCCGGAGCGCGGCGACCTCCTCGGGACTCCCCGAGAAGCCCTCGGGCACGAGGGGCTCGACGACGATCGCGTCGGCCGTGCCGCCGACGTAGTCGGCGGTCACGAGGGAGGTGACCTCGCCGACCAGGGGCAGCTCCTCGACCCTCTCCCCGTAGGCGCGGACCTTCTTCAGGAACTCGCCGTCGAGGACGGTATCGCGCCGGCGCTCGAGGCCCACCAGGATCATCGTCTGGTTGCCGAAGACCTCGTCGATGCGCTCGGCCGCCACGCGGGCCGGGTCCTGCTCGGGAACGAAGCGGTAATTGTTGTTGTCGAGCTCGAGGCGGGGGAATTGCAGGGCGAAGAAGATCGTGATCGCGGCGACGACCCCGACGATCAGCCGGGGCCGCTTGAACAATCCTTCCATAATCCTTCCTTAGGGCGGCGAGAGGCTGAGGAGGCTCCGCTCCGCGTTCGGCGCGGCCAAGCCGCGGAGGAAGAGCTCGAAGGTGCTCCGCATGTCCTCGCGGATGAGAGCGGCGTCCCGGGCCTCGCGGGGGAGGCTCGCGACGTTGCTGATGATCGCCGCCGTGATCATCATGGTGATCCGGGCGATCTTGTCCGGATCGAGGCTGGGCTCGAGGGTCCCGTCCCCCACGCCCCGCTTGAGCACCTTGGCGATGAGGCGGCGGATCTTCCGCTCGGGGCGCAGGGGCTCCTCGGCGCCCTCGGCTATGTCCACCGGCATGTAGGGATCGAGGTAGTTCTTGATCCCGATGCACACGAAGATATCCGGCGACTCGGCGTAGAAGCCGAGGTAGGATTCCCAGAGGGTCCGTATCGCGCTGAGGCCGCCGGCCGCGGGATCGAGCCGCTCCTCGACATAGGCGACGAAGGCGTCGGCCGAGCCCTCGAGGATCTCCGAGAGAATGTCCTCCTTGCTGGGGAAGTAGAGGTAGAGAGTCGCCTTGCTGAGCTCGGCGGCGTCGGCTATGTCCTGCATGCTGACCGCGATCACCCCGCGGTCCAGGATGAGGCGCTTGGCCACCTCGAGGATCAGCTTCCGGCGCTCTTCCTTCTCCCGAGTTTTTCGTTCTGCGATACCCATGGGGCGCTCCACGTTCTGCATGCGAGATATAATATGACCAACGGTCATATATTAGTCAACTGGTTCTTATATAAATGATGGAAACTGTATCTCCTATAGTATAGGCTACGGCCCTCGCCGGGGGACAGACCCCGACCCGGCGAGGGACAGACCCCGACTTCGCCGCCCCGGCAAAGCGCCGCCGCGCAAAGAAAAAGCGGCCCCGGTTCCCCGGGGCCGCCATCGTGCCGCCAAAAGCGAGGGCTACAGCTTTATGTACGAGATGAGCTGGGCGGTCAGCGTCGTCATCGCCGAGTCGTTCTTGCCCGCGAGGGAGAGCCCGCAGCCGAGGCTCGCCTCGAAGGGCAGGGGGCCGAGGAAGAAGAAGTAGGAGGAGGATGGTGTCAGCTTCAAGGAATAGCCCTCGGAGCCATCGACGCCGACGCCGTCCTTCTCGGTCTCGGGCCAGCTCGTGTAGGTGAGCTGGAGCTTGAGCTCGAGGCTGCTCTCGCCGGCCAGGGGGACCTTGTAGTGGGGCTCGAACTCGAGCACGAGGCTGTGGCCGTAGTCGATGTCGGCTTCGGCCGCGGCCTCGGAGGCCTCGGGCGTGGGAGAGGTCAGGACGTCCTTGCGCTCGAGGTAGCGGATGTACTCGCTGTAGAGATTGAAGTAGAGGTTCTCGGCGAGGACATAGTCGAAGTAAAGCCGCATCCCGATCCCGAGGGCGTGCCGATCGGTGGCGCTGACGGTTGCGTCCTCTCCGTCCAGGATGCTCTGGTATTCCTCGGTCCAGTCCTTGTCGGGGGCTGGGACCTTGAACCCGCCTGCAGCGCAGAAGCGGTACTTCTCGCTGGGGATCGGGGCCAGGGGGCCGACGATCTGGAACTTCGCGCCCATGAAGATGTCGTAGAGCCCGTTGGCGTTGGCCTTGGCCGGGACCGTCCCGCCCTCCTCTATCTCGGACCAGAATGTCCAGGCCGGGGTCCACTGGACCGCGGCGCTGATCCAGTCGCTGACCCCGTACTCGGCCGCGAAGCTGAAGGTTGCCGCCTTCGCCTCGTTCGTATCGACTTTATCGCCCTCGGAGTCGTAGGCCTGGTCGCCGAAGGAATAGCTGCCGATGTAGTAGGTCCTGAGCACGCGCTTGGGCATGACCTCGGCGTTGTCGGCGAAGAGGGCAGGCGGGAGCATCGCCGCGATGACGGCGACGAGGATGAGAGTTTTGCGCATTCGCACCTCCGATGGAATGATGACGGACGAATACCATGTAGCACGAATGCGCAAATAAAATCAAATTTAAAACGCTCACGCAATGATGCGCTTGTACAGATAATCGCATTTACCCTTTATTTTATTGCTTATCCAGCATATTGAACGTTTTATCATCGCTTCTTCTTAGGAATATACCGAACTCTATTATCTCGTATTTGGACACCGAATCCGCCGCTCGCGCGTTCGAATTCCACGTCGCCGATCCAGGGGCAGCGTCGGCCCTCGGCCGCGCCGGAGCGCGCGGCGCTGCCAGCCTGCGGCGTCTTCGGCTAGTACCGTATCCCTTGGAGCGCGGCGAGGAGGTCGATGGCGATGGCCGCGGCGTAGGGGATGGCCGCGACGAGGACCTTCGCCTTCAGGGTCTCGCGCGAGGTCGCGAGGATGGCCCAGGCGAAGAACCAGAGGTAGCCGACGAGGAAGATCAAGGGGACGCCGATCGCCGTCCGCTCCCAGAGCCGGTACTCCCAGACGAGGTGGCCGCCGGCGTTGAGGGCGCACTCGACGGCCGTGCAGATCGCGGTGAAGCCCAGGGCTATGGCCCAGCGCTCGTCCATGCCCAGGAGCCTCGCGCCCTTCTTGCCGGAGAGGGCGCGGTAGAAGACGATGCCGAGGATCGAGAACATGAACATGATCTCGATGTTCCAGCCGACCATCGTGCGGAGGGCGGTCGGGCCGGGGGTGGTCCAGAGGGCCGAGCGGCCGGAGAGGACCATGAACCAGCCGTTCCAGGATTCATTGAGGAAGTCGGCGCCGAAGACGGCGGCGCCGGCTATCACCGCGTTCCAGTTCCCGCTCGCCCGGGCCTTCTCGATCTCGATCGTGTAGATGTAGAAGACGATGGCGAGGAGGGGGATGACGTACCATTGGAGCGTGGAAAGGTCGCGGAGCCCGACGAGGGCCTGCTTCGTCGCTTCGGTCATGTGATGCCTCCGGTTGCGTGGATTCCTCCGCGAGCTCTCGCCCCGCGAAGCGCCCACCAGGATCGCCTCCCCGGATCGGCCGGTCAAGGCTATACCCGCGCCCTCGCGATGGAGCTAGAATCGAGTCATGGAAGCCCACGCGATCATCGAAGAGGTCGAGGCCCGCCGCGCCTTCCGCGCGATCTCGGCCGAGCCCGTCCCCGAGGAGGTCCTGCGGCGCATGCTCGAGGCGGCAGCCCTCGCGCCCTCCTGCGGCAACAACCAGCCCTGGCGCTTCGTCGTCGCGGCCGGGCAGGAGGCCTTGGCCGGCCTCCGAGCCGCGCTCACGGAGGGCAACTCCTGGGCGAGGAGCGCGCCCCTCCTCATCGCCGCCCTGACCAAGCCCTCCCTCGACTGCCGCCTCGACGAGGGTAGGGACGAAGCTCTCTTCGGCCTCGGCCTGGCCTGCATGAACCTCATGCTCCAGGCGACGAGGGAGGGGCTCTACGCCCATCCCATCGCGGGTTTCGCGCCGCGCAAGGCCCGCGCCGCCCTCGGGATTCCCGAGGACTTCGTCGTCGCGGCCCTGGTGGTCTGCGGCTACCCCGGCGATCCGGCCGCCCTCGACGAGCGCAACCGCGCCCGCGAGTCGGCGCCGCGCGAGCGCCGGCCGATCGAGGATTTCGCCTTTCGGGAGCGCTGGCCCTCGGCATAGGTCGGCCGGCTCGCGCCGCGCTCCCGGCTCGCGGGGCGGTCCCGAAGCGAAAAACGCCCGGGCGGCCCGCCTAGCCGGACGACCAGGTCTCGGATCGGCGGTGCCCGCCCGGGCGGCGGATTTAGAGGGCCGGAGCCCTCTCGCTATGTTCCTTCATTCCTCGTGCCTCCTTTCCCGCCCCCCCCGGCGCGACGCGCCGCGGCGGCGAGGCCCGCTCGCGAGGCGGGCGCTGGGTATATGCCGGCCATCCCTTATCGCATGGGGAGGGCTCCTCGATAAAGGGAAAAGCCGCTTCGAGCCGTTCTTTCCTCGGCCCCCGAGGAAGCGACCGGGGGACAGGACGCTTCTACGCGATCTGTCCATTTACTCGGGCCGGGCCGATCGGCTATCATCGGCTCGTCCGGCCCGTCAGCGCCGCGAGGCGCTGACGGGACCCGCGGCAAGGAGGCGCCACATGAAGAGCATGACCACGCACGCCAAGGCCACAAGGCTTTTCGGAGCCGCCTAGAGCCGACCGGATCCGGCCGCCCGAGCCCCGCGGGGCCCTGGCGGCGCGCGGCGCCGCGCCGCGCATTCTCGTCGATCCCGACCCGCTCGGCCCAAGGCGGCTTTCGCCCCGACCACCGAGAGGATCCGAATGCCGTATTTGAAGGGGGAGGAGGCCCTCCCCCCCGACCTCCTCGCCGAGATACAGAAGTACGTCCAGGGAAGCCTCGTCTACATCCCGCGCCGGGGGCCGGAGCGCCTCGGCTGGGGCCGCCGCAACGGGACCCGCGAGAAGCTGGACCGCCGCGACCAGGCCATCCGCGAGGCGGCCGCCTCGGGGGCGAGCCTGGACGAGCTTTCCGAGCGTTATGCGATCTCGACCGACGCCGTGCGGAAAGTGCTCTACAGGCGCCGCGCCGGCGCCTGATCCGCAGCCAAGCCCCGGCCCCCGCCGCGCCCCGCGGGCGGCGGGGAGTGGCGGGCCCCCCCGCCCTGCGATAGAGTCATGGGGGGCCGCGGGGCCCAAGGAGCGGGGCATGCGGGCAACTCGTTTCGTCGCTGGCCAGGATATACCGGTTCGCGCTATCGGCCGCGGGATGCTCGTCCTCGGGGCGGTCCTCGCGGCGGCGGGCTGCGCCTCCGCGCCGGCGCCGGGAGCGGCGGCCGTCCCCCCGGCCGAGGCGGCCCCGCCGCGGCCCGCCTCGATCTCCGCCGCGGATCTCGGCCTCTACCGCAGCATGGACGAGGCCCGCGCCGCGCCCACGGAGGAGGAGCTCAAGGTCGTCGCCTCCTCCAAGAAGCTCCTCGGCCAGGCTCCCAACGCGAAGGTCCTCGTCAAGGGCAGGCAGTTCACCCTCGACTGCATCGGCACGGTCTGCGCCATCTACTACGAGCTCGGCATCGACGTGGCCAAGGACTTCGACAAGTACCCCGGCAACGGGGTCAACCGGCTCTATCGCACGCTCGAGGAGCGCAAGGCCCTCCATCGCGACCGCTACCCGCGCACCGGCGACGTCGTCATATGGGACAACACCTGGGACGCCAACGGCGACGGCGACAGGACGAACGATCCGCGCACCCACGCGGGGGTGGTCCTCGCCGTGGACGAGGACGGGACCATCCACTACGTCCACGAGAACCTCTACAAGGGCGTCGTCATCGAGACCATGAACCTCCTGAAGCCGACGGTCGCCCTCGACGAGTCCGGCAAGAGGCTCAACAGCGGCATGGCGATCGCGACGGCCTCGGGCGGGGCCAAGCCCGACCGCTGGCTCGCCGGCGACGTCTTCCAGGCCTTCGGCGACCTGCTCGGGATCAAGGAGGACCTGAAGGTATCGGGGGGCCTGGGCCGCGCCGAGCTCCGCCTCGCGGGGCCCTGAGGCCGGCGCCTCGAGGCGCGCCGAGCGGGCCCGAAGGAGGCTAGGCCAGCTCGCCCCGCCGCATGAGGATCTCGCCGTCGACCTCGATGTCGGGGGAGAGCGCGACGAGGTCGAAGTGCCCGTTGGCGTAATGGCTGCCGCCTAACGCGATGTTCCGCCCGAGCCCGACGTGGAAGGTGCCGTAGGCGCACTCGTCCTCGATGTAGGAGCGCCCGGCGCAGCTCGCCTTCCGGTTGAGCCCGATGCCGAGCTCGCCGGCCACGTACATGCGCCCGTCGCGGAAGCCCTCCATGTAGCGCGCGAGCCTCGCGCCCGGGCCGTTCGCCTCGATGTCGGCCAGGCGGCCGCCCTCGAAGCGCAGCCGCAGGGGCTCCTCGACGAGGCCGATATAGCCCATCGAGCCGTCGAGGACGAGGACGCCCTCGGTGGCCTCCTCGACCACGGAGACCGAGAACTCGAAGCTCGTCGAGGTCGCGGTCCCGGGACGGTCGCAGAGGCCGCGGAACACGCTCCCCGAGCGCCCCTCCACGCGGAAGCGCAGGTCGGTGCCCGCCTCGCTGCGGACGCGGGCCTCGCGGGCGCGCTCGAAGCGCGGCGCTATCCTTCCGCCGAGCCGCCCCGCTTCCTCGACGTCCATCGTCATGAAATCCCCGGAGAGCAGGGACGAGCCGTCGTTGGTCGACAGGGGCACCGAGAGGAAGCGGGCGCCCGCCGCCACGGCGTCGCGTATCGCGCGCGTGGTCATGATCGAGTTATGGGTGGCGCCGACGATGGCGTCGGCCCCGAGGAAGGCGACGCAGCGCTCGTCGAAGATCTCCCCCGACTGGGGGCTGCCGCTCGGCACGATCACCACGACGGGCGAGGCCCCGGCGGCCTGGGCGTGGGCCCGCATCGCCATGGCCTCGCCCACGTGGAGCTCGTCGGAGATGATCGTGAGGCGCTCGCCCTCCCGCAGCCTGAGCCAGTCCCGGACGACGATGCCGGCGCCCCGTTCCATGGGTATCGGCATCGGCTTAGGCGATCGTCCCCTCGGAGCGGCGCAGGTCGGCCGGGCTGTCGACGATCGCCTCGAGGGCCGCCTCGATGGCGAGGGCGATGTTCTCCACCGACATGGTGGGCACGGGGCTCGGCTTGCCGATGGCCTGCGCGGGGAGGAAGGGCACGTGCATGAAGCCGCAGCGCAGGCCCGGGAACTCCTTAGCCGCCATGTAGAGCTCGCAGTACATGATGTAGTTGCAGACGTAGGAGCCCGCGGTGTAGGAGACGCTCGCGGGGATGCCCTTGGACCTGATCCGCTCGACCATGGCCTTGACCGGCAGGGTAGCGAAGTAGGCGTTCTCGCCGTCCTCGCGGATCGTCTGGTCGATGGGCTGGTTGCCCTCGTTGTCGGCGATGCGGCCGTCGGCGATGTTCACCGCCACGCGCTCGACGGTCATGTCGAAGCGGCCGCCCGCCTGGCCGATCGAGAGGACGACGTCGGGCCGCTTCTCGCGGACGGCGGCGGCGACGACCTTGTCGCACTTGCCGAAGACGGTGGGGATCTCGAGCTTGACGATCTCGGCCCCCGCCACGGAGGAGGGGACGAGCTTCACCGCCTCGAAGGCGGGGTTGACCTTCTCGCCCCCGAAGGGATCGAAGCCGGTCAGGAGGATACGCATAGTAGGACGCTCCTATTCAAGAGAAAAGCGCGGAGGGCGCGGAGGGCGCGGAGAAGGAGAGAAAAGGGAAATCGGGAGCGCTTGCCACCCGATTCCCCTTTCCTTCCCTCTGCGCCCTCTGCGTCCTCTGCGGTTCAAATCACTACAGGCTCACCGAGCGCGCAAACAGCCTTACTTCGCGATCAGCATGTAGCAGATCTGGAAGGCGAGGATGATGCCCGCGGGGACGAGCTGGTTCTTGATGACGTTGTACCTTCCCTTCATGTCCAGTATGGCGACCGGGACGATGTTGAAGTTGGCCGCCATCGGGGTGCAGAGGGTGCCGCAGTAGCCGCAGGTCAGGGCGAGCATGCCGATGACCGTCGGGTCCGCGCCGAGGGCCAGGACGAATGGCCCGCCGATGCCGACCGTGATCACCGTGATGGCCGCGAAGGCGTTGCCCATGATCATCGTGAACAGGGGCATGGCGATCGCGAAGACGATGATGCCGACGGTCATGTTGCCCTGGGGGATGACCTTGCCGACGAGGCTGGCGATGACCTGGCCGACGCCGGCCGCGGTGAAGATCGCGCCGAGGGCGGCGAGGAGCATGGGCAGCATCGACAGGGGGCCGACCGTGTCCAGGAGGCGCTTGGAGTCGTCGAGGAAGGTCGTCGGCTTGTTGTCCCTCGAGAAGACCATGAGGAGGATGGCCGCGACGATGACGCCGACGCCGACGCCGACGAGGGGGCTGATCTTCGTGAAGACGGCGAAGAGGATGGCGAAGGTCCCCATCATGAGGGTCGGCACGAAGATCTTGTAGCCGATCTTGTCGGCCTTGGCCTTGGTCTCGGCCTTGGTCGCCGAGCGGTCGGCGCCCGGCTTCACCTGGCGGAGTACGGCGGGGATGGCCATGACCACGACGAGGATGCCGTTGACCATCTTGGGGATCCAGCGCCCGAAGGCGAGGACGACCGCCAGGGAGATCCAGAAGACGGCCGTGCCGATCTTCGCCTTGTGCTCCTTCTCGAAGAGGGTCTTCACCCCGGCGTAGCCGGCGATGATGCCCATGAGGATGTAGAGGCACTCGAGGAGCTTCGCGCCGAGAAGGACCTTGGGATCCATGAAGAACTGCATATTCCGTCCCTCCCTACTTCTTCTGCCCGTATAGGGTCTTGCTCAGGCGCTTGTCCTTGAAGAAATACATGACGGCGCCGACGACGAGTGCGAACAGGGCGACGGGGAGCTCCACGGTCGCGAGGGCGCCCAGCTCGGTCTCGTACCCGAGGCCCTTCAGGGTGGACTGGACGAGGAGGGCGCCGGAGCCGCCGACGAAGAGGACCTGGCCGAAGAACCAGGTGATGTTCTCCATGCCCGAGCTCATCCCCTTGAGCTCCTCGAGGTGCTTCTCGTCGACCGAGCCGTGCTTGGCCTCGACGGCGCCGGTGGCCATCGGCATGACGACGGGGCGGACGAAGCCGGCCGTGCCGCCCAGGCTCACGTTGAAGGCGGCGAGGATGAGGCGGAGGACGCCGTAGGCGCCGATCACCATGCCCGCGGTCGCGTTCTTGATCTTGCCGATCAGCTTGGCCGCCATCTCGCGCAGGCCGTTGCGCTCGAGGGTGCCCGTGACCAGCATGACCACGACGAAGATCGCCATGCCGCGGTTGGCCACGAAGCTGTTCCCGAGGGTCTCGAGTATTTTTACAATGTCCATTCCGCCGACGAGGCCCGTCACGAGCCCCGCCACGAGGATGATCGCGATGTTATCGAGCTTCAGCGCGAAGCCCAGGATAACGATCGCGACGCCGATGAGTTTGATCATCTTCGCCTCCTAGCGACGTAAAATTGCGGTAACGATACCACAGGAGCATAAAAATGCAAATGCTAAAATTTAAGTGATATTTCAAACCCTCGGCTCGAGCTTCAGGGGGCGTCGCCTCCGCCGCCGCGCTCGCAGGGTCTGTCCCTCGATCCAGCACTCCTCCTCGATTTCCGGCTCCGCCCCCGCCAGGAGCTCCAGGACGGCGAGGTCCTCGTCGAGGTGGGCCCGGGCGCAGAGGCCGAGGTAGGGCCCGACCGCCGTCTCGTCGGCTACTTCGGAAACGAAACTCGCTGCCGTGACCCAGGGGAAGCGCACGGAAACGTAGTAATAATCCGGTTTATACGCGTAGGGCACCCAGTAGAAGATGACGTCCCGGTGGTACTCGGCGGGGAAGAGCTTGGGCATCCAGGCGTGGGCGTACTTCTCGAAGCGGTCCCGCCACTCAGCGTTGAGCTGCCGATATTCCGGCCCTTCGCCCATGGCTCCGGCCACGGCCTCGAGCATGCCCTCGGCCACGGCCTTGTTCGCCGCGTAGGCCTCGTCGGTGACGAACCAGAAATACCCGTACAGGAGGGCCCGGGGCATCCAGAAGCCCTTGAACCAGGGCGAGGTGTAGCCCGAGAAGGGCTGGCACCACTCGTGGCTCGGCACTCCATGGTCGTCCACCACCACGTCGGGGAGCCAGTCGCGCCAGAGCCTCGAGAAGGCGCGGGCCTCGGGGTGGAGGGTGGCGTCGTTGAAGTACTCGCGCGCGAACTCGCAGCCGAGGGAATCGTAGCGGGCCGCGTGGAGGATCCACTCGGGGTTGCCGCGGGCGAGCTCCTCGTGGAGGGCCGCGCCGTCGGGGTTCTCGAGGGGGAGGATGACGATGTTGAGGCGGCGGGCCAGGCCGGCGAGCTCCGGATCCGCGACCAGTCGCTTGGCGAGCATGAGGGCCGAGTTGGTCGAGGAGACCTCGTTGGCGTGGTGGCGCCCGTTGACGTAGACCGTCGGCCTCAAGGCAGCGAGCTTGGTCCGGGAGACGTAGCCGCCCAGGCCCGGATCGAGCTCGATCGCCCGGATGGGCCGGCCGAGGCGGCTCTCTCCCACGCGGCGCAGCCTGAGCCCCCGGACCCGCCCGAGGCCTTCCGCGACTGCCTCGAATTCTGCTGGCCCGATGAGCGAGTCCTCGCTCACTTCGATGCCGCCGATATCCACGCGCTCGGGGGGAGCCGGCGGCGCGGGGGGCCTAGCCAGGATCTCGGCGGCGGGACCGGGCGCGCCCTCGAGGGCGATGCGCAGCGAGGCGAAGGCCGAGGCCGGGCGGGAGGCCTCGAGGAGGCCCTCGGAGAGGAGACGGGCGTAGGCGGCGGCGAAGGCGGCGGCCTCGGCCTCGCGGCCGGGGGCCCGTAGGCGGAGCCGGGGAGAGAAGCTCCCGCTCCGAGCATCGTAGGCGAGCTCGTCCACGTAGGCCGAGGCCCCGGGGCAGGGCGCCTCGACCGCGCCCGCCCCGCCGGCCAGGGCGGACGGGGCCGCCCCCGCGGGGTCGTCGACCATAATCGCATAACGCATCCTCGGCCTCCCGGCCGCCGCCCTGAGCTTGGGCAGGATGAGGCCGGGGGAGTCGAAGCCCCTGCCCGCGAGCTTGATGCCGAGGGTCTGGAAGTAGTCGAGCCCCGCGAAGTAGAGATCCTCGTGGAAGGACTCGAGCGAGGAAAGCCGGTCGTGGCGGCAGCCGAGCTCCTCCTCCGGCTCGCTTGCCTCGAGCTCGACGACCAGGCGCGAGAAGAAGCTCTGGGCCGAGGGGGCGCCGCCCGCGCCAGCCGCGGCCGCGAGCCGGGCCTCGACGAGGGCCCGCGCCGCGGGGAGTATCGTGCCTTGGTAGGCTTCCCAGGCGGACTCGAGGTCGGTCTTGAAGCGGCCCTCCCAGGCCGTCTCGCCACCGAGCGTCAGGCGCAGGCATCCCGCGCCGGGATGGACTTTGCCGAGGCCGGGGAACTCGTCGAGGTAGGGCCGCTCCGAGAGGGCCGGCGCGTAGGCCGACTCGCGGATGACCCTGCCCTCCCGGTCGCGGGCCACGAGGGCGTATCCCGGCGCCCCGCGGGGCGCGCCGCCCGGGGCGGCCAGGGTAAAGGTTATGCGATCTCGTTCGATGCCGAGGGCCTCGGCGAGGAGGTCGTCGGCCGGGTAGAGCTCCTGGAGGAGCCGTATCGGCGGATCGAGCCAGGCCTCGGGATCGTCGGGGCGGTTGGGCGCGATGCGCGGCGTCGCCCCGTCCTCGTCGTTCCAGGACGCTCGGCCGGCGGGAAGGAAGGGGGAGAAGGATATCTCGACGGAGCCGACCTTCCCCAGGGCGGCCAGCTCGGGCAGCTCGCCGTCGCGCAGCCAGGACAGGCCCTGCTTGAAGGCGCAGAGGACCCGGACGCGGGCGCCCGCGGCCCCCCGCGCGGCGCAGGCCTCGCCGATCTCGGCCGCGAGCTCCCGCCGGATCGCCGCGCCCTCGCCGATCACGACGAGGACCTCGGCCTCGGAGCCGGGCCGGATGCGCGGGTAGAGCTCGCGCTCGAGGAGGGCGCGGCAGGCCTCCAGCTCCCAGGGCAGCTCGATCTCGCCTCCGGCCGCCACGGCGAGGGGGCGGGCCTCCACGAAGCGGGAGGAGGGGAAGCGCGCGGCGAGCTCGGCCCGCCTGGCCGCGGGGATCGGCCCGCAGGGCAGCAGGGCGCCGCAGGGGGCCCCGCCCGACTCGAGCCAGGCGAGCTTGCCGTCCAGGCTCCGCAGGCCGAGGGCCTCGACCAGGCCGTCGCGGAGCTCGGCCAGGGGGGAGTCGTCGCCGGTGCCGGGCATCGCGCGGCAGAGGGCCGAGGCCATGGCGGCGAGCCCGGGCCCGGGACCGCGCAGGCAAAGGACGCGGCGCCCCTCCTCCTCGGACAGGGAGAGCGCGGGCTGGCCGGAGCCTTCGATCCTGATGCTGCTCCCGCGGCCAGGGACCCTGGCGGGGCGGCCCGCGATCTCGAGGAGGGGGAGCTCGAGGCCGAGGCTCTCCATGCCCAAGCGGGCCGCGAGGTCGCAGGCCGCCGAGAGCTCCTCGTCCCCGAAGCCCGGCTCGAGGATGATCGAGGCGTCGATACGGTCTGGGAGGAAGTCGTAGTCCTCGTCCTTCACGAGGTACTCGCGCTCGAAGAGGCACTCGAGGCCCCGCGCCCGGGGCAGGGGGTGGTAGCCCGACTCCATGACCCCGGGCTTCCGCGGCGCCGGCCGGGCGGGAGCGGGCCCCGCCTCGGCCTCGTCCCCCCGGGCGGCGAAGGAGGCGTCGGCCTCGAGCTCGGAGAAGCGCGAGAGAAGGGCCCGCAGGAGGGCCGGCGCGGCGGCCGGAGCACCGAGCGCGAGCTCGACCCCAGGGCCCGAGCGGCGGATCGACCAGGCGGCATCCCCCGAGCCTGCGGGCCCGAGGCGGAAGGCAAGGCCCCCGGGGCCCGGCCTCGCTCCCCCGGCGGGCGCGAGGATGGGAAAATCCATCGAAAGGGAGCGGAAGCCGAGGATCGCGGCGACCTCGACGGCGAGCTCGCGGAGCTGGGCGGGGCAGCGCGGGGCAACTTCGAGCTTGTGCATTCCGGGATCATAGCACATACTCGAAATATGGACGAAGGCTTGGGGGGCATCCCGAGGATCGAGCTCGTGAGCCTGTACATGAACTTCTTCGAGCGCCTCGACGAGGATGAGCGCTCGGCCTTCGAGGAGGAATTCCTCCGGCGGGGCCTCCCCCTCCCCGCTCGCTCGGCCATGGAGGCCAAGCCCTCCCAGCCTACCGTCCGTCCCGCAGCGAAGCATCTGGACGAGGCGACGACCCGGTCCTATCTCTACCTCATCAACGTCCTCACGGGGCTCTTCTATTCCTGGTACTTCCTCGCCTCGCGCCTTGGCCGCCGGGACATCGGGGGCGATCCCCGGCACCGGGCCATCCAGACCCTCATCGCCCTCGCCTACCTCGCCCTCGAGGCAGGCGTCCTTTTCCTCGTCGGCGCGGATTGAGGGGCCCCGGCGCCCTTCCTCGTTCGCTCAACGCATCCCTAAAAGGCCGAGCGCGCCGCGTACGGCGGCGAGATGGACGCGGACCCGCTCCTCGAAGGGCAGCCGGGCGGGAGCCTCCACGACGAGGGCGGCCCTTCCCCGCCCGCCCAGCTCGCCCGCGAGGCTCCCCTCCGGGGCGCCGCGGACGAAATCGAAAGGCATTCCGAGATCGCGCAACTCCTCCACGAGCTCGAGGGCCAGTTCAGCCGCCGCCTCGGTCAGCACGAGGGTCGGGAGGTCGGCCTCGTCCCAGGCCCCTCCCTCCTCGTGGAGGTCGAGGACGAGGTCGGCCTCGCCGAGGAGGACCCCGAGCAGGGCCTCGGCCCGCGCCTCCTCCGGATCGCGGCCGGCCGCGGGGGCGGCCTCCGCGGGGCCGGACCCCGTCCGGGGGAAGAGCCGGTTCAGGTCCCGGCCCCCGGGGGCCGCGCGGGAGCTGGCGGCGAGGGCCGCCGGATTGGCCTCGGCGAGGACGAGGAGTCGGCCCCGGCGCGGCGGGCCGGCGGAGGCGAGCTCGCGCGCGGCGATCGGGCCCGAGCCCTCGTCGCCGTGGATGCCCGCGACGACCGCGACCGCGGGCCCCGGCAGGCCCGAATCGAGGAGGAGGAAGGCCGGCACCGCCTCGGCGGCCGCCCCGAAGGCGGAGGCGGCGCAGAGGGCCGCCGCGGCGAGGGCGCGCAGGACGCCCCCCTAGGGCCTGCGGAGGAAGGCTCCGAGGCCTCCCTCCCCGAGCTCCTCGAAGGAGGGCATGCCCTCGATCCCCAGGGGCCGGTCGGGATACTCCCGCGTGAAGGCCGCCGCGAATTCCGCTATGCCCGCGAGGTGGCGCCCGACCCGCTCCTCGATGGGGTGCCCCTTCTCGCCGTAGGGCACGAAGAGCCGCCCGAGCTTCTGGGCCTTGACGTACCAGCCGTCCTTGCCCGTAAGGGCCAGGGCCTCGTCGGTGCGGCCGCGGAGGCGGCCCTGCGACGCGTTGGGCGACTCCATAAGGACGGCGAGGGTCTCGGTATGGTCGCCGAGCTCCCGGTGCGTGAGGCCCCGCAGGTTGACCGGCGAGGGCTCGAGCCGCATCGCGATGTCCTCCATCTCGAGGCCCATCACCACCTGGGAGGCCACCGGCATGGCGCGGGGATGGGCGACCACGGCCATGTTCACCGGATACTCGGGGGAGGCCTCGTGGAGGTCGATCGCTATGCCCACGGCCTCCTTGCGGATGAGCTGCGTGATGCCGTAGCAGACCCGCTCGGTGAGCTTTCCGTCGGGTCGGCCGGGGTAGCCGCGGTTGAGGTTCCTCGTCTCGTTGCCGGAGAGGCGCTGGCCCGAGGATGCGTGTATGTACACGTCGGGATCCGGCCACTGGTGCAGGGGATTGGTGGCCCGGGAGCCGTAGCGGAAGACCCGCTCGCCCCAGGGCGTCCGGATATGGAGCCGCTGGGGCGCCGCCTCCTGGGGATCGTTGTGGGTGAAGGCGCTCGCGTTGGCCCGGGGGATCACGTAGAGGGCGCCGCTCGAGACCCGCGCGTTCTCGACCAGGAGGACGGCGGCGAGGAATCCCGCCGGCTCGTTGGGGTGGGTCCCGCCGAGGACCAGCATCGAGCCGCCGGGGGCCTCGCCCCGGAGGACGTAGACCTCGGTGTCGCCGGGCCCCCCGGCCAGGCCGGGGAACCAGTCGGAGAGCTTGCGGATCTCGGAGACCCCCGGCCCGCGCGCGATGGGCTCGGGCTCCCTCATCGAGAGGAAGGAGGCGCCGGCGACCGCGCCGGCGGCGAGGGCGAGGGCGAGGAAGAGGATCGCTGTCGCATAACGTCGTTTCACGGAGTCCCTCACTTGATCAGGAAGAGGCGGAGGAGGAGGGGCACGACGACCATGGCGGCCGTCGCCTGCCGGGTCGGCTTCTCCTCCGCGAAGAGGCAGGCGATCGCCAAGGCGGCGACCGCGGCGGTGATGGCGAGGTAGACGATCATGTTCAGGTCCACGGCATTCCCCTTGTCAGTACATGGCGCGTATCTGCTTCGAGAAGACGATGAAGGCCAGGGCCCAGGCGACGACGGCGAGCGAGGGCAGGACGAGCTTCTTCAAGGTCTTGCCGTAGCCGTCGAGGCCGACGACCTGGGCGGCGAAGATGGCCGAGAGGGCGGTCGGCGGCATGAAGTCGCCGAGAGCGGCGATGAGCGAGAGGGCCGAGGCGGTGACGATCTGGTCCTTGTCCAGGAGGGCGAGGAGGAAGGGCACCCCGAGGACGCTCGCGGCCCCGAAGGCCGAGACCGCCCCGAAGAGGGGCATCGTGACCGCGATCGCGGCGTACAGGAGGGCGGGCGGGACCGAGAGGGCGCTCACGACGATGAGGCCTCGGACGCCGGTGAGGGTCATCACCTGGATGAACATGCCCACGCCCACGAGGATGCCCAGGACGGGCAGGGCCTGGTCCATGGCCTCCTTGGCGGCTTTGAAGGGATCGAAGCGCCTGCCAGCGAAGGCCGTGGCGGCCGCGCCGAGCGCGAAGATCAGGGGCATGCCGAGGTTGAAGACCCGCGGCAGGGCCTTGTCGAGGACCATGAGGGCCACCACGAGGATGACGGGGAGGAAGAGGCGCATCCCGTAGCGGTCGAGGGCCTCGGCGTCGAGGGCGGCGAGGACCTTCTCCCGGTCCGTCCTGCGCGCGTGGCGGTAGCCGAACCAGAGCGCGGAGGCGACGGCGAGGGGCATCGTGAGGAGGAGGAGGGGCAGCTCGAAGCCGACGTAGGGCATGTCGATGCCCCCGCCGATGATCATCGCGGGGATGTTGACCGGGGGCGCGATCATGCCGAGGATGCCGGCCATGGCGATGAGGGCGGCCGCGTCCTCGCCCGGCAGGCCGAGGAGGAGGAGGACGGGAGCGACGACGGCCCCGGCCGTGAGGACCGAGGCGCTTGAGCTCCCGGTGATCATGCCGGGGAACATGGCGACGAGGGTGAGGAGGACGAGGAGGAGGGCCGGGCGGCGGTGGAAGCGCCGGATGGCCGCCACCGAGAGGGCCTCGAGGGCCCCCGAGGCCCTGACCCCGTTCATGAAGACCATGGCCGTCGCGATGGTGAGGATCGTGTCGACGTAGCCGAAGCTCCCCTCGACGAGATGGCGGATCGGCAGGCCCTGGCCGCCGGCCAGGGCGCCCGCGACGGAGGCGAGGAGCATGGCCACCGAGACGGGCCACTTGAGCGCGAAGCAGGCGGCGGCGAAGACGCCGACCATGACCAGGAGGACCAGGAGCTCGGAGCCCACGCCGCGCCCCCTACTTGAAGGCCTTGGCGAGGGGGTCGCCGGCCTTGGAGATCTTCTCCACCGCGTCGAGGGCGATTTTCCGCTCGGAGCAGAGCTTGGTGAACAGGCCGTCCTTGTTCCCGTCGGCGACGACGATGAAGTAGTCGCAGGCGGGGAGGGCCGCGAGGATGAACTTGTCGGAGAGCTCGCCGCGGCGGGCCTCGCCGCCGACGTGGAGGCCGATCACCTTCATGCCGAGGCGCTTCGCCTCGGCGATGACGGCCTTTACCCGCTCGAGCTCGGCCTCCGCGGAGATGCCCGCGGCGCCGAGGCCCTTGGAGGAGCCCCCGATCGCCAGGACGAGGGTCTTGGCCCCCGAGGCGGCGAGGGCGGGGGCCTTGGCCTGGGCGTCGGCCTTGAAGGGGATCTTGGAGCGGTCGAGGAGGACCTTGACCATCTCCACGTCGGCGCTCTGCCCCGCCGAGCTGAGGAAGGCCGGCTTGGACGCGATGGGCGATTTCAGGTTGTAGGCCGGGGACTGGGCCGCGAGTCCGGCCGCCAGGGCCAGGATCGCGAGGAGGGAGAGTAGGGAGCGCTTCATGATCGGACCTCTAGAGGGGAAGATGGGGCGGGTTCCCGGGCGCGAGGCACCCGGGAACCCGCCCGGGTGACGTCAGTAGGCCGCGGCCTGCCCGTCGCGGCGCGGGTCGGCGCCGCCGCGGAGCATCTTCGCGTCGTAGTCGTAAAGGACGGCGTGGACGCCGCCGAAGTAGGCGTCCCAGTCGAGCTTGAGCGCCAGCTCGTGGCCCAGGGGCCCGAGGGCGTTGTAGGTATTGATGGGCACCCGGCCCTCGACGTTGAGCTTGCCCGAGGCCATCTGGAAGTAGCGGGGCGCGAGGATGGCCTCCTGCACCGACATGCCGTGGTCCACGATGTTCGAGATGACCTGGGCGACCGTCGGGAAGATGCGGGTGGCGCCGGGGGAGCCGAGGGTCATGAAGGAGCGGCCCTTGGGGTCGAGGACGAGGGTGGGGCTCATGGAGGACAGGGGGCGCTTGCCCGGCTCGACGGAGTTGGCCGAGCCCGGCTTGGGCACGAAGTCGTCCATGTGGTCGTTCATGATGATGCCCCAGCCGGGGACCACCACGCCGGAGCCGAAGAAGTAGTTGATCGACTTGGTGATGGCCACCATGTTGCCGGCCTTGTCCATGACCGAGAGGTGGGTGGTGGAGCCGGATTCGTACTTGGAGGGGTCGCCGGCGGTTGCCGAGGGCATGGACTTGTCGGCGGCGATGAGGGCGGCCAGCTCCTTGGCGTAGGCCTTGGAGGCGAGGCCCTTGAGGGGGACCTGCACGAAGTCGGTGTCGGCCATGTACTTGGAGCGGTCGGCGAAGACCAGCTTCATGGCCTCGGCCCAGAGGTGGCCGGTGGCGGGCGTGCCCTCGCCGGTCTTGGCCAGGTCGAAGTTCTCCATGATGTTCAGGAGCTCGACCAAGTGGGTGCCGCCCGAGGAGGCGGGGGGCACGGACATGATGGTGTAGCCGCGGTAGGTCCCGACGACGGGCTTGCGCTCCTTGACCTGGTAGTTGGCCAGGTCCTCGAGGCTGAGGATGCCGCCGCGCTTGCGCACCTCGTCGACGATCGCCTTGGCGATCTCGCCCTTGTAGATCGCGTCGGCGCCCTTGGCGGCGACAGCCTTGAGGGTCTTGGCGTAGTCGGGGTTCTTGATGGTGGCGCCGAGCTCGTAGGGCAGGCCGCCGTCGAAGTAGATGGCGCCGCCGTTCTCGAACTTCTTGAGCTTCTCGAAGTTGTCCTTGATGATCTGCTCGAGGTTGACGGTGACCTTGTAGCCCTTCTCCGCGTAGTCGATGGCGGGCTGGAGGACCTGGGCGCGGCTGAGCTTCTTGGAGCCGAATTTGTCGAAGGCGTAGAGCAGGCCCTTGACCTCGCCGGGCACGCCGACGGAGAGCCCGCCCTCGAAGGTGGCGTTGTCGATCACCTTGCCCTTCTCGTCGAACTTGTACATGTCGGGGGTCGAGGCGGCGGGGGCGCACTCGCGGAAGTCGACCACCACGGCCTCCTTCATGTTCGCGAGCTTGATGATCATGAAGCCGCCGCCGCCCACGCCGGAGGCGTTCGGCTCGAGGACCCCGAGGGCGAAGGCGGTGGCGATGGCCGCGTCGACCGCGTTGCCGCCCTTCTTGAGGATATCGACGCCGACCTGCGAAGCCTCGGGCTTGGCCGCGGCCACGACGCCGTTGGCCCCGTCGGCCGAGCGGCCGTGCAGGTTGACGGGCACCTGCGCGGCGAGGGGCGAGAGCGCCAGCGCGACGATCGCGAGGGCCGACGCCAGGACTTTTTTCACGATGACCTCCTTGCCGTCAGGGGACGGCGCGATCCCAGTCTCGCCCCGGGCCGGGCTCCTGTCAAGCTCGGCCATCCGCCTCCCGGCCCGCCCGCCGGCGGGCGGGCCGGCGCGAAGGCCGGCTCCCTTGTTTGGGCGGCGACGGCGTGTCATAGTTGTGGCACGGGGGGCGCGATGGCTGAAGAGAAGGAACCGGGCATGGACGACCTCATACGGCTCTCCGTGTTCTCCTCCATCGGCACGAGCATCGTGTCCGAGCGGAGCATCAGGGGCGTCCTCGACCGCGTCATGGAGCACGTCGCCTCCTTCTTCGGGCCCCTCAACTGGTCCCTCCTCCTCGTCGACGCGGCGCGCTCGGAGCTGGTCTTCGCCCTGGCCGTGGGGAGGGCGGGGAAGAGCCTGGTAGGGACGCGGCTGCCCCTGAGCGAGGGCATAGCGGGCTGGGTGGCCACCCACGGCACCCCCGCCATCGTGGAGGAGACCGGGGCCGACTCGCGCTTCTCCGAGCGGATGGACGGCATCACCGGCTTCCGCACCGAGTCGGTCGTCGCCGTCCCCCTGCGCTCGGGCGACAAGGTCTTCGGGGTCATCGAGCTCCTGAACCGCCTCGACGGCCGGGCCTTCAGCGCCTTCGACATGCGCGTGCTCTCGACGATAGCCGACTTCGCTGCCATCGGGGTCGAGAAGGCCTTCTACCTCGCCGAGGCCCGCCGCCTCTCCGAGCTCGATCCCCTCACGGGCGCCCTCAACCGGCGGGGCCTGGCCAAGGTCATCGAGCGGGAGACCTCCCGCCTCGCCCGCTACGGGGGCAGCCTCTCGGTCGTGCTCGCCGACGTCGACAAGTTCAAGGCCATCAACGACAGCCAGGGGCACGCCGCCGGCGACGAGGTGCTCAAGAGCGTGGCCGCGACCCTCATGGCCGCGGTCCGGCGCCCCGACTCGGTGGCGCGCTACGGCGGGGACGAGTTCCTCGTCGTCCTGCCCCAGACCGGGCCCGAGGAGGCGGAGATCGCCCGGGTCCGCCTCGCCGAGCTTCTCGAGAAGGCCGGGAGCTCGAGCCCGGTGCCATACAGCGTCACCCTCGGCGCCCACACCTCGCAGGACGTCGACTTCGACGAGATCTTCCGCGGCTCCGACCGGGACCTGTACCGCCGCAAAGGCGGCTCCCTCGTCCTCGGCGAGAGCCTCCTCGAGGCCCTCGACGCCGAGCGGAGGGGCTCCGAGGAATGACCGCCGACATCTTCACGTTGTGCGATTTCGCCCAGGAGAGCGACGGCAAGATGACGGTCGTGGGCGCCTTCGACACGATCTACGCCCGCCAGTTCCCCGCGACCCATCCCTTCATGTGCCTCGCCCTGCGCCTGCGCTTCTACATCCACGAGGCGGGCTCGCACTCGATGCGCATCGCCTTCGCCGGCCCCGACGGCGCCGACGCCGCCGGCCCCATCGAGGGCGAGCTCGCGGTCTCCGACTTCGCCGGCTCCTCGCGCGTCGTCCACTCGGTCTTCACCTTCGTGAACACCCCCATGCAGCGCGAGGGCGTCGTCGGCATCACCCTGTCCATCGACGGCCGCGAGGTCCTCACCTCGCCCCTCTACGTGCGCAAGGCCTGAGGCCGAGTCCGGGTCGCCCGCCTAGCCCGCCGCCTCGGCGAGGACCACCCGGTTCCGCCCCTCCCGCTTGCCCCGGTACAGCGCCTCGTCGGCGGCCGCGAGGGCGGCCGCGAAGCCCCCCTCGCCTATCGGCGCCAGGCCGATCGTCGCGGTGACGGGAAAGCCCCCGCTCCCGAAGCGATGGGCCTCGATGGCCGCGCGGACGCGCTCGGCCGAGCCCGCGGCGCCCGCGTCGCTCTCCCCGCGGAAGAGCATGACGAATTCCTCCCCGCCCCAGCGGCAGCACTCGTCCGTGCGCCGCACGCTCGCCGGGATGAGCTCGCCCAAGGCGGCCAGCACCCGGTCGCCCTCCTCGTGGCCCAGGCGGTCGTTGATCTGCTTGAAATGGTCGAGATCGAGGATGGCGACGTGGCTCGGCGCCTCGCCCTCGGCCGCGCCGCCCGCGAGCAGGGCCTCGATCCCCCGCCGGTTCTTGAGGCCCGTCAGGTGGTCGGTGCAGGAGATGCTCGCCAGCTCGGCGCTGCGGGCGGCCTCGAGCGCATGGGCCTCGGCGATCCGGTCGATGGGCTTCGAGAGGAGGAAGACGAGGAAGCCCAGCGCCGCGACGATGAGGAGGTTGAAGCCGGCGAAGGCGAAGAAGATCGCCCGCCCCAGGCGGTCGCCCTTCGGGCCGGACTCCGCGTCCCCGGCCCTGAGCTCGATCCAGCCGGCGATCTCCCCGGCGGCGTCCCGCACCGCGACCCCAGCCCCGCGCGCGGTGGCGAAGGGCCGGTCGGCACGGGAAGCAGCCCGCCCTTCGGTGGGGGGCGGGCGCCCGATCGGGAAGGCGCGGCCTTCGGCCCCCAGTTCGGGCGGGGACAGCGGTAGGCGGAGGGCGATCCCCAGGGGAGGGCTCCCCGCGACGAATCGGACTTCGCTGTCGGATCGCAGGTAGGCGGAGAGCGATCCGACGACCTCTTCGCCGGCCGGCAGCCGCGCGCCGCCCTTCAGCAGCTCGGATCCGGCGACCTCCCAATCCCCGGGATAGCTGAGCTCGACGAAGAGCTCCACGATCCTGACCGAGGAAATGTTCCTCGACTGTCGCGTCCGCTCTATGTCGAGCTGCAGGGTCCGCATCTGGAAGAAGAAGGCGAGGAAGGAAATGAGGGAGAAGAGGCCGATGACGAGGACGACGAGCCTGAGCCTGATCGGGGTGATCTTCGGCTTCATGCGGAAAGCTTAATGCCGGCGGGGGAGGTGATGCAAACGGCGGGGACCGGGACGGGGATCTCGGCTCAGAGGATCGGGCCGGGCTCGAGCGGGTCCCCGCGGCCCTCCCCCCTCGGGTCGCGCCGGAAGAAGCGGGCGAGCTGGGCGAAGACCGCCGGGTACTCGGACGCGAGGACGAAGGGCTTCTCGTAGAAGTACTCGCAGCAGACCGCGAAGAACTCGTCCGGGGACTCGGCGGCGTAGGGATCGATGCGGGGGCCCCGGCGCCGGGAGCGGCGCTTGGGGGCCCGGCCGGCCTTCTCGCGGATATCCTCGAAGGCGGGCATGAAAGCCGCCCTCCAGTCCGCGTAGCCCATATCGCGGGGCAGGGGCGGGCAGCCGTCGAACTCGCCGTCGCGGCCGTCGAGCTTGTGGGCCATCTCGTGGATCACCACGTTGTAGCCGTCCCCCCAGCCCGAGGCCTCCACGTCGAGCTTCGAGAGGGCCACGGGCCCGAGGTCGAAGGCCTCGCCGGAGAACTCGTCCTCGTACTCGTGCACCACCCCGGCCTCGTCCACGTCGCGCTTGGATACCCCGTATTCCCGCGGGGTCACGATGATCGTCGACCAGTCCGAGTACCAGTCCAGGTCGAGGCCGAGGAGGGGGAGGCAGGCCTGGGCCGCGATGGAGACCCGGAGCCGGTCGTCGAGCGCGGCCCCGCCCACCGGGTCGAAGCGCTTCTCGCCGAGAAAGACCGTCGCGAGCTCGCGGAGCCTAGCCGCGTCGGCCGGGCCGAGCCAGCGGAAGATGCGGTGCTCCTTGATCGCCCAGTCCCACAGCCCATCCCCGATCGGGGAGCGCTCGAGGATGCGGCGGCGCCGGGCGGCGCGGAAGGGCGAGAAGAGTCCCATCGGATGGAGGATAGCCCTCCCGCCCCGCCGAGGGCTAGCGGTAGGGTCCATGGATTTTCCTATCACCTCGCGCTATAGTTTTCCGCGTGCGCTCCCGCAGCGGAGGCACGCATCATTCTCGCCTCAAGGGGAGAGCCATGAACCGTTTTCTCTTCATCGTCGCGCTGGCGGCGCTGCTCGGGCAGGCCGCGGCCTCGCAAGGAACCCTCGAACCAGACGAAGGATCAGTCCTCGAAACCGCCCGCTCCAAGTATTTCTCCGAAAAGGAGCTGCCCGAGCGAGACGAATCCCTCCCCCAGGGCGGAGAAACCGAAGCGGCCGAATCCCCCGCGAAGGCGCGCGAGCGGCCCTACGCGCCATTCGTCCTCTCCCTCGTGCCCGGCCTCTCCTTTCCCTTCGGGACCTACGACGCCACCGTCCATCTCGGCCTCGTCGGCTCCCTCGCGGGCTCGGTCGAGGGGCTCCAGCTCGCCAACGTCTTCGCCATCGCCGAGGCGGAGGTCGAGGGCTTCCAGGCCGCGGGCGTCTTCTCCCTCGCGGGCGGCGCGGTCGAGGGCGTCCAGGCAGCGGGCGTCTTCACCATCGCGGGCGGCGCGATCGAGGGCTTCCAGGGCGCCGGTGTCTTCAACATAGCCGATGGCGAGGTGGATGGCTTCCAGGCCGCCGGGGTCTTCAACATAGCCGGCGACCTCGACGGCTTCCAGGCCGCGGGGGTCTTCAACGTGGCGGAAAGGGTCGAAGGCTCCCAAGTCGCCGCCGTCCTCAACGTCGCGGAGGAGCTCGACGGCCTGCAGATCGGGCTCGTCAATATCGCCGACCGCATGGACGGGGTCCAGATCGGCTTGGTCAACATAGCCCTCTCCCCCGGCCTGAGCTCGACGGGCGGCTTCTACGAGCCCGACACGGACTACCTGTACGGGGCCCTGCAGTCGGGCTCCCGCCGCCTCTACGCCCTGATCTCGGCGGGGATGCCCCGCGAGGACTGGGGCCGAAGGAGCCGCGACCTCCTCCTCGGCTACGGCCTGGGCACGAGGCTCGAGCTCGGGCAGGCCTGCCTCGACCTCGACCTCTCCGCCCTCTCCCTCGTCGGGCCCCAGCTCCCGGCCATCGGCGAGGCCCTCGACGAGGGCCGCCCCCTCGCGGACGAGGCGGCCTCCGACCTTATCCCCTTCCCCTCCCTGCGCGCCTGCCTGGGCCTGCCCCTGGCCGGCAAGCTCCGGCTCGTGGGCGGGCTCAAGGTCGACTTCGACCTCGCCGACGCCCCGCGCCTGCCCGAGGCCCTCAAGCGGGGCCGCGCGCATTCGTCGGAGCTCTTCGGAGTCGACTACCGCGCCTGGACGAAGCTCTACCTCGGCCTCGCGTTCTAGGCTCGGCCGGGGGTGCCCGGCGCTCCCGGGCACTCGAAAGCGGCGCCGCGCCGCGCTATACTGGTGTCCGGCCGGCTTCCCGGGCCCGTTCCCGGGCCGAGCCGGCCCAGAAGGAGTACGAGCATGAAACGCGCGATCATCGCCGCCTTGGCCCTCTGCCTCCTCGCCTCGATCTCCGCCTGGGCGGTCCAGCAGCCGAGGGTGGGGCGCATCGACTACGTCGAGGGCGGCGTCTCCATAAGCCGCGCCGGCAAGACCATCGCGAGCCCGAACATCGACGACGTCCTCCAGTCGGGAGACCTCGTCAAGACCGCGGGCGACGGGCGGCTCGTCATAGCCTTCGACAAGAACACGGGCATGAACGGGACCCTCACCGTCAACGCCCGGACCTCCCTCTACCTCAAGCTGGAGTCCTTCAAGGGCCAGCCCAAGACCTCGATCGACCTCCTCGCCGGCTCCCTGGGCTCCAAGGTGGCCAAGATCGCCGGGACCCCCGCCATGGCCGTCCAGACCTCGGGCACGGTCATGGGGGTGCGCGGCACCGAGTACGAGGTGGCCGTGTCGGTCAACGAGTCCATCCTCGTGACCTGCGCCGAGGGCCAGGTCTACTGCGACGACGGCAAGGGCGAGTTCCCCGTGCCCGCGGGCAAGGTCGCGGAGAAGCGCTCGGGCGAGAAGCTACGCTACCTCCCCGTCGCCGTCTCCTCGGTCCGCGAATTCCGCCAGAAGTGGCTGGCCGACGAGATCGGGGCCTTCCGCGCCGACCCGGGCCGGGCCCTCGCCGACTTCGAGAAGCGCTACACCAAGCTCGCCTCGCAGTTCTCCTCGGACTTCGGCCCCTTCCAGAAGTCGGCCGTCCTCAAGAAGTGGCTCGACGAGGACCGCTCCGGCGCCAAGGTCAACCCGATGGATCCCGCCAACCTCCGCGACAAGAAGGAGATGGCCTCCCACCTGCTCAAGCTCCGCAAGACCCTCTTCGTCTTCGAGCGGGTCTACTACCGCGTGGACGAGGTCCTCGCGATCGTCGAGGGAACGCCCGCCGAGCGCCGCGAGCTCCGGCCCGGCCTCACCGCCGGGGACTTCCTCCGCCGCGTCAAGGCCGAGCGCGACCAGCTCGCGCGGAACACGGCCCTCTTCCGCTACGCCGAGTCCCTCTACGCCTCGCGCAACCCCGACGGCGAGTTCATAGGCGAGGGCGGCGACGACGGCTTCTTCGGGGACGAGGACTTCTGACGCCTGAGGGCGCAACGACGCGGAGGCTCGCATGACTACCGTACTTTCCCTCGGCGGCTCCATCGTCGCCCCCGAAGGCCCCGACGCGGCCTTCGTCGCCTCCTTCGCGGCCCTGGCGCGCGAGCACCTGGCCGCCGACGCCGAGCGCAGGCTCATCCTGGTCGTGGGCGGGGGCGGGCCCGCGCGGGCCTGGCAGAAGGCCTACCGCGAGGCCCTCGCGGCCGCGCCCGGATCGGAATCGCCTAACTCGCCCGCCGAAGCCCCCGACGCCGACGCCCAGGACTGGGTCGGCATCATGGCCACGCGGCTCAACGCCCAGCTCGTCAAGGCCGTCCTGGGCGGGCTCTGCCCCATGGAGGTCGTCACCGACCCGAGCGCCGTGACGGTCTTCCGCGGCCGGGTCCTCGTGGCCGCGGGCTGGAAGCCCGGCTTCTCCACCGACTTCGACGCCGTCCTCCTCGCCGAGCGCTTCGGCGCCGGGCGGGTGCTCAACCTCTCGAACGTGGCCAAGGTCTACACCGCCGACCCCCGCGTCGACCCGAAGGCGACGCCCATCGACTCCATCTCCTGGGAGCAGTTCCGCCTCCTCGTCGGCGACGAATGGGTGCCGGGCAAGAACGTGCCCTTCGACCCCGTGGCCTCGCGCCGGGCCGCCGAGCTCGGCCTCGAGGTGGTCTGCGCCGCGGGCCGCGACCTGCCGAACCTCCGCGCCATCCTCGGCGGGGGAAGCTTCGTCGGCACGGTCATCGGTCCCAAATGAGCGAGCGGAGGGGCAACCTTCGGCAAGGTTTCCCCTCCGCGCCTCCCTTTCCAAGGCCGCGCCGACCGCGGCTTCGTTGACCGCGGCCCGGGACGGCGCTACACTCGCGCCATGCGACCCGGTCCCGCGCCGCGCGCGCCCCGCCTCCACGCCCCGTCCCGCCTCGCCGCCCTCCTCCTCCTCCTCGCCGCCGCCCCGGCCGCCCGGGCCCTCGAGCCGATCGTCGTGGACGGCGCCGGCGGCTACCGGACGGAGGGCCGGCTCGAGCTCCTGCGCGACCCCGGCGCCTCGCTCTCCCCCGCCCAGGCCGAGGCCCGGGCCGCCGACTTCGCCCCCGCCGGCGGCCGGGTCCCCAACCTCGGCCTCACCGGCGACGCGGTCTGGCTCCGCTTCGAGCTGGCGAACGGGGGCTCCGAGGCCCGCCGCGCCTACGTCGAGTTCGGCTATCCCGTGGCCGACTCGGTGTCGCTCATCGCGTTCCGCGAGGGCGGCCGCGTCGACTCCTTCGTCTCGGGCGACTCGGTCCCCGAGTCGCCGCCCCTCCCCCTCGCCCGCGGCTTCGCCTTCCCCCTCGAGCTCGGCCCCTCGGAGCGGGTCGCCTGCCTCCTCAGGGTCAGGAGCAGCGCGGGCATGAGCCTGCCCGTGCGCGTCCTCGAGGAGGGAGAGCTCGCGCGGGAGACGCTCCGGGACTCGCTCTGCCACGGGCTGCTGTTCGGGAGCCTCGCGTGGTTCCTCCTCTACCTCCTCGCCTCGCCCCGCCGCGAGGCCTGGCTCCGCTGGTACTGCGCCTACGCCCTGGCCCTGGCCCTCCACGTGGCGATCCGCGCCGGCTACCTCCGCCTCCTCCTCGGCCCGGCGGCGCTGCCCCTCGCCAACCTCGCCAACCTGGCGGCGATCGGGGCCCTCTTCTTCACGGGCACGGCCTTCTTCCGCTCCTTCCTCGGGCTCCGCTCCCAAAGCCGGGCCCTGGACGGGGCCATGCTGGCCCTCGAGCTCCTCGCCCTGGCCCTCCCCTTCCTCGCCCTCCTCTCGGTCCCGGCCGCCCTCGCCGCCTCGGTCCTGGTCAACCTCGTCGGGCCCCTCTCCTCGATCGCCATAGCCCTCGCCCTCTGGGCTAAGGGAGCGCCTAACGCGGGGCTCTTCGCCGCCGCCTGGCTCCTCCCCCACCTCGTCGCCGTCGCGGACTTCCTGCGGATCCACGGCCTGTTGCCCTATCCCCGCGCCGAGCGCCTGATGCTCCCCGCCTCCCTCGCCCTCGCCCTGGCGGGCCTCGGCTGGGCCGTCGTCCGCCGCCGCTCGCGCGAGGCCGCCCTCGCGCGGGTGGACGCCCTCACCGGCCTCGCCAACCGCCGCTGCCTCGACGAGGAGCTCGAGCGCGAGTGGAGCCGCTCCCGCCGCTCGGGATCGCCCCTGGCCCTCCTCATGGTCGACATCGACGACTTCAAGCGCTACAACGACGAGCGCGGCCACCGGGCCGGCGACCAGTGCCTGCGCGCCGTCGCGGCCGTCCTCGCCTCCTCGGCGCGCCGGGCCGGGGACCTGGCGGCCCGCTACGGCGGCGAGGAGTTCACCCTCCTCCTCCCGAACACCGGCCTCGACGAGGCCCTCCACGCGGCCGAGCGCCTGCGCGCGGGCGTGGAGGCCGCGCCCTCCCCCGAGGACCAGGGACGGAAGGGGGCCAGGCTCGGCGTCACCGTGAGCGTGGGCGCTGCGGCGCGGGTCCCGGCCGAGGGCGAGGAGGTCGGGGACCTCGTCGCCGAGGCCGACCGGGCCCTCTACCGCGCCAAGGCCGCGGGCAAGAACGCTGTCCGCGGCGCGTGAAGGCGGGCCGGGGAGCGGCGTACCCGGGCCGCCTCGCCAGGCCCCCTTCGTTGACCGCCCGCGCGCGGGGCGCTAGAGTCTTCCCCATGACCAAGCAGCGGCCGCCGGCGGCGGCCTTCCTCCTCGCGCTCGCCCTCTCGGCCCAGGCGGAGACCAGGCTCAGCGTCAACTCGGGCCACGGCAAGGGCTGCGCCGCCCTCGCCCTCAGCGCGGACAAGGCTTATATCGCCTCGGCCGGGAACGACTTGACCGTACGCGTCTGGCAGCGCGAGTCCGGCCGCCTCGTCAGGGTCCTCTCCTTCGGCGAGGCGAAGGGCGGCGAGGAGCTGCGCGACCTGCTCATCTCCCCCGACGGGGCCCACGTCGCCGCCCGGAGCGGCGCGGGCCGCTTCCGGCTCTGGCGGGTCGAGGACGGGAAGCTCATCGTATCGAACGCGGCGGGCGAGGGGTCCGCCGCGGCGGTGCCCGGCGTCAAATTCCTCGGCGCGGCCTTCTCGCCCTCGGGCCGGCTGGCGGCCGTCGCGGTCGCCGGCTGGGTCGGGGTCTACGACCTGGCCACGGCCTCCCTCGTCGGCGAGTCGAGGCCCGCGGGCTTCGTCCTCGACGGCCAGGGCATGGGCTTCTTCGGCGAGGATCGCCTGGGCGTCATGGGCATCGGGGAGGGCCGGCTCCACCTCTACGAGCTGCCCTCGATGGCCCGGCGCGAGAAGAAGGTCTGGAACGAGCCGGGGCGCCTCCGCATCGGCCGCGGGCTCCTGTATTTCCTCTATCCCGACAAGCTCTACGCGATGGACCCCCTCGCCGACGAGGGGCCGAAGCAGATCCGCGCCTGGGAGAGCCTCTACGACGCGACGCTACACATCGACGAGGGCCGCGGCGAGCTCTACGCCCTCGAGCTCCGGACCCTGTACCGGCTCGGCCCGGGCGGCAAGGAGAAGGTCCTCGAATTCTCGAAGCTCCCGGGAGACGAGGAACGTTATGCGAAACGACTCTTCGACCCCGAGTCCGGCGTCTCCGTAGTCGGCCTCCAGTCGGGCGAGATCCTCGTCTCGGCCCCCTGGTCGGGCGCGACGGCGCCCCTGAACAGGGCCGCGCATCGCGTCAGGTCCCTCGAGGCATCGGGCGGGCTCGTCGTTCTCGGCTTCGACGAGGGAGGCGGGGCGGTCTGGGACCTCGGGCGGCTGAAAGGCATCTACCTCAGGCCCGGGCGCGCGGGCCTCGTCAACGGCTCCGCCATCTCGCCCGACGGCTCAAAAGCCGCGTTAGGCGGCGTTTCGGGGACCTTCCTCTACGACGCGCGCTCGGGCGAGCTCCTCGGCTCCCAGGACAAGGTCTCCTGCTTCGATCTCGAGTTCGCCCCCTCGGGCGGCCTCCTCGCGCTGGGCGAGTCCTGGTACGGGGCCCTCGAGCTCTACGACCCGGCCAAGGGCATGGGCGTCCTCGCCCGGCGGGTCGGGACCCATCAGGCCTTCGACCCGATCACCAAGGCGCCGACCTCCTCGAAGGGCTGCTACGCCCTCGCCTACTCCCCCGACGGCTCGGCCATCCTCAGCACGGGCGCCGACTCCATAGCCAAGCTCTGGGACGCGAGGAGCGGCCAGCGGCTCTGGGCCTCCGGCCCCCCGGGCGAGGCGAGCGCGGGCCCCTATTGCGCCGCCTTCTCGCGCGGCGGCGAGCTCTTCGCCACCGAGCGGAGAGTCTGGGAGGCCTCGACCAAGAAGGTCCTCGCCGAGCTCAGGCCCGAGGCCGAGGTCAGGGCCATCGCCTTCTCCCCCTCGGGCGAGGAGCTCTACCTCGGCTGCCGCACGGGCAGGGTTGAGGTCCGCGCCGCGCGGGGCGGCGAGCTCCTCGGCTCCTTCGCGGCCCACGAGGGCGAGGTCCGCGGCCTGGGCTTCGCCCGGGTCGGCGGCCGGGATATCCTCGCGACCGCCGGCCTCGACGGGGCCCTGCGGCTCTGGCTCCCCGGCTCGCGCGAGCTCGTCCTGACCGGCTACGTCTTCCAGGGCGGCGACTGGGCCCTCGTGGCCCCGGACGGCTACTGGGACGCCTCGGCCAAGGGCGGGAGCCTGGTCAACATGGTCGAGGGCAGGATAGCCTACGGCATCGACCAGTTCGCCGCGCGCACGAACCGGCCGGACATCCTCGCCGAGCGCCTGGGCGCGCCGCCCGAGCTCGCCGCCCTCTTCCGCGAGCGCCACGAGGCCCGCCTGCGCAAGCTCGGCCTCGGGGAGGCGGCCCAGGCCGCCGAGCCGAGGGTTCCGAAGTCGCGCATCGCGTCCGTCAAGCGCGAGGGCCGTTTCGCCCTCCTCGAGCTCGCCTTCGAGTCCGCGGGGCCCGGGCTGGCGAGCTACCAGGTCTACGCCAACGACGTCCCCCTCCTCGGCTCCCCGGGCAAGGGCCTCTCGGGCCGCTCCGCCTCGGCCTCCGAGCGCGTCGAGCTCGTCCCCGGCCGCAACAAGCTCGAGCTCTCCTGCCTCGACCGCTCGGGAGCCGAGAGCTACCGCGCGCAGGTCCTCCTCGACCTCGAGGAGCCCGCCGCGCCCGACCTCTACTACGTCGGCCTGGGCGTGGCTCGCTACGCCGACCGAGCCATACCCGACCTCGCCTATCCCGCGAAGGACGCCCTCGCCCTGGCCGGGGCCTTCGCGGCCATGAAGGGCCGGCCCTTCCGCGAGGTCAGGACCCTCGTCCTCGGCGACGGCAAGGTCACCCGGAAGAGCCTCGAGGCGATCGGCCGCTTCGCCGCCCCGGCCCGCCCCGGGGACCTCTTCGTGCTCTTCATCGCAGGCCACGGCATCCAGCTCGAGTCGGGCCGCGGCGGCTACGAGTACTACTACGTGACGGGGGACTCGAAGCTAGCCACGATACAGGAGAAGTCGATACCCTTCGCCGAGCTCGAGGCCCTCGTCTCGGGCGTCGCGCCGCGGCAGAAGCTCTTCCTCATCGACACCTGCCAGTCGGGGGAGGCCGACCGGGCGCCGGCCGCCTCCCTCGCCGCCGCGGCCGCCGGCGCGAGGGCGAGGGTCATCCCGGCGAGCGCGGCGCGCGGCCTCGCCCTGGTCCCCGGCCCAGCCGGCGAGGCCCTGGCAGACCGGGACCGCTTCATCTGGAACGACCTCGCCCGGCGCTCGGGCGCCGTCGTCTTCTCGGCCTGCCGCGCCGACGAGGCCTCCTACGAGTCGGATGCCTGGAAGCAGGGGGCCTTCACCTCGGCCATCCTCGAGGCCTTCGCCTCCAAGGCAGCGGACCGGGACGGGGACGGCAGCCTCTCCGCGGACGAGCTGCGCGCCTACGTCTCCGCCGCCGTCCCCAGGAAGCTGCGGAGCCTCGACCCGCGGGCCCGCCAGCACCCCGTCGTCGACCGGGACAACCTCTACGCCTCCTTCTCCTTCCCGGCGGCGCGTTAGGCGACGCTCGGGCCGGGCCCGAGCCCCCCGCTAGGGGGCGGCCGCGGGAGCCGGGGCGGGGCGGCCCTCCGCCGCGTCGAGCTTGGCGAGCAGCGCCGCGTAGCGCGCCGCCTCCGCCTCCCGGCCGAGCGAGGCGGCGAGGGGGCCGAGGGCCTCGAGGGCCGCCCGGGCCGCCTTCGCGTGGTCGACCGCGAGGGCCGCGTCGAGGGAGCGCTTCCAGTAGCCCAGGGCCTCGGGGCCGCGCCCGAGCCGCTCGCAGAGGCGGCCGGCCGCGCCCAGGTCCCCGGCTACGCCGCGCCCGTTCTCCGCGGCCTTGTCCGCCTCGAGGGCGGAAAGGGCCGAGGCGAGGGCCTCCTCGAGCCGGCCCTCGGAGGCGAGGATCGAGGCCCGCACGTAGCGGTTGGCCGCGAGCTCGCTCGAGCGCTTGCCCTTGAGGTTGAGCTCCTCGGCCCGGGCGAGGCTCGCCAGGGCCTCGGCCCTGAGGCCGAGGGCCGCCTGGGCCACCGCGCGGTCGTGGACGGCCACGGCGAGGGCGCGGGAGGGAGCCTCGGTCTTCGCGCCCTTGAGGGCGGCCTCGGCGAGGGCGACGGCCCGGGCGAAGAGCTCGAGGGCTCCCGCGTGGTCGCCCTCGGCGACGAGGACCTCGCCCAGGCCGGCCAGGGCCGTCGACTGGGCGGAGCCCGCGCCGGCGAGGACGGCGCGCTCGAGGGAGAGCTCGAAGGCCGAGCGGGCCTCGGCCGGCATGCCCCCGGCGAGGTAGGCCCGGCCCATCGAGGCGAGGGCCGCGGCCCCTCCCTCGAGGTCGTCCACCGAGTTGCTCGCGCGCAGGGCCTCGTCGTAGTACCTGCGGGCCGACTCGTACTGGCCCGTGCCCATGAAGCCGTCGCCGAGCTTGGCGAGCTCGGCCGCCTTGTCCCTGACCGCGTAGACGACGCCCGTGGACTTGGGGGCCGAGGAGCAGCCGGCCGCGAGGACGAGGGCGGCGAGGCCCGAGGCGAGGCGGGCCGGCCGGAGGCCCGGGCGCCGCGCGGCGCGTGCTAGTGCGCTCATCAGAACTCCCCCTCGCGCAGGCTTTGATAGAGCGGCTGCTGCTCGCGGCGCTCGGGCACCCCGCCCCGGAGCAGGGGGTTGTTCTTGAGGCCCTCGAGGACGTCCTGGGCCTGCTTGATCGCCGTCCTGCCCTCGTCGATCGCCACGCCGATGGAGGGCATCTGGGCCCTGAGCTCCTGCGTGATCCCCTGCACGTTCTTGAGCGTCTTCTCGGTCTCGGCGAGGCTCGAGGTCAGCCGGTCGAAGAGGACGTTCTTGTCGTCGAGGAGGGTCTTCACCGAGCCCTTGGCGTCGAGGAGCCGGGGCACGAGGCCCGTGGGGTCGCGCAGCTCGGCGCTCATGGCCGCGGCGTTGTCCGCCACCGCGTTGGCCGACTTAAGGAGGTCCGAGACCTGGGCCATGAGGGTGTCGACGTAGGACTCCGCGGTCGCCACCGCCTTCGCGGCGTCGTTGACGATGCGGCCGGCGGGGCCGGAGCTCTGGCCGGCGAGGGCGCGGTTGACCTCGGTGAGGGTCCGGTTGACGGTGACGACGGTCTTGTCGAGATCCTCGATGAGGGGGTTGATCCCGGCGAGGAGCCGCGTGATCGTGTCGTCCTTGGGCGGGATCTCCACGAGGCCCTCCTCGATGAGGAACCTCCCCTCCTCGGAGCCCGCGAGCGGCACGAAGGAGCCCTCGGCGAGGACTTCCTCGGCCTTGCCCGGATGGAACAGGAGCTGGGTCCCGAGGCCGATGGGCGAGGTGACCAGCTCGAGGACCGAGTCCTTGCGCGCCTTGGGGTAGTAGTCGTCGTAGACGACGAAGGTCGCGTCGACCTCGTTGCCCTCGTTGAGCGTTATGCGCTGGATCTTGCCGATCTGGAAGCCCTTCATGTAGATGGCCGTGCCCGGGGCCACGCCCGCGGCCGAGGCGAAGCGGGTCTCGAAGCGGTAGTCGCGGGCGAACCATCGCTGGTTCGCGCCGACCAGGACGATGCTCCCGCAGAGCGCGGCCGCCGCGACGAGGACGAAGGCGCCGACGATCCGGTCGGCGTGGCGAATCCTGAATTTCATCCTCGTCCATCCTCCTCGCCGCCGCCCTCGGAGGGGCCGGCATCGGCGTCGCTATCGATATCGCCATCGCCCGACGCGCCGTCGCGGAGCTTCCACTCGGGCTCGTCGACGGCGGACTTGTCCTCGGCCAGGGCGTCGGCCCAGGCCCCCGCCAGGGAGCTCGCCCACTCGGGCCGGGGCGGGGCCTTGCGCGCCTTGAGCCGGCCGGTGATCCCGCGGAGGGCGGGATCGGTCCAGGCGGCCGCCTCGTCGAAGCTCCCGTAGGCCAGGAGCCGCCCGCCGCGGAGCACGCCCACCCGGTCGGCGAAGCGCGAGACCGCGGCCGAGCTCGAGCTGGCCACGAACAGGCTCCGGCCCCGATCCTTCAGGGCCGCCTGGATCTCGTGGACGCGCTCGGCCGACTCCTCGTCGAGGTTGGCCGCCGGCTCGTCCATGTACAGGAGCTCGGGATCGAGGACCAGGGCCCTCGCCAGGCCGATGAGGCGGCGCTCCCCCAGCGAGAGCTCGGCGGGGCGGGCCCTGAGCTCCTCGTCGTAGCCGACGAGCTCCGCGGCCCGGCGCACCGCCGCGTCGATCGCCGCGGCGCCCAGGCCCGGCTCGTGGATGCGCACCGGCAGGGCCAGGTTGTCGTAGAGGCTCTGGTTGGCCCAGAGCGCCGCGTCCTGGAAGACGAAGCCGGTCTTGCGGCGGAACTCGGCCTCCTCGCGGCGCGTCATGCGCGAGAGCTCGCGGCCGCGGAAGAGTATCTCCCCCGCCGAGGCCACGTCGAGGCCGGAGGCGGCCTTCAGGAGGGCCGACTTGCCCGAGCCGGCGGCGCCCATGAAGAAGGCGGCCTCGCCCTCCTCCAGGCGGAGGGAGACCTCGTCGAGGATGACGGCCTCGCCGCGGGTGCAGGTGACCGAGCGCAGCTCGAGGACGGGCGCGGCCACGCGATCAGCCCAGGTACTGCATCGCGGTCAGGAGGACGTCCGCCACGATGCAGAGCATGAAGCTCGACCCGACCGCGCGGATGCCGGCGACCGGGACCTCGGTGCTCGCCCGCTCCACCGCGAAGCCGCGGTAGAGGGAGGCGACGGCGATGATGACGCCGAAGACGAGGCTCTTCAGGAGCCCCATGAGGAGGTCGCCCGCGCCGAGGACCTCGAGGAGGTTGCGGAAGTACTCGTCGAAGGCGATGGGCTTGATGAGCTGGACCACGGCGAAGGAGCCGGCCAGGCCGAAGAGGTTGAAGTAGACGTCCAGGGTGAGCATGGAGGCGACGACCCCGAGGAGGCGGGGGGCGGCGAGGTAGGAGATCGGGTTCACGCCCACCGCCACGTAGGCCTCGATCTCGTGGGCGACCACCATGCCGCCCAGCTCCGTGGCTATGGCCGTGCCCGAGCGGGCGATGACGATGAAGGCGGTGAGCAGGGGCCCGAGCTCGCGCGTGATCACGATGATCAGGAGGCTGTACATGAGCTTGGACTGGCCGAACTCGGCGAGGAGGGAGGAGCCGATCAGGTTGATGGCGGCGCCGATGGCCACGGCGAGGACCGCCGAGATGCGGAGGGCCTCGACCCCCGTGAAGAGGATCTGCATGACGAGGACCTTGAAGCCGACCTGCCTCCTCCGGAAGAAGAGGATCGACTCCCGCATCACCTGGGCGAAGAACCCGAAGGCGTAGGAGGCTTCTTCCGCGCGGCGGATCGTCGCGCGGCCGAGGCGTTCAAGCATAGTTCTCCCGCTCGGGGCGGCGGCCCGCGGCCCCCGCCCCTGCCCCATAGTACCGCCGCCGGGGCCGGCGCCACAATGGCCGCCGGAGGCGCCCCCCGCCTGGGTCCGGGGCCCCGAGGGCCGCCGCGGGCGGCTACTGCCAAGCGGCTATGCCGCCGAGTGGCTAATGCCAGGCGGCTATGCCGCCGAGTGGCTAATGCCACTGAGGACCTCGCGCGTGATCGCGTAGAGCGGCGGGATGCCCTCGAGGGGGCCCATGCGCTCGGAGAGGCGCTGCCCGGCCTCGAGGGGGAGGTCGCTCACGTAGTAGAGGAAGCGCCGGAGGGCGCCGGGCCTGAGGACCCCGAGCTCCTCGGCCTCGAGGATGGCCCTGAGGTACCAGATCCCCTCCATCTCGATGCCGACGCAGCCCCAGATGCGCCGGTAGAACTGGAGCATGGCTCGGTTCTGCAGGAGGGTGCCGCCCACCGTGAGCAGGGGCCCCTCCGCGACCCCCCGGCCCAGGAGGGCGGCGCCGAGGCGGGAGGAGGTCCCCTCGAGGCCGCCGGGCTCGCCGGGGAGGGGCCGGAAGGCGTCGTTCGCCTGCTCGATGAAGGCCGTGGGGACGAGGACGTCGCCGCGCGCGCCTGCGAGGGCCCCGGCCTTGCCGAGGACGTTGATCGAGCGCACGTTGCGGCCGAAGAGGAGCAGCAGGCTCCGCATGATCTCCTCGGCCTGCTCGCCGAAGGCGAAGTCGATGTTCACCAGGAGGCCGGGCCTGCCCATGCCGGCGGCCCGCGCCAGGTCGACGAGCTGGACCTGGATGCCCGTGGTCACGGTCTCGGGGAGGCGGAGGATGCCCGCGGCGGCCTCGGCCTCGGCCGCCTCGCGGCGGCGCCCGGGGAAAGCCTCGAGCCAGGGCCGGGCGAGGTGGTAGAGCTCGTCGTCGGGCTCGGCCCAGCCGGGGAGGCGGAGGCCCCGGCCCTCGGCCCAGCGCAGGATCTCGCCGCGCATCGAGCCTAAGTAGGGCGAGAGGCAGTTGGAGACCGAGTGGGCGTTCGAGGACACGATGTGGACCTCGAAGGCCTCGGGGAGGTCGGAGGGCCGGGCGCCGACGAGGGACTCGGCGGCCTCGCCGACCTCGCTCGCCCAACGCTCGGCCAGGCGGCTGTTGTAGTTGTTCACCTGCTTGCGCACGTCCACCGAGTAGGCCTGGCGGTGGAAGACGATCTCGCGCACGCGCTCGCCGGGGCGCTCGGGCCAGAGCCGGCGCAGCTCGGCCTTCTCCTCCTCGTCGAAGGGCAGGCCCTCGAGGCCCTCCCCCGGCAGCCCGGGCGCCGCCCCGGGGTGCCCTCCCCCGGCGGGGGCGCCCGAGCGCGCGAGGGCGAGGAGGAGATCGGGGTGGTTCAGGCGGTAGCGGATCTTCCTCGCCTCCACCGCGAAGAGGCAGAGGCAGGTGACGAAGTCCAGGAGGTCCGAGATCCCGTCGCGCACGAGTACCATGTCCTTGCCGCTCATCATCTCGTAGACGAAGCGGTGCCTCGCCTCGGTGGGCACGAAGGGGAAGAGGAGCTCGACCTTGGCGTAGACGGTGGGCAGGTTGTCGGTGAGGAGGAAGACGAAGCTCCGCGTGACGTTCTCGGGCAGGCGCCGCACCGCGTAGGCCAGGGCCCCCCAGTCGATCCTCCCGGGCTCGGAGGCCAGGGGATGGAGGGCAGGCTCGAGGGCCTTGTACAGCTCGGCCAGGCGCCGGATCTCGATGTGGCCCGCGGCCACCCCGCTCTGCACCTCGGCGTTGAAGCGGTCGAAGGCCTCGAAGAGGCCGAGGCCCTCTCGGAGCTTGGTGCCGAAGCCCTGGGCGAAGCTCCGCGACTCGGAAAGGAGGCGGAGGAAGCGGGGGCCCGGCACGGCGAGGGCCTCGCTCTCCGCGAGGGCCCGCACCTCGAACTGGCGCGGGGCGCCGAGGAGGCAGGAGCGCTCGCCGAAGTAGGAGCCCGCGTCGATGACGCCCACGCGGAAGGGCGGGCTCCTCGAGAGGTCCACCGACTCGGCGGAGCCCGAGAGGAGGACGAAGACCTCGTCGGAGCGCTCGTCGCCCTGGCGCACGAGGGACTCGCCGGGGCGGTAGCTCCGCGCCTCCGAGTCTTCGACGAGGGATTCGAGCTCGATCCGGGGGAGGTAGCGGAAGGGCACGATGGCGGAGAGGCGCTCGGCGAGGCCAGGCTGCATGGGGCCTAGCCTAGCCTCGGCGGCCCGGCGGCGCAAGGGCGGGGGCTTGCCTCCCGCGGCCGGGGGCGGCTACCCTCGAGCCCATGAGTCTGACGAAGCAGGCCCTCGGCGCCGACGCCCTCCTCCTCACCGCGGCGATCATCTGGGGCTTCGCCTTCTCCGCCCAGCGGAGCGGCATGGAGCACATCGGGCCCCTGGCCTACAACGGCGTGCGCTACCTCCTCGGGGCCCTCGTCCTCCTCCCCCTCATCGCGCTGCGGCGCCGGCGCGCGGCCGCGGGCGGCGATCCCGCGCGCGGAGCCGCCGCGGCGGGGAGCCCGGCGCCCCTGCGCGGCTGGGCCAAGGCCGGCGGGGTGGCCCTCGCCGGGACCGTGCTCTTCTCGGGATCCATCCTCCAGCAGCTCGGCCTGGTCTCGACGACGGCGGGCAACGCGGGCTTCATCACGAGCCTCTACGTGGTCCTCGTGCCCATCCTCGGCCTCCTGGCCGGCAGGCGCGCGAGGCTGCACATCTGGGCGGGCGTCCTCCTCGCCCTCGCGGGGCTATACATCCTCAGCGTGGGCGCGGGCTTCACGATGGCCGAGGGCGACCTCCTCGTCCTCGCGGGCTCCCTCTTCTGGGCCTTCCACATCCTCGTCCTGGCCCACCTGGTCCACCGCATCGACCCCATCGAGCTCTCCGCGGGGCAGTTCGCCGTCTGCGCGGCCTACAGCCTCGCCTCCGCCCTCCTCCTCGAGCCCGCGCCCTTCGCCGGCGCGCTCGCCGCGGCCGTCCCCATCCTCTACGGCGGTATCATGTCCTGCGGCGTCGCCTTCACCCTCCAGATCCTCGGGCAAAGGACGGCCCACCCCGCCCACGCCTCGATCCTCATGTCGATGGAGTCCCTCTTCGCCGGCATAGGCGGGGTGCTCATCCTGGGGGAGGCCCTCACCTGGCGGCTCGCGATCGGCGGCCTCTTGATGCTCGCGGGGGCGATCGTCTCCCAGCTCGAGGGGCGGCCGGAAGCGAAGGCCTAGGAGCGGGCCGCCCGCCCGACCACAGGTTAGGCGGGATCCTTTATTGGCTCGAACGGCACGCTGCACCTACGCAATCAAGCCGGTGCATACTTTTTTCTGGCTGCGTAGGGCGGATCCTTCGTCATCCATGACGCAGCAGAATGCGAAAAAAACGTTGACGTTATCGAGCCGGCGAGAAATAAAAAGAACGCTTCAACCTGACTCGCTCCCTTCGGTCGCTCGCAGGTTAAGCGGGATCTTTTATTGGCTCGAGTGGCAAGCGCACTCGATTGATTGGGTAGAAGCCGACGCATACTTTCTAATGACTTCGTATGGCGAGTCCTGTGAGAAAAAAGGCGACAATCCGCTCGAGTACTCGCGGACCGCCGCCTTTTTTCTCGCACCCGCCGCCCTACGGAATCATGCGATAGTGTCGCGTGGTTCAACCCCGTCGCGTCGGCTTGCCGGTCAAGCGAATGAGAAAATTCGCATAACCTTCGTACGGCCCAAACAACGCAATGCCGGCTCACTGCTACGAAGTTCACTACATTGCTGGAATCATGCTCTTTGCCTAACCTCCCGCTTGACCTGCAAGCCGTCAGGCTTGTCAGGTCGAAGCGACGTTAGGCATTCCTGGGCTCTATCCCCTGCAGCGTTCTCTCCATATCGAACTCGTGTCGAGGATCCCCCCGTTTGGCCCAGGCCAGCACATTATACCACACACACTCCTGGTTTTATGTGGCATTCTCATATACCCATTACGCACTCGACGGGCCTTCTTGATTGAACGCAGCACAGCCCCCCGCGGACACGCGACACTCGTTTGCACAAAAACACTTGCACGTAAATCGTCGCAACCACTGATTGAAGCCAAGCAATTCTCTTCATGGAGTACGTCAGGGTGCATACTCAGACATCGATACATATGGAAGCATCTTCTGAATCATGTGTTTATATCTCGTGGTAAAAAAATGCAGCTCTGCCGCTCTATTTCTATTCGCATCAAAAACCTTTTTCGTATTTTCATCTAGAAAGTTGTAGATGTCCTCTAGTAATTCTCTATCCTTTCCTGCTTGAATACATATATCTAGGATCTTATCAAGGTAGTACATTTTGCTATCGCTTAATAGTCTCAGTGATCTGCCTTTCCCCCTCAGCTCCATGAGTATTTTTTGCATCTCAGATACTGTGACTACAGAATCAACACTCGACTCCTCGAGCATCCCCGCAATGACAGATACCTGCCCTAGACTTTCAACCTCATCGAAAGAAAAAAGGACACCATCTTTTTCTATTCGAGCTCCTTCTTTGGGTAGGAATAGTTCGGTATAAACAGCTTGAGTACGCGATTCTGTATTATTATTTATTTCACCAACTACTTCGCTTGTTAACGTAAAAGATCTTGATCCTATAAAGAAGTATCTTTCCCCGGATTTCTTTTCTCGAATGAAATCCCCACAACGCGTATAGAAAACATCTCCAGTTTCGTTTTCAATGACTCTAAAAAAACCGTTCATATTGTTTGCTAGTGTATGTAGGTTATTAGTATTATAAATAGAACTTTTTTCAAAGTAACTTTTTTTCTCACGCCATTTGTACGTGGTTCTGTATCCGGGGGTTCTTATGTTGCTCAAGTCCTCATAGAGCACACTGTAGCGTTGCAGTAATGCGGATGTGGATTCAGCATGCAAAACGGCTATCGAAAAAATGACCGAAAAAAACAATAGTATTTTTCTCATCTTGGAATCTCCTGACTACTCCAAGTATCTGTGTATTCCATTGAATACCAATTGCCCCTTTTATCCATAGCACTCGAACCCTTTTTAGTTACTGCATAAGCATCATCATAGATGCCCGATTTACCTCCGTAAGTATCTTGATAGTCAGAAGCAGCCTTGCGAGCAGCATCAATAGCAATTCTTTCAGAAGGATAAGTATCTGGCAAGTAATCCTTACTTACTCTGGGGTATCCTTCTTTATCATTAATCGGTTTCGCAGGGACGCCTGTTTCATCATATACATACTCTGCCTTACTCGTATGAACCACTCGATATCCCGTTGGATTTTTGAGTTTTTTCTCATTTTCTTTCTCACGTTTCTCGCGCTTTATATCCTTATCAACTCTTTCAACTTCCTTGTTATATTCTTTGAGATCTTTATCTCTCCCAGAGTCATCACGAATATTGCCATCTTTATCAGATGTATACCTATGCCCTTCAGCGTCCGTATCTACTTCATGCCGTAACCCCGTAGGATCCGTGTAGTTCACCGTATAATCCCCGCACTCGGCGCATCAAGCCACCTCGTCGCGCGCCGTGCCTTGGTTACTGCCGCCTGCAGGCTCGAGCGAAGCACCGTCCTCCACGGGCGGCGCCTTGGACAGCCCTCCCCTTCGGGACGGTCCCCTTCGCCCACCGTTCTCACGGAAGCTTACGACCCGCGGCCGTAAACGAAAAGGACACCCGATAGCGGGTGTCTTCGAGGAGAGTATAGTCTTGTTGGGATAGCAGGGCAATGGCGGTTTCCCTTGCCTCGCGCCGCTCGGCCCCGCTCGGCGCGGCCCGCGGCCTGGGCCACCGAGCAAGGAGCCTGGGGCCCACGCCCACCGGCAGGCGGCGGCACCGCCGAAAGCGGCTACCGCGCCGCCTGCTCTCCGCGCGAGGGATGGGAGCGGGTAGCCCGGAGCGCCGCAAGGCGCGAGGACTACCCGCGGACAGCCCGACGGCGGGCGGCTCGCGCCGATCGAGGGAAGGAGCGCCGCGGCGGGGCGCCCGCCGGCGCGCCCGCTAGATCTTGTCGATGAGCATCGAGCACTTGCCCGAGGGGATGGGGAGGGTCTTCTTCTTCTTGCCGAGCACGTTGATCGTGAAGTAGTAGAGCTTCTCGCTCTCCATGTGGATCTCCCAGCCCCGGCCCGACTTGTTCGAGAGGATGGTGACGAGGTTCCGCTTGAGCGAGAGGTTCTCGATGCCCATGATCTCGAGGTTGGGGATGATCCAGTCCACGGTCTTGCGGGGCAGGGAGATGTACAGGCCCACGATGTTCTCGATCATGAGGGCGACGGTGGACAGGCCCGCGTAGGCCAGGAGCTGGGGGCGGGGCCACTCGGGGCGGCCGGGCCAGACGGCCTTGCCCTCGCCCTGGGGCTGGTAGGCCTCCCAGATGGTGGGGCGCTGCTCCTTGCCCCCGTGCCGCTCGGCGCGCTCCTCGGCATCCTCCTCCCCGTTCCCGTTCTGGTGCATCGAGTCGAGGACGAAGTAGAGGTGGCGGATCGCGCAGTCGCGGGCGAGCTCGTACTGGTTGTACTTCTCGAGGCCCTTGATGACCATGTAGGTGAAGGTGGGGAGCACCGAGCCCCGGTAGCCGCCGCCGCGCTTGTCGTAGTCGGGGTGGTCGGCCGCGAGGGTCGGGAAGGGGTGCTCGGTGCCGAAGGCCTTCGGGTCCTTGAGGTGGGCGATGAGGCGCTCGGCCCGGTCCTCGTTGGGGATCTCCGCGAGCAGGGGCCAGTAGCCGCCCACGGTCTTGGTCTTGACCTGCTTCTCGTCCTTGTCCAGGTCGTAGTAGAAGCCGTCCTCTGAGCTCCACATGAGGGAGTTGATGCGGGTCTTGAGGGAGAAGTAGCTGCGCTTGAACTGGAAGGAGGCTTCCTTGTCGTTGAGGATGTCGCCCATCGCGGAGAGGTAGAGGGCGTTCATGGCCATGGCGGCGTTGAAGTCGGCGAGGTAGAGGGCCCCGCCCCGGGGCGAGTTTTCCATGCCGGTGGCGGAGACGGGCACCCCGTAGAGGCCGTTCTCGCGCTTGAAGGTCGCCTCGACCCAGGCCCAGTGCTTCTGGAGGACGGGCATGACCTCCTTCACGCGCTTCTTGTTGGCGGTCTTGTGGTAGAGGTTGTACTCGGCCCAGGCGAAGATGGGGAGGCCGAGGCCCTCCGGGTTGTCGGCGGGGAAGATGGGCTTGCCCGTGGTGGCGTCGTAGCGGGAGCGGATGGCGCCCGACTCCTCCTGGAGGGCGTAGAGGGCGTCGAGGCCGCTCGAGGCGGCGTAGATCCGGTTCGAGTAGACGAGGAAGAAGGAGGAGAAGACCTGCTCCATGAGGTCCACGGCGGGCTCGGGGGGATACGAAAAGTACTTGGCCTTCTCGAGGCCGCTCTTCGGCCCGCCGGAAGCCCAGCAATCGGCGGCCCAGGCCCAGGTCCTGTCGTACATCTCGACAAAATCCTGGTCATAGAAGTGCACTCGCGGAAAATCCCGTTTATTCAAGCACGAACCCCTTATCCGAATCAGCGTCCCCCGGAGACTATCACCGCAACAGACCGCATCGTTTTCTACGCTTTTCGGAGATATGGCACCTTTAGTTAGACAGTCAATATAGTGTCCTTTATAGGCTTTGTCAAATTGAATGAAACGGAGACTCGGCCGAACACGTTATCGCATGGAACTTTAGGCGAGCCGATCCGGCTCGGCCTCGTTCCGAGGAGCTAGTTTAGCATCAGGCGTGCCTGTACAGATCTCAAAAAACGAGGAAAAACTCAACAAAATTGTACTAGTCTCCCTTGTTTTTTATCCTGGCGATAGTAGGTTTAGGGCAAGAGGTGCTACGTACGAAGTCCTTCCGGCAACCCATCCGTGGGACCGGAAAACCGGAACGATTCGCAAAGGAGGGCCTGCCAATGGAAGCTCCCCCCGAGGGTTCCGGACCGGGCTCGGATAGATCCTAGCTTTTCGTCCGAGCTGCCGGTCGCGATTTCGAGCGTCGAGCGCGACGGTCCAGTACGGCCGCCGCCGGTTACTGCACGGGGATGCGAGACGGGCGGGCGAAGGGTTTCGCCGCGACGATCCGCATCCAGGCAACGTTTCACGTTGCAAACGGCGCGCGCGAACGCGCGCGCCGCGAGGGATGGGTCGAGCCGAAGGAAGGCTCGAGAATGCTTTTCTTCAAAGCATTGCGAGTCGCCCGCGAGACATTCGCAAAGGGCCGTGAAGGCCCGTGGGGCGACGATCGCAGGATCAGGGGGCCGGGCCGAGAAGCATCTCGCCGGCCCCCCTTTTTTTGTCGCGCCGGCCCTCGCCCCGGCCGATAGGATAAGGGCACATGATCATCACCCTGTACAAGACCGGAGCGGGCGGCAAGACGCTCTACTACACCATACACGACCGCCAGCAGCTCCTCGACGCGCCCTTCGCCCTGAGCGCGGCCTTCCGCGTCGGGCTCGGGCGCGAGCGCGAGCGGCTCCACCGCTTCGAGAAGCTCGCCGACCGGGACAGGATGATCCGCTCCCTCGTCGCTCGCCGGCTCAAGGACGGCTACCGCCTCCTGTACACCTTCAGCCGCTCGGGCTTCTCCGCGAGCGAGGGCCTGGCCGAGGCGCTGGGCGAGACGCGGGTAACGGCAATCGGCTGAAGCCGCCCGAGGGAGGCTTCGCGCGCCGCGTTCCCTTCAGCTCTTCGCGGCCTTGTCTTCCCGGTCGAGGCCCGGGGGCTGGAGCTCCTCGAGGGCGATGAGCTCGCGGGCGAGCTTGCGCACGCTCTCCCGGAGCTTGAAGACGCAGTCCGAGCTCGAGGCCTTGCCCCGCACGATGTCCTCCGCCAGGGCTCGGCAGGTCGGGGCGCCGCAGGAGCCGCAGTCGAGGCCGGGCAGGCCCTCGGCGATCAGCTCCATCTCCTCCATCATGACGAGGGCCTTGAGCATGTCCGGGTCGAGGGCGAGGGCGAGGCGCGAGCGCAGGCCCTCGGTCCAGGCCAGGGAATCGAGGGGGGCCCGGGGGCCCTCGCCCGCGGGCGGGGCCGCGTCCTCGCGGTGCCGGAGCCTGGTCTTGGCGATGTAGGGGTTCTCCACGGTCAGGGGCCCGCCCACGCAGCCGCCCGGGCAGGCCAGGGCCTCGATGAAGTCGACGTCCTTGAGCTCGCCGTTCTCGAGGGCCTCGAGGACCCCGATGACGTTGCCGATCCCGTCCACCGAGATGGAGCGCCGCTCGCCCACGGCGCCGCTCTCGCCCTCGACCCTGCCCCAGCCGATGCCCCGGGCCCCGGCCCGCGCCAGGCGCCGCGAGGGGGCCTGGGACAGGGCGCCGCGCAGGGGCAGGTAGAGGTCCTTGATGCCGATGACCCCGTCGAGGAAGGAGCGCTCGTAGCCCAGGGGCGAGCGCGTCGCCGTCACCTTGCCGGCGCAGGGGGTGATGAAGAAGACGCCCACGCCCGCCTTGCCCGGGTGGAGGCGCTCCTTGACGACCCGGGCGGCCACTTCCATGGGCGGCAGGAGGGGCACGAGCTGGCCGAGGAGGCTCGGGAAGCGGAGCTGGAGGAGCTTGACGACCGCCGGGCAGGCGCTGGAGATGAGGGGCCGGGGCCTGCCGGGCTCCTCGAGGAGGCGCTTGGTGGCCTCGGTCACGAGCTCGGCGGCCTCGGCCACCTCGTAGACCTCGTCGAAGCCGAGCTCGACGAGGCCCGAGAGGACGCGGTCGACGCTCGTCGACTCGGGGAACTGGCTATACAGGGAGGGGGCGGGCAGGGCGACTTTGTACGAGAAAGCCGAGAGCATCGCCAGGGGATCGGAGACCGCCTTCTTCGCGCCGTGGGGGCAGGTGCGGATGCACTCCCCGCAGTCGATGCAGCGCTCCTCGATGATGCTCGCGCGGCCCTTGCGGACCCGGATCGCCTCGGTCGGGCAGTGCTTGATGCAGGTCGTGCAGCCGACGCACTTCTCCTCCTCGAGGCGCACCGAATGGAAGACCGTCGGGGTCACGGCGCCCCCTTCCCGAGGAGGATGGTCATGGTGACGGTGGTGCCCGAGCCGGGGGAGCTCTCGACGCGGAGCTCGTCCGCGTTCCGCTTCATGTTCGGCAGGCCCATGCCGGCCCCGAAGCCCAGCTCGCGGAAGCGGTCGGCCGCGGTGGACCAGCCCTCCCGCATGGCGAGCTCGAGGTTCGGTATGCCGGGCCCGCGGTCGGCGAGGACGAGGACGACGCGGTCGGGGAGGATCTCGGCCTCGGCGACGCCCCCGCCGGCGTGGATGACCATGTTGATCTCGGCCTCGTACATGGCGACGGCGGCGCGCCGCACCGCGCCCGGGTCGATGCCGAGCCGGCCGAGGGCGCGCTTGAGCTCCGTCGACGCCCGTCCCGCGAGGGAGAAGTCCTCGCCGCTGACCTCGAAGCGGAGCTTCACGGCCCGCGCCTTCTAGTCGATCTCTCGCACGCCTCCGCCGCGCAGGCCCGCCTCGTAGAGGCGGCCGCAGGCGAGGAACATGGAGTACTTGGTGCCGAGGAGGACCATGCCGTTCTCCTCGGCCATAGCGACGAGATCCTCCGTGGGAGACTTGCCCCGCACGAAGACGATCACCTTGATGTCCATGAGGTCGGCCGTCCGGATGGCCTGGGGGTTCACGAGCCCCGTGAGCAGGACCACCTTCTCCTTGACGAAGGCCATGACGTCGCTCATGAGGTCGGCGCCGCAGGCGGCGTTTACCTCGAGGTCGAGCGTGTCCTGGCCCGCGTAGAGCCGGGCTTCGAGTATCTCCATGATGCTTCGTACTGTCATAGGCCTTCCCTGCGGCAGTGTAGCACGGGTGGCGGCCCGCCCTCAAGCCGGGACGGCGCGCCCGGGCGGCGGAAGGCCCCGGGACGGCGGCCCCGCGCAAATCGGAGGGCGCGGCGACTCTTTCCCTAAAGCCCGGCGGCCCGGCTCCGATATTCGGAAGGAAGGCCCCGGAGCACGGGCGGCGCGATCGCCCCGAACCGGGACCCGTCATACCCGAGCGTCGACGCCGCGGAAGGATTCGCGGGGGGAACGAGATCGGAACCGGCGCGTAAATGGAGCCGGCACGGAAGCCGAGGCGGCCCCGGGAGGGCCGCCGTCAGCCAGAAAAGGAGTAGGGCATGATCATCAATCACAACCTCAGCGCTATGTTCGCGGACCGTTCACTCAGAGTGACCAACCTCAACGTCGAGAAGGGCATGGAGAAACTGTCCTCGGGCCTGCGGATCAACCGCGCGGGAGACGACGCCTCCGGGCTCGCCGTCTCCGAGAAGATGCGCAGCCAGATCCGCGGCCTCGAGCGGGCGTCGAAGAACGCGCAGGACGGCATCTCGTTCATCCAGACGACGGAAGGCTACCTCCAGGAGTCGCAGGACATCATCCAGCGGCTCCGCGAGCTCGCCGTGCAGGCCTCCAACGGGGTCTACACGATGGAGGACCGGATGCAGATCCAGGTCGAGGTGAGCCAGCTCGTCGACGAGGTGGACCGGATCGCCAGCCACGCGCAGTTCAACGGCCTCAACCTCCTCACGGGCCGCTTCGCCCGCGAGACGGGAGAGAACATCGTGACCGGATCCATGTGGTTCCACATCGGGGCCAACATGGACCAGCGGGTGCAGGTCTACATCGGCACCATGAGCTCGAAGGCCCTCGGCGTCCGGAACGTCGGCGACAACTCGATCATATCGCTCGAGTCGCCCGACGGGTCGAACCGCGCGATCGGGACCCTGGACGCGGCGCTCAAGAAGGTCAACAAGCAGCGCGCCGACCTCGGCGCCTACCAGAACCGCCTCGAGCACGCGATACGCGGCATCGACGTGGGCGCCGAGAACGTCCAGGCCGCCGAGAGCCGCATCAGGGACGCCGATATGGCCAACGAGATGGTGGGCTACACCAAGAACCGCATCCTCGCCCAGTCCGGCAACGCGATGCTCGCCCAGGCCAACCAGAAGACCCAGCAGGTACTGCAGCTCCTCCAGTGATCCTGTCGCGCGGCGACGCAGCGGCCACCCCAGCGGGTGGCCGCTTATTTTTTAAAACGCAGTCGAGCCAGGGATGGCGAGACAAGCATGGCAGAATGGCGCAGCCATTCTGCGAGGCGTCGCGAGGCCATGGATGGACTCGCGACGCCGGTGGCCGCTTATTTTTTAAACGACGTCGAGCCATGGATGGCGAGACAAGCATGGCAGAATGGCGCAGCCATTCTGCGAGGCGTCGCGAGGCCAAGGATGGACTCGCGACGCCGGTGGCCGCTTATTTTTTAAAACGCAGTCGAGCCAGGGATGGCGAGACAAGCATGGCAGAATAGCGCGGCTATTCTGCGAGGCGGGGCGCGGCCATGGACGGACGCGCCCTTCCCATGGCCGTTTTTCGGCCCGATCGTCGCGATCGCGCGCCCCGGAGCGGCATGCCGGGCAAAATAAAAATCGTTTTATTCCGGTGGTATATATGGCTTCGATGGAGTAGAATTGCCTTAGGAGGACAAGAAATGCCCAAATTGTCGCTGGAAATGCTCGAGCTCAAGCAGAAAATCTACCTTCAGATGATCGTGAAAATGCAGAGGGAGCTCGACAAGACCACGAAGATCATAAAGTCGACGAAGGCGAAGCAGGAGAGCAAGAAGGCCGCCGTTCCCAAGGCTCCCGCCAAGAAGACCGCGAAGAAGGCGCCCGCCAAGAAGGCCGCCGGCGCCGCGAAGAAGCGGGGCAGGCCCGCCAAGGCGGCTTCCAAGCCTGCGGCCAAGCCGGCCGCCAAGGCCAAGTAAGCCCGCGGGGCCGCGGCCCTACGGGCGCCGCGGCCCCGCGAAGCGGCGGCTAGATGGCCTTCCTGCCGCTGACCTTGACGTTGACGATCACGGCGAGCGCGATCACCAGCCCCACGAAGGCGTCCTGCACGTAGGCGTCCGTGCCCAGGAGGACGAGCCCCGTGCGGACCTCGGCCATGATGAAGGTCCCGATGAAGGTCCCGACGATGCTGCCGATCCCCCCCGACATCGAGGTGCCGCCGATGACCGCGGCGGCGATGGCCTCGAGCTCGAGGTTCGTGCCCTGGGTCGGCGTGACCGTCTTCAGGTAGCCGAGGGACACGAGCGAGGCGAGGCCCGCCGCGGCCGCGGTGACGAGGAAGCAGGCGCGCTTGACCCGCGCGGTCTTGATGCCCGCGAGCTCGGCCGCGTCGCGGTTGTCGCCCGAGGCGTACACGCGCACGCCGAAGGTCGTCCGGTGCAGGGCCGCGAACAGGACGAGGCCGCTGGCGAGGAGCCAGAGGATCTGCACGGGCACGAGGCCGAAGACCTCGGAGCGGCCGAGTATCGAGTAGAAGGGATCCTCGTCGAAGTTGGACACGGGCTGGCCCTGCGAGAGCACCATGGCGATCCCGCGATACACCATCTGCGTGGCGAGGGTGGCGATGAAGGAATTGATCTTCGTCAGGGTGACCAGGAGGCCGTTGAGGAGGCCGAGGAGCATCGCGCTCGAGAGCCCCAGGACGGCCGAGAGCCAGATATTGAGGCCGAGGCTCTTGGTGGCGAGCCCGGTCACGACCCCCGTGACGGCGTAGATCGCCCCGACCGAGAGGTCGAATTCCCCCGACACGATGAGGACGGTCATGGCCATGGCCACGATGCCGAGGCCGGCCGTCTGCCTGAGCAGGTTGAAGAAGTTGTACGCCGTCAGGAAGACGGGTGAGGTCAGCGAGAAGAAGGCGGCGATCAGCAAGGCCGCCGCCACGACGCCGAAGTCGCGGAATCCGAACAGCCGCTTGAAGGCCGCCACCCCGCCCCTGGAAGCGTTCGCGTTGCCCATTCGATGTCTCTCCTTGCGTCCGGGGCCCTAGGTCGTCGCGGCGAGGAGCACGGACTCCTTCGTCGCCTCGGCCCTCGGCAGGATGGCCGCCCGGCGGCCGCGGTTCAGCACGAGTATCTCGTCCGAGAGGGCGAGCAGCTCCTCGATCTCCGACGAGGCGATGATGAAGGCGCAGCCCTCGGCGCTCAGCCCCAGGATCATCTCGAGGATCTCCTGCTTCGCCCCGACGTCGACGCCCCGCGTCGGCTCGCTCATGACGATGAGCCGGGGCCTGAGCGCCAGCCACCGAGCGATGAGGACCTTCTGCTGGTTCCCCCCGGAGAGCGAGCCGATGGCCGCGTCGGGGCCGGCCATCTTCACGCGGACGGCCGCCGCTGCGGCCTCGGCCTCGCGCCTGAGCCGGTCCTCGCGGAGGGCTATCCCGCCCGAGAAGCGCTCGAGGCCGGCCATGCAGAGGTTGAGCTTGACGTCGAGCTTGTGGAAGAGCCCGTCGGCCTTCCGGTCCTCGGGGACGAAGCCGATCCCGAGGGCTATGGCGTCGGCCGGCGACCGCAGGGAGCGCGCCGCGCCGTCGATCGCGAGGACGCCCTCGGACAGCGGCGGCGAGCCGAAGAGGGATCGCGCGAGGTCGGAGCGCCCCGATCCCGCGAGCCCGGCTACCCCGAGGATGCCGCCGGCCCGGAGCGAGAAGGACAGGCCCGAGAAGCTCCTCCCGTTCCCGATGCCCCTCGCCTCGAGGAAGGGCTCGCCGGGGGGAGGGGCCGAGCGGGGCGAACCTCCCTCGACGGCCCGGCCGGCGATCAGCGAGGAGAGCCTCCGGCTGTCGAACTCGCCCTCGGCGAGCTCGCCGACGAGGCGGCCGTCGCGGAGCACGGCGATCCGGTCCGACAGCGAGGTGAGCTCCTCGAGCATGTGGCTCACGAAGACGAAGGAGACCCCGCGGTCGCGGAGCCGGCGGAGGATGGCGAAGAGCCGCTCGACCTCGGGGGGCGTGAGCGCCGTGGTCGGCTCGTCGAGGACCACGAGCGACGCGTTGCGCGAAAGCACGCGCACGAGGAGGGCGAGCTGGGTCTCGGCGGCCGTGCAGTCCCCGACCAGCCGCGAGGGGTCGATCTCCTCGCCCAGGAGGTCGCGGTACAGGCCGCGGCACTCCTCGTTCATCCGCCGCCAGTCGGGCCCGAGCCCCCGCCGCGGCATGAAGGGCCCGAGGAAGACGTTGGCCGCGATCGAGAGGTGGGGGCAGACCGGGATCTCCTGATGGAAGACGCTGAGCCCTCGCCGCTCGGCGTCCTCGGGGCCGCGCGGCCGGTAGGGCCGGCCGTCGAGCTCGAGGGAGCCCGAGTCGGCCCGGTGCACCCCGCAGAGTATCTTGATGAGGGTCGACTTGCCGGCCCCGTTCTCGCCGGCCAGCCCGAGGATGCGCCCCCGCTCCACGCCGAGCGAGACGCCGTCGAGGGCCGTCGCCCCGCCGAAGCGCTTCGAGACGTCCCTCGCCTCGAGGATGAGCTTCCCGTCCATGCAGTAACCCGCGCCGATGGGCCGAGGATCGGGAGCCGGGCGGCCGCCGCCCGACGCGTCGGGCACGGCCGCCCGGCTCCCGCCCGGGCTCAGCGATAGCCCTTGGCCGCGAGGTCCATGACCGCCGCGACGTTGTCGGCGGTGACCGGCGCGATCCCCGTGTTGATGTCGCAGGGGGTCAGCTTGTACTTCGCGAGGAGGAAGAGCTCGACCACGCTCTGGTAGCCCTGGAGGTAGGGCTGCTGGTCGATCGTGAAGGACATCGTGCCCTTCTTGATGCCGGCGAGGACGTCGGCCACGAGGTCGAATCCGCCGCCCACGACCTTGCCCTTGAGCTTGTCGCGCTCGATGATCTGGGCGATCGCGGAGCCGGTGACGTCCTCGACGCCGAACATGCCCTTGATCGCGGGGTTGGCCTGGTAGGCCGAGCCGATGAGCGACACGGCCTTGACCATATCGGTCCCGGTCGCCACGACGCGGTACTTGAACTTGCCGCCCTGGGCGTCCAGGACGTCCTTGGCTCCCTTCACGCGGGCCTCGAGGTTCTCGGCGCCGGCGGTGTGGATGCACAAAAGGACGTCGCCGCCCTGGGGGAGGAGCTTCACGATCTGCCTGCCCATCGACTGGCCGGCCTCGTAGTTGCCCTGGCCGACGTAGGCGAGGCGGCCGGAGGCCGGCGCGTCCGCGTTGAGCGCCAGCACCGGGATGCCCTTCGACATTGCCTCCTTGACCACGTCGTTGAAGGCGGCGGGATCGGGCATGGTCGTCGCGATGCCGTCGACCTTCTGGGCGATGGCGTTCTTGATGTAGTCGACCTGCTTCTGGATATCGAAGCCCGAGGGGCCGGTGTAGACGACGTCGCAGCCGAGGGCGGCCCCGGCCTCCTCCGCGCCCTTGCGGACGGGCACGAAGAAGGGCACGGCCGTGGCGTGGGTGATGACGACGAACTTGTACTTCTTCGCCTGGGCGGCCGCGTTCGAGGCCGGCAGGGCGACGAGCAAGGCCAGGAGCAGGGCGAACCATTGATTCCTTCTCGACATGTAAGCCTCCTTGATTCAGGGACGGCCGCGCGTCGTCCAGCCCGTGCTCGGCTGGGGGCGAGGCTCGACCAGAGCACTAATGCATATTCCATGCCACTAGTCCCTAATCCTTGCCCAGACGCGGGGCGACCCGAATAGAACGCTCCGTATGTCGCCATCCGCGAACCATGCCAGGCGATCTCGTAGGAGAGGGGAAAGGTAGCCGATTTTTCGTTGCGCTATTTGAAAAGCGCTTGTACAGTAGTTGTACGTTTATATCGAAGGAGCGTTCATTTTCTTAACATGCCTGCCACCATCCTGATCGTCGACGACCGGCTCCGCCTCTGCGAAAGCCTCCAGGCCAGCCTCGAGGAGCGCGGCTATCGCGCCCTGATAGCCACGGCCGCGGCCGAGGCCCTCGCCCGCTTCGCCGCCGAGAAGGTCGACGCCGTCCTCCTCGACGTGCGCCTCGGGGAGGAGGACGGCCTCGCGGTCCTGCCCCGATTCCGCGCCCTGGACCCTCTCGTGCCCGTCATCGTCGTGACCGGCTACGGCACTGTGGAGAGCGCGGTGGCCGCCATCAAGGACGGGGCCTTCGACTACCTGCAGAAGCCCATCAAGGTCGAGAAGCTCCTCAAGGTCCTCGAGAACGCGCTCCGGCTCTCCCTCCTCGAGCGCGAGAACCGCGAGCTCCGGGGCAGGGGCCGCCCCTCGCCCGCCGGCTCCTCCTCCCCGCGGATGCGCTCGATGCTCGAGCGCCTGGCCAAGCTCGCGGCCTCGGACATGCCCATCCTCATCCGCGGGGAGAGCGGCACGGGCAAGGAGCTCGTGGCCGAGTACGTGCACGCCGCCTCCGCCCGCTCGCGCGGGGCCCTCGAGAAGGTCAACTGCGCGGCCTTCCCGGAATCCCTCCTCGACAACGAGCTCTTCGGCCACGAGCGGGGCGCCTTCACCGGGGCGAGCTCGGCCTTCCGCGGCGTCTTCGAGCGGGCGCAGGGGGGGACCCTCTTCCTCGACGAGGTCGGGGACATGCCTCCCTCGATCCAGGCCAAGATCCTCCGGGCGATCCAGAACAAGGAGGTCCGCCGCCTCGGGGGCTCGAGCACGATCACCGTCGACGCGCGCTTCGTCGCCGCGACGAACAAGGACCTCGAGTCGATGGTGGCGGCGGGGAGCTTCCGCAGCGACCTCCTGTACCGCCTCAACGCCGCGACGGTCCTCGTCCCTCCCCTGCGCGAGCGACCCGAGGACATCGCGGGCCTCGCGCGCGGCTTCCTGGCGGAGTCGGGAGCCCCCGCCTCCGCCCTCGCCCCGGAGACCGAGGAGGCGCTGCTCCGCTACTCCTGGCCGGGCAACGTGCGGGAGCTCAAGAGCGCGGTCCAGTACGCCCTCACCGTCTCCTCGGGCCCGGCCATCCTGCCCGGCGACCTGCCCGATTGCGTGCGCGGGCCGCGGGACGGGGGAGCGCCGGGCGGCGGCGCCCTCGGCCCGCGGGAGGAGGCGGAGCGCGGCCTCATCCTCCGCGCCCTCGCCGAGTCCGGCTTCAACAAGGCCGAGGCGGCGCGCCGGCTCGAGATGAGCCGCGTGACCCTCTACAGCAAGATGGGGAAGTATGGCATCGGGAACGGCGCCGCTCATCGCGCTTGAGGGCGCGAGCGTCCGCTACGGGAGCCTCGACGCCCTCGACGGCCTCGACTTCGAGGTCAGGCCCGGCGAGATCCACGCGATAGTCGGCGAGCACGGCGCCGGCAAGTCCTCCCTCGCCCGCGTCCTCGCCGGGGCGGTCAGGCCCGAGCCCGGCCGCGTGCTCTGGGAGGGGGCGCCCGTCTCGCCCTACGACCGCGACATAGCCCGCGGCCTGGGCGTGGAATTCGTCGCCCAGGAGAACGGGCTCTTCCTGAACCAGACGGTCGCCTTCAACCTCCTCGTCAACCGGCGCAGCTTCTTCGCGGGCATCGGCTTCCGGCCGCGCCGGCTGGTGGACGAGGCGGCGCGCTACCTCGGGGACTGCGGGGCCGGCGTCGACGCGGCCGCGCCCGCGCAGTCCCTCGCCCTCCCCGACCGGGTCCTCGTCGAGCTGCTCCGCGCCCTCTATTCCGGTCCCCGCCTCCTCATCCTCGACGAGGCCCTCGAGAAGCTCTCGGCCCGGGGCCTCGAGCTCGCGCGGCCCAGGCTCAGGGCGATCGCCGCCGCCGGGGGCTCGGTCCTCGTCATCACGCACCGCATCGACGACATCTACGACTTCGCCGACCGCATCACCATCCTCCGCGCCGGCGAGATACTCATGACGGATCGGTCGCGCAACGTCGACAAGGTGAGCCTCATCAAGCTCGCCTACACGCAGATCATGAACCGGCCCCGCGCCCTCGACGGCAACAGCGAGTTCTACCATTTCCTCAAGTACAACGAGGCCATCCTCGAGCACCTGCCCGTGAGCCTCGTCGTCGTCGACCGGGAGGGGGAGATCAAGCTGCGAAACCGCCGCGCCCAGGAGTTCTTCTCCCTCGGCGAGCCCGGGGAGGCGGGACGGGGGCTCGAGGCCCTCTTCCCCGCGGGGAACGAGGAGGCCCTGGCCGCGGCCGAGGCCGTCGTGGCGGGCCGGGCCTACGAGTGCGTCTACGGCATGAGGCTCGTCCTCGGGGGCGAGGCGCGGACCATCGACCTCACCTTCGACCCGATCATGGACGGCGACCGCTTCATCGGCGGCATGCTCATCTTCAACGACATCACCGAGCAGGCGGCGCTCCGGGAGCGCATGATCCTCTCGGAGAAGCTCGCCGCGGTCGGGCTCCTCTCGGCCGGCGTCGCCCACGAGATCAACAACCCCCTCGAGACCATCTGCAACTCGGTCGACTTCCTCAAGATGAAGGTGGAGGGCGGGCGCCAGGCGGCGGCCCTCGCGCGGATCGAGGAGGAGGTCTCCTCCATCGGCCACATCGTGTCGAACCTCATGGCCTTCTCCGGCAAGCGCCAGGAGCGGGCCGAGCGCCTCGACCTCGGCGAGCTCCTCGGCGAGACCCTGTCCCTGCTCAGGCACAACGAGAGCTTCGCGGGCCGGGAGATCCGCTTCGACCCGCCCCTCGCCCCCCTGCTGGTCCGGGCCTCGAGGACCGAGGTGCGGCAGGTCTTCATCAACCTCCTCAAGAACGGGATCGAGGCCATGCCCGGCGGGGGCGCCCTCTCCCTCCGGCTCTCGCGGGAGGCGGCGGAGCATGGGGCCTGGGCGGTCGGGGCCGTCGAGGACCAGGGCCCCGGGCTGGGCGCCGAGGCCCAGGCCCGGGCCTTCCTCCCCTTCTTCTCCACGAAGAGCGGCTCCGAGGGGCACATGGGCCTCGGGCTCTCCATCGCCTACGGCATAGCGGCCAAGCTAGGCGGCTCCATCGAGGCCGGGCGGGCCGAGGGAGGGGGAGCCCGCTTCGTCGTCCGCCTGCCCGCCGCCGAGTGAGGCGGTGTTGTGCCTCGGGGCCCTCCGCGCGTATAATCGGCCCGATGGACGCGCTCAGCCCCGACGTCAAACGCGAGATACTGAAGCGCGTCTTCCCGGAGCTCCGCTTCGGCGGCGACCCGGAGGTGGAGCGCTACTTCGAGCTCCGCCGCTCGGGACGCCTGGCCGAGGCCCTCTCCGTCTACAACGGCGTACTCCGGGTGCGCTACCCCGCCGACCGCGACCGCGTCGAGCTCCTCGGCCTGTACCGGGCCAGGGACCCGGGCTACGCCGAGCTCCAGGAGCGCCTCCTCGCCGAGCTGGCCTCGCGGCTCGCGGCGAGCCTCGTCCGCAACATCGACCTCGTAGTCCAGCCCCTCGCCGGCGCCCGCCTCGACGACGCGATGGGTGCCCTCAAGGCCATCGAGGGACTGCTCGCGCGGCTCGGCCGCGACTCCGAGGCGGCCCTGGCCCTCCTCGCCCGCTACGCCGACTACGCCGGGGTCCTCGGCTACCGGGCCGCGGAAGCGAGGCGGGCCCTCGAGCTCCTCCGCGAGTACGACGCGGTCTCCCGCTCGGACGCCCCCGCCGACTACGACTTCGTGGCGCGGAGCGAGGCCCTCGAGGCGGGCCGCCGCCGGGCCGCCGGGCTGCGCCGGCCCGCGGCGGCCCCGGGGACCGCACGCGCGGAGGAGGGCTGGGACTTCGTCGCCAGGAGCGCGGCCCGCGAGCGCGGCCGCGCGGCCGCGAGCGGAACACGGGGGGGCTTCTTCGATCCCGCAAGGATCAAGTTCACCGCCGCCGAGCGCGCCTCGGTCGAGATATCCCCCGCGCTTTCCCGGCGCGAGGACAAGGTCCTCGCCTTCTGCGCCAAATACTGGCCCCGGGCGCGCGATCCCGCCTTCGAGCGCGTGGTCTTCCTCTACGCCCGCAAGTACGGCACGAGGCACTACGAGATACTCCGCGCGGTCAAGCTCGGGCGCGCGCGGGGGGCCACCGACGACGAGATCCTGAGCGCCGTCTCCGCCATCCTCTCCTCGGGCTACGAGTATTCCCTGAGCGGGGACCTGTACATGCAGGTCATGTGGCGGAGGCTCCGCGCGCGGATGGAGGCTCGCGAGGTCGCGCAACGCCTCGCCGCGCCCGGGCCGGAGTCCAAGGTCAGGGCCGCCAGGCAGGGGCCCGAGAAGGCCGGAACAGCGCGCCCGCCCGAGCCGGCGCGGGCCGCCGCCGAGCCTTCCCCGGCCCGGAGCCTCGGCAGGGCGGCCGCCGCCGTCCCGAGGCCGAAGGCCACCGAGCCGGCGGGCGGGCGCCGCGGGAGCGCCGCGGCGAAACCGCGGGCGGCCAAGCCCCGCGCGGCCGCCGCCCCGAGACCAGCCGCCCCGAAGGCGGCCAAGGCCAGGGCTCCGGCCTCGAGCCCCCCGAAGCCGAGCCTCGAGCGGGCCCCCAGGCCGCGGGGCGCGAAGCTCCTCAAGCGGCCGCCCTCGGGCCCGGCCCCCGTGCCGGAGCTCAGGGGCAAGGGCTCCATCTCCGACAAGATCAGGGCCCTCTCGGGCAAGGCCTACGACGTCTACCGGGAGATCTTCCTCGAGCGGGTGCGCGACGACATCCACCGCGAGCTCCTCGCCCACCCCTCGCGCGCCCACAGCCTCTTCGACACCGCCTCCAACGAGGCCGAGAACCACATCTACGGCTACATGGTCGCCCATTACGACGACCCCTTCATGGACTGGGAGGCCTCCGCGGAGCGCGCGGCAGTCGAGGCCCTCGGCTACTCGATGCCCCGCCTCGACCCGATCATCGAGGCCTGCTTCAAGAAGCTGTGATCCGCTTGCAATGAGCGAGTCCCGCGACCTGAAGCCAGCTCCGATCTACAGCTTCGTCCGGCCGCGGAAGGAGCGGGCGAGTGTTAGGCGATCCGCGTACTCGAGATCGCCGCCCACGGGGATGCCCGTCGCTAGGCGGGTCACCGCGACGCCGGAGGGCTCGATGAGGCGCTTGAGGTAGAGGGCCGTCGTGTCGCCCTCGACCGTGGGGTTGGTGGCGACCACCACCTCCCGCACCTCGCCCGAGCGCAGGCGGGCCATGAGTCCCTGGAGGCGCAGCTGCTCGGGCCCGACCCCGTCGAGGGGGGAGATCAGGCCTCCGAGCACGTGGTAGAGGCCGCGGTACTCGCGCGAGGCCTCGATGGTCACGATGTCCTGGGGCTGCTCGACGGCGCAGACGAGGCTCCGGTCGCGGCTCGGCGAGGAGCAGACGGGGCAGGGATCGGCCTCGGTGTAGGCCCCGCAGACCGAGCAGAAGACGATCTGGGACTTGAGGGCGCGGATCCGCTCCGCGAGGGCCGCGGCGAAGGCCTCGTCGGACTTGAGGATGTGGTAGGCCACCCGGAGCGCGCTCTTGCGCCCGATGCCGGGCAGCCGCGTCAGCAGGCCGACGAGCTCCTCGAGGGCCCGCACCTAGGCGCTCCCCGGGAAGCCGGGGGGGAAGGGCAGGCCGCCCGCGCCCTCGGCGAGCTCCGCCTGCAGGGCTTCCTTCACCTTGGCCGCGGCGTCGTTGTAGGCGGCCCGCACGAGGTCCTGGAGGAGGACGGCCTCGCGGGGATCGACGGCCTCGGGGGCGATCTCGCAGCCGAGCATGTCCATGGCCCCGTTCAGCGTCACCTTGACCATGCCGCCGCCGGAGCTCCCGGTCGCCTGCACGCGCGCGGTCCTGGCCCGCAGCTCCTCGACCCGGGCCTGGAGGGCCTGGGGATTGCGGAGCATCTCCATGATATCGGCGAAGTTCACTGCGCTCTCCTTAGGGCTGGGGGCTCAGGCGCGAGCCCCTGAATACGCGCTCGACGACGGCCGCCGGGTCGGGGGCCGCCTCGGCGGGGGCCTCGCCCTCGGCCGAGGGCCGCGGCCGGGCCTGGCGCTCCGGGCGCTCGACGCGGAGCTCGACCTTGAGCTGGCGGCCGGCGAGCTGCGAGGCCTTGGCGGCGATGTCGGCGACGCTCCCCTTCACGACGCTCTCGTCCATGCCCGAGCGGAAGGGCACGATGAGCCGCCCCTCCTCGAGGCGCCAGGGCAGGGAGGAGGAGAGCCCCGTCTTCAAAAGGGGGCTCGAGCGGCCGATCGCCTCGATCACGGCGGCGCGCAGGGCCTCGGACTCGGAGGGAGGCCCGGCCGGGGCAGGGGCGGCGGGAAGGGGAGGAGACCAGGGCTCCTCCTCGGCTCCCGGGTCCTCGGCGAGGGGGGAGCGGGCCGGCGCCGAGGGCCGGGCCGCCGCCCGCGCGGCGGGAGGGGAGGCCTCGGGGCCTTCGGCCTCCGGGAAGGCCTCCTCGAGGGCGGCTTCGGAGGCCGCCGCGGCCAGGCTCCCGAAGGCGGCGCTCAGCTGGGGGGGGAGCTTGAGCTCCCTGGGCGGCTCGGGCTCCCCCGGGGGCTCAGGCTTTTTTTTTTCCTCGTCCCTCGCCGGCCTCGGTCGATCCGGGCCCTCTGCGGCGGCCTGGCCGGGACCCGCGGCCGGGGCCCCGCCGGCGAGCTTCCGGCGGAGCGAGGCCACCACGCGGGCGAGCTCGGAGGGCGGCACGTAGTCCTTGAGCCTGCACAGCCGCGAGACGCCGAGCTCGAGCTCGAAGCGCGGGTCCACCGTGAAGCGGAGGTCGCGGTAGAGGTCGAGGAGGCCCGCGAGGGCCCGCTCGAGCTGCTCCCGGCCGAGGGCCTTCCTGACCTCGGGATCGAAAGCCCCGGGCGGGGAGCCGAGGAGGGCGGGCTTGTCGATGCCTTGGGAGAGGAGGAGGAGGGCTCGGCAGTACTCGGCCGCGTCGACGACGAACTGCTCCGCCGAGACGCCGCGGTCGAGGATCCCGTCGAGGGCCTCGAGGGCGGCCGTCGATTCGCCCGCGGCGCAGGAGCGGAACAGGCCGTTCATCGCGTCGAGGCCGACCAGGCCGAGCTTGTCGCGGATGAGGGCGGCCGTGACCCGCCCCTCCGAGAAGGCGACGACCTGGTCGAAAAGGGTGTAGGCGTCCCTGAGGGAGCCGCCCGCCTCCTTGGCCATCCAGAGCAGGGCCTCCTCCTCGACCTCGACCCCGACCTCGGAGGCGGCCTGGGCGAGGAGGGACTTGATGAGGTCGACGTGGAAGAGGCGGAAGGCGAACTGCTGGCAGCGGCTCTTGATGGTCGCCGGGACCTTGTGCAGCTCGGTCGTGGCGAAGATGAAGACGATGTAGGGCGGCGGCTCCTCGATGGTCTTCAGCAGGGCGTTGAAGGCCGAGGTCGAGAGCATGTGGACCTCGTCGATGATGTAGACCTTGTACTTGCCGCCGTTCGGGGGGAAGAGGACCTCGTCCTTGATCTGCCGGACGTTGTCGACCGAGGTGTTGGAGGCGCCGTCGATCTCGATCACGTCGAGGCTGGCGCCCCGGGCGATCTCGACGCAGGAGCGGCAGGTCCCGCAGGGCTTGGCCGTGGGCCCCTTCTCGCAGTTCAGGGACTTGGCGAGGATCCGCGCCGCGCTCGTCTTTCCGCAGCCGCGGGGGCCGGAGAAGAGGTAGGCGTGGGCGATGCGCCCGCTCGTGAGCGAGGAGGAGAGGGTCGCGGAGACGAACTCCTGTCCCTTGAACTCCTCGAAGCTCTGGGGCCGCTTGCGCGTCGCGGTGATCTCGTAGGGCATGGGAGGAAAATAGCACAAGGCGGGCGGGGGGTAAAGGAGTTGGGGCCTCGAGCGCCCGAAGCCAGGCGCTCTGCATCACCGCGCCTACCGCTTACCGTTGCTTCCTTCCGGACCTGGCGGGTTTGGGCGGCGGCCACGTGCGCAGTGCCTGGCTTCGGGCGCTCGAAATCCCCTATGCGGAGAGAGAGGGATTTGAACCCTCGGTACCCTTACGAGTACACACGACTTCCAATCGTGCACCTTCGGCCGCTCGGTCATCTCTCCATGGAAAACGACGCTTTTTACCTAGCGGGAACCGGAGAGAGAGGGATTCGAACCCTCGGAACCCCAGAGGGGCTCAACGGTTTTCGAGACCGCCCGATTCAACCGCTCTCGCATCTCTCCAAAAGCGATGAGGCTAAGTGGATTCGAACCACCGACCTTCAGATCCGCAATCTGATGCTCTATCCAGCTGAGCTATAGCCTCGAGACCCCGCGCGGCCCGAGCCGCCCGAAGACATCCTGATACATGACGGAGAGGGGGGGGATTCGGTCCTCGTCGCTTCCATCGTGGAAGCTTCCTCGGACCCGCCTTCGCCCTCTGTCGGCGGCATCCCTGCCGCCTTTCCCTCGCTTCGCTCGGCGAGGGCTCCGGTTCGAATCCCCCGCGTCACCACCTATCTTTTACATCTACCGGAGAGGGGGGGATTCGAACCCCCGATACCCTTTAGGGGTATAACTCCTTAGCAGGGAGCCCGATTCGGCCGCTCTCGCACCTCTCCAATGACTCCGTCGCGGAGCAGGAGGGATTCGAACCCTCGGTGCCTTGCGGCACAGCGGTTTTCAAGACCGCCTCCTTAAGCCCCTCGGACACCGCTCCAAAGATCGCGGTATCCAAACATAGGGGAAAAGCGAGGCCCTTGTCAAGGACGATGAGGCTTCCTCACTCCACGAGGTAGCGCCCGAGCTCCTTGAGCTCGGAGATCTGGGAGTAGACGGGCGGACGGGCGCCGGCAGTGTCCTTGTCGATGGCGACGACCTTGACGTAGAGCTCGTTCACCTTGTCGGCGAGGATCTTGAGGTTGGGCCCGAAGTTGTTGACCGCCATATCGCGGAAGACCCGGTCGGAGGAGGAGAGGCCGGCGCTCCCGGCGGAGCCGGTCAGGAAGCGGAGGTTGGGCTGGATCTGGCGCCGGGACTGGTAGATGAAGCGGGCCATGGCCAGGACCTGCGTATAGAGCTCGTCCGGGTGGTAGCCCTGGTAGCGGTAGTTCTCGCCCTTCTCCGTGAGCTCCTCGATGAGGTTCCAGGTAGCGGGGTCGAGGGTCATGGACGAGAGGGCCCGGCGCGTGAAGCGGTTCGAGATATTCGTGCGGTAGTGCTCGGCGATCGACTCGATGAGCGAGAATATCTCGGGGTTCTTGATCTGCATACCGCGCGCAGTATACCCCATCCCCGCGGCTCAAGCTATATCCGGAACGGGCCTTTCGGCCGAAAACGGGAGCCCTGCCTCGTCCCCCTGGCCGCGAGCTCGGCCTCCACGGCGCGGTAGAGCCGCTCCTTGCCAGCCGGCCGCCGCGGGGCGAGGCGCTCGGACGCGCCGAGGTCCGAGCAGAGCCGCATCACCTCGCAGCCGGGCGGCAGGAGCTCGAGGCAGTCGGCGAGGAGGCCGGGCAGGCGCGCGGGATGGATCAGGGTCAGCTCGCCGGCCGGGTACTCGGCCGCGAGGCCCGAGCCGCGGGGGAGCTGGAGGTCGTGGAACTTGACGCCCTCGAGGCCGAGCCCGGCGAGGAGCTCGGCGCCCCGGAGGATCTCGGCCCGGCCCTCCCCCGGCAGGCCGAGGATGAGGTGGGCCGCGGCTCGGAGCCCCGCGTCGGCGGCGGCGCGGCGGGCGGCGAGGAACTCCGCGACCCCGTGGCCGCGCCTAACGCGGGCCAAGGTAGCCTCGACGGCGCTCTGCAGGCCGAGCTCGACCCAGGTCTCGAGGCCGGAGCGGGCGTAGGAGGCCAGGGCGCCGGCCTTCGAAGCGTCGAAGCGGTCGGGCCGGGTCGAGACGACGAGGCCCCGGAGCGAGCCGGGCGCCGCCGCCTCGAGGGCCTCGGCCGCCGCGTCGACGCTCCGGCGGATCGCCGCCTCAGGGGCGTCGGTCGAGGTGTAGGCCTGGAAGTAGAGGAAGAATCGCTCGGCCCCGTAGCGTCGGCGGAGGAAGGCGACCCCGGAACGGACCTGCTCCCCGAGGGAGGCGAGGGCGGCCGGGCCTCCCGGCTCCCCGAGCCCCGCGAGGGGCTCGCCCTGATAGGGGGCCAGGGCCGCCCGAGGCGAGCAGTAGGCGCAGCCCCCCTCCCCCCTCCCGCCCGAGCGCCGCGGGCAGGGGAAGCCGCCGTCGAGGCCGATCCGCCAGACCCGGCCGCCGTGGCGCTCGGCGAGCCTCGCGGAGTGGCGGTTGAACCTCGACTCGACCGTGGATCGCCCCCCTTTTAGACGCCAACAAGCTTCGAGGCACTCGGGCGGGACTTGCCCCGGGCGGGCCGCGCGGATTATCGTGGGCCATGCGCCGCATCGCCCTCGCCGCCCTCGCGGCGGCGGCGCTGGCCTCGGCCTGCGCCGGCCCCGAGGCCGGCCCCGCCGAGCTGTGGACCGACGTGCCCGAGCTCGCCCTCGCGGTCGAGCTCTTCAACGCCTCGCAGGAGCGGCACCTGGTCGTGCTGCGCTGGCAGCCGAGCCTCGCCGAGGCGATCAGGCAGGCCAAGCTCCCGCCGGCCCTCGCCGTCGGCCGCTACCTCAAGAGCCAGGAGCTGCGCGAGCGCTTCCGGGGGCTCGACGGGCTGGTCAGGAAGCTCGACCTCGGGCAGGAGGCATTCTATCCCGCCCTCCTCGAGCTCGGCAACATCGAGGGCCGCCAGCTCCTCCTCCCCGTCTCCTTCAACCTCCCCGCCATAGTCTTCGCCCGAGGCGCGGCGCGGGTCGGCGACGACTTCGTCCTCGGCATGGCCGACATGGCCCCGGCGGCGGCGGCCTATAACCGGAAGGAAGGGGGAGCCTACTCGCGGATGGGCTTCTCCCCGCGCTGGGATCCGGGCTTCCTCGCCCTCCTGGTCTCGGCGGAGGGCGCGGGCTTCAGGGAGGGCAAGCCCCTCGCCTGGGACGAAGGCGGCCTCGCGGCCGGGCTAGCCGCGGCCAGCTCCTGGGTCTCCTCGACCAACGGCCCCGCCGAGGAGGAGGACGAGTTCCAGTTCAAGTACCTCTACACGCCCGCCTACCAGTACGCCGCCTCGGGGCGGACCCTCTTCGCCTGCGTGGACTCGAGCGAGTTCTTCACCATCCCCGAGGAGAAGCGCGCCTCCCTCGACTACCGCTGGTTCGCGGCCTCCGGGGGCTCGGTACCCGTCTCCGAGGACATCGTCTACGCGGCGGTGCCCCGCGCCGGCAGGGGCCAGCGGGCCGCTCGGGCCTTCCTCGCCTGGTTCTTCCGCGAGGACAGCCAACGCGCCCTCCTGGAGCTCTCCCAGGAGACCAGGGCCATCGACGCGAGCTTCGGCGTGGCCGGGGGCTTCTCCTCCATCAGGGCGGTCAACGAGAAGGACTTCCCCCGGTTCTACTCGGCCCTCGTCGGGCACATGCCGCCGGCCGGGGGCTTGGCGGCCCCGAAGGTCCTGCCGAGCGACTGGCCCGAGCTCAAGGCCGAGGCCCTGGGCCCCTGGCTGGTCGAGGCGACGGGGCGGAGGGTCCCGCCGGCCGACCCGGGCGCGGAGCTCGCCGCCCGCATCGCCGAGCAGCGCAAGCGGGCCGCCCAGCGCTGAGCCGCGCGGCCGGGCCCTCGGCTAGAGCCCGAGGGCCGTCTCGACGGCCGAGAAGAGCTCCTCGGGGCGCCAGGGCTTGCGGAGGGCCGCGGCCAGGCCTGCCTCGCGGCGGGCCCGCTCCACGGCGGCCTCGTCCGCGTGGCCGGTCACCAGGATGGCTTTGATCCAGGGCTTGCGGGCGTGGAGCTCCACGAGGAACTGGTCGCCGCGCACGCCGGGCATGAACCAGTCGGAGATCACGAGGGAGGTATCGACCTCTCGGGCCGCGAGCTCGTCGATGACCGCCTGGGCCTCGGAGGCGTCGAGGGCGGTCTCGACGATGAAGCGGCCGCCGAAGCGCCGCTTGAGCTCCTGCTTCATGGACAGGAGTATGATGGCCTCGTCGTCGACGCAGAGGATCGCCGAGCGGCCGGCCGGGCCCATCTAGCGCCCCTCCCCGCCCCCGGCGTCGCTCGAGGCGGCCGCGGCCGCGACGTGGCCGTCGATGTCCAGGGCATCCCAGGGGTAGCAGACCCAGCGATCCTCGATCGTCCGGCCCGCGATGTAGCGCTTGACCTCGGGGGGGATGGCGCCCCGCTTCTCCTTGCGCTTGTCGTGGAGGACCGCCACGGCTATCTCGGCCGGCCGGTGGCGCAGAAGCTCGCGGACGCAGTACTCGAGGGTGGTGCGGGAATCGTCGACCTCGTCGACGAGGAGGATGCGCTTGCCCGCGAGCTTCTTCTCGGCCTCCTCGACCCATTGGACCTTTCGGGGGAGCTCGGAGGGCTTGTCGTCGGCGTCGTAGTAGGCGATGCCCACCGCGAGGATGGGCTTGCCGAGGAAGGTGCGGAGGATCCGGGCCGGGATGAAGCCGCCGGAGCCGATCGCGACGATCACGTCGGGCTCGAAGCCCGAGGAGACGACGCGCTCGGCGATGTCGCGGGCGGTCCGATGGATATCCTCGTACGTGAAGTAGTACTTCTCCATGCACGGATACTAGTTTTCCCGGCCCGCTTTATCAAGTCCGCCGGCGCGGGCCCGGCCGAGGCCCGTCGGGCGGGAATCCGCGCTTTACTCCGCGCGCGCGATAGTCTAGGATGATCCCGTGAAAAAAGCCTCCGGAGCGAAGCGGCGATGAGGGATCGAGGGCCGCTCGCGAACACCATGAAGCGGGGCCTCCACGAGTCCCTGAACACGGACATGCTCGAGCGGATCGCCCGCGAGGTCTTCGCGGAGGAGTACGACCTCCACGAGCGCACCGGGTTCCCCCCGAGCGTCGCCGTCCCGGGGCAGGTCGCCGTCGACTGCATCGTGGACGACGCCGTGGCCCAGGGCCGCTTCCTCCACCTCGCCGAGCGCCTGGTCCGCCTCGACAACGAGGGCTTCATGGGGCGGGCCTACCGGGTCACCGGCCTCCGCGAGGTCTTCAAGGGCATAGCGGCGGAAGGCTACCTCTGGGACGAGGAGACGGGCCACTTCATGGAGGACCCGCACATCCGCCGGACCCCGAGCTGGGGCCGCCTCATCCCCGGCGAGGAGCACCGCTTCTCCCTCCTCCGCGTCGACGTGGTGCGCAATTCCCAGCTCGTGCGGACCTACGGGGAGGCGGCGGCGCGCGACGCCTTCGACGACCTCCGCTCCATCCTCGCCCGCTGCGTCGAGCTCCGCTCCGGCCGCATCTGGAGCTGGGAGGGCGACGGGGCCCTGGCCGCCTTCCTCTTCGGCCACTCCACCACGAGCGCCGTCCTCTCCGGCATGGCCCTCCTCCACGAGCTCTTCCTCTACGACCGCATCTACAACAGCCTGGGCGAGCCGCTCAAGGTCCGGGCGGCGGTCCACACCGGCCCCATCCGCTACTTCCCCGAGGTCGGCGAGATAGCCAAGCAGGAGACCGTCCTCGAGGTCATGGAAGCCGAGTCGCGCTGGACCCCCCCCGGCATGCTCTCCATCACGCCGGCCGTGGCCCCCACGCTCGACCGGGTCATCCTGGACCGCTTCCGGCCTGACCAAGCCGAGTCCTCGCGGCTCCTCGTGTACGAGGTGAGGCTCGGCAGCCCATGAGGATACTCGTCTACGCCGCCGACCCGGCCGACCGCAAGCTCTCGGGCCTCCTCGCGAAGGCCCTGCCCCGGGGAGCCGAGCTCGAGCTCCTGGCCTACGCCTCCTTCTTGAAGACCTACAAGAAGAAGGCCCCCGGGGCCTTCGTCTACCTCGACGCCGGGGCCGAGCCCGACGCCGGCCGCCTGGCGGACCAGGGCGCGAAGCTGGCCTCCCTCGCCCTCTGCGCCTGGGGCGTCGTCGACCGCGGAGGCGCGATAGCCGATCCCGCGATCCTCTTCTTCGCCGGGGCGCGGGACTACATCGGCAAAAGCCTGGCCCGCGAGGGCCTCCCGCCGGGCCGCCTGGGGAGGGCGCTGGCTTCCGCCGGGCTCGCGCCGGCCGCCGCGCCATCCCCCGACTCCGCCGCCTCGGCCTTCCCCGGCTGGGGCGCCCTCTCCCCGGGCGACCAGGTCCAGGTCCGCTTCTGCTACGCCGCCGTCGGCAACCAGCGGGAGCTCCTCGAGCGCATCGGCGAGAAGCGGCTGCACAAGCTCAAGGAGGACTTCGCCGCCTTCCTCGAGCCCTGGGCCAAGGAGTGTGGGGGCATCGAGTGGATCCGCGACCAGTCGGGCAGCCTCCTCCTCTTCCCTCCCAAGGACGAGGGCATGAACCCCGTCCTGGCCGCCTTCCGCCTCCTCCTCGACCGGGCCCTCGTCGGCTACGAGGTCTTCCGCCTGGAGACTCCCTTGAGCTTCCGCTTCGCCTTCCACTCGGGAGTCACGATGTGGCGGCCGCCGGGCTCCACGGGCACCGTCGTCTCCGACGACGTGAACTTCATCTTCCACCTCGGGACGAAGGCCGCCGCCGACGGGGCCATCGTCGCCTCCGAGGAGGCCGAGCGCTCCGTGCCCCCCTTCCTCCGCGACCTCTTCTCCCCCGCGGGCGACTTCGAGGGCCGCAGGCTCTCGGCCTCGAAGCGCTTCCGTGACTAGGAAGGATGCGGCGGCCCCCGCGGCCGGGGCCCCGGAGCGGGGCCGCGTCGACGAGGCGCTCTACGCGACCCTGCGCGCCATCTACCACTTCGAGCGTGACCTCTACGCCCGCTTCGGCCTGGGCTACCAGGAGATATGCCTGCTCCAGCTCCTCCGCCGCAGGCCCGGCCTCCGGGTGGGCGAGGCGGCCAAGGCCCTCGAGCTCCCCCTCTTCGCGGCCACGAGGACGGTCAAGCGGCTCGAGGGGAGGTCCTTCCTGCGCAAGGCCCGCGACCCCGAGGACGGGAGGGCCCTGCGGCTCGCCCTCCGCCCCGAGGGCGAGGCCCTCATCGCCGAGATCGAGGCGGAGAACTACGGGCGCATAGCGGCCAACCTGCGCGGCCTCTCGCGCCGCGAGGTCGAGGGCCTCGTCCTCGCGGCCGAGCGGATAGGCGCCCTCCTCGGGGTGGAGGAGCGCTCGGGCGAGGGAGCCTAGCGGTCGTACTCCCCGTACTCGCAGCCGCCGAGCTCCCCGTCGTAGTCGCCCGCCTTGGCCCAGGCCCCCGCCTCGCGACGGTACAGCGAGACGGAGCCGGCGGCGAAGCCGCCGTTCCACAGGGCATTGTGGCGCTTCTCGCCGTCGGGATTCTCGTAGTTGACGTTGAGCATGGTCGGCCGCGGGCAGGAGAAGCGGATCTCGATCTTGGCCTTCCGGGTCCAGGCCTCGATGTTCCACTCGACCTTCTCGTCCGTCACCGGGCAGTCGAAGCGCTGCCTCGAGCCGGTCCAGAACTTCGAGAAGTTGAACTCGTAGAGCTCGCCCTCGAGGCGGAAGGCCACGAGGAGGCGGCGCGGGAGCGAGACGCCGAAGACCACGGGCTGGGCCCCGCCGACGTCGAGGCTCGTGCGCGTTAGGCGCTTCCCGGTCGCGCGGTCCGTGAAGCCGTTGCAGTTGAGCCAGACCCAGGGGCTCGTGTAGTCCGAGCCCCAGTTCTTGTCCTGGTAGCCCGAGGAGCTCTCGGGCTCGACGCGGTAGTCCTCGCCGCCGAAGCGCACCTTGCCCTCGTAGCGCGTCAGCATGCCCGCGGCGTGCCAGTACATCTGGAAGGACTGGAGCGCGCGGAAGAAGGGCGAGGTGCCGTAGCCCACCGAGTAGGGCAGGACCTTCTCGGCCTTGAGGTCCCAGCTCATCTCCCCCGGGTCCGACATGTACTCGGGGTGGGCCTTCGCCTCGGCGGGGCTCAGGGAGACCGAGCCGACGAGCCTGGTCTCGGTCGCGGTCGCCTGGCCGATGCGGACTTCCATGCGGTCGACCGCGGCGGAGAAGTCCGAGATCGGGTAGAAGTTGTGGATCTGGGCGGCCGCGCCGGCCCCCCAGCGCCCGGCCTTGAGCATGGCGTAGGAAGGCTTCTTCCCGGCGGCCTTGTTGGCGGGCAGCTGGCCGAGGACCGGCTTCGCCTCGGCGAGGGCGGGGTTCACGACGTAGTACTCGACGAAGAAGGGCTGCTTCTCGCCCGTCCTCTCGCTGATCCCCACGAAGGAGTGCCACCACCAGTCGTAGCCGCGCCGCGCGAGCCGACCCCTGAGCATGTAGCCGTTGCGATCGTCCATACGCCCTCCCCCTGCACGATGATGGGCGGATTATAGAATATTTAATTGCATTTTGCAACTTTATTGATCCGCGGGCCGGGTGTACAATCGACGGGAGGAGGCGCCATGGCCACCGTCGTCGTCGAGAAGCTCGGCCCCGCGGACTACGCGCGGGACTGCGCCGCCCTCCCGCGGAGCTACGGGAGCGCGGGCTGGGAGGCCCTGCCCGAGGTCGCCGCCATCCGCGACGCGGTCTTCTCGGCCCTCGACCGCCTCGACGCGGCGACGGGCTTCGCGGCCCGGCTCCGCGGCCGGCCCGTCCTCGTCAAGCCCAACCTCGTCACCGTCTACCACCGAATGGGCCTGGTCCGGCGCTCCTACCCCGAGTCGAGCGATCCCCGCGTCCTCGACGCGGCGGTACTCTGGCTCTCGCGCCTGGCCTCGGAGCTGGTCATCGTCGAATCCTCGGGCCGGGGCGCGCCCACGCGGGGATCCTTCAAGGTCGCCGGCATCGACCGCCTGGCCCGGCGCCGCGGCTGCCGCCTCGTGGCCCTCGACGAGGAGCCGGTCGACCGCTACCTCCTGCCCAAGGCCAGCGTCCAGCGCGAGATCCTCGTGCCGCGCCCCTTCTCCGCGGTGGTCCGCGGCGAGGCGGCCTACGTCTCCCTGCCCAAGCTCAAGACCAACCTCTACACCGGCGTGACCCTCGGCTTCAAGAACGCGATGGGCGTCATACCCTACAACCTCCGCCAGCGCAGCCACCACTACCAGATCGACCGCAAGCTCGTCGAGATGCTCTACCTCTTCAAGCCCGACCTCGTCCTCATCGACGGGGTCGTGGGCGGCGAGGGCGAGTGCCCGGCCCCCGTGGATCCCGTGGATTCGCGCCTCGTCATCGCGGGGGACCATGCGGTGGAGACCGACCGGGTCGCGACCCGCCTCATGGGCTTCGACCCGGCCTCCATCGAGCTCATGCGGGTCGCCGACGAGCTCGGCTTCGGGGAGGCCGGCGGGGCGACCGTACTCGGGCCCGGGGGCGGCGGGGAGCCCGAGCCCCTGGCCTTCCGCCCGGCGGACGCCTCCCTGGTCTCGAGGCGGGTACGGGAGCTCTGTCCCTCGGTCCGGATCCTCCTCGGCATCCCGCCCCGGCCGGATCGCCTCGCCGGCCCTCCTCCCCCTCCCCCCGCCCCCGGCGAGGCGGCGAGCCCCGAGTTCCTGGCGGCGATGGAGGCCTCCTGCCGCGGGGGCTGCATAGCCACGACCCGATTCGCCTTCTCGATGCTCGAGGCCGAGGGCATTCGCGCCCGTCGCCCGGCCGTCCTCATCCTAGGCGGGGGCATCGAGGCCGGCGGCCGGCGGCTCTGGTTCGACGCGGAGGGAGGGAGCTACGACGAGACGGCCATCCAGGCCCTGCCCGGCCGCAAGGCCGCGATCGGCTCCTGCGCGCGGAGGACGGCGCCCCTCGCCGACCGCTTCGCCGAGGGCTGCATGCCCCTGCCGAACGCGCCCCACATGCTCCTCCACTCCCTCCTCGGCGCGCCTTGCCGGGTCATGTCCCCCCTACGCAACCGGGTCCTCTTCCCCATGGTCGGCGCCGTCCTCGGCCAGCGCGCCGCGCGGCGACGCCTCATCTCCTCCGGCGAGCGCCTCGACGTCGCGCTCTCCCTCGAGGACGCGAGCTCCTCCCGCGCCGGGCCGGACCGCCGGAGCCCCGGGGAGCCCGAGGCCGATACGGGCCGCGACTGGGTCGAATGGCCCCTGCCGCCCCTCGGGCGCGAGGAGGCGCGGCGCCTCCTGGGCTTCGAGGACGACGCGGTCCTGGCCGGCTTCCGGGGCATCCTCGTCTTCAGGCTCAAGGAACGGGCTCTCTGGAGGCTCCTCCAGGCCGCGGCGGGAGCCCTCGCCCTCGTTCCCCTCGCCCTCGGCCTGGCCGGACTCCTCGGCGCCGGCTCGGGGAGGCCGGCCGGACTCCCCGGCTGGGCTTGGCTCGGGATCCTCGCCGCCCTCCTCCTCCTCCGCGCCGGGCAGCTCGAAGCGGCGCTCCGCGCCAGGCGCGATGCCATGAAGCGCAAGGGACGCGGGCCCGACCGCCGCGGGGACAGATCCGCGGTAGCGGAAGCCCTCATCCTCGGTCTCGCCTCCTGGCTGCCCTACAAGCTGGGGGTCTTCGACTAGATTTCATAATTTGAAACGATAGCTACGAATTTTCAAACGTGACTCTCGCCAGAATCAAGGAAAGGGCGTATACTATCCTCACCATGAATACCGACGCCCAACTCATCTCGGATAACATCGCGGAGATGTCGCGCGCCCTCTCGGGTTCCGACCCCGCCCTCGTCGAGCAGTTCCTGTATAGCCTCTTCACCCCCTCGGAAGCCGACGAGATGGCCAAGCGCTGGGCCCTCGTCAAGCGGATCGCCGAGGGCATCCCCCAGCGGGACATAGCCAAGGAGCTCGGCCTCTCCCTGTGCAAGATCACCCGAGGCTCCCGCGAGCTCAAGAAAGAGGATTCCTCCTTCAAGCGCATGCTCGAGCGCGCGGGCTGCGTGATCCCCGAAGAGCGGATCCAGCGCCGGCGAACCGCCCGGGTCGTCTCCTCCGCCCCCAAGGCCCCCCGCCAGCGCCCCGCTCCCCGGATCGAGACCAGGCCGTCCCAGCAGCCCGAGAGCCGCTTCTAGCCCGAGCCTCGCGCTGAGAGATGAGAAAGCCCCGTCCGGGCCTGCCCGGACGGGGCTTTTTACGCGCGAGCGGCCGTACCGGCCGGGGCTCAGGCGAGGCTCGCCTTCTTGAGGACGATGTCGGTCTTGGGCACGTCGGCGTGGGGGGGGCGGCGGCCCGTGGGCGCGGCTGCCATGGCGTCCACCGCCTCCATGCCCTCGACCACCTTGCCGAAGGCGCAGTAGCCGGCGCCCCGGGGGCCCCCGCCCGCGTAGTCGAGGCTGCGGTTGTCGGAGAGGTTGATGTAGAACTGGCAGGTGGCGCTGTCGGGGTCCATGGTCCTCGCCATGGCCAGGGTGCCTCGAAGGTTGCGGGGGGCCTTGGCCGCCTCGTTGGCTATGGGCTCTCCCGTCTCCTTCTCGACCATGCCGGGGAGCATGCCCCCGCCCTGGACCACGAAGCCGGGGATGACCCGGTGGAAGATCGTGCCGTCGTAATGGCCCGACCGCACGTATCCGAGGAAGTTCTTCACGGTGACGGGGCAGTCCTCGTCGAAAAGCTCGACGAGCAGGTCCCCGAGGCTGGTCTCGAGCCGAACGCGGCTAGCTGGCATGGCATCCTCCGCGGCGAGGATACGACGACCGGGGCCGCGGGGGCAAGGCCTTGCGCCTCGCGCGGCCCGGCGGCTATCCTCGGGTCCATGGAGATCCCCCTCGTCCTCGCGTCCCGCCGCGACGGGAGCCTGACCTACGCCGTCCCCCTCTGGTACCGGGCCCTCATGGCCCTCGTCACGGCCCTCCTCGCGGCTGCCTTCGTCACCGCCGGCGAGGCCCCGGGCCTCGTCGGCTGGGTGATCCTGGCCCTCGCCGCCGCGGCTGCCCTCTACGAGGAGAGCTGGCGCTTCGACGCCGCGCGGGGCCTGGCCGTGCACCGGGCGGGCCTGGTCATCGCGGCTCGCCGGAGCGAGCTGTCCCTGGCGGGCATCGCGCGCTTCCGCGTCGAGGCCTTCGTCCGCGGCACCATCCCCGGCAGCGAGGACGAGAAGGCCGAGAACGAGCGCGTACTCGCCGGCCGGGACGGCCGGGAGGGCGAGCTCGTCAAGCGCCGCCCCTTCTACAAGAAAGGCTACCTCCGCCTTATCTGCGAGGCCGCGGATGGAGAGGACTGGCTCGTGGACATGGTCCCCGAGCGGCGCCGCGCCACCATCCTCGAAACGGCGTCGCGCATCGCGACCTACTGCGGCAAGCCGCTCGAGCGGGGATAGGGCCCCCTCACATGCCCATGTAGGCCTTCCTGACCTCGTCCGACTCGAGCAGCTCGCGGGAGCTCCCCTCGTGGACGATCCGCCCCGTCTGGATCACGTAGCCGCGATCGGCTATCTCGAGGGCCTCCTGCACGAGCTGCTCGACGAGGAGGACGGTCACGCCTCGCCTCCTGATCT